>NZ_JALQDA010000023.1:0-323833 GCF_023631485.1 Caballeronia sp. GAFFF2 | reverse complement strand
TGACGTTAGTCATGACGCACCTCGGCGCGGGCGAGTTCAGCGAGATGCAGCAACGCTTCGGCGCAGCAGTCGAGCGCATCGTTCGCGGAGGGTGCAAGGGCCGCGTCGCGCAGGGCGCGATTGATGATTTGGATTTGAAGCGGGGATTGTGTTCGCTCAGGACGAGCGGTAATAGCGGGGCGCATGGCGCGGCCTCCTTGTACAGGTTCAACGAACCTGGCTCCCGCTGTCAAACGGGGTGGCCAGGCACTAGGCAGGGTTGACAGACCGGCGTACAAGGAAACCGGCGAGCGCGAACGCTCCCCCGCCAAGGCCCGGCCATTGAAGGCGAACGCAAGGCTGCGGACGAAAAAATACCGCCGGTCGGCGGTTATCCGCCTTGTACAGTTCGAGCTGTCAAACCCGAGCGGAAGGTGTCTCCTCCCGCGCTTCAAAGGATAGACGACGGGATCAGATTTCGTCAAGCTGGTTGCATTTTCGTACTGGACCGATGGCGCGGCTGAGGACGGTGGCTTAGGATCGCTATCGGGGTTTCTTGATTGGCCGGCTATTGTGCCGGCCATTTTTTTACCAAGCCAACGTCGCCCACCAACAAAGTCCTGTGCATGACAACTGATTTCACCCTGACAACGCGTAGTGCCGAAAACTGCCCTGCCAACTCCGTCGGATTCAAAGTGCAAACGAAAGCGCGACTCGAACCTCGCGCGCGGCAATAACGCTAGCAAGCTCCGCTCAAAAATGATTTTTTTCAGCATGTTCACTCCTCCGCCCGATAGGTAGACGGCGCAATGAGGAAAGCCTCGATGTCGCCGATTCGCCAACCAACCGAACGGGGGCCGAGGTCAATAGGCGCAGGGAACGTCTTCTTGTTGATCCGGGCGTAGATCGTTGACCGCGAAAGGCCGGTCAACTCTTCTACGCGCTTTCGACGCAAGATCGCCTGGGGAGTCTGAAATGTCATAGCCATACCTCTTTTCGGATGCGTGGTTCCGGCTCATCCGGCACGCACGTCAAAGAATCGCGCCACTAGTCTCGGACTTGTCCTAATCCAACACGACTCTCATCCGAATTCGGATGCAGATCTATCGGCAGCAAGGCTTTGAGCCGAGATGTGCTAGTGCATCAACTTGTTGACTGAGGCTCTGGTCGAGATGCGTGCAGATACAGACGCAATCGTCTATGTGATAAGCGTAGGGGCTACTCGATGACCGCATGAGCGAGATTGAGCGAGGCTTCGCCACGATTCAGCCGCTGCGCGGCAGCCGTTGAGCTACCTGCATTTCAGTTTTGTATTATTCGATCGTGCAGGCTCAGCATGGGAAAACTTCTACTGGTTGATCAGCGGGTCGTCCGTAAAAGAGATGCGACCAAAGCAGTTTTATCAACAGCGACGCCACATCCTGACTAGCGCGAGACGGCCTGCAGCAGGTCCGTTTCTTGCCCCAGCAGGGACTCCCAATTCCAAGGAAGTCCACCATGAGAAAGCTTCACCGCGTCGCTCTCGCCGTAGTTCTTAGCGCTGGGTGCATCAATGCTCATGCACAAGTCGCTGGTACTCAGCCGCTTAGCGTTACTGTTCAACAATCCAAGGCATTGCTTGAAGGTTGGAGCGCGAAGAAGAGCATCCTTGGAAAAGCGGTGTACAACGACAAGAATGAAAAAATCGGCTCGATCAAGGATCTCGTTGTCACGACCGACGCTACGGTGTCCGCAGCCGTGATCGCGGCAGGCGGTTTTTTGGGCGTGGCAACCCATGACGTCGCCGTGCCCATTACTTCTCTCGATACTCGCAACGGCAATTTTTATCTTGCAGGCGCGACAAAACAGGCACTTAAAGACACCCCTGAATTTGAATACAGTAAAGTTCAGACTCCCCCCAAGCCGCATAAGCTCAAGGCCGACTGAACCGGGTGCCACGCTGATGATGTCACGACGCCGAATCACCGCGCTGAAACGGGTTCGGCGCGTTTTTTGTCGTTTGGGAATAGTCATTGCGGTAAGGTTATCGCGCAATCGTTGCGCGTCACCACTGGAGAACCGCGATGTCGTCAGATCCGATCGACCCGACTGCTGTCCCTTCAACACCTCCTGACGCGCCGGCTCCCGGCCCGACTCCTGGCGATGTTCCTGATGTCGGTGAGCCCGAACCGGAGCCGGATCAAAAATAGTCGTTCACCGTGCCGGACGCTTTTCTTAAACGTCCGGCAGAGTTTTAAGATAACCCGTCCCCGATGTGCGAGAGCAAAAAGGCCCCGATATACGACAGTCGTCGCATATGCCCTGCTGAGTTAGGTTTAGTCTGACTGCGCACTATCAAGAATCGACCTCCTCAGGCGGCGTGCTTCATCGAGATACTTCTTTATTGTTGCGTCGTCAAGCGATACGCCCGCACGCTCGAGATCGATCCGCATTTCCTTCGCGTGCAGATTGCGAGGGGCGTCGGGATCCATACGGTAACCGCCCATTGCCAGCCCGATTATTAGCTTGAGCATCGCGTGACGCTCCTTCGTCGCTGCGCTTTTGCTCTCATCCTCTTTGCTGAATCTTGGTGTCGCTCGTAGCTCATCACGCGATTCTAGCCTCGCGAGTTCACGGATTAACGATTGTGGCAATCTAAAACCGGCGCGCCTAACCGCGTCGCAAATGTAGATAGGATCCTCTTTGACCTCCCATTTGCAAATCCCATAACGCCGCCCCCAATTCGTGCGTTTGATGACTACGGCAATTTGCCTTGCTGTTTCGTATTCTGGTTGACGTGCCTTCGATCGATAGTCGAAGTTAGGGTGCAGATGCGGATTCTTTGTATCAAGCAGAAGCGCCGCTTCCCTCACGGTCCACTTGTCGAGCGCTACCCAATAGCGATAGTCGATGAAGTCCATCGGCATGCTCACGCATAGCTGCGATGAGGCTAGCTTGTCGCGTTAATCGCATCGGGCGCGTCTGCCTTAAGCTCGTCAAGATAGTCTGCCCAAACCTGCATCATCCGCACGCGATCGTCGATGAATTTCGTCCGGTTATAAGCCGTTCCTAAATTGTCGGCGACTCTATGGGCGAGCTGGTGCTCGATCACTTCGCACGGGAAGCGGAGCTGCTCATGAAGAATCGTTCGGGCCATCGCTCGGAACCCATGCCCTGTAATTTCGGTTCTTGTGTCATAGCCTAGTCTCCGGAGCGCCGCATTGACCGCCGCGCCGCTCATCGGCTTACGTGGGTCGCGTCCAGGAAACACAAACTGTCGATGCCCAGTGAGCGCACGAAGATCGGTGAGGATGTTCACCGCTTGAGCGGAAAGCGGAACGAGATGGTCTGTCCTTGTCTTGGAGACGTTATAGCGCCATTCCGCGCGTTCGAGATCGAAGTCCTTCCACTGTGCGGTTCTTAGCTCTCCCGGCCGAACGAAAAGCAACGGTCCGAGGCGAAGGGCGCATTGCACAACAAATGTGCCTTGGAAACCGTCAAGCGCTCGCAAGAGCTCAGCGACCTCTTGCGGGTTAGTGATCGACGCAAAGTGCACGTGGTGCGCCGGCGCGAGAGCTCCGCGCAGATCGGCAGACACGTCTCGCAATGCACGGCCTGTCGCTATGGCGTAGCGAAGCACCTGCCCGCAGTTCTGGTGCACACGATGAGCCGTATCCAAGGCTCCCCTTTTCTCCACGCGGCGGAGAACAGCGAGGACGTCAGGCGCGGAGATGTCAGCGATTGGCCGGCCGCCTAGCCACGGAAAAACGTCATTTTCGAGACGAGCAATGACCTTATCGGCGTGCGACTTCGCCCACGTTGGAGCCTGTCGAGCGAACCACTCACGGGCAACAACTTCGAAGCTATTGGCCGAATGTGCGACAGCAGCTGCTTTCTGAATACGACGCTCTATGCCCGGATCGATGCCATTAGCCAGCAAGCGGCGAGCATCGTCACGACGCCGGCGGGCCTCCTTTAGTGAGACGAGCGGGTATGACCCGAGAGCAAGTCGCTTTTCTTTACCGAAGAAACGGTATTTAAAGCGCCAATGCTTGCCACCCGAAGGGGTGACTTCAAGATACATCCCCGCGCCATCGGTGATTCGATATGCCTTTTCTCTGGGGCGCGCATTTTTTATGGTGATATCCGTCAACGACACGGTTATTTCTCATACGAAAAGCGGATTGCTAGCTTCGGCGAAAAACCATTCATTCGTCAAGGGTTGGCCGGTGATGCCTTAGAACAATTCGGTATTCCAGTATGTGAGACCGCTACAGTCGTGGCAGCACGCTACCCACATGTCGCAAACGCATTTGGACTTGGACATGTCGCCCCGCCGCAAGCAACGCAAGGCATATTCGTGCCGCCCGGCGGTCGCCGCATTGTTCAAATACAGACGACACGAGAAATGGCCGCTTAGGGGCGATGTGATCCTGACGATTCCCGACGGCGCCGACGATTTCGCGGCCCTCTGAATGTGTCCGTCAGTCTGGGCGCGAATCACGCCTCGCCATCCTAGGCGACAGAAAATCTCCAAACGCTTTTGCCATCCGGACACTGAAGACTGTGCCAACCCGCGGGCGGTCCTCTTGCCTTAGGCCGCCCTTGAGGCCTGCAAAATCCTGGATGGGGGCATCGACAAACTGGAGTCTTGGAATGCCCCCAAAAAGCCCCCCGAATGGCCGAGGATGACACAGGATGTTACCGGATGACATTGGAATAAAAAAACCCCGCGAGCCTTACTGGCTGCGGGGTTTCGGGACATCATTGGACTTGCTAGGAGTGTTGTTTGGTGGAGAGGAGGAGGATCGAACTCCCGACCTTCGCATTGCGAACGCGACGCTCTCCCAGCTGAGCTACCCCCCCAACGAAGTAAAAGTGTATCACAAGCATCCCAACGAAACGCAAGCCTGAGCCGCCACCAGCTTACTTCTCCGGCGCTCCCGCCAACACCCACGCGACCACGGTCTTGATCTCCGCATCGTTCATGGAAGGATGCGAAGGCATCGGTATCGATCCCCACACGCCCGCGCCACCCTTCTTCACTTTTGCTTCAAGCTTCGCGCTCGCGGATGCATCGCCCTTGTATTTGTCCGCCACTTGTTGAAACGACGGCCCAACAAGTTTGCGATCCACCGCGTGACATCCCATGCACGCATTGCTGCGCGCAATCGCCATCGCATTGGCGGCGGATATAGGCTGATCCGCCGCATGAACCAACGCCGACACACTCAAAAGCAAACCAGCCCCGACACAACCACGCAGTCGCATCATTACTTACCCACTGGCGCCGGAGCCGCACTTCCCGGATGAACATCCGAATTCTTGACGGGCGCGGGCGTCTGCTGATCCAGCGGACGCGATGTCACCGATGAATCCGGCACCGTCCCAACCGTGGCCTCAGGCGCCGGGGCACTCGCCGCCGAGACGCCGCTCGCATCCGATGCCGCCGCCGCCTCCAGCGCCTTGGCTTCTTCCGGCTTGATGTACTGAAACACTTTCACCACTTGTTCGACGCCCGGCACGCGCGCGGCGACATCCGCGCCATGCGCGCCTTCATCCGGCGTGACGAGGCCCATCAAATACACAATGCTCCGCTCGCACACGACCTTGTAGTAGTTCGCGCGCAAGTCCTTCTCGCCGACCATCGCGGTCTTCACGCGTCCTTCGAGGTACGAGTCGTTGGCGCGCGAGGAAATCGAACTCGCGCCCTGCACCGACAGTTCATTGACGATGCTGCCCACGTTGTTGATGTCGTGCACGACAGACTCGGCCTTCTGCTTCGAGGCATCGTCGGGTACTTCGCCCGTCAAGAGCACGCGCCGGTTGAACACGGTGACATTGACATGCGCCGTGTCGGGCACGCTCTCGTTAATCCGCGATAACGCCTTCACCTGGATCTCGCGATCTTCGGTCTGCGCGCCGAGCGTGCGGCGATCGGTGGCGATCAAGGTGCCGCCGCCCATCGCACCGACCACCGCGAGCGCACAGCCCTGCAGTGTCAACGCAACACCCGACAACATGCTCACCACCAACGTGGCGTTAGCCAGCGTCGCCTTCACGCGTGTCTTGTTCATCAACTCGTTTTCCCCTTTGTGTTCAGTCGTCGCCCAGCAGCATCGCGTCGATGCCGTCGCTCAGGCAGTGAATGGTCAACAGATGGACTTCCTGAATACGCGCCGTCCGCTCGGAAGGCACGCAGATATGTATGTCGGTGTCGATGAGCACCTCGGATATCACGCCGCCGCCCTTGCCCGTCAGCGCAATCACGATCATCTCGCGTTCGTGCGCTTCCTGAATCGCCGCGAGCACGTTTACCGAGTTGCCCGACGTGCTGATGGCAAGCAGGACATCGCCCGCATGTCCCAACGCACGAACCTGCTGCGAGAAGATCTGTTCGAAGGCGTAGTCGTTGCCGACTGCCGTGAGTATCGATGTATCGGTCGTCAGCGCAATGGCCGGCAATGCGGGACGCTCGCGCTCGAAGCGGCCGATGAGTTGCGCGGCAAAACGTTGCGCGTCGGCGGCCGAACCGCCGTTGCCGCATGTGAGAATCTTGGAGCCGTTGGCGAGCGCGCTGAACAGCGTGTCGACTGCCGCCGCGATCGGGACCGCCAGCACATCGAGTGCTTCGAGCGTGAGCGCCGCGCTGTCGCGGAATTGCTGTTGAATGCGTTCGACTGACATCGACTCTCGATTATCGGCCGCGGCGGCGGCGGTTGTTGCGTGTGAATGCTGCGCAGTTTACCGCATGCATGCCGCGGCACACCTCAACATCAAGTGCCGTCGGCACGAAAAGCATCCGTCACCCAGCGAATGCGTCCCGCATCGAAGGCGATCACGTCGAAGCGGCACGCGGGCAACGCGCCGCGCCACTTCGTCAGATAAAACTGCGCGGCGCGCACGATCCTTTCGCGCTTTCTGGCATCGACGCTCGCGGCGGCATCCGCGAACCGGCGGCTCGCGCGCGCCCTGACTTCGACGAACACGAGCGCGCCGCGTTCATCGGACATGACGAGATCGATCTCACCGCCACGGCAACGCACGTTGCGCGCGACGAGCTTCATGCGCTGCCTTTGCAGGTACTCGAGCGCGCGCGCTTCGAAAACATCGCCGAGCGATTTGGACACAGGCACTCCTCAAAAGTTGTCGAGCATTGAGCGCGTGCACGCGTGGCAAAATGGCAGTCTTTCCTTCGACGCCCGCGCTCATGCTTCAGATCTCCGAATTAGCCGACGGGCAGCACTATCCGACGGGCGCGCTCTATGTGGTCGCCACGCCGATCGGCAATACGGCGGACATCACGGTGCGCGCGCTGCACGTGCTCGGTCTCGTCGATCGCATCGCCGCCGAAGACACGCGCAACACCTCGCAACTGCTCGCGCGCTACGGCATCTCGAAGCCGTCGATCGCCGTGCACGAACATAACGAACGCAGCGCCGCCGAACGCGTGATCGAGCATCTGAAGAACGGCGAGCGCATCGCGTGCGTGTCGGACGCGGGCACGCCCGGCATTTCGGACCCAGGCGCACGTCTCGTCGATGCCGTGCGCAACGCGGGCTTTCCCGTCATCCCCTTGCCGGGCGCAAGCGCGCTCACCACTGCGTTGAGCGCGGCCGGCGCGTGGGTCAGCAGCTTCTCGTTCATCGGCTTCCTGCCGTCGAAACCCAAACAACGCGCCGCGCAACTGCGCACGTTGAGCAAGCATTCAATGGCGCTCGTGTTTTACGAGGCGCCGCATCGCATCGTGGAAACAGTACGCGCGCTCGGTGAAGCGCTCGGCGGCGGGCGGCAAATGCTGATCGCACGCGAATTGACGAAGTTACACGAGAGCCTTCATCGCTGCACCCTGGCCGAAGGGCCAACGTGGCTCGAAGCAGATGCCAACCGGCAACGCGGAGAATTCGTGCTTGTGGTGCAGGGCGCACCGGAGGAAGAAGCATCGGACGACGTCAACGACGAGCTGCTCACCATGCTGCTCGAAGAGTTGTCGGTGAAGAGCGCGGCGCGCATCGCGGCAGCGCTCTCGGGCGCATCGCGCAACGTCTTGTACGAACGCGCGTTGATACTCAGCAAACGCTCGGAAGAATGAAAAAAGGCCGTCGCGATGACGGCCTTTTCATGGATCAGACGCAGGTTCAGTTCACGCCGTCATCCGCCAGCGACTGCGATTGCTCGCGCGCCGCCCGCGCTTCCTGCTGCGTCAGTCCTTCGATCTTCACCTTTTGCGTGCCGCTGCTGCTCATGTCCAGCGCCGATGCAGCCGCGTACGAAAGATCGATCACGCGGCCACGCACGTAAGGTCCGCGATCGTTGATCTTAACCACCACCGTCTTGTGATTCGCTTCGTTCGTCACGCGCACCCATGATGCCAGCGGCAGCGTGCGATGAGCGGCGGTCATCGCATTCATGTTGAATTTCTCGCCGCTCGCCGTCTTGCGGCCGTGGAACAGGCGACCGTACCAGGAAGCCTTGCCCTGTTGCTCGAATTCGCCGACGTTCGGACCGCTGGTAATCGGCTGCGCGTTGGCTAGCGACTCGCCCTGTGCTTGCTTCGGAGCAGGCACGGAGCTCAGGTTGTTGTCGAAAGCGAGGGGTGCGGTGGAGCGGGCACTCGTCGTGCTAACGGTAGCTGTTGTCTGAGGATTGGACGCGATGTCGCCCGAACCCGGCGCGGCGCAGCCAGCCAGTACTGCGACGGCTAGCAAGCTACCGACATGTCGAAGATATCGAGCATTCATAGGCGTGTCTTCATTGTTTGTAGAGCGGCCGCGCCGCGCTCAAAGCGCGCGCAAGACTGCTCGAAAGGCAAGCCGCGCAAAGCAGGACGCCGTTCGAACCAGCGAACGGCGAACTGATGCTCGGATGCGGCGTACTCTTGCCGCAAAGCCCGGTTATTGTTCACGTCTGGCGCAGCCTGTCCCCGGCAGCCTGACCAGACCCCACGTGCCGCCATCGAACGTGACAACGGTTCGCGCGCTATGAGAAGTTGTTTCAGCGCAGGAACGGCGGCGTAGGCCCCATCCGGTGCGACGGCAGCTAAGGCCGTCTGACAGACGCGCGGCGCCTGACCGGACAAGACGTGTGCACCAAATAACGGTGCTTGAGTTGCAGTTACGAGGCTTTCAGCCCCCAACAGCGTACTGATAACAATTGTAAAAACGCACTAGCGTTCAGACTTTTGTCCATTGACGGCATGGTCAAAGCCATGCACAAGTGTCGTCATTATACAAAAAAACGGGGGTCCGGCTCCTCCGACTGCATATTTCGTCATTGATTTTCGCTATGACCGTAAGAATTGCAGCTCTGGAAGCGGCCTCCGGGCCTTTATGGAGGCTGACGCGAGCGTGATCCGGCACCGGTACAATGCACCTTTTTACACGCGACTTCGTCCCGGTGAGAGTCTTATGAAAGTCATTCTTGTGCCCGTGACGCCGTTCCAGCAAAACTGCTCCATCGTAATCTGCGAGACGACGCAGCGCGCCGCCGTGGTCGACCCCGGCGGCGACATCGAGCGCATCATTGCCGAGGTCGAGCGGCAAGGCGCGAAGGTCGAAAAAGTGCTGCTGACGCATGGTCATCTAGATCACTGCGGCGGCGCGAAGGCACTCGCGGAACACTACGGCGTCACCATAGAAGGACCGCATCGGGAAGACGCGTTCTGGATCGACCAGTTACCCGCGCAATCCAAGCGCTTCGGTTTTTCGGATGCCGAAGCCTTCACGCCCGAGCGATGGCTCGAAGACGGCGACACCGTGCGGTTCGGCGAGGAAAGCATGGAAGTCTATTTTTGCCCCGGTCATACGCCCGGACACGTGGTGTTCTTCAGCCGCGAGCATCGGCTGGCGCTCGTCGGCGATGTGCTGTTTGCCGGCTCCATCGGTCGCACCGATTTTCCGCGCGGCAATCACGCCGAACTGATCCGCTCCATCCGCGAGAAGCTCTGGCCGCTCGGCGACGACGTGACCTTCGTGCCGGGCCACGGACCTGCATCGACACTTGGCGAGGAACGCCGCTCCAATCCCTATGTGGGCGACGGAGTGAGCGCATGAACGCCATTCCGGAAATCTATGTCAGCACGGATGTCGAAGCCGACGGTCCCATTCCCGGTCCGCACTCGATGCTGAGTTTCGCGTCGGCCGCGTTCACGGCGGACAAACAGCTCGTCAGCACGTTCTCGGCGAATCTGGAAACACTCGAAGGCGCGGCGCCGCATCCTGTTCAAGCGGCATGGTGGAAGACGCAGCCTGAGGCTTGGGCCGCGTGCCGTATCGATCTGCAGAAGCCCGAAGTCGCGCTCGTCAAGTACGTCGAATGGGTGGAGGCCCTGCCCGGCAAACCGGTGTTCGTGGCGTATCCAGCAGGCTTCGACTTCACCTATATGTTCTGGTACATGATGCGCTTCGCCGAACGCTGTCCTTTTTCGTGGTCCGCGCTCGACATCAAGACGCTGGCTTTTGCGATTACCGGCTTGCCGTATCGGAAGGCGATCAAACCGCGTCTGCCCAAGCACTGGTTCGACGACCTGCCGCATACGCACGTCGCGCTCGATGACGCTATCGAGCAGGGCGCGCTCTTTTGCAACATGCTGGCGGAGCTTCGTGCCTCGCAGGCCGCCACACAAGCCACTGCGGGCGAAACTGAAAGCATCGTCGAAGGTAAAAACGCGCCGACAGGCCGGTGAGTTAGGGAAACTACCTCAGTGCAGCCGCTTTGCATTGCGTTTCTTTTTCTGCGCCTCTAACATTAGGTCAGATCGCGACCGAATGGAGGCGCAGTTGACTCTAGATACATTCTCACAAAAAATCCTGCGTCTCCTGCAACTCGACGCGCGGCGGTCCGTTCAGGAAATTTCGGATCAGGTCGGGCTTTCGAGTACGCCCTGCTGGCGCCGTATCAAGGACATGGAGCAGTCCGGCGTCATCCAGCGTTACACCGCTCTCCTCGACCGGGAGAAGCTCGGCCTGCACGTCTGCGCGCTCGCGCATATTCATTTGACGCGGCACACCGAGGGCGGCGTCGAACAGTTCGAGCGCGAGATCGCCACCTGTCCGGAAGTGACCGAGTGCTACAGCACTACGGGCGAATCCGACTACATTCTCAAGATCGTGGCGCCCGACATCAAGTCATACGACGCGTTCCTGCACGAGCGCATCTTCAAGATTCCGGCCGTGGCGCAGGTTCGCACGAGCGTCGTGCTGCGCGAAATCAAGTTCGATACGCAACTGCCACTCTGAACATCAAGGTCGAACGGGCGCGTCACGCGTCGTTCGAAGCGCATGGGTTACGCGTAACTCGTGCGCGCCAAGCTTTCGCTTGAGGGCATCGATATCGATTCGGGCAAGGCGCGCCGCCGCGTCTTCGCCTAATTGATCTGGCAAATGCGCTGGCAAAACAATATCGATATCGAAGCCGCTGCTCAGGTAATGCAGATTCAATTCCTCTATTGGCAAGCTCTCTGCGCCGAAAGCGGCGCGCACGGCGTCCATTGCAGTGGACCGCAACGGGAAATCGCCGGGCAGCGGGTTGAGCGCGTCGCTTTCCGGATCGACGTGAATGAGCGCATCGATCACGCGCGGATCGGTCATTACGTGCGCACGCGCCGATTCGGCAATGAAATGCCCCTCCGAAACCGAAATACGCGGGTCGACGAGAATATGCGCGTCGACGATTGCCAGGTCGCCCATTTTCCGAGTACGTAATTCGTGGACTTCACGCACACCGGGCGTGCTTAGCAAAATGGCGCGTAAATCGGCGGCGGCGGTTTGATCGAGCGCCCGGTCCGACAAATCCTGGAGCGCATCCCACGCGAAACTCCAGCCCATTTTGCCGACCATGAAACCGACCAGTGCGGCGGCAATCGGATCGAAAAATTTAAGTCCTGCGAGACTGCCGATAATTCCAAGCGCCACGACGAGTGACGAAGCGGCGTCCGAACGTGCATGCCAGGCGTTGGCCACGAGTAATGCCGAGCGCACGCGTTCTGCCGCGCGCAGCATATATCTGAACAAGGCTTCTTTCGATACGAGGACGATTAACGCAACCACCAGCGCGCTGGCGTGAACGGGGGGAATATCGTCCAGGTTTAGAACTCGCGTGCCGGCGCGCCATAACATTCCCGCACCGACTGCAATCAACAATCCGCCGAGGAATAACGACGCTACCGTTTCATAACGGCTATGACCATAGTTGTGATCGTGATCCGGCGCTGCCGCCGAACGATGGTTGGCAATCAGAACGATGAAATCGGAAACCAGATCGGATAGCGAATGGACGCCGTCCGCGAGCAGCGCTTGAGAATGGGCAATAAAACCCACGGTCAGTTGCGCCGTGCTTAAAACGCAGTTGAGCGCAATGCTGGTCCAGGTAGTCGTCCGCGCAACGTCCTGCTTTTCCTTGGCACGAGCCGTCGAAAGCGACATGTAATTTGCCTTGAGCCAAACATGTATGTCGATAAATCTTAACGCCGTGCCTGGCTTCACGCTTTCAATGCGCTCTTCGCTCGGGAAATAGCACAGACGGCGATTAATACGTGCCGTTACGCGTGCGAACTCGCTAGTCGGAAAAAAAGCCGCGTTCTAAGCGCGGCTCTTTTTACTGAAATCTGGCCCGACTTATCTGCCAATCAGAAAGCTATCGCGGTCCTGTCCCGCAATCCACTTTGGCGGCTTACCGCGGCCCGACCACGTGCTACCGCTTTCCGGGTCACGGTATTTCGGTGCAACGCCGTTACGGGCACGAGATGCCTTCGGAGTCTTAGCGCCGCGACCACCGGCTAGTTCCTGAAGCGTGATGCCGTAATCCGCCATTTTCTGCTTGATCTCATTGAGCACTTCGGCGTATTCACGCGACTTCGCTTCTTCAATCTGACGTTCCAGAGACTCGCGCTGCGCGAGAAGTTCCTTGTATGAAGGCATGGCAATTTCCTGAGTGGTTTGCTGAATTACGAGTCTGTCGCCCGCTTTACGTTTTCGATAAAGCCTCGGATGGCACGCAGATTAACACATATCGGATTAAGGCGGCATGTGCGCATTGCCACTTAAATTGAGTTTCAGCGGCTTTCCTCGTAACAATGGGCCGTCTGTTCGCTTCTCGCCCGTAGCACCTCTCGGGAAAGTAGTAAGGAATAGACGTCGTTAATCGTGAAAAATTGGCGCGCAATGAAATGCCGTCGACGCTCTTTGGGCAAATATTTCACCGGATGACAGTTTAGATGCAGCCGTTCCTCATAGTAAGCTGTCTTTTTGCCATCCGGTTAATGAATGCTGCCTAGCTTTGCCGCTCGATGCAATCGATTAGCGCGGTCCTCAATTCGTCCCCGTTAAGTTTCGGCTTATCGAAGGTAAAACGATTGCGTGTGCCGTCGCGCAGCAAATCGCATCCGTAACGGTCTATCCCTAATAATGCAAGATTCGCCGGCCGAGCGTTATAAGCATCGAAAATCTTGCAGAGCGCGACTTCATCGGCGGAAGAAACCGGCTCCAGATCATCCAAATCTTCTGCGCGCAGCCATCCCATTGCACCAAAACCGCCAATAAATCGCATTCGTTCCAGCGACATCAGCCAGAACGAGAAATCACCCAACTCCAGATAACGCCCCGCGTCCGGGTGATATCGCAAATAACGACGCGACAGTTCTTCATATTGCGCAAGCGGCGCGGGCGCGAATGTACCGAGCATGGTCAATCGCTGTCCTTCGAGAACGCGCCCTTCCGCCGCGTGAGTAATCAGAAAACCGGCCCGTCCGTCTGCCTGAAGATTGCGTGTATGTTCGGCGAGCTGGCTGATCAACAACATTGGCGTATGGTGAGCGGTCGGCGCAAAAGGCAACGCGGTTGGATAAGGAAAACCGCGTGGGTCTCGCGACTGCGTGGCGAGCGTGCCTTCTGGCATGCGATGCAGCAAATGCAAAGGCGCTTGCGACGGGATATGCATGAATCTCCTTTCTGATTATTCGAGTTTGATGCGACCGATGGTAAAGCACGGGCATCGAGCGTGTCTGCTAGCCGTTCGATAGAATCGAAAGCTCCCGCGAAATGAGGCAATCTGCAAGGTTGTCCTGCGTTCGCATCACTCTTTCAAACTCTTCGTTCGTGTCCGACTCGACCTCTCTTTCCGCCTCCCGCGAGTCAAATCCGATGCAAGCCTTGCATCGCAGCCTCCCGGCCGCCGCCCGCAAGCGCGCCCGCTATTCGACGATGGCCGTGTTCTTCATCGCCGGCATGATGTACGCCTCGTGGGGCGTGCATGTGCCGACCGTGCGCGACAAGTTCGCGCTCAGTCCCGGCATGCTGTCGTTCGCACTCTTCGCCGTCGCTGGCGGCTCGATCTTCGCCATGCTTACAGCCGGTCCGTGGATCGCGCGAGCCGGCACGCGCATGGCCTGCATGGCGGGCGGCCTCACCATGATGTGCTGCGGCGCGCTGATTCTAGTCGTCCCGGCTTTCTGGATGCTGCTCATCGTGCTGGCGTTTTTCGGCTTCGGCATGGCCACACTCGATGTCGCCATGAACGCCGAGGCCAGCGCCGTCGAAGAAGCGCTCGAGCGCCCGATCATGTCGTCGCTGCATGGCATGTTCAGCGTGGGCGGCATGGCGGGCGCGGCGGTCGGCGGCGCGTTGCTCGCGCACGGTCTTGCGCCTGCCGCGCATCTCGCTCTTGTCTCGGGCGTCAGTCTGATCGTCTTGCTCGTGTCGATGCCCTACGTGCTGCCGCACGTGGCGCATCACGATGAACACGCGAAATCGTCGTCGTCGAATCGCTGGCGCTCGGGCGCGCTCTGGGCGCTGGGCGGCATGGCGCTCGTCGCGTTGATCGCGGAGGGCGCCATGTACGACTGGGCCACCGTGTACATGCGCGACGTCGTGCTGGCCACGCCCTCGGTCGCAAGCGCCGCTTATGCCGCGTTCTCGGGCGGCATGGCGGCCGGTCGCTTTGGCGGCGATGCCGTGCGCGCTCGCTTCGGCGCGCCGCAATTGATCTTCGGCAGCGCGGGACTCGCGTTTATCGGCATGGTGATGGCGCTCGTCGTGCCGAACGCGGTCGTGACCCTGACCGGCTTCACACTGATGGGCCTCGGCCTCGCCAACATGATGCCGGTGCTCTTCGCGGCCGCGGCGCGCGTGGAGGGCGTGACGGCGGCGGAAGGGCTCGCGCAGGTCGCGGGCCTCGCGTATTTCGGCTTGCTGCTCGGACCGGTGCTGATTGGCGGCGTCGCGCAAATCAGCACATTGCCCATCGGGTTGTGCGTGGTTGCGGCTTGCTGCGCCTTGATCGCGCTGATCGGACCGAAGATCCTCAAGCGCCTCAAGATATAAAAAAACGCGCGGACCTTTGAAGTCCGCGCGTTTCCTGGAGCCGAAGGCCCGCCGTCATTACATCTTGACGACGTCCAGCAAGCTCTTCTTGCCCTTCTTGTAGTCGTACAGCGAGATCACGCCGTGCTTCAGGTCGCCCTTCGAATCGAAGGTCGTCTCGCCGATCACGCCCTTGTAGTCCGTGTTCGGCATGGCGGCAACGATCTTCGCCGGATCGGTCGAGTTCGCGCGCTTCATCGCGTCGACGATGATATACACCGCGTCATACGTGAACGGCGCGTAGATCTGGATAGGCTGACCGAAGCGCTTCTGGAACTTCGCCGCGAACGCCTGACCGCCTTCCATCTTTTCGAGCGCCATGCCGGCTTCCGAGCACACGATGTTGTCGGTTGCGTCGCCAGCCAGGTCGGCCAGCTTTTCCGTGCAGACGCCGTCGCCTGCGAGAACCTTCGCGCGCAGGCCGAGCTGCTTGGCTTGCTTCGCGAACGGGCCGCCGGTTGCGTCCATGCCGCCGTACATCACCGCGTCGGGGTTCTCGCCCTTGATCTTCGTCAGAATCGCGCGGAAGTCGACTGCCTTGTCGTTGGTCGCATCGTGCGAAATGACCTTCAGGCCGAGTGCCTTCGCGGTCTTTTCGAACTCGTTGGCGAGACCCTGACCGTAGGCGGTCGAGTCGTCCACCACGGCGACGCTCTTCACCTTCAATTGCTTCGCGGCGTAGTTGGCGAGCGCCGGGCCTTGTTGAGCATCGGTCGCGACGACGCGATACGTCGTCTTGAAGCCTTGCTGCGTGTAGGTCGGGTTCGTGGCCGACGGCGAAATCTGAACGATGCTCGCGTCGCTGTAAATCTTCGATGCCGGGATGGACGTACCGGAGTTCAAGTGACCGACGACGCCGACAACCTTGTCGTCGACCAGCTTCTGTGCAACCTGCGTGGCGGTACGCGGGTCGGCCGCGTCATCCTGCGCGTCGAGTTCCAGCGTGACCTTCTGGCCGCCGATGGTGAGACCCTTCGCGTTGATTTCCTCGACTGCGAGCCGCGCGCCGTTTTCGTTATCCTTGCCCAGGTGAGCAATGCCGCCGGTCAGCGGAGCGACGTGACCGATCTTGACGACCTGGTCGGCTGCTGCGGATGTTGCCAACGTAGCGAACAGCACGGCTGCAGCGCTGATCGGCAACAGTTTGTGAAGCTTGGTGTTCATGTAAGTCTCCAGTTTCGGTCCCAAAAACAACGTAATCGCCCTGTGCCCCGTCTTTCATCACGATCGCTCAGTCCCGTGGACGACCACGCCGGATGCATCGTCATGCACTTGGCAAGTCCTTCTGGCTGGCCATTTTTGGCGGCCGCCATCCGCACTGCGCGCAAGTGTAGGGGTGTCAAATTAAATTAGGGAAGTTTTTTAAGATACTGGTGTGACTACCGATTAAAGGCCAGTTGAGAAGCGCGGGCGTTTGTGGTGGCGTTCCGTGAAGACGCCCTGTTCATGCGGGTTTCCAAGGAGCGGACGTGTGCCGGTTTGAACGCGCTTCAAGAGCGGCGGCCGTTTGCCGATAATCCCGCGCGCTCGCTTCATTAGCCTGTTTTTAAAGCCGCTTAGTCGCCAAGTGTTTAGACCAGCCGCTCTAAAAATCCTTTTCCCGTCAAAGGTCATGCCAGCGCGGCCCGGGCGCGCTCAGGCGTCTGAAAGGGAAAGCTGGCACACTCACTCGCCAACGCGGTCCGAGGCTGGCGAATCAACGCACACAGCCGCCTCAAACGCGCATGTTCAATCGAGCTAAAGGAGCAATGACATGACCATTTCCACCACTTCCCGCTGGATCGACATTCCTGCCGATGGCGGCAGCTTCCAGGGCTATCTCGCCCTGCCAAAGACGGGCACCGGACCCGCTGTGATCATCCTGCAGGAAATCTTCGGCGTGAACGCGCATATTCGCAGCGTCGCCGATCAATATGCGGCAGATGGCTACGTGGCGCTCGCACCGGACGTTTTCTGGCGCACGCAACCACGCGTGGAGTTGGGTTACGACGGCGCGGATCGCGAAAAGGCGATGGAACTGCTGCAAAAGACCAATCTCGATGCAGCCGTCGGCGACGTCGGCGCGGCCGCCCAGGCATTGCGCGCGTTGCCCGAAGTGACGGGCAAGGTGGCGGCCATCGGCTTCTGCTTCGGCGGACGCCTCGCTTATCTGGCGGCGGCGCAAGAGTCGGTCGATCTCGCCGTGGCCTATTACGGTGGCGGCATTCAGAATCAGCTCGATCAGGCCGACAAAATCAAATCACCGATTCAATTCCATTACGGCGAACTAGACGCGCATATTCCTTCCGATGCAGTCGCCAGCGTGCGCGACCGTTTTGCGGGCCGTTCGGATTCGGAACTCTATCTTTATCAGGGCGCCGATCATGGCTTCAATTGCGGCGATCGCGCTTCGTATAACGCGAAGGCATCGGCGCTCGCGCACGGCCGCACCTTGACGTTCCTCGGCGAATATCTGGTCTGAATATATTTCGTTCGACGGCGCGTAATGTTCGCGCCTGAAAAGACAAAACCCGGCTTCACGGCATTAAAGCCGCACCGGGTTTCGATCAGGGGCGGACGTGCTGATTAAAGCGCATCCGCCCGCCGCGCCTACACCAGCGCCGGCAGTCCTTCCACGAGCAGGAACGCAACCAGCACGCCCAATAGCGCGCCGAATACGCGCAAGGCGTTGTTCTTGAAATGCGTTGCGCAGGGAATGGCGCCGAGGAACAAGGCGCCAGCGAGCGCCATCGGGATAATTAGAATGAAATCGCCGATTGTGAAGTAAGTCGTCATGGTGCGTCTCCCTTCTTCCAGCTTAAAGCTCTTGTCGCGGCGCGCTCGAGATAATTCGTCGCGTCGACGCTTCGAGTATAGGCCGGTCGAATCGCCGTGTCGGCCTATATTCGTGCGCCTGAAAACTATTGCATTGCACCAAGCTCATTGAAACAAGGCTTTGCAAACGGAATTATTAAGTAGACGCGGAAAAACCCTTACTTCCCTCATATTTCAACGGGCTTTCAAAATCGCCTCAGCGGAATAATGACGATTAAGCACTCCGCTCGCGCACATTGAGATAAACCGCGCCCGCCATTCCGACCAGCAGCAAAGCGCCGATCAGCGAAGCCACGCCAGGCCAGCCGAACGCCGTCCAAAAGTGGCCGCCGTACGAGCCGATCAGGCTCGATCCAAGGTAATAAGCAAGCAGATAGAGCGCCGCCGCTTGTCCTTTTGCCTGCGCGGCGAGTCGTCCGACCCAGCCGCTCGCCACCGAATGCCCGGCAAAGAAGCCGAACGTCAGGCAGGCAATTCCGCCGATTATCACTGGCAAGGAACCCGAAAGCGTCATCGCGATGCCGAGCATCATCAAAAGCAAACTCGCAATTAGCACGCGCCCGCGCCCGAATACATCGGCGAGCTTGCCCGACCACGGCGAAGCGACCACGCCAGTGAGATAAACCGTGAAAATCGCGCCGATCTGCGTCTGATTGAGCCGGAACGGCGCGCCGAGCAGCCGATAACCCACGTAGTTGTAGAGCGTGACGAAACTGCCCATCAGCACGAAGCCGATGAGAAACAGAAACGGCAATCCGCCGTGGCGCAAATGTCCGGCAAGCGAGCGTCGATGATGGTGGAACCCAACGCCGCGTCGCGGCTTGAAGCGCCGCGATGGCGGCAGCAACGAACGGAATGCCAGCGTCGCGAAAAGCCCGAGCAGCCCGATTCCTCCAATAGCAATACGCCAGCCGAACAGATCGGCGAGGATGCCGCTGATCACGCGACCCGCCATGCCGCCTATCGCGGTGCCGCCGACGTAGAGCCCCATCGCAAGGCCCAGGCCTTCGGGGTGCACCTCTTCCGCGAGATATGCCATTGCCACCGCCGGCACGCCGCCGAGCGCGAAGCCTTCCAGCGCGCGCACGATCAATAGCGCGTGCCAGTTCGGCAGCGCGGCGACGATCATGGTGAGAACGGACGATGCGAGCAGCGACATCGTCATCAAGCGGTGGCGGCTCCAACTCTCCGAAACGAATCCGGCGATGAAAATCGCCACTGCCAGCGCCGCCGTGCTCACCGAGACCGAAAGCGCACTCACCGCCGGGCTTACGCCGAACGCCTTGGTGAACTCCGGCAGCAGCGGCTGCACGCAATAGAGCAGCGAGAACGTGGCATAGCCCGCGAACAACAAGGCCAGCGCCGCGCGCCAGTAAGCGCGCGAGCCGCGCTCGAGATAGGGAATGGAATCAGCTTCAGTTTCGGTGCGCTGCGGCGCCGGCGATGCATTCACAACCAGGGTCTCCGTGTCGACCAGAGAGGATTATTCTGATCTGGTTCAAAGTTGTCGGCCCACGTTCGGCGGCCCAAAACCGCTAAAGATACGCCGATCCTTAGGGTTTTGCCCGATACAGAAATCGGTCACATGTGCCGCAGGACACAACTTAATGCCGAAAAACGTCATCCAATGGCAACAAATGATATCGGCAGGCATCGCGCTCACGCGCCGCGATGCGCTAAAGTAAGGACACAATCGTTCATGGAAGCCGTGTGTGCTGCGCGTCGCGCAACAATGACGCGGCAGGTTGTCTGGTGCACGAGCCGTGAAAAGCCTGTGCTTGGTGAAAATATTTGACCGGCGTTTTATCCTCAGCCGGCACGGAAACGGGGATTCATCATGCAAATCGGTTCGATTGTCCGCTCCGTCCATATTGCCGTGCCTCAGGGCGCACGCGGCATCGTGATGCGAATTCTGGGCGACATGGCTATGGTCGCGTGGTACGCGGGCGAGCCCGGCGTCACTCAACTGCTCAACACGGAGCCGTTCTTTCTCGAAGATCTGATCGATACGGGCGAGATCGTGCGCCCCGCGAACACGGTCGTCCACTGAAGGAACGCTGACCGGCGCGCGGCCGGCGAGCCAGTTGTCCGCGCGCGGGGCACAATGCCGGAATGAACTCAACTCATTCCGATACCCCCGGCGCGCCCGCGCCGAGCGAGGCCCCGCCCTTTGCCGGCCTCGCGCCCGAGCGTGTGCTCGACGCGCTCGACAGCGTGCTGATCCCCGTTGGCAAGCGCACTGACGGCCGCCTGCTGGCGCTCAACAGCTACGAAAACCGCGTCTACCAGGCGGGTCTCGAAGACGGGCCGCCGATCGTCGCGAAGTTTTATCGTCCCGGGCGATGGTCGGATGCCGCGATTCTCGAAGAGCACGCCTTCGTCGCCACGTTGACGGAGCGCGAGATTCCAGCGGTTCCGGCACTTTCGCTGGAAGGCGCGACGCTCCATGAATTCGAAGGCTTTCGCTTCTCCGTGTTCGAACGGCGCGGCGGCCGCGCGCCGGATCTCGACGGCCGCGACACGCTCGAATGGCTCGGGCGCTTCATCGGGCGCATTCATGCGGTGGGCGGCATCGAACCGTATCGCGAACGGCCCACACTCGATATCCAAACCTTTGGGTACGAGCCGCGCGAGTTTCTGCTCACGCATCGCTTCGTGCCCGACGATGTCCGCGAGGCCTACGAGCGCGTCGTGGACATGGCGCTCGAAGGCGTCGCGCAATGTTTCGAGCGCGCGGGCGACGTGCGCCATCTGCGACTGCACGGCGATTGCCATCCGAGCAACGTGCTCTGGACCGATGCCGGTCCGCATTTCGTCGATTTCGACGACAGCCGCATGGGCCCGGCCGTTCAGGACCTCTGGCTGCTGCTGCCGGGCGACCGCGCGGAGGCATCGCGCGCGCTTGCCGATCTGCTCGCCGGATACGAAGACTTCTGCGATTTCGACTCGCGCGAGCTGCATCTGATCGAAGCGCTGCGCACCTTGCGGCTGATTCACTACGCGGCCTGGCTCGCGCGCCGCTGGAACGATCCTGCGTTCCCCGCCGCCTTCCCGTGGTTTAACACGCAGCGTTACTGGGAAGAACGCATCCTCGAACTGCGGGAGCAAGTCGGCGCGATGCAGGAAGGCCCGCTCTGGCCGGTCTGAAATATTTCGTTAGAAATGATCGTGTTAGTTAGTCGAAAAACGTTGAGTTAGGTTTTTCGACATGTAATGATAACGATTCTCATCTGATTGCCTCTTCGTTGCCTCTCGCCGACGCCGCATTTGAACGCGTGTCTAGCCGACTACGGCGAGGCTTTGCCCGAACCAGACCCACTTCCGGAGAGACGCGTGAACGCGCCCGATACACTGAATCCGCAGCCATCCGCGACGAGCGGCGCTTCCTACCGGCCGCATCGGCTTATTGACGATGCCGAGCAGTTCGTCCGCAAAAATCGGTCGCGCCGTTCGGTTTTTCTCAAATGGCTGCGAAAGGTGCACGGCTGGATCGGCTTGTGGGGCGCTTTACTCGGCTTGCTGTTCGGCACGACGGGTTTCCTGTTGAATCACCGCGCGCCGCCGCTGCGTATCTCGACAGGCGAACCGCAGGTTTCGCAGATGCAGATGCCTTTGCCCGCCGAAGGATTCAAGTCGCCGCGCGACATGGGGACGTGGCTCAAGAAGGAATTGAAGATCGACGGTCAGCTTGGCCGCACGCGTCGCGAGCCCGCGCATCCGGTCGGCTGGGGCGACAAGAGCACGATGCAGCCGGAGCAGTGGTCGGTGGCACTGGCCACACCAGGCGGCAACGTGCAGGCGGAATACTGGGTGGGCAATAACTTCGTGTCGGTGAAGCGCACCGAAAACACCTTCCTCGCAATGATGACGAACCTGCACAAGGGCGTGGGTCTGAGCGTGGGCTGGGTGCTGCTCATCGATACGTTCGCGGGCAGCATCATATTGCTGTCGCTGACTGGCGTGCTGTTGTGGACGGAGCTCAACAAGCGGCGCACGGCGGGTGTGGTGATCGTCACCGTCTCGCTGATCGCGGCAATTGTTTGTGGGTTGATGTAAGGCGCTCCCTAGCGCGCTTGGTGCGTGGCGAAGCGGTTTGGATGCGCGGTGTCGCCGTTTTGCCGCGTTGTTCCGCTTTCCCCCATGGCCGGCCTCGCCATGCCGGCGCGAACCACGCGCGCCGCTCTATGCCTTCCTCTTCCGCGGATTATGCCGCGTGAGCCAAAGATACAAACCGCTTCCCAGCACGGCGATGGTCAGCAAATCGAACGCTGCCCAGAAAATTTTGAGCGGCATCCCACCGAAATCGCCGAAATGCAATGGCTGCGAGCCAAGCAGCACTTTCAGATACCACGGCAATTCGCGTGAATCGGTGAGCGCGCCGGTCGATGCATCCACGAGAACCGGCCGCAGGATTCGCGTCGTGAGAATGCCGTCGCCGCGCATCCACACGGCATAGTGATGCGGACTGCTGAAGCGCGTCCCCGGAAACGCCACGAACGACGGAATCATGCCGGGTGCGACGCCCTGCGCGGTCTTCACGACATCGTCGACGGTTGCGCGCACCGTCACCGGCGGCTGGCCATGATAAGGCGCGAGCATCTGCGCGAGCTGATCGTTACGCCAGGCATCGAGCATGAGATCGGCGAGCGTGTTGATGGAACCGGTCGCGCCGACCAATAGCGCCCACGCGAGCGTCAACATGCCGATGGCGTTATGCCAGTCGAGCCAGACGATGCGCCGCTTCTTCGCAAGCCGCACGCGCCCGAGGCCGACCTTGCGCCAGAACGGCAAATACACGACGACACCCGAGACAATCGCCGCGAGAAACATCACGCCCATCGCGCCGAGGAACAGTTTGCCGAAGAGTCCGGCGAACATATCGACGTGCAGTTTGAGCAGCACGAACTTGAGCGATCCCTTTCCCGGCGGCATGCCGAGCGGCCTCGCGGTGCGTGCATCGACGGTGGTGCTTAGCGTGTCGTCGGGCGGTGTATCGGCGCGAGGCGCGGTGACGATGACAGGCAAAAGCGGTTCGTCCGGCTCCCAAATCATGTACTGCGCAACGTGGCCGGAATGCTCCCTCAGCGCGGCGTGCAAGACCGCGTCGTAACTCGCGCGCGCATTCGCCTGCGATGCGGGAAGCGCAGGCGCTTCGATGGCATCGCCCGTCAGCAGGTCGAGTTGGTGACCGAAGACGAGCGGCAGGCCCGTCAGACAGAGCAGCAACATGAACGCGGTGCAGATGAGACTCGTCCAGCGATGCACCACGGACCACCCGCGTAACGCACGGTGGCTCATGTGACGCTGCCCGGTTCTGACGGACGCGGGTTGCGGCGGCGCATCCGCTTGCGCGATTGCGCGGCGGGCATCGCCGGTCAAGGGTTTGCCGGGCATTCGGTGCAGATTGGAAATAGTTCGATGACCTGTCCGCGCAGGCTTGGCGCATCAAAATAGGCCGCGCGGATGAGAACGACGATTATAGGCCGCACGCGATGCGGGCCTGAGCTTGCGAATTCGGGGTCGCCAAACTCATACGCCACACACCTCGCCACTTCCCGCGACTTCCCGCGCGGCCTTTGCGCCTTCCACCTTCAGCAATTCCGGCAAGGACACGCCGTTCTTCGCCGCCGTGACTTCCGCGAGAATCGACACCGCGATCTCGGGCGGCGTGCGGCTGCCGATATAAATGCCCACCGGCCCGTGCAGTCGCGCGAGTTCGGCTTCGTTGAGATCGAACTCCTTCAGGCGCTCGCGCCGCGCGGCGTTGTTGCGCCGCGATCCCAGCGCGCCGACATAGAAGGCGGGCGTTTTCAGCGCTTCCATCAGCGCGAGATCGTCGAGCTTCGGATCGTGCGTCAGCGCGATGACCGCGCAGCGTTCGTCGAGTTTCATGTCCATCACGGTATCGTCGGGCATGGTCCGCACGATGGTCGTGCCCGGCACGTTCCACTCGTCCGTGTACTCCACGCGCGGATCGCAGACAGTGACCTGATAATCCAGCCCCACCGCGATGCTGCACAGATAGCGCGACAACTGCCCCGCGCCGATCACCAGCATGCGATAGCGCGGCCCGTGGATGGTGAGCAGCGTGGCGTCGTCGAAGAGCACGCCATCGGTAGCTTGCGCCGGTTCGAGACGCGCGCGGCCGGTCGCCATGTCGAGCGTGCGCGCGACGAGCCGCCCGCTTTCCACCGCCGCGCACAGTTCCGCGATGCCGCTGTCCTTCGTCAACGGCTCCAGCACGAGCTGAATCGTGCCGCCGCACGGCAAGCCGAAGCGATGCGCTTCTTCAGCGCTGATGCCGTACTTCACCGCTTCCGGCTTCGTCTGCTCGATACCGCGTTGCCGCACGCGCTCGATCAGATCGTCTTCTATACACCCGCCCGACACCGATCCGACCACGTGGCCGTCGGCGCGCACGGCGAGCATGGCGCCTTCCGGGCGCGGCGACGAGCCCCACGTCTTCACCACCGTGACGAGCAATGCGCGATGACCTTCATCGAGCCATCGCGCGCTGTTTTTCAAGACTTCGAGATCCACGCTGTCCATGATTTCTTTCCCTGTTCCTGCCCTGCGTCGCCGCCGTTTTCAGCGTCCGCCGATTCATTCGCCGGTTCACTCGCGCCCTGCAATTGCGCGCTGAAGCGCTTGAAGAACTCGCCCGCGATTTTGCGCGCCGCGCCATCCACGAGCCGCGAGCCGATCTGCGCCAGCTTGCCACCCACCTGCGCATTCGCGCTGTAAGTGAGCCTGGTGGTGTCGGCGGTCTCGCCCGGTTCCAGGTTCACCGTCGCGCTGCCCTTGCTGAAACCGGCCGCGCCGCCCTGCCCTTCGAACACGATGGTGTACGTCTTCGGCGCGTCGATATTCGTCAGTTCCATGCGGCCCTTGAAGCGCGCCTTGACCGGGCCGACCGCCGCTGTCATCGCGACCGCATACGCATTCTCGCCTTCCGCGTCGATGCTGTCGCAGCCGGGGATACAAAGTTTCAGAATCTCCGTGTCGTTGAGCGCTTCCCACGCCCGCGCCTGGGGCACCGGCAAGACATGCGTTTCGGACAGTTCCATTTTTCGTCTCCCTGAAACTCACGGGACGCGACGCGCGCCTGAATCGTGCCGGCCGTGCGCCGCCGCCAGTTCCCGTCCGACAGCGGTGAGACTGTCGAGATTGTGGGCCGCGAGCATCGCATCGACGTGCGGCAGGATCGCGCGCACGCCTCGGGCGCGCGGCGTGAAATCGGCGAATCTCAGAAGCGGATTGAGCCACACCAGCCGATGCGCGAAACGATGCAGCCGCGCAATTTCGGTTTCGAGCACGTCGATGGCCTCGTGATCCAGGCCGTCGGTGACGAGAAGAACGGTCGCGCGACCTGCAAGCACGCGGCGCGCCCAGCGTCGATTGAACTCGGCGAGCGCCCCGCCAATGCGCGTTCCGCCCGACCAGTCGGCGACCTGAAGCCCGAGCGCGGCAATCGCGACGTCCGGATCGCGCTCACGCAACGCGCGCGTGGCGTTGGTCAGACGCGTGCCGAACAGAAACACCTGCAAGCGCTCGCGCGATTGCAAAAGCGCGTGGCAGAAGTACAGCACGGCGCGCGAATATGCGCTCATCGAGCCGGATATGTCGAGCAACAAGACGAGCGGCGGCCGGCGTTCCACGACGGCGCGGTATTTCCACACGGTCCAGTCGCCGCCTGAACGAACCGCGTGACGTGCGCTCGCCTTCAGGTCGGCATGCGTGCCGCGCGAAGCCGCCTTGAGCCTGCGCGTCGGTTCGCTAGCAAGCGGCAGCCGATGCGCGCGAATCTGATGCCGCAGCGTGCGCCACTCGTCGGCGCTCAGGGTATCGAAATCGCGCTGGCTCAGGCGTTCCCGCGCGCTGAACGAGAGGCGCGCGTGCGCTTCCTCGGTCGCGCCTTCCCGCTTCGTTTCAGCCGATGACACCGCGCGCGTGGCGAGCGCATCGGCGAGACGGTTGTTGCGTTTGGGCGGCGGCATGCCGTTCGTCACTTTCGGCAGCAACAGCATGCGCAGCTTGCCTTCCCAGTCGGGATCGCGCCAAAAGAGATCGAAGGCCGCGTCGAAGATGCCGCGCTCGTCGCTCGCGTGAACCAGCAGACACGCGAGCGTCGCGTGCACGTCGTCGCGACGGCGCAGATCGATGAAGCGCAGCGCGTCGATGGCATCGACGGCATGCGCGGGCGACATGCCGAGGCCCGCGCCGCGCAGCAGCCTGACGAAGTGCACGACGTTGCGCGCGATGGTTTCCATCGCTATGACCGCGCCGCCGAAAGACATTGCGCGAGCGTGTCGGCGTCCATGCGCGCGAGGTCGTCCTGATACTTCAACAGCACGCCGAGCGTGTCGCGCACCGACTGCGGGTCCAGTTCCGACACCGACAACGCCGCGAGCGCGCGGCACCAGTCGATGGTTTCCGCGACGCCCGGCGCCTTGAACAGATCCAGCGTACGCAACTCGTGCACGAAGCCGACCGCTCGCGCCTGTAAGTCGCGGCTCGCTTCCGGTGCGCGCGCCGCGACGATCTCGAGCTCGACATCGCGCGCGGGATAGCCGATCCACTGATAAAGACAGCGGCGCTTGAGCGCATCGTGTACTTCGCGCGTGCGGTTCGAGGTCATCACGACGAGAGGCGGATGCGTGGCGCGCACCGTGCCGTACTCGGGAATCGACACCTGAAAGTCCGACAGCAGTTCGAGCAGGAACGCTTCGAACGGCTCGTCGGCGCGATCGATTTCATCGATGAGCAACACGCGCCGCGCGTTCGCGTTCGAAGGATCGGGCAGCAGCGCCTGAAGCAACGGACGCTTCAACAGAAACTCGCCGCGATACAGCGAATCGTTCGAGGGTGTTTCACCCGATGCTTCCGCGAGCCGCAGCGCCATGATCTGACGCGGATAGTCCCATTCGTAGAGCGCGCTCGCCGTATCGAGACCTTCGTAGCATTGCAGGCGCAAGAGCGTCGTGCCGCACAGACCCGCCGCCGCTTTCGCGAGTTCGGTCTTGCCGACGCCCGGTTCGCCTTCGAGAAAGAGCGGCCGCTGCATTTTCAGCGCGAGAAAAAGCGCCGTCGCGAGCTCGCGGTTCGCGAAGTATTGATGCTCGCGCAGTCGCGCGAGCGTCTCGTCGATGGAATCCGGCTCGTTCGGCATCATGGGAAGGCGCGGCGGACTCGAAATCCGCCGCTTGGTTGCTGAATGACTTCGACGTGCTGCCTAGAACGAGTTGGCGCGTTCGATCGCCCGGCCCGCCAGCACCGGAATCAGATGCGCGCGATATTCCGCGCTCGCGTGCATGTCATCGTTGAGTTCGCCGGGCAGGATCTTCACGCCTCGCGCCGCGCTGACGGAAAAGTCTTTCGACAACGCCGCCTCCAGCTCGGCCGCACGAAACACGGAAGACGCCGCGCCCGTCACGCCAACGCGCACGCCGTCTTCATGCTTTGCAACGAACACGCCGACGAGCGCGAAGTGCGAAGCAGGGTTGCGAAACTTTTCGTACGCGGCGCGCTCGGCGAGCGGAAATTCCACCGCGACGATCAACTCGTCCGGTTCCAGCGCGGTCTGATACATGTCGATGAAAAACTCATCCGCGCCAATGCGCCTGCGATCCGTCACCACCGTCGCGTTCAGCGCAAGCACGGCGGCCGGATAGCACGCGGCGGGGTCGTCGTTGGCAAGCGAACCGCCAATCGTGCCGCGCTCGCGCACCTGTCTGTCGCCGATTCGGCCAGCCAGATCGGCGAGACCGGGCAGCGCCTTTCGAACCTGTTCGTCCGATGCAACCTGCGCGTGGCACATGGCGCCGCCGATGATCAGCTTGCCGCCATCGAGCGCGATGCTTTTCATCGACGCGATGCGCGTCACATCCACGAGCGCCGATGGCTGCGCGAGCCGCAAGCGCATGGTCGGCAAGAGGCTCTGGCCGCCCGCGAGGAATTTGGCATCGCCGTTGGCGGCAAGCGCGGCAACCGCAGCCTGAGTCTCGCCGGGACGTTGATAGTCGAATGCGTACATGTTCGTTCTCCGTTCAGGCGCGTTGGGCGGCGTGCATTGCGGACCACACGCGATGGGGCGTCGCGGGCATCTGCAAATCCTTCACGCCGAGCGGCGCGAGGGCATCGAGAATCGCGTTGATGACGGCGGGCGGCGAGCCGATTGCGCCCGCTTCGCCGCAGCCCTTCACGCCGAGCGGATTGTGCGAGCACGGCGTGCCCTTCGCGGTTTCGACGGTGAAGTTCGGCAAGTCGATGGCATGCGGCATCGCGTAATCCATATACGAGCCTGAGAGCAACTGGCCGGTGGTGTCGTCGTAGACGCAGCGCTCGAGCATCGCCTGGCCGATTCCCTGGCCGAGCCCGCCATGCACTTGCCCTTCGACGATCATCGGGTTGATCACGTTGCCGAAGTCATCGACCGCCGTGAACTTCTGAATACGCGTTTCACCCGTGTCCTGATCGACTTCCACTTCGCAGACATACGCGCCCGACGGATAAGTGAAGTTGGTCGGATCGTAGAACGCGTTTTCGTTCAGCCCCGGCTCCATGGTTTCCAGCGGGAAGTTGTGCGGCACGTAGGCGGCAAGCGAGACATCGACGAAACTCTTCGTGCGGTCCGTGCCCGCCACGCGGAACGTGCCGTTCTTGAACTCGATGTCCTCCACCGCTGCTTCGAGCAGATGCGCGGCAATCTTCTTGGCCTTCGCTTCCACCTTGTCGAGCGCCTTCATGATCGCCGAGCCGCCGACCGAAATGGAGCGCGAGCCATACGTGCCCATGCCAAACGGAATACGGCCCGTGTCGCCGTGAATGATCTCGACGTTGTCGATATCCACGCCAAGCCGGTCCGCGACCACTTGCGCGAAGGTCGTTTCGTGCCCTTGTCCGTGACTGTGCGAGCCGGTGAAAACCGTGACCGAGCCGGTAGGATGCACGCGCACTTCGCCCGCCTCGAACAAGCCCGCCCGCGCGCCGAGCGCCCCCGCGACATTCGAGGGCGCGAGCCCGCACGCCTCGATATAGCACGAATAGCCGATGCCGCGTAGCTTGCCCGCTTTCTCCGATTCCGCCTTGCGCATGGCAAAGCCTTGCACGTCCGCGAGTTCGAGCGCGCGGTTCAGACACGCGTCGTAATCGCCGACGTCGTAGGTCAGGCCGACCGGCGTCGCGTACGGAAACTCGCGTATGAAGTTGCGGCGGCGCAGTTCGACCGGATCGATATTCAACTCGCGCGCCGCCGTTTCGACGAGCCGCTCGACGACATAGGTCGCTTCCGGACGGCCCGCGCCGCGATAGGCATCGACGGGAACGGTGTTGGTGAAGACCGCTTTGACTTCGGCGTAGATCGCGGGCGTGGTGTATTGGCCGGCGAGCAAGGTCGCGTAGAGCACGGTCGGAATCGACGAGGCGAACGTCGACAGATACGCGCCCATGTTCGCCGTCGTGTGCACGCGCATCGCGAGAAACTTGCCGTCTTTGTCGATGGCGAGTTCTGCTTTGGTGACGTGATCGCGGCCATGCGCGTCGGAGAGAAACGCTTCGGAGCGCTCGGCCGTCCACTTGATCGGACGCCCGACTTTCTTCGACGCCCACGTCAGCGCCACGTCTTCCGGGTACAGGAAAATCTTCGAGCCGAAGCCGCCGCCCACATCCGGCGCGATGATGCGCAGTTTCGATTCCGGCAGCGACAGTACGAACGCCGCCATCAGCAGCCGCTCGACGTGCGGGTTCTGATTCGCGACGTAGACCGTGTAGCTTTCGTCGTGCTTCGAATAGCTCGCGTTGACGGCGCGCGGTTCGATCGCGTTCGGCACGAGGCGCTGGTTCACGATATCGAGCGTCGTCACGTGCGCGGCCTGCGCGAAGGCGGCGTCGGTCTTGGCCTTGTCGCCGTGGCCCCAGTTGTAGCAGACGTTGTTCGGCACGCTGTCGTGCACTTGCGGCTGGCCGTCGCCGGCGGCGCTGCCGGTATCGACCGCGGCGGGCAGCACGTCGTAATCGACCTCGATGAGTTCGAGCGCGTCCTTCGCTTCCTTGATGGATTCGGCGACCACGAGCGCGACCTGATCGCCCACGTGCAGCACCTTTTCGTTCGCGATGACGGGATGCGGCGGCTCTTTCATCGGCGAGCCATCGGTGCTGTGGATCAGCCAGCCGCACGGCAAGCCACCGACATTTTCGCCGGCAAGATCCTTGCCCGTGAAAATGGCGATCACGCCCGGCGAAGCCTTGGCCGCTTCCATGTCGATACCGCGAATCTTCGCGTGCGCGTGAGGCGAGCGCAGGAACGCGGCGTAGCTTTGCTGTGGAAGGACGACATCGTCGGTGTACTGGCCGGCACCCGTCAGGAAGCGATAGTCTTCCTTGCGCTTGATGCCAGCGCCAATCAGTTTCTGTTGCTCAGGGGCATTCATCGCGGTCTCCTTGATAGGCGCGAAATCCGGATCGATCGATAGAGCGCAGCTAGTGTTTCTAGCCGCCCGACCTCATGGATTGCGCGCCCTGCAGGACCGCCTTGACGATGTTGTGATAGCCCGTACAGCGGCACAGATTGCCGTCGAGCTGCTCGCGCACTTCCTCTTCGGAGAGATCCGGAGACTGCGCGGCGAGTGCGCTCGCGCTCATCACCATGCCCGGCGTGCAGAAACCGCATTGCAGACCGTGGCATTCCTTGAAGGCCGCCTGCATGGGATGAAGCTCGCCGTCTTTCGCCATGCCTTCGATAGTCGTCACCGCCATGCCGTCGGCCTGCGCGGCGAGGATGTTGCACGACTTGATCGCGCGCCCTTCGAGATGCACGGTGCACGCGCCGCACTGCGCGGTATCGCAGCCAATGTGCGTGCCGGTGAGCCTGAGTTGTTCGCGTAGAAACTGGACGAGCAGAAGATGCGGTTCGACGTTGGCGGTCACGGGTTTGCCGTTGACCGTCAGGCTGATGCTGAGCGTCATTACTGTCTCCTTTGCGACCCGGCCGGAGCTTTTTTGCTCCATACGCGGGCCTCGTGCAGTTTCTCTGCGACGACTCGAAGCGAAGCTATCCGCTTCTATTCCGGTCACGGCAGACCGACTGCTGTGGGGATGGACCAGCCTTACGCCACTCGCTTGCTTCGCCACTCACGTCAACCACGTCCTGAACCTGCCGACCTGCTGCTGTGAGCGTTTGGCTGGGAAATCGTGTGATGCGCGTTCATGTTTGCAGAGCCGAGTAAAGCACAAATCGGCGAGCGTAGCTATTGGGCTTACTTGCCGGTGGATGCGTTTGCCTGTCTGCGCTCGTCTTCGCTTGCGGCTCTGAAAATAAAAACGCCGCCCGAAGGCGGCGTTCATGCAACCGGCGCGCAAGACGCCTTACAGCACGTTTTTCGAAGCCTGCGCGCGACCGAGCACCGAATGCCGGCGCGAGTAGACGAAATAAATCGCGAGGCCGATCACGAGCCAAACGACGAACGCGACCCACGTCATCGCCTTGAGATTGAGCATGAGAAACAGGCACGACGCCACCGCGAGAATGGGCACCACCGGCACGCCAGGACAGCGGAACGCGCGCGGCAAGTCCGGATGCGTGCGGCGCAGGATCAGCACGGCGATGGATACCATCGAGAACGCCGCGAGCGTGCCGATGTTGATGAGTTCCGCCAGCACATTGAGCGGCACGAGCGCGCCGATCAGCCCGAAGAAAATGCCGACGAGCCAGGTCGTGAAGAAAGGCGTCGAATAACGCGGATGAACTTTCGAGAGCCGCGCGGGCAAGAGTCCGTCACGCGACATCGCGTAGATGATGCGCGTCTGGCCGTAGCTCATGACGAGGATCACGGTGAGCATGCCGAGCACCGCGCCTAAGTCGATGAAACCCGCGACCCAGTTCTGTCCGACCACTTGTAGCGCATACGAAACCGGATGCGAAACGCCCGCGAACTGCGCCGACGGCACGATGCCCGTCACGACCGCCGCGACGGCGACATACAACACCGCGCACACGGCCAGCGACGAAATGATGCCGATCGGCAGATCGCGCTTCGGGTTCTTCACCTCCTCGGCGGCGGACGACACCGAATCGAAACCGATGAACGCGAAGAACATCACCGCCGCCGCGCCGAATACGCCCGACCAGCCATTCGGCATGAACGGATGCCAATTGGCAGGCGTCACATGAAACACGCCCACGGCGATCACCAGCAACACGACGGTCACCTTGATCGCGACCATGATGTTGTTCACGCGCGTGGATTCCTTCACGCCGACCGACAAGAGCGCGGTGATCGCCATCATCACCAGAAATGCGGGCAGGTTGAAATAGGTGACGTGGTCGGGCAACGCGCCGGGCGCGGCGGTCAGTACGGTCGGCAGCGAGATGCCGAAGCCCGACAGTAGCGATTGCAGATAACCCGACCATCCGACTGACACGGCGGAAGTGGCAAGCCCGTATTCGAGCATCAGATCCCAGCCGATGATCCACGCAGCCAGTTCGCCAAGCGTGGCGTAAGAATAGGTATAGATGGAACCGGCAACCGGAATGGTCGATGAGAACTCGGCGTAGGCAAGCGCCGCGAAACAGCACGCAATTGCCGCGACGATGAACGAAACCATGAGCGCCGGGCCGGCTTGCACGGCGCCGGTCCCCGTCAGCACGAAAATGCCGGTGCCGATGATGGCGCCAATACCAAGGAAGGTGAGATCGAGCGCGCCCAGAGTCTTCTTGAGCGACGTGCTGTGGGTGGCAGCCAGCATGTGCTCGATGTTTTTCTTGCGGAACAACGACATTGCGGTGAGTCTCCTAAAGGCGCTCAAAGGCACCGTACCTCGGGAAAACCCGATAGTTTAGCGGAGACTGGAAGCATGCCCAAAGAACGAGCATGGGACGCCCTTTCCTTGCGCATTTTTTACAGATCGTTCGTTTTTTATCTTATCTAAGATAAATTCCGGGACCATTCAGCCCGCTATTGCCGGGTTCATGTCGATGAGGCGATGGCTCATCACATAGAAGGTCAGTTCGGCGTTGTTCGCAAGCTGCATCTTGTCGAGTAAGCGCGCCCGATAAACGCTCACTGTTTTCACCGACAGCGAAAGCGCGTGTGCGATGTCCGTGAGCCGCTTGCCCGAAGCCAGCATGCACAGCGTCTGGAATTCGCGGTCAGAGAGTTGCTCATGCGGCATCCGCTCCGAACCAAGCGAAACGTAGTTCGCAAGCGCTTCCGCCATTTCCGGGCTCACGTATTTGCGGCCCGCCGCGACTTGCTGAATCGCGCCGATCATGAGCGCCGGGTCCGCCGTCTTCGAGAGATAACCCGTCGCGCCGGCCTTGAGCGCGCGCACGGCATATTGATCTTCGCGATGCATCGAAAACATCAGCACGGGCAGACGCGGCATGTCGCGCTTCAGGCGCTTTAGCACGTCGAGACCGTTCACATCGGGAAGCGAAATGTCGAGCATCGCCACGTCGGGCGCGTGGCGCGCGGCGAGTGCGAGCGCCTGCACGCCGGTTCCGGCTTCGATCACCTCCGAGGCCAGCTCGCGCTCGATCAGCAATTGCGCGACGCCACGGCGCACGATGGCGTGGTCGTCGGCGAGCAGGATGCGCAGCGCCATGCGCGGCCTCAGGCGTTGGCCGCGCGCCGAACCGGACGCGGCGGGCATACCAGCGGAATCCGCGCGTGCACCGCGACGCCGCCCATCTCCGATGCAGCGACGCGCATGCTGCCGCCGAACGCCTCGCATCGCGCACGCATGCCGGGCAGGCCGAAGCGGCCGGTCTTGCGGCGCGCGGCGGGCGTCATGCCGATTCCGTCATCGTCGATGACGAGCGTCACGCCTTGCGCGTCACGCCCGACATTGACTCGCGCGCGCGTCGCCCGGGCGTGGCGTGCGACATTGGTCAACGCTTCCTGCATCACGCGTAAAAGCGCGACGGCGAGACCGGGCGGGAGATCGTCGAAGCGGGAATCGTCGGGGCAGACGAAATCGACATGAATGGCAGCACGCGCGCCGAAGGTGGCGATCCAGTCGGCAAGTCCGGTGGTGAAACCGGTGTCGAAGGGCGGCGCTTGCAAATCCTCGACGATTCGATGACTCGCTTCGCCCGCTTCCGCGATACAGTCGCGCGCCTGGCGAAGCGCATCGGCGCAAGCGGCGGGGGCATTGGCGGGAAGCCAGTATTGCGCGCGGGATATCGCCAGGTTGGCGGCGGTCAGCACGGCGCCCATCTCGTCGTGCAAGTCCTGCGCGAGTGTGCCGCGCGTGTGCGCTTCCATGGCGGCCAGTTGCGTGGTGAGTTCGTCGATGCGCGCCGCGAGACTGCGCACTCGGTGATCGCTCTTGAGGCGTGCGTCGATCGGCACGGAGACTAGCGAAGCGGACGCGCGCGGCGCCTTGCGTGTTTCACGCGGAATTCTGGCCGACGAGTTCATTCAATGTCTCCCAAGTGAGCGCAACTAGAGCTACGTCGCCAGAAGACGCATGCAGCGTAACTAAATTTACACTCCGTAACATCGACGACGGACGATACCGTTGCGTCATCCGTCTGAGCGCTGCGGAATCATATCTCAAAATTATCATAAAGCCATATCGGACAAGGCTTTCAGACGTGAACCTCATGCCGTTTGGCAAACACTGCCACTATTCGCTGACGACCCGGCGTCGTGGCCACAGGCGGCCAATTTGTAACAATGCCCCGGCGAATCGGGGCGAAAAAAAACCGGCGCACGAAAGCACCGGTTTTCTCGACAGGACAAACAGCAGTCGAATCAGCCGACGAAAGCCTTTTCCACCACGTAATGTCCCGGATGATTGTTGCTGCCTTCCTTGAAGCCAAGGCTGTCGAGCAACTCGCGCGTGTCGCGCAGCATGTGCGGGCTGCCGCAAAGCATCACGCGGTCGTTTTCAACCGAGAACGGATCGACCGACAAATCCGCGAACAGCTTCTTCGTTTCGATCAGGTCGGTGATCCGGCCGCGATTCGCGAACTCTTCACGCGTGACGGTCGGGTAGTACACGAGCTTCTCCGACACGATCTCGCCGATATGCTCGTGCGCCGGCAAGTGCTCGGTGATGAAGTCCTTGTACGCGAGTTCATCGACGAAACGGCACGTGTGCGTCAGCACGATCTTGTCGAAGCGGTCGTAGACGTCCGGGTCCTTGATGATCGACATGAAAGGCGCGAGGCCCGTGCCCGTCGAAAGCAGCCACAGCGTTTTGCCCGGCAATAGGTTGTCGGCGACGAGCGTGCCCGTCGGCTTCTTGCCGATCAACACGGGATCGCCCACTTTCAAATGCTGAAGGCGCGACGTCAGGGGGCCGTCCGGCACCTTGATGCTCAAGAATTCGAGATGCTCTTCGTAGTTCGCGCTCGCGAGGCTATAGGCGCGCAAGAGCGGCTTGCCTTCGACTTCGAGGCCCACCATCGTGAACTGACCGTTCTCGAAGCGGAACGACGAATCGCGAGTGCAGGTGAAACTGAAGAGCGTGTCGGTCCAGTGGTGGACGCTCAGAACGGTTTGAGAATTAAGGTTGCTCATGGCTTCTTGGACTGTGCGAGAACGATGATGCGATGACGCGGTGCCGCTTGCCGCCAGCCGAATGCTCTGGCGGGAACGGGCATCGAAAAGACTTTGCCGCGCTTAACTACGCAAAAGGACGATCGTATGGGCTGATGTCGGCGCTTCGGTATCACGCGGCCTGCTCAAGACTTGAGCCGAAGCACGCGCGCAAACCAGACAACCCAGCCGGACAACCCGGCGCAATCGAGCATTTTAACCCGATCGACATTTGCCGTCGTGTCGCGGCCGTGCGGCATAGAGACTGGCTGGACGCGCGTGGGACTTTGCGGGACGGCGCGCACCTGGCTGCTCGGCCTGGCGAATGATTGCGAAGAACGGGAGACGCGCGTCGAACACGCCGCAAATCACAGCCAAAAAGCCGCGGAGCCCGCATGATAGCAACGGATTCCGCAACTATCCCAAAATACCCTTCTGACGGTCGGGCCGGGACAACGGCGGGACGACGCGATCAGATGCGTTGATCCGTCGACGGCTTCTCCCACAGATTCACGCCGCCTTCCTGCGCATGCTTGTCGATCTCGGCGAGTTCCTCTGCGCTGAACTCCAGATTTTTCAGCGCGGCGACGTTCTCGACGACCTGTTCCGCGCGGCTCGCGCCGATCAGCACCGAAGTCACACGGCCACCGCGCAACGCCCATGCGAGCGCCATCTGCGCGAGGCTCTGACCGCGACGCTCCGCGAGTTCGTTGAGCTTGCGCACATGCGCCAGATTCTCGTCGCTCAAATGCTCCTGCTTGAGCGATCCGCCGCCCGCCTTGTTCACGCGCGCATCCTGCGGCACGCCGTTCAAATACTTGCTCGTAAGCAAGCCCTGCGCGAGCGGCGTGAACGCGATGCTGCCGGTGCCGAGATCGTCGAGCGTATCGAGCAGTTCGTGTTCGATCCAGCGATTCAGCATGTTGTACGACGGCTGATGGATCAAGAGCGGCACCTTGTGCTCGGCCAGCAAGCGCGCCATTTCGCGCGTCTTCGACGCCGAATACGACGAAATGCCGACATACAGCGCCTTGCCCGAATGAACGGCGGTGGCGAGCGCGCCTGCGGTTTCTTCGAGCGGCGTGTCCGCATCGAAACGATGCGAGTAGAAAATATCGACGTAATCGAGGCCCATGCGCTTCAGGCTTTGATCCAGACTCGCGAGCACATACTTGCGCGAACCGCCGCCGTTGCCGTAAGGTCCCGGCCACATGTCCCAGCCGGCCTTCGACGAAATCAGCAGCTCATCGCGATACGGCCGGAAGTCGTCCTTGAAGATCCGGCCGAAGTTCGTTTCCGCGCTGCCATACGGCGGGCCGTAGTTGTTGGCGAGATCGAAGTGCGTGACGCCGAGATCGAATGCCGTGCGCAGAATTTCGCGTTGCGTCGAGATGGGCGTGGTATCGCCGAAGTTGTGCCACAGACCAAGAGACAACGCAGGAAGTTTCAATCCGCTCTTGCCGCACGTGCGGTATTGCATCTGGGTATAACGCTCGGAAGCTGCTTCGTATGCCATATCGAATTCCCTTTGCGTGCTGGTTGACTGAATCGGTTTCGGGGACTGCGTTCGGGCGTTGTGCGGCACGTGCTCGCCGCTCCGCCGGTCGAGGCCGACAATGTTAAGCCAATCCGCCGCAAGCCGTACGACCCTCGTCCGGACGGCCTATGCGGGAACGTTCTGGTCCGACGCCGGACCAATGCAAATCCCAAATGAAGGAATCTGACCGATGAACTCTATCGATAAGCTGCGCCCTGCCTACGATTCCCTGTTAGCCCTTGCCGTGACGTATGGCATCGACTTCCTCATGGCGATCCTGATCCTCGCCGTCGGATGGTGGATTTCGAACTTCGTCGCCAACGCGCTGCGGCGCACGCTCGGGCGCACGCATATCGACGCCACGCTCACGCCGGTGCTCGCCAGCGTGGCGATGTGGGCCATTCGCGTAGTCGCCATCGTGGCCGCGCTCGGCAAGTTCGGCATCGCGGCGGCGAGTATCCTGACCGTGCTCGGCGCGGCCGGACTGGCAATTGGCCTGGCGTTGCAGGGCACGCTGCAGAACATCGCGGCGGGGCTGATGCTGTTGTTGCTGCGCCCGTTCCGCGTGGGCGATTACATCGAGGGCGTCGGCACCACGGCGGGAACCGTGAACGAGATCGGTCTCTTCACCACGCGCCTCACCAAGGCCGACGGCATCGTCATGTTCGTGCCGAACAGCACGATCTGGGCGAATCCCATCACCAACTACAGCGCGAACGAACGCCGCCGCGTGGTGCTCAACTTTCAGGTGGCGCACGGTCAGAAGGTCGAACATGTGCTTGAGGAATTGCGCCGGCTCGTGAGCGAAGATCCGCGTATCGTGCAGGAAGCGCCGTCCGCGCCGTGGATCGCGGTAACGGATTACACCGACACCGGCGTCAAGTTCAACGTGGGCGCATGGACGCGCGCGAGCGATCACGCGAGCGTGCAGGCCGAATTGCTGCGCAAGATTCAGCCGCTGACGCGCGAGCAGATCACCTGAAACCGGGACGACTGGACGCGAGCGGGAAGATTGAATAACCTGTCGCGCCTTACCTTCCGCGAGACTGGCCCATGACCCGAGCGATTTCTGTTGCGTTGATTGTCGGCGGCATCGTGCTGCTTTATTTCGGCGGCCAGTCGTTTCATTCGTTGAGTAACGACGTATCGCGCTTTTTCACCGGCTCGCCCACGAACAAAACTATCTGGCTGCTCGCGGGCGGCGTCGTGGCCACGCTCGCCGGAATGATCGGCCTTGCGCTGCCGTCATCCCGCCGATAAAACGCAAAACGCGCTCAGACGAGCGGCACTTCCGGTTTCGCGGCCGACCGCGTGCCTGGCAACGGCACGTTACTCGCGCCGTGATACGTGTAGACGAGCGAGAATTTCACCTTATCGCTGAGGTTTTTGCCCGCCGAGTGCAGCGTATTGCAGTGGAAGAACACGACATCGCCGGGTTCGAGCGCGGGCGAAACCGCCGTGCGGATCAGCGCGGCGTTTTCGGGCAGGTCGGAGCGGAAGAATTTCGCTTCATCGAAGCGGTCGGACGTGAACGGCAGCTTGTGCGAGCCCGGCACGAACCAGAGCGCGCCGTTGTCGACGGTTTCATCGCCGATTGCGAGCCACGTCGAAACCAGATCGTCGCGCTCGAAGCCCCAGTAACGCACGTCGCGATGCCAGCCGGTGAGGCTGCCGTAAGCGGGATGCTTCGTCATTACGCAGTTGTGATGCGCGCGCGAAAGGTACGGCGTTTCGCCGAAGTACAACTCCATCCAGCCGCGAATCTCGGGCGATGTCGCGAACTCGGCGAAGAGCGGATCACGCACGTAGGCGTCAAGCAGACGGCGCACGGTGTGTCCGCCGGGCGCGTCCCGGGAATCGGGTGCGCCGGGGTATTTCAGATCGGCTTCGAATTCGAGCGGCGTCGCCGCCTCCGCCAACTGGCGGCGCGCAACTTCGCGTAACGCTTGGCAGCGCGCATCAGGCACCAGCCCCTTGACGACGACGAAGCCCGTCTCGCGCAATTCGCGCACTTGTTCTGATTTCGATTGAAGCGGATTGTGTTCGGACATTTCAGTTCTTACCTCGACGGCTTCACGTGACTTCATTCAACCATCGCAATACCCGGCATCCGGGCGAATAGCACGATTGTAAATCTCACGCGCGGCTAAAGCCCGTTCGGCCTGCGCTTTAACGGCGCGACCGGCGCTTCGTCCGGCATTCAGCAGGGAAAACGCGGACTTACCGGAGTAATAATGGTCCTGTACATTGCCTGCATCAATTCGGTGCAACTTCCGCAGGCTCGTTGGATCGAATCCGTTGATCGCTATTTTTGAGACGACTATCGTCGAGTTGCCTCCATGCAACCGACTCTTCCCGATATGAACCACCGAATTGCTTCCGGCCTGACCCGAGTTGCCTCACACGCCGCGCGCCCGGCCCGACGCGGCGTGGTTCGCGCACTGCGGCACCATTCCGCGCGCACTCAAGCGCTCGCGGAACAGCTCATGCACGTGCATCCGGTCGTTGGCATTCGCTCGTGGTTTCGCGGCTTCTTCTTCAATCTTCGCGCGCGCACGGCATCGCGCAAGGTGTCGTTGAGAGCGCTGCTGCGCCGTCCGATGCAAGCCCGCGCGCCCGCACTGCCGAAGCCTCAGGCGGCGGCCCACACGAGCCGCCGTCCGCGACGTATTTCCGCTAGCAGCGCGGGTTGGTATGCATTCGCGGCACGCTGAAGGCCCGCACGGCGGGCTTCGATAAAAGCGACGCACAAAAAAACCGGCAAGCGCGATGCTTGCCGGTTTTCGTTTTGCCTGCCGAACCAATACGACGCTTTATGCGACGCTCGCGACCGGTTCCGTGCCCGCGGCTTCCGCGAGCGTGAGAGCCTTGTCGGTGGCTTCCCACGTGAATTCCGGCTCTTCGCGGCCGAAGTGGCCATAAGCCGCCGACTTCTCGTAGATCGGACGCAGCAGATCCAGCATCTGAATGATGCCCTTCGGACGCAGGTCGAAGTGTTCGAGCACGAGCTTCGTGATCTCGGCATCCGACACGCGGCCCGTGCCGAACGTGTTGACCATGACCGAAGTCGGGCGCGCCACGCCAATAGCGTACGACACCTGAATCAGGCAACGCGAGGCCAGGCCCGCTGCCACGATGTTCTTCGCGACATAGCGGCCGGCGTAGGCAGCCGAGCGGTCGACCTTGGACGGGTCCTTACCCGAAAACGCGCCGCCGCCGTGAGGGGCTGCGCCGCCGTAGGTATCCACGATAATCTTGCGGCCCGTCAGACCGCAGTCGCCTTGCGGACCGCCGATGACGAAGCGGCCCGTGGGATTCACCAGGAACTTGATGTCGCCCTTGATGAGATCCGCCGGCAACGTCGGCTTGATGACTTCCTCGATCACGGCTTCGCGCAGGTCCGAGAGATCGATGTCCGGTGCATGCTGCGTGGAAAGCACGACGGTGTCGATGGAATGCGGACGGCCATCGACATAACGCACGGTGACTTGCGACTTCGCGTCCGGACGCAGCCACGGCAGACGGCCGTCGCGACGCAGGTTCGCCTGACGCTCGACCAGACGATGCGAAAGGTGGATAGGCAGCGGCATGAGTTCGGGCGTTTCGTCGCATGCGTAGCCGAACATCAGGCCCTGGTCGCCCGCGCCTTGATCGAGGTTGTTGTCGTGCGCCTTGTTCACGCCTTGCGCGATATCCGGCGACTGCTTGTCGTAAGCGACGAGCACCGCGCAGCCGCGATAGTCGATACCGTAGTCGGTGTTGTCGTAGCCAATGCGTTTGATGGTGTCGCGCGCAACCTGGATGTAGTCGACATTGGCCGTCGTGGTGATTTCGCCCGCGAGGACGACGAGGCCGGTGTTACAGAGCGTTTCCGCTGCGACGCGCGAGTATTTGTCCTGACTCAGGATTGCGTCGAGGATGGCGTCGGAGATTTGATCGGCGACCTTGTCCGGGTGGCCTTCGGAAACGGATTCGGATGTAAACAGATAGTCGTTCGACACGCTTCAGACTCCAATTAAAGTACGTTGTGGTTTGCTCACGTAGCCGACTTCGTTCGGAGTCTGAAGCGGCGACGCTTTAGCGGATGTCATTAAACTCCAGCCCTTCTCCACAGATTGCATGAAGGCCGGCCGGCTTCGCCCCGCAAGTTGTCCATTAACTCGGCGAAGGTCTTATTATACCGGTTTCCCGTGTTTTTACTGAGCCGAACGCTTGTCCCCATTCGTCCCGAAACAATCTTCTGTCCATAGTTCACCTCCGTCTGTTCGCTGGAGCACCTCATGTTAGGGCGCATTGGCGTGGCGCTCGCCTTCGGCTTCCTCAAGTTTCTGGCGCTCATCCCTTACGGCATCACGGCACGGCTCGGCGACGGACTCGGCTGGCTGCTCTATCAGATCCCGAGCAGACGCAAGCGCATCGTACATACGAACCTCGCGCTCTGCTTTCCGGACTGGTCGCCCGAGCGCCGCGAGGAAGTCGCGCAGCAGCATTTCCGCCACGCCATCCGCAGCTATGTGGAGCGCAGCGTGCAGTGGTTCGGCTCGGCCAAGAAACTCGAAAAACTGATCGAGGTGGACAGCGCCGTCGATCTCTCCGACCCGAACCTGCCGCCCACGCTCTTTCTCGGCCTGCATTTCGTCGGCATCGAGGCGGGATCGATCTTTCTGAACTACTCGCTGCATCGGCAATGCGGGTCGCTGTATCAACCGTTCTCGAATCCGCAGGTCGAGGAAATCGCGAAAGCGCAGCGCGCTCGCTTCGGCGCGGACATGGCGAGCCGTGCGGACAGCGCGCGTATCGTGCTGCGCTGGCTGCGCGACCGCAAACCGGTGATGCTCGGCGCGGACATGGACTACGGCATGCGCAATTCCACCTTCGTGCCGTTCTTCGGCATTCAGGCGTGTACGTTGACGGCCGTCGGCCGGCTGGCGAAAGCGGGCAAGGCGCAAGTGGTGCCGTTCATCGGCGAGGTGCTGCCGAACTACAAGGGATATCGGCTGAAGATTTTCGAGCCGTGGCAGAACTACCCAACTGGCGACGACGAAGCCGACGCGCGCCGCATGAACGAGTTCCTCGAAGAGCAGATTCCGCACATACCGGAGCAGTATTACTGGGTGCACAAGCGTTTCAAAACGCGTCCGCCGGGCGAGCCGGGCTTCTATTGAGCGCGCATGGCGCCGTGGTGGCGCAGATCGTCGCGAAACGTCATGAAACGTGACGGTGAGGCTCACATACAATAGCGCCATGAAACTCAAATTCACCAAGATGCAAGGCGCGGGCAACGACTTCGTCGTGCTCGACGGCTACACGCAGGCGCTCGATCTGAGCGCGCAGCAAGTGCGTGCGCTCGCTGACCGTCATTTCGGCGTGGGCGCGGACCAGTTGCTGCTGGTGGAAAAGCCGACCATCGAGGGCGTCGATTTCAAATACCGCATCTTCAATTGCGACGGCGGCGAGGTCGAACATTGCGGCAACGGCGCGCGCTGCTTCGTGAAGTTCGTGCGCGACCGCAAGCTGACCGACGCCGCCACCGTGCGCGTGCAGGTGCAAAACGGCGTCATCACGCTGACCATGCAAGCCAATGGCGAAGTGACGGTCGACATGAGTACGCCGGTGTTTCATGCGCCCGAAGTGCCTTTCGACGCGCACGGTCTCGAAGGCCGCAACGAAGGCAACGACACGCTCTGGCCGCTCGATCTGAACGGCTACGCGAATGAACCGCGCTGGATTTCCGTCGTCTCGATGGGCAATCCGCACGCCGTGCAGATCGTGGATGACGTGGAAGCGTATCCCGTGCTCGTCGAAGGTCCGCTGATCGAGCGTCACGCGCGCTTTCCGAAGCGCGTCAACGCGGGCTTCATGCAGATCGTCGATCGTCATTCGGTCAAGCTGCGCGTCTACGAACGCGGCGCGGGCGAAACGCTCGCGTGCGGCACGGGTGCGTGCGCGGCGGTGGCGGCAGGCATCCGGCGCGGCGTGCTCGACACGCCGGTGCGCGTCGAGACGCACGGCGGCACGCTCACCATCGGCTGGGACGGCGCACGCGACGAATCCGCGCCGCTTTTCATGGCCGGACCCGCCGCGACGGTTTTCGAAGGCGAGATCGACCTCGACCGCATCGCCGGCTGAGTTTGCATACGCATCGCATCATTACGACCATCGACCATGAATCCACGCGAAGTCGCCGATTATCTGCTCGACAACCCCGATTTCTTCACCGAGCACGCTGAAGTGCTCGGCACGATCCGGTTGTCCAATCCGCACGGCAAATCCGCCGTGTCGCTGCAGGAACGCCAGATGGAAATGCTGCGCGACAAGAACAAGCAACTCGAACGGCGCCTCGCCGAACTGCTGCGCTACGGCCACGAAAACGACAGCATCTCGACGAAGTTCAACCGCTGGACCGTGCGCGTGATCGCGCAGCGCGATCCATACGCGTTGCCCTCGACCATCAGTCGCGGCTTGTGCGAAGTCTTCGACGTTCCGCACGCCGCGCTGCGCGTCTGGGATGTCGACGAAGGGTATCGCCAGGCCGACTTCGCGCGTCAGGTCGGCGAGGAAGTGCGCATCTTCGCGAATAACCTCGAAGTGCCGTATTGCGGCGCGAACAGCGGCTTCGCGGCGGCGCAGTGGCTTGGCGCGCCGAACTCGGCGTCGGCTACGACCGTTGCCGGAGAAGGCGCCGCGCAGCGCAAGATCGAATCGATCTCGCTGATCGCCCTGCGCGATCCGCAAGCCGGTCCGGATGCGCCCACCTTCGGCCTGCTCGTCATGGGCTCGCCCGATCCGCGCCGCTTTCACGACGGCATGGCGACCGACTTCCTCACGCAGATCGGCGCATTGGCCAGCGCGGCTTTGAGCCGTCTGATGCCTTACTGAGATCGCCATGGACGCCGCCGAAGCCATCGCCACGTATCTTTCGATGCTCGAACACGAGCGGCGTCTGTCCGAACACACTTTGCGTGGCTACACGTACGAACTGAGCGAACTGCGCGCGCTCGCCAAAGACCGTCCGCTCGAATCGCTGACCGCGCTCGATATGCGCGGCGCGGTGGTCAGGGCGCATTCGGCGGGGCTGTCGTCGCGCTCCATCGCGCATCGGCTGTCGGCGTGGCGGGCGTTTTATCGATGGTTCGCGCAGCAAGTCGACATGCCCGCGAATCCGGTGGCGACCATTCGCGCGCCCAAACGCGAGAAGAGCTTGCCGAAAGCGCTTTCCGTCGATGACGCCATGGCGCTCATGGACGCGCCCCAGGCCAGCACAACCGAAGCCGCGCGCGATCACGCGATTCTCGAACTCTTCTACTCGTCCGGCTTGCGACTCGCCGAACTAGTCGGGCTGGACGTGCATTTCGTCGAGACCGCCGAATACCGCTCGCAAGGCTGGCTCAATCTCGCGCACGAGGAAGTGACGGTGCTCGGCAAGGGCAACCGGCGGCGTTCGGTTCCGGTCGGACGCAAGGCAGTCGATGCCTTGCGCGCGTGGATCGCGGTACGCGGCGAATTCGTCAAGCACGACCCGCACGCGCTCTTCATTTCGGTGCGCGGCAACCGCATGGCACCCGGCGTGGTGCGCGAGCGCGTGAAGCGCATGGCGCTGCTCGCGGGCATTCCGTCGAACGTACATCCGCACGTGTTGCGGCATTCGTTCGCCACGCATGTTCTGCAATCGAGCGGCGACCTGCGCGCCGTGCAGGAGTTGCTCGGTCACGCGAGCATCACGGCCACGCAGGTCTATACATCGCTGGATTTTCAGCATCTCGCTCGCGTCTACGATTCAGCGCACCCGCGCGCGAAGAAGCGCGATTAACCTGCGGGCGCTTGCATGAGCGCCCGCGCCTGACATTCTCATGCATACCATCACGCTCAAACCGGCGAAGGACAGGTCGCTCGTTCGCCGCCATCCGTGGATTTACGCCAACGCCATCGCGCGGATCGACGGCAATCCCGCGCCTGGCGCGACCGTCGCCGTGCGCGCGGCCGACGGCCGCTTTCTGGCGCGCGCGTCGTATAGCCCGCATTCGCAGATTCGCGCGCGCGTCTGGTCTTTCGACGAAGCCGAGCCTGTCGATCACGCGTTCTTCAAGCGTCGCGTGCAGCGCGCGGTCGCGCATCGGCAGACGATGGTGCGCGATACCGGCGCCACGCGTCTCATTTTCGGTGAAGCGGACGGCTTGCCCGGCTTGATCGTCGATTACTACGTCGCCGACGAAGGCGCGCGCGCGCAACTCGTTTGCCAGTTCATGGCGACGGGCGTCGAAGCTTGGAAAGAGGCGATCGTGCAGGCGCTCATCGACGCCACCGGCTGTCCAAATGTCTACGAACGCTCGGATGTGTCGATTCGCCAGAAGGAAGGGCTCGAGCAAACCACCGGCGTGCTCGCCGGCGACGCGCCGCCCGAGACGCTCATCACGAACGAATGCGGCGTGCGCTATCACGTCGATGTCATGCACGGCCACAAGACAGGCTTCTATGTCGATCAGCGCGACAACCGCGTGCTGGTTCAGCAAAACGCGGAAGGCCGCGAAGTGCTCAACTGCTTTTGCTACACGGGCGGCTTTTCGCTCGCGGCGCTCAAGGGCGGCGCCACGCGCGTGGTGTCCGTCGATTCGTCCGGCGACGCGCTCGCCCTGGCGCGCGCCAACGTCACGGCAAACGGCTTCGACGCCGAACGCGCCGAATGGCTCGACGCCGACGCGTTCAAGACCTTGCGCCGTCTTTACGACGAAGGCCAGCGCTTCGACTTGATCGTGCTCGATCCGCCGAAGTTCGCGCCGTCGAAGGAGAGCGTCGAGCGCGCCGCGCGCGCTTACAAGGACATCAACCTCAGCGGTTTCAAGCTGCTACGTCCGGGCGGGCTGCTCTTCACGTATTCGTGTTCCGGCGCGATCGATTCGGACCTCTTCCAGAAGATCGTCGCGGGCGCGGCGTCGGACGCGCGTGTCGATGCGCGCATCCTCAAGCGGCTCGGCGCGGGCGTCGATCACCCTTTGCTGACGGCTTTTCCCGAAGGCGAATACCTGAAAGGGCTGCTGTTGCAAATTGCGTGAGCGCCCTTATCTAGCGGCCACGTAACCGGGTCGCACGGAGCACCGGTTCGGCAAATATGTTTCAATATTCGACTCATTGCGCCTGCCGCGGCCCGCGCAATCCCCGAACACAGACAAGGACACAGGCGACACCATGATTCCCGTAACCATCCTGACCGGCTTTCTGGGTAGCGGCAAAACCACGCTGCTGAAGCGCATTTTGAACGAGCAGCACGGCATGAAGATCGCCGTGATCGAGAACGAGTTCGGCGAAGAGAACATCGACAACGAAATCCTCGTGCAGGAAACGAACGAGCAGATCATCCAGATGAGCAACGGCTGCATCTGCTGCACGATTCGCGGCGATCTGGCGCGTGCGCTGGAAGACCTCGCTAACCGCAAGAAGGCGGGGACGCTCGATTTCGACCGCGTGGTGATCGAAACGACGGGTCTCGCGAATCCGGGCCCCGTGGCGCAGACGTTTTTCATGGACAACACGGTTGCCGACGAATTCCTGCTCGACGCGATCATCACCCTCGTCGATGCAAAGCACGCGAACGCGCAGCTCGACCAGCACGAAGTGGTGCAGCGTCAGGTCGGTTTCGCAGACCGCCTGTTCATCACCAAGTCCGACCTCGTCGATGCCGCCGCGCTCGAAGCGCTCAAGCATCGCCTGCTGCACATGAACCCGCGCGCGGCCATTCGCGTCGTCAATTTCGGCGATGCGGACATCAAGGAAATCTTCGACCTGCGCGGCTTCAATCTGAATTCGAAGCTCGAGATCGACCCGGATTTCCTCGCGGAAGACGACCACGACCACGATCACGGCCATGACCACGCGCACGATCACGGCGACGACCACGATCACGCCACTTGCGGTCACGATCATAGCCACGACCATGAGCATCATCATCACCATCACGCGCATCACGACGACAAGATCAAGTCGTTCGTGTATCGCAGCGACAAGCCGTTCGATCCGAACCGCCTCGAAGACTTCCTGGGCGGCATCTTGCAGATCTACGGCGAGCGTCTGTTGCGCTACAAGGGCGTGCTCTATATGAAGGGCGTGGATCGCAAGGTCGTGTTCCAGGGCGTGCATCAGATGATGGGCAGCGACCTCGCCAGCAAGTGGATGCCGATCGAGAAGAAGAACAGCAAGATGGTGTTCATCGGTATCGAGTTGCCGAAGGATCTGATTTTCGACGGCCTCGACGCCTGCCTCGTCAAATAGATTGGCATGCATATCGCTTGATAGCCGCGGTTCCCGTCTTCAGGAAGCGTGCGCGAAAAGCTGGAAACGCCGCCGCGGCCTATCGCGCGCGGCGTTTTTCGTAGCGTGACTTTCGTGTGGCGTGTGTAGTCGCGACCACGAAGCAGCATCGCTTTTTGTACGTCCACGCGTTATATTTTTGAAATTCCGACATAAATTGACAGGGTTTTCTCGTTGTCGTCGGAAATTGCGGTTCAGTTACAATACAGCCCCACTGGAGAAGGGCAAATCCGTTTGGCGCATGGCTTGAAGTCACATCTGAGCCTTACGCTGTCGGATGTCAGGAGAAGGGATGGCCTGTTTTGCGTTATCTCGATTTAGCGGGGGAAGGCGAATCGAAACAACGCAGGAAGGCCCGGAACGCGGACATGCGAAAAAATGCCCCGCGTACCGGATACATCCGTAATCGGTTTCCAGAGGAGTTCGGCCCCGCATCGACGTGTCGCGTGATGCCATGACGCTGCATGCGGGTAATGTAGTCGGGGCGTTGCGGAAGACTTCGCCTTACATTGAAGAAGCAAGCAGATGACAACGAAACTCTTGACCGAAGCCGAAATCCTGAAGATGAGCGAGAAGGACTACATGAACGAGGAACAGCTCGCCTTCTTCAAGAACCGGCTCGAACAGTTGCAAGCCGACATTCTCAAGAATGCCGGACAGACGACCGAGAACCTGCGGGAAACGGTGATCGTGCCGGACCCGGCGGATCGCGCGACCATCGAGGAAGAGCATGCACTGGAACTGCGCACGCGTGACCGCGAACGCAAGCTCCTGAAGAAAGTGCAGCAGTCGCTCGCGCGCATCGAGTCCGGCGATTACGGCTGGTGCGAGGAAACCGGCGAGCCGATCGGCATTCCGCGTCTCATCGCGCGCCCGACCGCCACGCTCTCGCTCGAGGCACAGGAACGCCGCGAACTGCGTCAGAAGCTGTTCGGCGACTGAAGCGCGTCTTTCTCGGCGAACGTCGCGGGGCCGCCCGCCACGGGGAAGACGCCGCCGCGAAATTCGCGTGTTCGAACGCTCCGGTACACGCAAGGCACACGCATCCGCGTGTGCCTTTTTGTTTGCGCGGCGCGTCCTGCGCATCGCGTGTCTTGATAAATTCCCCATCGCCCTAAAATGAATCCGACGCGCCCGTTCACGACGACGGCGCGTGCGCGGCGCCGGACGCTCGTCTTTTCGAGTCGGGCGGAACCCCGCGCCGTGCACTCCATCGAATTCTCGACTGCGTGGCGGTTCTTTAGATCGAGCCGCCCGCGTCCTTCGTTTTCTCAAGGAACGCACATGGAACAATTTCACGGCACGACCATCGTCTCCGTGCGAAGCGGCGGCAAAGTCGCGTTGGGCGGCGATGGTCAGGTGACGCTCGGCAATATCGTCATGAAAGGCGGCGCGAAGAAAGTGCGCCGTATCTATGGCGGCAAGGTGCTGGTCGGCTTCGCCGGCGGCACGGCCGACGCGTTCTCACTGCTCGACCGCTTCGAAGCGAAGCTGGAAAAGCATCAGGGCAATCTCACGCGCGCAGCCGTCGAACTCGCCAAGGACTGGCGCACCGACCGCATGCTGCGACGTCTCGAAGCCATGCTGATTGCCGCCGACGCGCAAGCCACGCTCGTCATCACCGGCAACGGCGACGTGCTCGATCCCGAAAACGGCATCTGCGCCATCGGCTCGGGCGGCGCGTACGCACAAGCCGCGGCACAGGCGCTCGCCGAAAACACCGAACTCTCTCCGCGCGAAATCGTCGAGAAGGCGCTGACCATCGCCGGCGACATGTGCATCTACACCAATCACAATCGCGTCATCGAGACGATCGAGTAAGCGCACGCGCGCAAAGGACCAACGATGACCACCATGACTCCCGCCGAAATCGTCTCGGAACTCGACAAACACATTATCGGCCAGGGCCGCGCGAAGAAAGCGGTCGCGGTCGCGCTGCGCAATCGCTGGCGCCGTCAGCAAGTCGCCGAGCCGCTGCGTCAGGAAATCACGCCGAAGAACATTTTGATGATCGGGCCGACGGGCGTCGGCAAGACCGAGATCGCGCGACGTCTCGCGAAGCTCGCGGACGCGCCGTTCATCAAGATCGAAGCGACCAAGTTCACCGAAGTGGGCTACGTCGGCCGCGACGTGGACAGCATCGTGCGCGATCTGATCGAGATTTCGGTGAAGCAGACGCGCGAATCGGAGATGAAGAAAGTCCGCACGAAGGCCGAGGATCGCGCCGAAGACCGCATTCTCGATATTCTGCTGCCGAGCGCGCGGCCGGTTGGCTTCGGCGCGTCGAGCGCGGCGGAATCGGCCGAGGACAGCAACAACGTCACGCGTCAGACCTTCCGCAAACGGCTGCGTGAAGGCGCGCTCGACGACAAGGAAATCGAACTCGATGTCGAACAGCCGCAAGTCGGCATGGACATCATGGGTCCGCCGGGCATGGAAGACATGACCGAGCAGATTCGTTCGATGTTCGCGAACATCGGCGGCGGCAAGAAGACGCGCCGCAAGGTGAAGGTGAAGGAAGCGCTCAAGCTGCTCACCGACGAGGAAGCCGGCAAGATGCTCAACGACGAAGAGGTCAAGAGCCGCGCGGTGCAGAACGTCGAGCAAAACGGCATCGTGTTTCTGGACGAGATCGACAAGATCGCGTCGCGCAGCGAAACCGGCGGCGCGGAAGTGTCGCGCGCAGGCGTGCAGCGCGACCTGCTGCCGCTCGTCGAAGGCACGACCATCAACACGAAATACGGGATGATCAAGACAGATCACATTCTGTTTATCGCGAGTGGCGCGTTCCATCTGGCCAAGCCGAGCGATCTGATTCCCGAACTGCAAGGGCGTTTTCCCATTCGCGTCGAGCTGGATTCGTTGTCCGTGCAGGACTTCGAGTCGATCCTGAATTCCACCGATGCAAGTCTCGTCAAGCAATACAAGGCGCTGCTCGCGACCGAAGGCGTGGAACTCGATTTCGCCGATGACGGCATCCGGCGTCTCGCCGAAGTCGCATTCTCGGTGAACGAGAAGACGGAGAACATCGGCGCGCGGCGGCTTTACACGGTGATCGAAAAGTTGCTGGAGGAAGTGTCGTTCGCGGCGGGGAACCACACGGGCACACCGGTGCGAATCGACGCGGCGTATGTGGATCGCGCACTGAACGACGTGGCGCAGGACGAGGATCTTTCTCGCTACGTGCTGTGATGTAGCTCGGTGAAAACGAACCGGGCGAGCTTCAGACGCCCGGTTTTTTTACGCCCGAAAGCCACGCGGCGCGCGGCATCGCCAAAAACGACAGACGAAAAAAAGCCCGCCTAGTTGGCGGGCTGAATCCATATCAGGAGGAGACATGGAGGAGACAGTTCCAATACTACACAGCCACTTGATGCGACGCAATAGTTTTTTTAGTAAAAACCCCTATGGCGCCGAAGTGTGGCATCTGTGCGTCACAATTCTGAAATTGCTGGACGCGGCGCGCGATGACAGCGCAAGAAACGGCGCGTAACCTTTCTCACAGGGCCTTACAGTGGATTCACGCCCTTCCACTGGAGCAGCCATGAACATCGCGGAAACCTTTCATATCGTCCCTGATTTCGATACCGACGCCGGCCGCTGGCAAGCCGTGGTCGATCGCGACGCGCGCGCCGACGGCGCTTTTTTCTTCGCGGTGCGCACCACGGGCGTATTCTGCCGTCCGTCGTGCGCGTCGCGGGCGCCGCGACGCGAGAACGTCGAATTTTTCCAGACGACGGATGCCGCCGCCGAAGCGGGTTATCGGCCATGCAAGCGTTGCCAGCCGACCGGCCTGCCGCGCGAACTCGCGATTGTCGAGCGCGCGTGCAAGGTACTCGACGCCGATCCGCAGCGGCGCCTGACGCTCGCGCAACTGAGCGACGCCGTGCACGTCAGCCCGTTTCATTTGCAGCGCTTGTTTTCGCGCATCGTCGGCGTATCGCCGCGGCAGTATCAGGCGGCGAGGCGCGCAGGCGTGCTGCGTGAAGCCTTGCAGCACGGCCAGGACGTCACCCGCGCGACCAACGACGCCGGTTTCGGCTCGCCTTCGCGTCTGTACGACGCCGTTCCCGCCGAACTCGGCATGACGCCATCGGCCTACAAGCGCCGTGGCGCGGGCTCGACCGTGCGCTATACGACGGCCGACACGCCGCTCGGCGTCGTGTTGGTCGCGGCAACCGACAAGGGCATCTGCAAGATCGCTTTCGGCGACGATGGCCGCGCACTCATCGATCAATTGGCGGTGGAATTCGCCATGGCCGAGCGAATCGAGGATGCCACGCGACTGGAGCCGTTCGTCGCGCAAGTTCTGGCCTACGTGCAGGGCACGCGCGAACGTTTCGATTTGCCGCTCGACATCGGCGCCACGGCGTTTCAAGGGCGCGTCTGGGAAGCGTTGCGCAACATTCCCTACGGGCAGACGCGCACCTATTCCGAGATCGCCGAAGCGCTCGGCGCGCCGCGCGCGGTGCGGGCGGTGGCGAACGCGTGCGCGTCGAATCCGGTGGCGCTCGCGATTCCCTGCCATCGCGTGATTGGCAAGGACGGCGCGATCACGGGGTATCGCTGGGGTGTGACGCGCAAGGAGGCCCTGCTCGATACCGAACGCGCGCAAAGGGACGCGAAGTCCTGAGCGCGGCCGCCCCGCAAACCCCGGAAATCCCCGCAAACGCCCGCTGCCATTGGGCCCAAGCACGTCGAACACCGAGATGTTAAAGTGCCCGCTACCCGAAAATAAGACCGGGCGCGAAACACCTGCGCTCCTCGCTCAACGGCTTCAATGGCAAACCAGCAATCCGCTCACCCCAAGGCCGGCGCCTATCAGCGCCGGCTCGCCGCGCTCGCGTCCGGACCGCACGCCAACGCGTTGCGTCAAGGCTTGCGCGGCATCGAGAAAGAAAGCCTGCGCGTGACGCCCGAAGGCAAGCTCGCGACGACGCCGCATCCGCGTTCGTTCGGCTCGGCGCTGACGCATCCGCTCATCACGACCGACTATTCGGAAGCGCTCGTCGAACTCATCACGCCGGCGGAAACGGATATCACGCTGACGCTCGATCGTCTCGATCTGCTGCATCGTTTCGCCTACGCGCATCTCGGCGACGAGTTGCTGTGGAACGATTCGATGCCCTGTTCGCTGCCGCCGGAAGACGACATTCCGCTCGGGTTTTACGGCACGTCGAACATCGGTACGCTCAAGCACGTGTACCGGCGCGGGCTGGCGCTGCGCTACGGCCGCACGATGCAATGTATCGCGGGCATCCACTACAACTATTCGCTCGACGAAAACGTCTGGCGCGCGTGGCAAGCGCTCGATCCGTCGAGCACGCTCTCGGCGAAAGACTTCCAGTCGGAGCGTTATTTCGCGCTCATCCGCAATTTCAGGCGCACGAACTGGCTGCTGATGTATTTGTTCGGCGCATCGCCCGTGCTGAACCGGCGCTTCATCGAAGGCAAGGCACATAGCCTGGAAGCGCTCGACGCGGACACGTTCTATCTGCCGCACGCCACCAGTCTGCGCATGAGCGATCTCGGCTACACGAACAATCCCGCGCAGGCGGATTTATTGCCGAGTTACGACAATCTCGCCGCGTATGTCGACGTGCTCGCGAACGCCGTGAGCCAGCCGTATGCGCTTTATCAGGCCATCGGCACGCAGCGTAACGGCGAGTGGGTGCAGATCAACACCAACGTATTGCAGATCGAAAACGAGTTCTACTCGACCATTCGGCCTAAGCGCGTCACGCGTTCGGGCGAGCGTCCGCTGCATGCGCTGGCCGATCGCGGCGTGCAGTACATCGAAGTGCGTTGTCTGGATATCGATCCGTTCGAGCCGACCGGCATTTCCCTCGCCACTTCGCGCTTTCTCGACGCCTATCTGCTTTACTGCGCGCTCGAAGACAGCCCGTTGCTCTCGCGCGAAGCGAATCTCGAAGCGAACGGCAACTTCACCAAGGTATCGAAGGAAGGGCGCAAGCCAGGACTGACGCTTACGCGCGACGGCGCGTCCGTGTCGATGCAGCAATGGGCCGAGGAATTGTTCGACGCCATTGCGCCGGTTGCGAAGATCCTCGATCAACTCGACGGCACGAACGACACCACGCGCGTGCTCGAAGCACTGCGGCCGCGCATTCGCGATGCATCGCTGACGCCTTCGGCACGCGTGCTTCAGACGATGCGCGACAAGCAGCAATCGTTCGATGCCTTCGCGCTCGACTTGAGCCGCCAGCATGCGGAGTTCTTCCGCGAGCGTCCGCTTTCGCCCGAAGAAGCAGGCGAGATGGCCGCGCTTGCCGCGAAGTCGCTGGAAGAGCAAGCCGAGATCGAACGCAATCAAACCGAAACGTTCGACGAATTCGTCACCGCGTATCGCGACTACAAGGCGGGCGCGCGCTGAACCGGCGCGTAGTTTTACCTTGCCCGCGCCTCGTGCGCGCGGCAAGCGTTACGCGTGTTTGAAACAACCCGAAACGCGCAGAAACGCCGCCCGGCGGGATCAGTCAAAATGATCAAGGACTTATCGACTAGCGGGGATGCAATGAGCACCAAATTACTGAAGGCCGCATCGGCGACGGCAGCGCTGGTTCTGCTCGCGAGCTGCACGAGCGAAGGCCAGGTCAGCAGTCAGACGATGGAGCAGGCCACCGCGCCGCTCACCTGCATGAGCAAGCTGGAATGCGACGCCTGGTGGGCGCGCGCGCAAGTCTGGGTGACGAATCATTCGGAGTACAAGCTTCAGGCAATCACGGATTCGATCATCCAGACGGCAGGACCGTCGAGCGGCAAGCGTGCGCTTGCTTATCAGATCACCAAGACGCCGAGCAACGAAGGCACGGCCACGATCGGTTTCGCCGCGCATTGCGACAGTCCGCTCGGCTGCCAGCCGGGTCCGTGGCAAGCGGGCGCGGATTTCAAGCAGTTCGTGCGCAATGGCGCGACGCGCCCCGTGAGCGCAACGCCGCAAGCCGTGCAGACGAATCCGCAACCTGTACCGCTCAATCTCGACAGCCAGCCGGGCCAGTCGGGCGAACCGCTCACGCCGCAATAGGCGTCAGTGTCCCGTCGTCGCCGACGCGCCTTTCCTCGGGCGCGTCAGCCAGACCATCGCGGCGAGCACGAGAAACGCATAGAAGGAAATGCGGAAAAAGTCGTTGGTCGACATCATGTACGCCTGCGCCGACACCACGCGGTCCAGTTGCGCCGTCAGTGCCTGCCCTGAAAGCCCCAGTCCCGAGAGAAGGTCCGAATAAGCGGTCGTGCCCTGCGAATAGGCGCTCACCGACTCCGTGAGCACCGAATGATGGCGGATCATGTCGTTCTCCCAGAAGGTCGTGCTAACCGCCGTGCCTATCGCGCCCGACAAGGTCCGCAGAAAATTCGACAGCCCCGCCGCGCCGGCGAGCCGTTCGTCGGAGACGCTCGATAGCGTGATGGTCGTCATCGGTACGAAGAAGCACGCGACGCCAATGCCCTGAATCAGACGAGGAAAGATGATGTGGCTAAAGGGCGTATCGAGCGTGAAGGTCGAGTTCCAGTACGACACGAACGCAAACACGATAAACGCGAAGCTCGCGACCACGCGCAGATTCATGCGATGCATGTTTTGCCCGATCATCGGCGAGAGCACGAGCGCCAGTATGCCGACCGGCGCGGTTGCAAGACCCGCGAGCCACGGCGTATAGCCGAGCACGGTTTGCAGCCACAGCGGCAACACCACGACCGAGCCGAAGAACGCGAGAAAGCCCAGCGAAGTGATCATCACGCCCATTGCGAAATTGCGGTCGCGGAACAGCGACAGGTCGATCACCGGTTCTTTTTCCGTCACCTCCCACGCGAACATGAACGCGAGCGATACCGCCGCGACGATCGCTAGCGTGACGATGAACGTCGAGTTGAACCAGTCGCGGTCCTTGCCGAGATCGAGCATCATCTGCAGGCTCGCGACGCCGATCACGAGCAAACTGAGCCCGACGGCGTCGATGCGCTGTCGCGTCGTCTTGGTCTCATGTCCGCGCAGGAGAAAGTACGCAATCGCCGCCGAAAAGATGCCGATCGGCACATTGATATAGAAGATCCACGGCCACGTGTAGTTGTCGGTGATGTAGCCGCCCATCACGGGACCGAAGATTGGCGCGACGATGACAGTCATTGCCCACAAACCGAGCGCGAGTCCGCGTTTTTCCGGCGGATAGCTGCGCATGAGAATGGTTTGCGACAGCGGCACCATGGGGCCGGATACGAGGCCTTGCAGCAGCCGGAAACCGATGAGCGATTCGAAGTTATGCGCGAAGCCGCAAAGCGCCGACGCCACGGAAAACAACAGCACGGAGATAGTGAACAGTTTCACTTCGCCGACGCGGCGCGCGAGCCAGCCGGTGAGCGGCACGGCGATCGCGGATGCAACCGAGTACGAGGAAATTACCCACGTGCCTTCGCTCGTCGCGACGCCCAGACTTCCTGAAATGGTCGGCACGGCGACATTGGCGATGGATGTGTCGAGCACTTCCATGAAGGTGCCGAGCGCCAAGCCCATTGTCAGCAAGGCGAGGATGCCGCCCGTGAGCGGACGCGGCGCGGGCGTGGCGGGTTCGGCAGTCGCGGTCGTCGACATATCTTTTCTCTTATGCGTTCGAAAGTCCGTGCCGCGGCATTCTCTGCCCAGACAGCGAAATGCGCGGCTTTTGGCGGCTACGTTGCCGCTGCTTGGTCACTCCTCGGCGTCTTCCGCACATCCGACACAACCTGCGCGGCCAGCACCAGGCGAATTGCCGATGATGCGCGCTAGCATCGACGTCAGAAGATCGAGTTCGGCCCGGCTGAAGCCTGCCAACTGCTCGTTCAGCACCGCAGCGCCAAGCGCGGGCAGTTGCGCGGCGGCGGCGCGGCCACGGTCCGTCAGATTCAGTTCGACGATGCGCCGGTCCGCGTCGCTACGCGTGCGGCCGATGAAACCCTTCTTCTCCAGCCGGTCCAGCATGCGCGTCATGGAACCGCTGTCGTAAGACATCTCGCGCGACAGTTCCAGCGGCGTGCGCGCTCGACCCGCTGCCAGGAAAAGCAGCACGCCGATTTGTTGCGACGTCAGATCGAGCGGCCGCAGCGCTTCGTCAGTTCGCGCGATCAACACGTTGCGAGCCTTCGCAAGGTAGTAGCCGAGGCTGGTGTCGAGTTGAATCGTGGCCGGATCGTAAAGCGGTTCGCTGGTCATTCGACGGTCCGTGGGACGACGCGCAAAGCCATGCAACGTCCCGGAAAAGCAACATTCCGAAAAAAGCAATCGGTAGTATCTTGAAAACTACTTGCATAGTCAATATTATTTAAGCCACCGAGTTACGCGCGACATGCGCCACCCGAGACCATGTTCTGATCGCCCGATGCGTCGTTCGCGACGCCCCAAGGACCCTTCGATGACCCGCTTTGCCCGCACCGCCGGCCGACGTTTCGGCCAAGTCAGCAGCTCGATCGCCAACGCATCCCGTCAGTTCGTTCCGCCGAATCTGAACTCGTGGAAATTCGCGTTGTATCTGATCGTGTTCCTGATGCCGGGCGGTTCGTTCATCGTGCTGGCCATGGGATGGTTCGAGAATCGGCAGCGGCGCAAGACTGAAAAGCCGGCGCGTGCATCCAACCGCACCTTGCTTCCCGCGCCGTGCGCTTGCTCCAGTAGCGGCGGAGCAGGCGGCGCCTGAAGCGCGTAACGCGTCGTAACCGATTTCCGCCACCGCGTAACACCCACCTTACGCCGAAGCCGTTACCCTAACGTCTGCCTGACGCTCGCGCGCAAGTCCCCCGACCTGCTTCGCGAGCGTTCCGTTACCATCTCGGCAGTCGCATTCGTCGTATCGGACGAAGCGCCGCCGACAGGAATTTCGAAAGCAGATGCCGTCTCGCCTCGCTGTTTCATCCTCGCTGCGCCTTTCCGCCACTGCGCTTGCGGCCACGCTGGCGTTGTCCTTCGCCGGTTGCGCGGTCGGCCCCGACTATCAGCGCCCGTCCACGGCAATGCCCGCGTCCTATAAGGAAGCGCCCGAAGGCTGGAAAGTCGCGCAGCCCGCCGATCAGACCGATCGCGGAACGTGGTGGACCATTTACGACGACGCAACGCTCAACGACCTCGAAGCGCGGCTGAATCAGTCGAACCAGACGGTTGCGCAATATGCGGCGGCTTATCGGCAGGCGCGGGCGCTCGTCGGCGAGGCGCGCGCGGCATATTTCCCGACCATCGGTGCGTCGGCTTCGGGGTCGCGCTCTGGGCAAGGTGCCGGCACGCGTTCCACGAGCACTTCGACGTTCGGCAACAGTTCCAGCACCGTCGGCAACAGCTTCAGCGCATCGCTCGATGCCACTTGGGAGCCTGATCTCTGGGGCAGCGTGAGCCGCACGGTATCGGCGCAGAAGGCCGGCCAGCAGGGCGCGGCAGCCGATCTTGCGAACGCGCGTCTGTCCGCGCAAGGCACGCTCGCGCAGACCTACTTCCAGTTGCGCTCGCTCGACGCGCAACAACGGCTTCTGGACGATACCGTCGCCGCTTATCAGCAGTCGCTGAAGCTCACGCAGAATCAGTATGGGCAGGGAATCGTCGCGCGCTCGGACGTGATTCAGGCGCAGACGCAGTTGCAGTCGGCGCAGGCATCGGCAATCGATAACGGCGTCGCGCGCGCGCAGTACGAGCATGCCATCGCGGTGCTTATCGGCGAGGCGGCTTCGACCTTCTCGCTGGCGCAGATGCCGCTCGATGCCACGCCGCCGACCGTGCCCGCGCAGATGCCATCGGCGATTCTCGAACGGCGGCCGGATATCGCATCGGCCGAACGGAAGGCTGCGGCGGCGAACGAACAGATCGGCGTGGAAATCGCGGCGTACTTTCCCACGCTCACGCTCTCCGCGCAGGGCGGCTTCGAAAGCTCGGTGTTGTCGCAATTGCTGCGCGCGCCGTCGCGTTTCTGGACGCTCGGCCCGGACATCGCCGCAACCATTTTCGATGGCGGTTTGCGCGCCGCCCGCACGGACGCCGCGCGTGCCGCTTACGACCAGAATGTCGCGACGTATCGGCAGACGGTGCTGACGGCGTTTCAGGATGTCGAAGACAATCTCGCTTCGCTGCGCATTCTCGAGAAGGAAGTCGTCGTGCAGCAGCAGGCGGTGGAGTCGGCGCAGCAGGCGCTCGCGATCATCAACAATCAGTACAAGGCGGGGACGGTCGCGTTCATCAACGTGCTGACCGCGCAAACCACGGCGTTCACGGCGCAGCAGAAGCTGGCGAATATCGCGGGACAGCGGATGGTCTCGTCGGTGGGATTGGTGAAGGCGCTAGGCGGCGGGTGGGATGTCGCGCAGATGGATCAGGAAACGGGGACGGCGCAGCCGCCAGCTTCGGCTTCGGCTTCGGCTTCGGCTTCGGCTTCGGCTTCGGCTTCGGCTTCCGATATCGTCAGTCAGACGCTATCGGCTAGCGACAAGCGCGCGTCAGCCGACTAAAACGCCCGTGCAAGCTCGAACGCATGCGGGTTGCCTGGTGCGCCGCGTTGCGGGCAAGCAAGCACAAGCCAGCTGAGCAAAAAATCTCGCGAGCGCAAGCGGTGCGCTCAGTGCGCCTTCGTTTTTCAACGTGCGCGCACGAACCGCTCAATCCGAAGCGCCGTTGGAAAGACAACTTGCACAACCGCACCGGCACTAAAGACATCCGAAAGCCAGCACCGCCTCACCGCACCAAGGTCAGCGCCACCGTATCCTGATCCGTATGCCGGCCTAGCAGATTCAACAGTCCCGCCAGATTCTCGCGCTGCTCGGGCGCCGCCGTCGCGGTGCCGTTAAACGCCGTCGAACCCTGCGACACCGTGCCGTTTCCCTTCAGCAGGAGCGGGCCACGCGTAGTCGTGAGATCGATTTCCGCCGATTCACCCTGCGCCTGCAACGCCACCCGATACGACCCGAGCGGCTTCACCCGCGATACTCTCGACGACATGTCGTCAAGCGTGACGACCACCTGCCCATACGCATTCCTGCCAAGCACGCGGAACTCGGTCCATGTGAGCCGCACCGAACCATCGAAGTTCAGCGTGTTGAACGGCGCGCCGAGTCCGGAAAGCAACGTGGCCGGCACGGCGATCCCGCCAGCCGAAAGAAACGCGCCGCGCGGCGTGGCATCGACGATCACGGCGTCGGGCATCGCTTCGCTCTGGCGCATGGTCATGTGAACGCGGCCCGTGAAAAGCGGCCAAAACGCCGTCGTCCACTCGATACGCCCCGGCAGCAGCGTCGCGCCGGAAACGTCGCCGCCCGTCGCGAGCATGAGCGTGGCGGACCCGCGCCAGAGCGAACCCGCCGGATCGACGAGATTCACGCGGCCGCCCGTCACGCGCGCGAATTGCGGCGTGATCCAGGCGGCGGGCAGCATTACGAGCAGCGTGCCGGCGACCGACAAGATCATCACGAAAAACGCCGGCAGCGCGTACCGGATTCGGCGAGTCCAATAGCTCATGTCACTTCACGCTCGCCGGTTGCAGCGATGCCGTCAGATCCACCTGGCCATCCGGCTGAAGCGCCGTGACATGCGCCTCCGACACTTGCACCTTGAACTGCTTGCGGGCGTCGTCGAGCCACAGCGTCCAGTTCGGAAACGACGTGTTCTTCAACTGAATCTGCACCGCCGCGCCGATCACCTGCACCTGCGTCGCCTGCATGCCGCTGTCCGCCAGCGACTTGGTGAGCGCATCGCGCAAGGCGCCGCCCGTCGGCGTCACGCTATCCGAATTGCCCGCGAGCGAGCGCGCCTCGTTGGCTTGCGCGGTCATCGTCGCGAGGTGGCGTTGCATGGCGGGCAGCGTGTCGCGCAAGCGGCCGCGCCCTTCGAAGGCAGGCGCCCACAGCACCAGATACACGAGCGCGAGGCCGAGAACCAGTCCGCCCCAGAACAGCAGCGCCTTTTCGCGTGCCGTGCGCGCCTCCCAAAACTCCCCGAGCGAACGTCCGAGTTCCGCTTTCATTGACCGCTCCTGATCGTCCACTTACCCGTGTTGCTGTCGATTGCACCGTTCAGCCCGTTGGCCGAAAGACGCCGGGAAAGATCGCCATCGACCTTCGTCTCCGGTTTGAACGTCACTTCGAGATGCCGATCGCGATAATCCAGCCCCGCGATGCCGTTCACCGGCACCGGCCCGAGCGAACGCGCGAGGCCATCGGCGAGTGTCAGAAAATCCGATGGCGACAGCTCGCCCGACGCCACGCGCAGACGATCGAGATTGCGCGTCATCTGGTCGGGCGCGTCGAGCACGACGGTGGTTTTCGGAAAGGCGTTGAGCAGCAGCTCCGTCATCTGCGCGCTGATCGCGTCGCGCTGACGCGCAAGCTGAATCCACTGCACGTTGATCCCGATGATCGACACGACGATCGACGCCACCACGAGCGCGATCGGCACGCGCAGACGGCGCATCGTCGTGCGGTCTAGCCGCCACGGCTGCGCGGCGAACTCGAACTGGCACAGATCGAAGCGGCTCGCGAGCGCATTGCGTGCGAGCGACTCGAACGCGAGCGGCTCTGCGCCGACGATGCTCGCCGCCGCCCGCGACGACGCGAGACGCGGCTCGTCGCCCGGAAGATCGAGAAGCGAATACACGGTGACCGGCTGATCGCCCGCGAGAGCGTCGAGCGTCGCGGCGATGGAATCGGACGGCAAGGCGAGTCCCTCGCCGAGCGCCGCGTGCTCGCCGCGCGCAATCGCCACTTCCATGCGCGGCGCGACAAGCGCGGCCGGCGCGGCCACTTCGCCGATCAGCGCGGGCGCGGTCGAAACCACATGCCCGAGCAGTCCGGCGACGAACGGTGGCGCGGCAAGTGCTTCATCGGCTTCGCGGGACGGAATCGGCAGGCAACGCATGGCGGGCACCGCCTTCACATTGCGATGCCCCGCGCCAGAGAATGCCTCGCGCACGAAGCGGAACCAGCCGCGATCGATGACCGCGAGCACGCGCCGGCCATCGGCGAGCGCGACGGGATCGACGGCGATATGGCAAGTCTGCGCGTCCTGGATCACCCGATCCTCGATCACGTTCGGCAGCGCCTGACGCAAGCGCGGCCCCTTCAGCGGCGGCACTTGCGCGGCGAGCAGCAGCGTGTCGCGCGCGGCGACGATCAGCACGGTCGCGTTCGCACGCGGCAGCAAGCCGAGCGATGCGCGGCCAGCGCGCTGAGTTTCGCCGCGCTTGTCGAGCAGCACGAACGGCAGGTCGGGCAGATGCCACTCTTCCGAGCGCACCGCCGGATCGCGCGGCGGTAGTAGAACGATCAGTGTGCTCAAAGGCCACTTCCTCTCATTTAAAGCGCGTCGCGCGTATAGACGATGCGCGTCGTATGCGTGGTCGGATCGCGGTACACGAGCGTCGAGCGCTCCAGCTGCGCGCGCTCATGTTCGACGCGCCCACGGATCACGAAATAGCGTGTGGTGACATCGAGCTCGCTGGGATCGATCGATGTCGCGGTCTTCACGCCCGCGCCGGTGAGCGCGAGCTGCACGTTGCCGGTATCGTGAAAGAACACCGTCTCGCGGCGCGCGACGAACGCCTGCGCCTGCGATAGATTCATTCCCGGCACCACGGCCGCGACCACTTCGGCGGGCGCGGTGTTCATGTTCACGGCGGTCGTCGTCGGCAAAACGGTGACGAACGGCCTGAGCTTCGCGACGGCTTCCGGCGAGAAACCCTGCACGTCGAGCAGCGAGTCCACGCTGATCATCTGCAAGGGCGCGACGGGCGCGTCGGTATCCGCGTCCTTCAGGCCGGGATCGTCGGTGAAATTGCCGCCGCCCGTGCCGCCGCCCTGCGCAATCGCCGCGATGGTCGCTTCCGGCGTGGTCGTGCTCGTCGTGGTGCTGTTGCCCGTTTGCGTCTGAAAACGCGTCGCGGACCGCGCGAGACCCGCGCGTATCTGCAGCGCCACCGTTTTCGCGAGCGACCCGTTGATGCCAAGAAGCGTAAGCAGCCGCTGGAACGCCTGAATCTGTTCGACGTTGATGGTCAGTACGCCCGGCGTTGGCGTCGACACGAGGTTGCGCAGATTGAACTTCGCCTGCGCGTCTTCAATCGATCCGGACAGAAACGTCTGCGCGCCTTCCTGCGAACGCACTTCACCAATCTGCCCGAGAAAGTCCGACAGCTTCGTCTTCGCGATGGGCACACCCCACACGCCGCCGAGATACGTGACGGTCGGCGAGGTATCGGCTTCCGAGCGCAAAATGAGGCGCGTCCAGTCGAGCGCGCTACGCGAAATCCACTGCGCCTGCGCGAGCAGCCGCTGATTTTCGATACGCCGCACCTGCACCTGCTGACGCCACAACATGCCCGACACCAGAATGGCCGACAGCGCGACCACCAGCAACGCGCTGATGATCGCGACTCCGCGTTCTTTCCGGCTTCTGGCGCGCATCGTCATTCTCCGACCATGAATACACGCGTGATCGGCACGGCGAGATTGCGCGCGCCGACCGCCACCTGAATTCCCGAAACCGCGCGCGGCAGCGGCGCGTTGCCGAGCTGCGGCACCTTCAGGTTGTTGTCGTTCTCGTTGATCTGCGAGAACACGTCGTTCATCCTCGTGGTCCAGCCTTTCTGCGGAATATAGACGCGCGAGGCGAGCGAAGCCACGCCGCCCATCAACTGCACCGCGTTCCAGCCGTCCGCCTTATCGCTCGATGACAACGCGCGCCGCACTTCGCCCACATTCGCGAGCGGCGGCGACGCGAAGCGCACGATGCGTCCGTCCGATAAACGGTAACGCACCACCTGCAAACGTGGCGGCGCACCGACCGCGAACATGCCGCGCACGATCTGCAGCGAACCGTTGTCGATCGACACCGCGGGCTGACCCGCTTCGTCGTCGGTGGCGGCCTGACGCGCGTCGATACGCATCTGGTCGAACAACTGCGCGACCACGCGCTCGTCTTCCATCGAATTGGTGATGGTCGCACGGGCGCGGATGATGGAGTCGAGCCCGCGCCACGACAGCACCGCGATCACCGCCAGAATGGCGATGGCGATCAGCATTTCCAGCAGCGTAAAGCCGCGCTGCCTCGCGGCGTCAGAGGGAGCGGTTCGTTTCATTCGCCACCACCGTGACCATTTGCGCGAGATAGCCCGAACGGCCCGGCGTCGTGACGAACATCTCGACGCGCCGGAAAATCGGGTTGGGCGTCGCGGTGACGCGCTGCGTGCAGACCAGCTTCAGGTTGCCCTGCGAACATTCGAAGGTGCGCGAGCCGATCTCCGGGAATGTGTGCGCCAGCCGAATCTGCGCGAGCTCGTTGTCCGCGCTCCAACCGGCAAGCAGACGCCGATGCAAATCCGCCTCGCCGTTGGCAATCGCGCCGACCGCCCTCAGCGACGCGGCAAGCGCCACCGCGATGATCGCCAGCGCAACCAGCACTTCGATCATCGTGAAGCCGCGTTCCTTCCGCCGGGTGCACATCACCGCACCTGAAAGCGGCCATTGCCGCTGCCGACGATGGTCGCGCGCCCTGCCGGCGAAACGAGCGTGACTTCCATGGGCGTGTCGATGGCCTCGGTGCCGAAGACGAGGCGGCTTGCCGACTTGTCGGAATCGAGAAACTGGATCGTCGCGCTCGTCACGCCGCCTTCCCACGGACGCGGCCGCAGCAGATCGTCGCGCAGCGGACGCCAGCCGTCCTCGGTGCGGATATCGAAGCGAAAACCGCCGTCGTAAGGCTGCCACGCGATGGGCCGCGCGCGCACTTGCGCTTCGTCGCCCGCGGATTCGAACAGGAGCGCGAGACGCTGCGCTTCCTCGTTGAGGTCGGTGCGCGGATTGCGCGTGAGCTGCAACGAAGCCAGCGACACGAGCAGACCCGCGATCACCAGCACGACGAGCATTTCCAGCAGCGTGAAGCCTGCTTCACGGCCTCTATGCATATCGCGCCTGCCCACGATCATTCCTTCGATGAGATTACTGCCACGAACCGACGTCGGCGTCGTTGCCGTCGCCGCCCGCCTTGTTGTCCGCGCCGTAGCTGAACACGTCGATTTCGCCGTGCACGCCCGGATTCAGATATTGATACTGCGCGCCCCACGGGTCGGCCGGCAGACGTTCCAGATAGCCGCCGTCCTTCCAGTTGTTCGGCGCCGGTTCCGTGGTCGGCTTCTCGATCAGCGCGCGCAAACCCTGCTCTTGCGTCGGATAACGGCCGTTGTCCAGGCGATACAGCTTCATCGCCTGCATGATGGTGCCGATGTCCTGTTTCGCGGCAACGCGGCGCGCCTCGTCCGGACGACTCATGATCTTCGGCACGATGAGCGCGGCGAGAATGCCGAGAATGGCGATCACCACCATGATTTCGATCAGCGTGAAACCGCCCTGACGGCGCGCCTTTGCAACGTTCATGCGGCGTTGTGTCCACAATTGCATGACTACTACCTCTTGATATGAATCCGGGGCTTGCGCCCGCTGTTATTGAAAATTCCCGCCGAGCATTCTAGCGAGCGCGTTCGCATGAACACGCGAACGAACCCGCCGCGCGGCGCTTTAGCGCACGTAGATCGTCGGTCCCGGCGGCATCTGCGGCAGGAAGATCTCCGACTTCGAGCCGTTACGATCGATGATGATCGAACGCGCGCGCACTTCCGAAAGCTTCACGCCTTGCGTGAGCGGACCGCCGAGCGAGATCGCGCGGGCCGGCTCGCCGCCATAACTGACGATAGCCGCCGCGCCGTGCTGCAGGGCCAGGATGCCGAACAGATGCACATCCTGATTCGCTTGCCGTTCCAGTTGTCCGCCGAAAATAGTCGCGGCCTGTTCCACCGACGGCGTGCGCGTGGCGGCGGCGGCGGGCAAGGGCGCGGTCTGCCGCGAAGTCAGCGTGACGACCCAGTACGTCACGGTCACGCAAAAGAGCGCGAGGGCGGCGAGCGATATCAGGCGAATTTGCAGGCTGTTCATTACTGCACCAGATTGTTCAGTTCGATGATCGGCAGCATCACCGCGAGCACGATCACCAGCACGACGCCGCCCATCGCCAGAATGAGCAGCGGTTCGAGCAGACTCGTCAGGAACATCGTGCGGCGTTCGAGTTCGCGCGCTTCGCCTTCGGAGGCACGGTCGAGCATGGTGGTGACGTCGCCGGTGGCTTCGCCGGAGCGGATCAGATGCACCAGCACGGGCGGAAACGTCTTCGTGTTGCCGAGCGCGCGCGACAGCGACGAACCTTCGCGCACGCGCACGATGGCGTCCTCGACGTTATTGCTCATCGCCCGGTTGCTCAGGGTTTCGCCCGCGGCCTGCAGCGCGCGCAGGATCGGCACGCCGGCGGCCGTCAGAATGGCGAGCGTGCTGGCAAAGCGCACGGTGTTATAGCCGCGCACCAATTTGCCGATGAGCGGCGCGGTGAGCAGCCAGCGGTCGAACGCCATGCGCGGCCCGGGCCGCGCGAGAATGCTCTTGACGATCCACGCGAAAAGCGCGACGCCGATCAGCATGGCCCACCAGTAATTTCGCACGAACGCGGAGAGCGCCATCATCATCACGGTGAGAACGGGCAGCGCCTGCTTGGTGCTGGCGAACACGTTCACGACCTGCGGCACGACATAACTCAAAAGAAACGTGACGATGCCAAGCGCGATGATCGTCACGATACCCGGATACGTAAACGCCAGAATGATCTTCTGTTTCAGCGCGTTGCGTTGCTCGATGTAGTCCGCGAGACGGGAGAGCACGAGACCCAGCTTGCCGGTATGCTCGCCCGCCGCGACGAGCGCGCGATAGATCTCGGGGAAGTCTTTCGGATGCTGCGCCAGCGCATTGGCGAACGAATGCCCGCCGAGCACTTCGGCGCGGATCGCGGCCATGAGTTCGCGGATGTAATCGCGCTCGGACTGCTCGGTCAGAACCGCGAGCGTTTCGCCGAGCGGCAAACCCGCGATCAAGAGGCTCGCGAGCTGACGCGTGAGAATGGCCTGCTCGCGCTGCGACAGACGCCGCCCGAGCGAAAGGCGTTGCTGCCGTTCGCCGCGCGTCCGCGTACCCGCCGCCTCGACGATAAGCGGCGTCAGACCTTGCGTGCGCAACTGGCTGCGCGCGGCGCGGGCGCTGTCGGCATCGAGCACGCCCTTTTGCGTCTTGCCCGCGTGGTCGATCGCTTCGAAACGGAAAGCCGGCATACGCGTTAATCTCCGCCCGTCACGCGCAGCACTTCTTCGAGCGACGTCACGCCGGTCGCGAGCCAGCGGTTGCCGTCCTCGCGCAGCGTGCGCATGCCTTGCTTGCGGCCCGCCGCGAGAATTTCGGCATCGGCGGCGTTGCGGTGGATCAGCGGACGGATTTCATCGTCCATCAGCAGAAGTTCGTAGACGCCGCGGCGTCCTGCGTAACCCGACTGGCCGCAGCGGTCGCAGCCCACCGGATGCCAATGCGTCACGCCGTCTTCCTCGACGCGCTCTTCCTTGCACACCGGACACAGTTGCCGCACGAGCCGCTGCGCCAGCACGCCAAGCAGCGACGATGCGAGCAGATACGGCTCCACGCCCATATCGGTGAGACGCGTGACGGCCGAAGCGGCGTCGTTCGTGTGCAATGTCGCGAGCACCAGGTGACCCGTGAGCGACGCCTGCACCGCAATCTGCGCCGTCTCCAGGTCGCGAATTTCCCCGATCATGATGATGTCCGGGTCCTGCCGCAAAATGGAACGCAGCGCGCGCGCGAAGGTCATGCCGATGCGCTCGTTCACCTGCGTCTGGCCAATACCCGACAAGTCGTATTCGATCGGATCTTCCACCGTCATGATGTTGGTGGTGGTGGTCTCAAGCCGCGACATGGCCGCATAAAGCGTCGTGGTCTTGCCCGAGCCCGTCGGCCCGGTGACGAGCACGATGCCGTGCGGACGGCCGATCAGCTTGTCGAAGTTCACGAGCGTGTCGCGCGCCATGCCGAGCTTTTCGAGATTCAGGCGTTGCGCGTCTTTTTCGAGCAGACGCAGCACCGCGCGTTCGCCGTGTCCGGTCGGCAGCGTCGACACGCGCACATCGACCGGACGCCCGCCCACACGCAAGGTAATGCGCCCGTCCTGCGGCAGACGTTTCTCGGCGATATCGAGCTGCGCCATGATCTTGATCCGCGAGATCAGCGCGCCGTGCAGCGCTTTCTTCGGGCGCACGACGTCGCGCAACGTACCGTCCACGCGAAAACGCACGACCGACGCGTTCTCGAACGGCTCTATATGTATGTCCGACGCCTGTTCGCGCGCCGCCTGCGTCAGAAGCGCGTTGATCATGCGGATGATCGGCGCGTCGTCTTCCGATTCCAGCAGGTCCTCGACTTCCGGAATGTCCTGCATCAGGCGCGAGAGATCGACTTCGCCCTCCACTTCGCCGACAACCTGCGCCGCGCTGCCGTCGTTGCGCGCATAGGCGGAATTGATGGCGGCGGCCAGTTCATCGGCGGATTTGCGCTGGATGGACAGCGCGCCGAAATTGCGCGCGACTTCCGCGAGCGCGGCGTCGGACGTGCGCTCGCTGATCCAAACCTCGATGTTGTCCGCATGCTGATGCGCGAGCAGTATCTGCCCGGTTCGCGCGAAGCTGTAAGGCACGAGCCTGGCCGCGAGCGGCGACGCTGCGGCCGGCGCTTCAGCGTTGTGGGCGAGATTCGTGCGATCGGCTTCGGCGTTCAGCGTATTCACGGCCGTGCTCCTGACGAACTGTTCGAATTGCTCGAACTGTTATCCAGCGGCGTGGTGCTCGGCTGGTTGTTGGGCACCGCGTAATTGGTTGGCGCATTGCCGTACGGCGGCTGCTGCGGCTGTGGCAACTCCGAACGCTGCGGCGCTTGCTGATACGGCTGCGGCGCGGGACCCGCGTTCGGGTCCTGGGGCAGCGTCGTGCTCGGCGTACCGCGCGTCAGGTTGCTCCAGTCCAGCAGATTCTGGGCCGGGGCGCCACCGCCTTCGCTCGGTCCAAGCGGCTTCGGCGGCATGACCGGCACGTTCTGATCGCGAATCAGGCGGTTGTCCGTGGTCGAGCCGTATTGTTGCTGGCGCATGTAGTCGTAGCGCGTGTTGGCGATCTGCGAAGCCGTCGCCTGATCGCGCACGATCACTGGGCGCAGGAACACCATCAGGTTGGTCTTCGTGCGCGTCTTGCTTTCGCTGCGGAACAGGCTGCCGATGAATGGGATGTCGCCCAGAAGCGGAATCTTGCTGTTGTTATTGTTGTACTGATCCTGCATCAAGCCGCCCAGCACGACGATTTCGCCATCGTCCGCGAGAATGGTCGACTGCACGGAGCGCGTGTTGATGGTCACGCCGCCCGGATCGGTCTTGGTCGTGGCATCGACGCTCGAATCTTCCTGATAGATCTGCATCTTGAGCACGCCGCCGTCGGTGATCTGCGGCTTGACGTGCAAGGTCACGCCAACGTCGCGGCGGTCGAACGTGTTGAACGCCGTCACCGACGTCGCGGCGTTGGCGGTCGGCGTGGCGTAGGAGCCCGTCACCACCGGCACGTTCTGGCCGACGACGATTTTCGCTTCCTCGTTGTCGAGCGTGATCAGGTTTGGCGTGGAGAGGATGTTGGCGTCGGCGGACGTGGACAACGCCTGCAAGAGACCGCCGAGACCGAACAGATTGCCGAAGCGGTGCAGCAAGCCAATGTTCAGGCCGTTCGCCAAAAGACCCGTCGAAGCGGTGATCGCCGACGTGTTTTGCGCGACGGCTGCGCCCTGCACGGTCAAATCGAAGATGTTGGTATTGCCCGAGCCGAAGCTCGTGCTGCCGTACACCGCGTTGTTGCCGCCGTTCGAAAGCAGCAGACCCTGCCATTGAATGCCGAGATTGGCCCCGGTGGTGGCCGAGAGTTCGACGATCAGCGCTTCGATATAGACCTGCGCGCGGCGCGCGTCGAGCTGGTCGATCACGGCGCGCAGGTTCCGATAGACCGGGTCCGCCGCCGTGATGATGAGCGAATTCGTCGCCGAATCCGCCTGGATCATGCCGCCGCCCGAGTCGTTGCCGTTGTCGCTGTCCTTGTTCGACGAGAAACCGCTGTCGCGATTGCCGCCCGATCCCGACATCGGGTTACTGCCGCTGCCCGAACTGCTGTTGCCGCCAAAACCGCCTGGCAACGGCGGCACGCCCGACGTGCCGGTGGAGTTCGACGAATTGCCGAGCCCGCCGCTCTGGCCGAACGAATTCGACGAGTTCGAGTTCGAATTGCTCGACGAGTTGTCGTTGCTGCTGCCGTTGCCCTTGCCCATCATGCCGCGCAGGGTTCTGGCAAGACGCGTGGCGTCGGCGTTGCGCAACGCCACGACGTGCATGTTGCCCGGCTGCGAAGTCGGCGAGTCCAGCTTCTTCGCTAACGTTTTCGCGGCTTCGAGCCGCGCGCTGCTGGAAGCGCGGAACATCAGCGAGTTGGTGCGCGGGTCGGCGGTGACGACGACCTTGAGCGTGGCGTCCGTGCTGCCGATCGTGCCGGGGTCGAGCAGCTTGTTCATCTGGTCGGCCACGTCGATCGCGTTCGCGTTCTTCAGCTGGACCAAGTCCACCTCGCGCCCGGCGGCGGTATCGATACCCGCGATGATTCCGGCGATCCGCCGCACGTTGTCGGCGTAGTCGGTGACCACGAGCGTGTTGTTGCCGGGATAGGCCGCGATGGTGTTGTTCGGCGAGATCAGCGGGCGCAACACCGGCAAAATGTTATTGGCCGATTCATTGCGTAACTGGAACACCTGCGTGATGACCTGATCGCCTCGCGCGGCAGGCGAGTTGCCGACATAGGTCGGCACGCCCTGCAGCTTGGCGTCGGCCTCGGGCACGACTTTCAATACACCGTGATCCTGCACCAGCGCAAAACCCTGCATGCGCAGTGAGGCTTGCAATGTCTTCAGCGCCTGATCCTCGGGTACCGGATTTTCCGAGACGAGGTTCAACTGCCCCTTCACCCGGGGATCGACGATGATTGTCTTGCCAGTGGCGGCGCCGATCGCCTTTGCGACCTGGTCGATATCGGCGTTGACGAAATTCAATGTCACTTGCGCGTGCGCGGCTTGCGCGACGATAAGTCCCGCCGCCAGCAGTGCCGTCGCGATGCGACGCAGTGCGATAGGTTGTCTTCTCATGAATGTGTTGTCTAAGCGAACTTCTCGGGTAAAGCCCGCTAAGGCAGCACCGCTCGTCAAGCAGAGGCGCCGCCGATCGTTTCCGGGCTAGCTTGCCCGGGCGACGATCATTTCAAAAAATTGTGACGATAGCAGCAACGCGTAACGAAATTATTCAAAAAATCGTTCAAGACCAGAATTTTCTCTAGCCGCCTTCGCTTACTGAATTCCGCCGCTCTCAAGCTTTCAACGAACTTGCCGATAAACCGTCTGTGAAGCCTTCACAGGCTGGCCCATGCGCGCGGGAGACGAATTGTAACCCGACTCGAAGTCTTATTATTCAGACGTTTAAGAACGCCTTCCGCCGCGCGGCTGGCGGAAAACGGCTGACCTATGGCGCGCCCTCGCCGGGGTGTATGTCTGGTGGCTAACTTATGGCGTCAAACTTCAGCGGGTATGATACGGGCGGTTCCGCATTCCGGGCGGCGACATCGGGGGTGGGTTTTCCCGATGCCATACGGCTGCGAGCGTGCTTTGACTGGCGCCGACGCGGATGAATGACGTTAGGCGCCCGGTCGCCGAAATGGCGGCGTGACGCTTTTCCGCGTGGGCGGATGGAGTAGAAAGAAGATGAAGATATTCCTGCGATTACTTGCGATGGCCAGCGGCGTGATGCTCGCGGCTGCTTCCGCACACGCCGACTGCTTCGACGAGGCAGCGAAGTATCAAAAGGTCAATCCGCTCATCTTGCGCGCCATCGCTTGGCAGGAATCGCACAACAAACCCGACGCCATCAACAAGAACGCCAACGGCTCGACCGACTACGGTCTGATGCAGATCAACTCGATTCATCTCAACACGCTGGCTCAATACGGTATCTCCAGCGGCACGCTGATGGAACCGTGCAAGGCCGTGTACGTGGCCGCATGGCATCTGCGCCAGAAGATGAACAAGTATGGCAATTCATGGCAGGCCGTCGGTGCTTACCATTCCGAAACACCCGCATTGCGCGACAAGTATTCCTCGCAGATCATCGATATCCTGCGTCGCTGGAAGTTGCTTCAGGCTTCCAAGTAAGTTCGGCCCGGCGCTCAGGCGCTTGCGTCCTTGCGCCTTTCATCTGCATTTGATGCAAAATCCCTTCTCCGACAGCGCGCACCGTTGACCATTGTCCGGCGTGTCGCTTCGCCTGTGCGCGGGGCTTGCCGTTTGCCGCGTGTCCGCCTGCCTCCCAATTGCCGCTCGCCGGTCATCATCGCAATGAACTCAACGCCACTCCCAGTCACCGTGATTTCCGGATTCACCGGCGCGGGAAAGTCCGCGCTCGTCAATGCCATGCTCGCCAACGATGAAGGCGTGCGCGTTGGCGCCGTTAGCGTCGCTCACGAAGCGGACCCGGTCGAAGCAATCGAGCGCGACATCGCAGCGCTTGCCGAACAGCAGCGATTCGATGCGATCGTCGTCGAGTTGCCGCCGTTCGTGAACCCGCTCGATATCGCGGAGCAACTTGCTTTCGGCGACGACGAGCAAGCGACGCTCGGCGGTCAGGCCGTGCTCGATACCTTCGTCACCGTGATCGATGCGGCGAGCTTCCTGCGCGATTACGCATCGACGGATTCGCTCGCGCAACGCGGCCTTGCATCGCACGATGAGGCGCACGAAGAAGGCAGGACGGTGGTCGAGTCGCTCATCGAGCAGATCGAATTCTGCGATGTCATTGTGATCAACAAGATCGACCTCGTCGACGAAGAGGCGCTCGAAACGCTCGCGAGCATTCTTCATGCGCTCAATCCGCGCGCGCTTCAGGTGCAGACGCAGTCAGGCAAGGCGCCCATAGCCGACGTGCTCGATACGAACCGCTTCGATTTGGACAACACGGCAAGCGCGCCTGGCTGGCTCGCGATTCTCAACGACGAGCATCCGTCGAACGGCGAGCCGGATGCGTCGGGTGTCGGGCATCTCGTCTATCGCGCGCGCCGGCCTTTTCATCCGCAAAGACTGTGGGAACTGCTGCATCGCGAATGGACGGACGTGTTGCGCGCCAAGGGATTCTTCTGGCTCGCCACGAGAAGCGAAGTGGGCGGGGCGTTGTCGCAAGCGGGCGGGACGCTGCGGCATGGTCCGGCGGGCGTGTGGTGGGCGGCGCAGGATCGCAGCGAATGGCCAACGGACGATCCCGAGCTCGAAGCGGATATCGTCGCGGAATGGTTCGGTGACCCGGATGACAACAGCGTTGGCGATCGCAGGCAAGAGCTGGTGCTGATCGGCCTCAATCTCGACGTGGCGGCATGGGACGCCAACTTCGATGCATGCCTGCTCACCGACGAGGAATGGCTGCTCGGCTCGGACGGCTGGCGGCATCTGAACGATCCGTTTCCTGCCTGGGATATTGACGATCACGAGCATGAACACGGCGATGACGATCACGAGCACGGTCCGGATTGCGGCTGCGACGGCCAGACGCACTGAGCCAAACCGCACGAGTCGAGCGCGCGAAAAAAAACCCGCCGAAGGCGGGTTTATGTGTTGCTGCGGTCTGTCTGCGCGCACGCGGATTAACCTGATTCCGAGGCGCCGCGCTAAGAGCGCGTAGCGCCACAATCGGCAAGAAACTTACCGCTTGTTCACTGCGTCCTTGAATGCCTTGCCAGCCGTGAACTTCACCGTCTTTGCGGCCGGAATCTTGATGGACTCGCCCGTCTTCGGATTACGGCCGGTGCGCGCTGCGCGCTTGCCCGAACCGAAGCTGCCGAAGCCGATCAACTGCACTGCGTCACCTTTCGAGACAGCCTTCTTGATCACTTCGAGCAGGGTGTCCAGCGTTTCGCCGGTTTGAGCTTTGCTTGCGCCGGTCTGAGCGGCTACGGCGTCGATCAATTCCTGTTTGTTCATTAAGGTTCCTTTATCAGTTTAGGTTGACACGAACAGCGCGAACGCGCCGATTATACGTGCGCGGGCCGTGCAGTCGAGTAGGGACGGCCTTCCGGCGCGCCTTTGCGACGAACTGGCGTTCTTTCGCGCCACTTCTACGGCCATGCTTCGCTTCATTGCCCTCGCGCCGCCTCTATACGCGGCGCTTGGTATGATAGCGCAGCGCAAACCCAATCAGGACAAGGGTTTCAAAGATTTACCCTTATATTTTCCGGGCTTGCGGGCGGTTTTTTTGAGCACAGAACTCCGGGGTGCGGTCCATGCTACGCGAGCTGATCATCGAATACGGGCTGCCGTTGGTTTTTGCCAACGTTCTGCTGGAATGCCTCGGTCTGCCGCTGCCAGCCTTGCCCACATTGGTTCTGACGGGCGCCATCGCAGTCACCGCGAGCCTCGGAAGAAGCGGTCTCACGGCCATGTTTCCCGCCTCCGCATTCGCGCCGCTCGTCGCTATCGTGGTGGTCGCAAGCACCGCCGCGTTGCTCGGCGACACCCTCTGGTTCTGGCTCGGACGCCGTTATGGCAGCCGCGTGCTGGGCGTTCTGTGCAAGCTTTCCATCTCGCGCGACACGTGCGTGAACCGCAGTCTCGACTTCTTCGGCCGCTTCGGCGTGCGTATTCTCGCGGTATCCAAGTTCATCCCCGGCCTTTCCACGCTGGCCATTCCCGTGGCGGGCGCGACCGGCGTCGGCTTCGGCACCTTTCTGTTTTATGACGCACTCGGCGCGATTCTTTGGTCGGGACTCGGCGTGACATTCGGCGCGATGTTCGCCGATCTCGTCGATAAGGCGCTCGCCCTGCTCGACTGGCTCGGTCGCGGCGTCCTGGCAATCGCGGTCGTCGTGCTCGCGCTTTATCTCGGCGCGCGCTGGTGGCGGCGCGTCACGTTGTTGCGACGCCTGCGCATGGCGCGCATCGAGGTTGCGGAGTTGCGCGCGTTGCTTGCGAGTGAACCACGGCCGCTCGTCATCGATGTTCGTCGCGGCGAGCGTCGCGCGATGGACCCGTATGCCATTCCGGGCGCGCTGCTGCTCGATCACGGCGGCATCGCGGCGCAGCTTGCGGGCATCGAGCGCGATCTCAAGATCGTGACCTACTGCGATTGTCCGAACGAAGTATCCGCGGCGTTGGCGGCAAAAGACCTGATCGCGCATGGTTTCGACGATGTCGCGCCGCTCTTCGGCGGTCTCGAAGCATGGCGCGCCGCCGGTCACGCGGTCGAACCGATCGCGCTCGAAGGCACGATGCCCAACGCCTTGCATGCGGCCAAAGCGCCGTCTGTCTAGTACATGCTCGATGTCTTGCCGTCTTCGTCCGGTATAGCGGACGCCATCGCTTCCCTTCCCTTTTCGCATGACCGAATCATCGTTGCCTACGGACAAGCTTTTCGAGCTGCACGATCTTCCCGCGCGCTGGCGGCATCGGCGCGTCTTTATTTTCATCGATACGCAATTCGCGCACACCAACCGCTTTCTCGACATCTGGCGACGTTGGCGTGATGACAACGCGCGCTGCGAACGTCTGCATGTAGTCGTCATCGTGCCGTTGCATGCGCTCGATGCAGCGCCGTCGAAGAACGGCGACCCGCTCGCGGACGCACTGATAAACGCCTGGCCGATGCGCGTCTCCGGCATGCATCGGCTCGAATTCGATGCAGGGCGCGTGGTGCTGACGCTCGCCATCGGCGATGCGAACGACATGCTGTCGAGACTGTGGCTGCGCGCCGATGCTTTCCATCTCGACGCCGCCGCCTTCGACAATCCGCAATGGTTGTGCAAGGGCATCGCGCGGCTCGCGGGCGACGATGCAACCGTATCGGCGACGAACATCGCGGACGCCGCCTCGCTGCGACGCGCATTGGAGGCTTCGGGTTTCACGTGTGCCGACGACCGAAGCGCGCGCTTCGCCCCGCGCTGGCGCGTGCGTCGTCACGAACCGCCGCGCGCGTCCGCTGTCCAGTCGCGCGAAGCCATCGTGATCGGCGCGGGACTCGCGGGCTCTGCAATGACATCGCGTCTCGCGGCGCGCGGCTGGCATGTCACGCTCATCGACCGGCACGCGCTGCCCGCGCGCGACGCGTCGGGCAATCCGGCTGGCGTGTTTCATCCCATCGTCTGGCGCGATGACAGCGTCGCCGCGCGGCTCACCCGTGCGGGCTTTTTGTTCGCGCTGAGTCAGTGGCAAACGCTCGAAGCGCGCTCATACGACTTGCAACGTAGCCGCGATGGCTTGCTGCAAATCGCGGACACGCCCGAAGACGCCGCCGCGATCGCCGACGCCATCGCCCGTTTCGCGTATCCGCGCGACTACGTGAGTTCGGTATCCAGCGCCGATTCATCGCGTATCGCAGGCGTGGATATCGCGCGCGGCGGATGGTTCTTCCCGCACGGCGGCGCGATCTCGCCGGCATCGGTCTGCGCGGCGCAGCTTGCCGATGCCGGCGCCGCACTAACGACGCGAATGAACACGGAAGTGGCGCGCATCGAACGTGATGGTGACAACTGGCGCGTCTTCGACACGCACGACGCGGAGGTCGCGCGAGCGCCGATTCTCGTGCTGGCGAACGCGCATGAAGCTGCGCGACTCGCACATCTCGATGATGCAACGACGAGCAGCGTTCGCGGACAACTCAGCGTCCTGGACAGCACTACGCTCGATGGATTGCGCGTTCCCGTCATCGGCGAAGGTTATGCGGTGCCTTTGGGCGAACGAGGCACGCTGATCGGCGCGACCTATGACATCGACGATCCCGATATCGAAGTTCGTGACGTAGGGCATCGGGAAAACATCGAGCGCGTTGGAGCCATGCTTCCGGCACTGCAAGCGACGGCGCATGTGAAGCAAGGCCGCGTCGCGTTCCGTTGCGTGACGAGCGACCGCATGCCGATGATCGGCCAGTTCGCCGATGAAGCCGCCGCGCGCGCCGACGCCGCCCGCCTCAAAGGCGCGTGGCCGCTCGACCTGCCGCGCATGCCGGGTTTGTATGGCGCGTTTGCCTTTGGTTCGCGCGGGCTCGTCTGGGCGACGCTCGCCGCGGAACTCATCGTCTCGCAGATCGAAGGCGAACCTTGGGTCATCGAACGCGAACTCGCCGAGTCGATCGATCCCGCGCGCTTTTTATTGCGAGCGCTGCGTCACGGTCAATTCGAAGCAACGTAGTTATCCAAGCCGGGTTGTGGATAAGACCCGGGTTTACCGAAGAACGAGTTGTGGACTCGTTGTGCACGTAAACGGGACAACCCGCGCGAGTGCCCGAGCGTCCCGAAAGTTGTTCAAAGTTGACCGCCATGCCTGAACATGTTTACCGCTGCGTTCTGCTTTCCACAATCGCTTGTTTGGAAAGGAGAATTGGTCTTATCCACAGGTGAGGCAGGTGCTTGTTAACTACTACTACATGTATATACAGTAAACCTGTAAACACCTGACACAGAGGCTATCGGAAGAGGGAAATCGAATCCGAAAACCGCCCGCCGGTCAGCCTTGCCGCCTTCACGCGTGCACGGCTGTCGCTTTTACTTCATAAAAATCATGAGCCTGGACTTCCCTGTCACGGTCATCGAGGTATGGCACAATCGCGCTTCTTCCCGCGTCGCGCCGTTCAGACGGCGACCGCTTCAACGGAACGATGAGCGCGCGCCACGAATCTGATCAACCAGGCCGCGCTGTCGTCTGGCCGTCGGCCCGCCTCCGGGCAAGCGCCGCTTGTCTTGCCCGCATCCGTCACCATCTCAATGCGCGCGAGTCGTAAGCCGCGCGATGGAGCCGGGTGCGTCGTCTAATTCGTGCACGGCTGGTTCCGTGACGCCGTGTTCGTTCGCTTTCGTTTCATTTGAATGAACTCATTCGCCTGAACAGGCGAGCCGCTCGGATGCGCCGCGCGCGCAAAGTCACGCAACAGAACGTGCATCCTCTGCTGCAACGAAGGAGAAGCAAACACGATGAATTCGGCCTTTTCGTTTTTGCCCGCCTGGCCGCTCGAACCCAATGCCATTCTTTGGGCAGGTCTTGCGCTCGTCACCGCCGGCCTCGCCGGAGAATTGCTCTGGCGCGCATGGCGTCTGCCGCGTATCACGGGCTATGCGGTCATCGGGCTGATCGCCGGTAACGCGGGGCTCGGTGTGATCGACGTCAGCGCAGGCGCCATCTCACGGCCTCTGCTGGATGTCGCGCTCGGGCTATTGCTCTTCGAACTCGGCGGCCGGCTCGATTTGCGCTGGATCCGCCGCAATCCGTATCTGATTCTGTCGAGCATCGCCGAAGCCACGCTTACCTTCGGCTTCGTGCTGATTGCGTTGATGTTATGCAACGTGCCGACAATGCCTTCGATCGTCATCGCGGCCATCGCCATGGCGACGTCGCCCGCAATGGTCATCCAATTGAAGACCGAATTGCGCGCCGAAGGACAGGTTACGCAGCGTCTTCTCACGTTGACCGCGTTGAACAGCATGTACGCGGTGATCGTCGAAAAACTCGCGGCCGGCGTGTTGCATCAGGAAATTTACGGCAATGCGTTTGCAACCATTCTGCAGCCGCTTTATCTGCTGATCGGTTCGCTCGTGCTGGCCTTCCTGCTCGCGCGTGCATGCAACCTGCTGTATCGGCGTCTGAATGCGAACGACGAGCACTCCTTCGTCGCGTTGTTCGGTCTCGTGCTGCTGGCTATCGCGATCGCGCATATCTTCAAACTGTCGATCATTCTTGCGCTGCTTGCAGCAGGCATCATCGTTAAGAACGCTGATGAAAAGCCGCAACTCTGGCCTACGCATTTCGGTTCCGCTGGATGGCTGCTGACCGTCATTCTTTTTGCGCTGACACTGACGTCATTCGAATGGCGCGATATCGCGCTTGGCGGTGTAGCGGCGCTCGCGCTGATCGTCGCGCGCTTCATCGGCAAGCTGGCCGGCGTGATGATTTTTGCAAAGCCGAGCGGCCTCGACTGGAAGCAGGGCGCGGCGTTGGGCGTCGCGCTCACGCCGATGTCCGCGCTTGCCTACCTGCTCGTCGACGACATGTACGTGCTTTATCCGAGCTACGACCCGACGCTTCGTGCGATCGTCATGTGCTCGATCGTCGTGCTGCAAATCGTGTCGCCGTTCCTGGTGTACCGTAGCCTGTCGGCGGTGGGCGAGCGGCGCGAATAGGCGCCGCACCGCACCGCACGGGCATTGAATTTTTTAGAGGCGTCATGGCACTCGAACCATTTATCGACTCCGAGCCGTTCACCTTCGGCGTGGAGCTTGAGATCCAGGTCGTCAATACGCACGACTACGATCTGACCCGCGCCGCGTCGGACCTCATGCGTCTCATCAAGGACGAAGAGATTCCGGGCAACATCACGCCGGAAATCACCGAAAGCATGATCGAGCTTTCGACCGGCATCTGCACGACGCATGAACAGGCCGTCACCGACCTGCGCAAGATTCGCGATACGCTGGTCGCGGCGGCGGATCAACTCAATGTCGGCCTTGCCGGCGGCGGCACGCATGCTTTTCAGCAATGGAGCGACCGGCAGATCTACGACGCGCCTCGCTTCCAGTACATCTCCGAACTATACGGCTACCTGGCCAAGCAATTCACGGTGTTCGGCCAGCACGTGCATATCGGCTGCCCGGACCCGAATAGCGCGCTGTTCCTGTTGCATTCGATGTCGCGCTATATTCCGCACTTCATAGCGCTTTCGGCATCGTCGCCGTATATCCAGGGTGTCGATACCGGCTTCCATTCGGCACGACTCAATTCAGTATTCGCGTTCCCGCTTTCCGGACGCGCGCCGTTTGTCCTCACGTGGGACAGCTTCGAGGAATACTTTTCGAAGATGGTGCACACGGGCGTCGTGAACAGCATGAAGGACTTCTACTGGGACATCCGGCCAAAGCCGGGTTTCGGCACCATCGAGGTTCGCGTGATGGATACGCCACTTTCTGTCGATCGCGCTGCGGCGATTGCTTGCTATATACAAACGTTGTCGCGGTATTTGCTGCTCGATAAACCGCTTACGCCGCAAGAAGACGATTACCTCGTCTACACATTCAATCGTTTCGAAGCTTGCCGCTTCGGTCTGGAAGGCACTTGCGTGCATCCGCAGTCGGGTGAGCGGCACACCATCGGCGAAGATATTCTCGCAACGCTGGATGTACTTGCACCGCATGCCGAAGCATTGGGTTCGCAAGCGGCGCTCGCGCAAATCGCGGATATTGCACGCGGTGGCATGAATGACGCCACTTGGTTGCGCGGCGTTTTCGACAAAGAGAAGTCGCTCCATGAAGCCGTACGTCAGCAATGCCTGCAATGGCGCGCATGACGCTGCCCTTACACACGCGTTGAAGTGAGAATCAAGACGAAAGGCCGTTTCGATGAAAGTCGAAACGGCCTTCGTGCTTTGAAACTTCGGTCTCGCTATGTTGTGTATGAAACGCGTGCATGCGGAACTTAGGAATAAGCTCGTTGCCTGAACGTTACGTGAATCGATACGGCATCTCTAAGGTTTCCCGTGAGAAGTCCGTATACCTACGTAATAGAAGGTAACGAGGGCTGCGCGACGCTATGGAAAACGTTAAAAAGCGCTGCAAGGTCAACGAATTGGAAAAACGATAAGGCGGTGAATCAAAGTTGAATGGATGCGCGCGGCCAAGGATAAGACAAAGGGTGGTCGAAAGATGCCTTGGCTTATCGAGAGTTCGCTCACAACCAAACGCTACGTTTTTCCACGGGTTATCCACAGTTTTGCGTGAATAATTAAGGTGTACGTTTGTTCTAGGTCGCTTAGAATGGCGACGTTGCCGACGGCGCGTTATAGTCGGCAAAAACATAGCGCCGCAACCGGTCACTTTGGACGCAAAGGAAGATTGTCGAGCAGGGTGGTGAAGTGGCTGGTGACAAGATGGCGCATAACGAAGAGGGTTGCATGTCCCCCATTCAGGCAAAGCGAATTGGCTTGGTACGCCTGAATTTTGAGACGGCGGGGACCACGACCTGAAGGCGGTCTTTGGAATACTGACAGCAGTGCACAGGCAGCAGGTTCCTGGGGCGGCTTAGGGGACGTGGTGTTCGTTGGTTAGCGAACATGCCGTCAAAACCCATAAGCGGAACAACAAGCGAAAGATCATGAGTGAAGGTTTATACGGAGAGCAGGCGACGGGGCGGGTGACCCACGGCCTGCTGAGGCTGAGCACAGCGATGCGCAGCCAGGCCTGGGAATGGGCGGAAGGCGCGGGGCTTACGCCAACCCAGGGTGAAATTCTCGTACTGCTGATGCAGCGCAAGGGGCCTATGCGCCTCGGCGAGATTGCACGGGAAACCGCGCTGACCGCCGCGACCACCAGCGACGCCGTGAGCACGCTCGAAGGCAAGGGGCTCGTCGAAAAGCGCCGTGCACTCGACGACGGTCGCGCACTGGCGGTGCGTCTGACCGCACGCGGCCGCACGGCCGCCAAGCGCGCGCTGCAATGGCCGGACTTCCTCGCGAAGGCGGTCGGCACATTGCGTGAAGAAGAGCAAGCGGCGCTTTACCGCAGCTTGCTCAAGACCATCCGCCAGCTCGAAACACAACAGCAGATTCCGGCGCATCGGATGTGTCTGTCGTGCGCGCATTTCCAGCCAAGCAAGAATCCGAAGAAGGTGCTGCATCATTGCGCACTGCTTCAGATCGACATGGCGGATACCAATCTGCGTCTCGACTGTTCGGTATACGAAGAAGCCGACGTCGCCACGCAGAAGAAGAGCTGGAAGGTCTTCGCGCAAATCGCCTGAACGGCAACGGCCCGGGACAACCCGGGTCGATCGGTGCAAAGGTACGCTGTGAGGCCGCGTCGAGTCGGTTAGACTGTGCGCGTCGCGCCTCCTGGCGAGGCGCGGCTCGTCTCTACTCCGCAGTCCGAGCCACGGAAACCCGCCGATGAAACATGAAGTCCTGGCGATTCGCCACGTCTATTTCGAAGATCTGGGCAGCCTCGAACTGGTCCTCGGCGACCGCGGCCATCTCGTGCGTTATCTCGACGTGGGCCGCGGACGCATAGACGCGCCCGATCCGCTCGATGCATCGCTCATGGTCGTGCTCGGCGGGCCGATCGGCGCCTACGACGATGCGCAGTATCCCCATCTGGCTCCGCTTTTGTCGATGCTCGAAAAGCGCATTGCGGCGGGCTTGCCGACTATCGGCATCTGTCTTGGCTCGCAGCTGATCGCGCGTGCGCTCGGCGCGCGCGTGTATTCGTCGGGAAAGCTGGAGCTCGGCTGGTCGCCGCTTGCGCTGACCGACGCCGGGCGCGCGTCGCCGCTGCGTCATCTCGAAGCTGATGGCAAACCCATTCCCGTATTTCACTGGCACGGCGACACCTTCGATTTGCCGCAAGGCGCGAGCTTGCTTGCATCGACGGAAGCTTGCGCGCATCAGGCGTTCTCGTGGGGCGAGCATGTGCTTGCGCTGCAGTGCCATCCCGAAGTGCTGCCAGACCGGTTCGAGAGCTGGCTCGTCACCTATCCCGCGGATATCGCCAGGAGCGGCGCCACGGCCGTCACGCTGCGTGAAGAGACGGCGCGCCACGGTCCCGCCCTCGAACGCGCGGCGCGCGCCATGTTCCACGAATGGCTCGACAAGTTTCCCTGCACCGAACGTCAGGGCTGAAGGTCAAGGCGCGGATTGCGGCGGGTCGCACCGCATGCATCCTGCACGGAAGAAATCCCGATGCTATTCTCGATCGCATCTTTTCTCACCGAGCCTTCGACATGAGCGCGCTTTTCACTCCCAAGACCTTACGCAGCCTTCAGCTTCCCAATCGCATCGTCATTTCGCCGATGTGCCAGTACTCCGCCGAACGCGGCGAGGCCACTGCGTGGCACATGATCCATCTGGGCCAACTCGCGCTCTCGGGCGCGGGCATGCTCGTCATCGAGGCGACCGCGGTCGAGCCTGACGGCCGCATCACGCCCGGCGATCTCGGTCTCTGGGACGACGCGACCGAAGCCGCGCTGCGTCCGGTCCTCGCGGCCATCCGCCAGTATTCGGATATCGCCGTGACCATGCAGCTCGCGCACGCGGGCCGCAAGGCGTCGAGCAACAAGCCGTGGGATGGCGGCCAGCTGATCCCGGTTGCCGACGGCGGCTGGATGACGCACGCACCTTCGGCCATTCCGCACAAGGAAGGCGAGACGCCGCCGCTCGCGCTCGATGCGGCCGGCCTCATTCGCGTGAAGGAAGCGTTCGTCGCATCGGCGAAACGGGCGGCGCGGCTTGGTATCGACGGCATCGAAGTGCATGCGGCGCATGGTTATCTGCTGCATCAGTTCCTGTCGCCGCTCGCCAATCAGCGCACCGACGAATACGGCGGTTCGCTCGAAAATCGCATGCGTTATCCGCTCGAGATTTTCGAGGCCGTGCGCGCCGCGTTTCCCGCCGACAAGCCCGTCGGCGTGCGCGTGTCCGCGACGGATTGGGTCGAGGGCGGCTGGACCATCGAGGACACGATCGCGTTCGCGGCGGAACTGAAGAAGCGCGATGTCGACTGGATCGATGTCTCGTCGGGCGGCGTATCGCCGCTGCAGAAGATCACGCTCGGGCCGGGCTATCAGGTGCCGTACGCACAGGCGGTCAAGGAAGCCACGGGCGTGACGACCATCGCGGTCGGTCTCATCACGGAGCCGCAGCAAGCCGAAGCTATCGTTGGTAGCGGCAAGGCGGACTTCGTCGCCATCGCGCGGGCCGCGCTGTACGATCCACGCTGGGCGTGGCACGCCGCCGCCGAGCTCGGCGCGACCGTCACGGCGCCGCCGCAATACTGGCGCTCGCAGCCGCGCGAACTGAAGAACCTGTTCGGCGACGTGGCGTTCGGCCAGCGCTAACCAACATCATCAGTCGATACCCACGGATACTCACGGGCCAGTTGTTCGACAGCGCCCCGGGAGTGTACGATAACGATTGAGTTGAACAGCACGTTCAACCATGCCAACGCGGCGCCTCAGCGGCCACCGCGTTTTTTTTATCCGCTTTCGTCGAGACGATCCAAGACGAAGTGGACATGAAGCCAACCCCACACCTCGTTTATTAAGGATTCGTTCGATGAGTTCACGCAGGATCACCGTCCGCCGCTCGGGAGTACATGGCAAGGGCGTATTCGCCGTGAAGCACATCGCGGCGGGTGAGCAGGTGATGGAATACAAGGGCGAGCGTATCTCGTGGAAGGAAGCGCTGCGCCGGCATCCGCACAATCCGGATGAGCCGAATCACACGTTCTACTTCGCGCTCGACGACGGCAGCGTGATCGACGGCAAGATCGACGGCAACAGCGCGAAGTACATCAATCATTCGTGCAAGCCGAATTGCGAAGCCGAGGAAGTGGAAGGGCGCGTGTTCATCCACGCCCTGCGCGACATCGAGCCGGAAGAAGAGCTCAATTACGACTACGGCCTCGTGATCGAAGGCCGCATCACGAAGAAGCTCAAGAAAGAATACGAATGCCGTTGCGGCGCGAAGAAGTGTCGCGGAACCATGCTCGCGCTGAAGAAATAGGCGCTTGCAACGCCATGGTAAAGAAGCCACTGCATGGAATCATGCCGTGGCTTTTTATTTTGCGGCGGCTGGCGCCGCGCCGTCCTTGAGCGGCATACGCACGATGAAGCGCGCGCCGCCTTCCGGAGCGTCTTCGTAATGCACCGTGCCGCCGTGCAGCGAGATGATGTCGTGAACGATGGCGAGCCCGAGTCCCGCGCCGCCTTCCACCATCTGACCGTCGCCACGGAAGAAGCGCTTGAAGAGATCGGGTTGCTGATCCGGCGGCACACCGGGACCGTTGTCCTCGATGACCACCTCGCCGAAACGCTTGCCTTGCGCATCGTGCCAGTCGCCGATGGTCAGCGTGATGCGCGAACCTTCATGACGCGACGGCGGCACATACTTGAGCGCGTTGTCGATGAGATTCGCGATCACCTCGCGCGTCAGCACGATATTGCCGCGCGCCATCATCGGGTGTTCGTTGTCGGGGTCGTCGAGACGCTGAAAGCCCAAATCCACGCCCGCCGACAACGCGCGCGGCACCCATTCCGCGCCGGTTTCGAACGCGAGCGTGGCGAGATCGAAGTCGGTGAAACGCGCGGCTTGCTCGCCCGGTTCGGCGCGCGCGAGCGAAAGCAGTTGATTCGACAAACGCACCGCGCGATCCGCCGATGCGCGCAGTTCCTTCACCGCTTCGATGGCCTTCGCCGGATCGCGCGAACTAAGCGCTTGCTCCGCGTGCAGCTTGACGGCGGTAAGCGGCGTGCGCAATTGGTGCGCGGCATCGGCGATGAATTTGCGTTGTGCATCGAGCGCGGCCTGAAGACGCACGAGCAAGCCGTTCATGGCGCTCGTGAGCGGACGGATTTCGCTTGGCACGAAGGTTTCGTCGACGGGTTCGAGCGAGATGTGGGTCTGCTGGTTGAGCGTGTCGGCGAGATCGGTGAGCGGGTTCAATTGCTGATTCACCACGCGCCATACGATCACCCAGCCTGCGAGCAGCAAAAGCAGCAGCGGCATCATGATCGCGAAGAGAAACTCCACCGCGATTCTGTAGCGCGAGCCCACGCGCTGCGCCACTTCGACGACGATAGGATTGCCCGTCGGCTGCGGCACGCGCACTTGCGCGGCGCGCACGCTCACGCCCTGATAGTGCGTTTCGAAAACGTATGCATAGTGGATGCGCCGCACGGCGGTGCCGGTCAGCGGCAGATCGGGCTCGCCGGCAATTTCCTGGTCGCCCGTGCTGATGCGATAGACGAGTTGCTCCACCGGATCGGAGAACATCGCCTGGGCGAGCGGCGGAACGGTGACGGGGGCATCGACGCCCGCGAGCTGAATCTGCTTGGAGATGGCGGTGGCGAGATCCGCGAGAGAACGGTCCACCACGTGCTGCGTGTACTGCCACGCGAGCCAGTACGCCATCAGGCCGCTCATCAGCGCGAGCAGGGACAGCGGCGCGGCCAGGCGGCGCAACAGCGTGCGCCGCAGGCTCGGTGACGCGGGAACTTCGGTGGCCTTAGATCGCGCCAGATCGAGCCAATCTTCGCGGGCGAAACGCTGATCGCCCGCGCGCCGGGTGGGAAGTCGCAAACCGTTCTACCGCCGGGACATCACGTCGCCTGACGGATCTCCTGAAGCAAATAGCCGAAGCCGCGCACCGTCACGATTTCCACGCGCGTGTTTTCGAGCTTTTTGCGCACGCGATGCACATAAACTTCGATGGCCGTATCGCCGAGATCGCCGCCGAAATGCGTCAGGTGATCCTGCAATTGCGCCTTGCTGACGACGCGGCCATGACGCAGCAGCAGCATTTCCAGCACGGCGAATTCGCGCGGCGACAGTTCGAGCGGACGCTCGTCGTTGAAAATGCGGCGATCCACGCCCGACAGACGCAAGCCGCCCAAGGTGACTTCGGGGCGCGGCACGTCGCCGTGCGGGCCGCTACGGCGCATCACGGCGCGAATGCGCGCTTCCAGTTCCTGCGGCTCGAAGGGCTTGAGCATGTAGTCGTCGGCGCCGCTGTTCAGCCCCTGCACGCGGTCATGCAGTTCGTCGCGCGCGGTGAGGATGATGACCGGCGTATGCCGGTTGCTCTGGCGAAAGCGCGCCAGAAGCGTCATGCCGTCGATGCCCGGCAGGCCCAGATCGAGAATGACCAGTTCGTGGCGGTTCTGCGCGAGCGCTTGCTCGGCGAAGATGCCGTCGTGGACCATATCGACCGTGAAGCCCGACTGTTCGAGGCTGCTCTGGATGCCGCGCGCAATGGGGCGGTCGTCTTCAATCAGAAGGATTCGCATGAACTCGCTCAAGTACGATGGGTTTAACCCGAGCCGGCGCCCAAGCCGGTGACATGCACGACGCGGCGGCGCGGGTTCGAGCCGGATCAAATCCGTTGATTCTCATGCGGCGTCGCGCGAACGTAACCTCGAGCCGCGAGCGGCCGTACACCGGATGACTTTCTGCCTGAACGTTGCCCAGGCTAGTTGCGCTGCTGATTGTACAGCGTCAGTCAGAAGTGCCGGTCGATCGGCCGGGTCCACGGGCGCGCGTCACGCGGCTACATTACACGCGCTTATAAATCAGCCTGCACGACCGAAAGATTTCAGCACGATTTCTTTCTCCAAGCTTCGCATCGGCTTCCATCCATGACGGGAAGCTGGCAAAAGGCGCTTTTCGATCCTTTCGATCATGTCACGGTTGGTAATACGGCTGTTACCTTGTCGGTTGCCGTAAGCAGGCGTTAAGCTCCGCGCGAAACGGCCCTTCGGCGCGTCGGGTATGTGAGTGATGGCATTTTCATGCGCTAAAGTCGCATCTTCGTTTTCGCTTTCGCGCGCGCCCAATCATGCTGGAACTCGATCATTTCGATCTCGCCTTGCTCGATGTGCTGCAACGCTTCGGCCGCGCCACGCATCAGCAATTGGGCGAGCAGGTGCCGCTGTCGCCGTCGCAGATCGGCCGTCGACTGCAGCGGCTCGAAGCGACCGGCGTGATCGAAGGATATCGGGTGGTGTTGCGGCCAGAAAAGCTCGGCCTCGGTGTGACCGCATTCACGAGCATGAAGCTCAAGCATCACGGCGATTCGATCATCGAGGAGTTTCAGCAGCAGATCGAGACGCTGCCCGAAGTGCTCGAATGCCACGCGACCGTCGGCGATGCGGATTACCTTCTGCGGATCGTCGCGCCCGATCTGAACGCGCTGTCCACCTTCGTGATGAAGAAGCTGATGCGCGTTCCCGGCGTCGATAGCGTGCGCTCGAACATCGTGCTCACGACATTCAAGCGCAACGGTCCGCTGCCGCTAGGTCACTTGTCGACCGATTCCGCCTGAAGCGTCGGATTCAGCAAGTCGACATAAGCAACCGGCACCAGATCCGTCTGTTCCACGCCAAGACGCGCGAACATGGCGTGCGCCTCTTCCTCGCCGCCGGCTTCGTCGTCTTCCTGACCCAGCAGAACTTCGAGTTCGATGAAGTCCCCAAGCCCATCCACGCGATCCAGATGGATACGCGTGCGCCCGACCAGATAGACATGCCTTTCCTTCGTGACGATGCCGCGCGTGGTCAGCGCCTGCGCGAGCAGCGTATGCATGGCTTCGGGATTCGTCACGGGACTGCGCGAGTAATACGAGACTTTCGGGCCGTCGCGGTCGTCGCGCTGATAGAAGATCAGCTCCGATGGCGTGCCGTCGTCGAACTGGCGCAACTTGAGACGGCCGGTGGGAACGTCGTAGAAGAAGTCCTGCTGGCGAAACACCAGCGGCCTGTCGGTGGCGAGCGCGGCGGCGCGCTCACGCAATTGGTCGAACTGATGAGCGCGTGCCTTGATTTCGATGTTGCGTGCCATGGAGGACTCCGGTTGAGCGGTTTGCCTTGAATGAAGCATCTGCGCTCAAGCCTAGCAAAGTTTCGATGAAGGCCGCTTGAACTTCGCCTTACATCGACCATTGGGCGTCGATGAGCCGCAGCGCCGCCGCAATCGCCGGTTCCTCGCGGCGTTCGGCGAGCGTCACGAACGACAGTTGTGTCGATACCGTGACGCCCTCGACGATTGTCAGCGCATGCGCGTGCGCCTCCCGAAGCGCGATCGAATCGCGGGCGAGCGAAAGGCCCACGCCCGATTTGACGAGATCGAGCATCGACGGCTCCTGATCCACTTCGGCGACGATGGTCGGCGACGCGTTGGCGTCGCGGAAAATCTTCGATAGCAGCCGGTTGTGCGCGGATTCCGGCGGCGTCCAGATCCACGGCAACCGCGCGAGCGTCGCCCAGTTGCGCTTTCCCTTGTTCACGCGGTTATGCCAGCCGGCGGGCGCGAGCACGCGATAGTCGAAGGGCGTCAGCCGCACGACATGAAAGCGCTCGCCATCGCGCGTGCCGTCTGCCGCAGGGTCGCCGATGTAGTAGCCGACATCCAGTTCGCGCGCCTTCACGCGTTCGAGCACCCAACCCGACATGCCATGCCGCAACGCCGTTTCAATGCGCGGATACGCTTCCACGAGTTGCCGCAGAAAGCCGCCAAGGCGCAGAAATTCGGGATCGAGGATCGTCCCGATGCGCAACGTGCCGCTCACTTCGTCGCGCAATGCGGCGGCGGCGCGTTGGACATCGGCAGCGGCGACGAGCGCGCGTTCCGCGTGCGGCAGCAGCGCTTCGCCGTCGCGCGTCAACAAAAGTCCGTGCGATGTCCGCGAGAACAGCACGACGCCGAGCATCTCCTGAAGATTCTTGATCTGGAGACTGACCGCTGGCTGAGTGACATGCAATTGCGCCGCCGCGCGCGTGAGATTGCCTTCGCGAGCGACGGTGATGAAAGCGCGCAGAAGTGTGTAGTCCATGCGCTGATATTAGCGCGACTTATATCGCCGATGAACATATCTCATTGGATTTGCTGCGGCTTGCGGCGTTACTCTCGCCAGACCATGCCGCGACAGACGGCATTGCCGGCCATCAGGAGACAGCGATGAAACAGGACGCCCGCAAGCTGGAAGGTGAATTCGACTACATCATCGTCGGCGCGGGCACGGCCGGATGCGTGCTCGCCAATCGCCTCAGCGAAGACCCCAACGTGAACGTGCTGCTGCTCGAAGCGGGCGGCAAGGACGACTATCACTGGATTCACATTCCCGTCGGCTACTTGTACTGCATTGGCAATCCGCGCACGGACTGGCTGTACAAGACGCAAGCCGAAGCGGGTCTGAACGGGCGCGCGCTGTCTTATCCGCGCGGTCGCGTGCTCGGCGGATGTTCATCCATCAACGGCATGATCTACATGCGCGGCCAGCGCGAAGACTACGACGACTGGGCGCATATCAGCGGCGACCCGAACTGGTCGTGGGATTCCGTGCTGCCCATCTTCAAGCGCAGCGAGGATCATCACGGCGGCGCGAATCAGTGGCATGGCGCGGGCGGCGAATGGCGCGTGGAAAAACAGCGTCTCAAGTGGAAGATTCTCGAAACCTTCTCGCAAGCCGCGCAGCAAAGCGGCATTCCCGCAACCGATGACTTCAATCGCGGCGACAACACAGGCGTCGGTTATTTCGATGTGAACCAGCGCGGCGGCATTCGCTGGAACGCGGCCAAAGCCTTCCTGCGTGAAGCGATGAAGCGCCCGAACCTCACGACCATCACCGGCGCGCACACGCAACGGCTCGTGTTCGAGGGCATGCGGTGCTCGGGCGTGGAATATCGCGGCGGCGACGTCGATTACATCGCGCGGGCGCGTTGCGAGGTGATTCTCAGCGCGGGCGCGGTCAACTCGCCGCAGATTCTCGAGCTCTCGGGCATCGGCAATGGCGCGCGGCTGCAGCGGCTCGGCATCGATGTCGTGCGCGATCTGCGCGGGGTCGGCGAGAATCTGCAGGACCATCTGCAATTGCGCATGGCATACAGAGTGAACGGCGTGCGCACGCTCAATACGTTGTCGGCCAAATGGTGGGGCAAGCTTTTCATCGGCATGCAATACGCGCTCTTGCGCAGCGGCCCGATGTCGATGGCGCCGTCGCAACTCGGCGCGTTCGCCAAATCCAATCCCGACGACGCATCCATCAAGCGCTCCGATGTCGAATATCACGTTCAGCCGTTGTCGCTCGAACGCTTCGGCGAGCCCTTGCACGCATTCAATGCGTTCACGGCGTCCGTATGCAATCTGCGGCCTACGTCGCGCGGCAGCGTGCATATCGGCTCGCCGGATGCGCACGCGGCACCGCTCATCGCGCCGAATTATCTTTCCACGGAACACGACCGCGAAGTTGCCGTCAACGCGTTGAAGCTCACGCGACGTATCGTCAGCGCGCCCGCGCTGGCGCGACATGCGCCCGAAGAGATTCTGCCCGGCATCCAGTTCCAGACGCAGGAAGAACTGATCGAAGCGGCAGGCAATATCGGCACGACGATTTTTCATCCGGTCGGCACATGCCGCATGGGCACGGACAACGATCCCGCCGCCGTGGTCGATAGCCGTCTGCGCGTGATCGGCGTGCGCGGATTGCGCGTGGTCGATGCATCGGTGATGCCGGTCATCACCTCCGGGAACACGAATTCGCCGACGCTGATGATCGCCGAACGCGCAAGCGACATGATTCGCGAAGACCGGCGCGGCATGGAAGCGCAAGAGGTCATCGCAACCGCGCTTGCATGACCGCACGATGAACGGCGCGTTTGGCGGCCTCGCACGAGACGGCGTCATGCGAGGCCTTCGCATGTCCGACAGCCCGAGCTTTCAACGGCGTAAGTAAGTGCAAATCCCAATGATTGCGCTGCATCATTGCGGCGACAATGGCCTCGAATCAGGTGATGCTCGGCTTATCGCGCGCACACTTTTGTGCAACCGCAACAGCGGCGCACGAGGCGAAGCGGTATCGGCGCGAAACCCGCGTCCGGTATGCGCGGATAAAAAATAAGGCGCAGGCGAAGTCATCCGCTTAGCGTTTCACTTCGCATGGAAGGGGACATGATTCTCGGCGACACCATTCTGGAAACGCGAGGGCTCACGAAGGAATTCAAAGGCTTCACGGCCGTGAATGGCGTGAACCTGCGCGTGCGCCGCGGTTCGATCCACGCGCTGATCGGTCCCAACGGCGCGGGCAAGACGACCTGCTTCAACCTTCTCACCAAGTTCCTCGAACCCACCGCGGGCCAGATCGTCTTCAACGGCACCGACATCACGCGCGAACGCCCGGCGCATATCGCGCGGCGCGGCATCATTCGTTCGTTCCAGATTTCCGCTGTGTTTCCGCACTTGAGCGTGCTGCAGAACGTGCGCGTCGGCCTGCAGCGGCAGCTCGGCACGTCGTTCCAGTTCTGGCGCAGCGAGCGTTCGCTCGATGCCCTCAACGACCGCGCGATGGATTTGCTCACGCAAGTGGGCCTGACCGATTTCGCCGATACGAAAACCGTCGAGCTTTCATACGGCCGCAAGCGCGCGCTGGAAATTGCCACGACGCTTTCGATGGAACCCGAACTCATGCTGCTCGACGAACCGACGCAAGGTATGGGGCACGAGGACGTGGATCGCGTGACGGCGCTCATCAAGAAGGTCTCGGCGGGACGCACCATTCTGATGGTCGAGCACAACATGAACGTGATCGCGGGCATCTCCGACACCATCACGGTGCTTCAGCGCGGCGAAGTGCTCGCGGAAGGCAGCTATGCGGAAGTATCGAAGAATCCGCTCGTGATGGAAGCCTACATGGGCAGCGCCGATGCAGCGCTCACCGGAGCGCACGCATGAGCACGATCGTGGAAGCGCGCCGCTCGCAAGAGGCGAACGGCGCAGCGGGTCATGTGCCCGCGCTGGAAATAGCAGGCTTGCAGGCGTGGTACGGCGAATCGCACATTCTGCATGGTGTCGATCTGAAGGTGAATCGCGGCGAAGTGGTCACGCTGCTCGGCCGTAACGGCGCGGGGCGCACGACCACGATGCGCGCCATCATGGGATTGACCGGGCAACGCACGGGCTCTATCCGCGTGGGCGGACGCGAGACCATTGGGCTTGCCACACATAAGATCGCGCATCATGGGGTCGGCTATTGTCCGGAGGAGCGCGGCATTTTTTCGAGCTTGTCCTGCGAAGAAAATCTTCTCTTGCCACCGGTGACCGGCAATCCGAAAGAGGCGATGCCGCTGGACGAGATCTACTCCATGTTCCCGAATCTGAAGGAGCGGCGCGCGAGTCAGGGCACGCGGCTCTCGGGCGGCGAACAGCAAATGCTCGCGGTGGCGCGCATTCTGCGCACCGGCGCCAATTTGCTGCTGCTCGATGAGATATCGGAAGGGCTTGCGCCCGTCATCGTGCAGACACTCGCGCGCATGATCCTCATGCTGAAGGCGCGTGGCTACACCATCGTCATGGTCGAACAGAATTTTCGTTTCGCAGCGCCGCTCGCGGACCGCTTCTATGTGATGGAGCATGGAAACATCGTCGAGCATTTCGGCGCGGGGGAACTCGAAGCGAAGATGCCGGTGCTGCACGAATTGCTCGGGGTGTAATCGTCCTTAAATCGACAAACGCGGCACGTTGAAGCGGCACGTAAAGCGGCACGGCTCAGGCAGCACGCAACAACCAAAAACTCACGGAGACTGCAATGAAAATGAAGACCCTCGCGCGCCTTTCCACTTTTTGCTTTGCGGCTGCGGCGGCGAGTGTGGCGTCCATGAACGCTGCTCACGCGGCCGACGGCAACACGGTGAAGATCGGCTTCATTACCGACCTGTCGGGTCTCTACGCCGATATCGACGGCCAGGGCGGTCTCGAAGCCATTCGCATGGCGATTGCGGACTTCGGCGGCAAGGTGAACGGCAAGCAAATCGAACTCGTGTATGCGGATCACCAGAACAAGGCGGATATCGCGGCATCGCGCGCGCGTGAGTGGATCGACCGCGATGGCGTGAACGTGATCATCGGCGGCACGAACTCGGCTACCGCGCTTTCCACCAATCAGGTCGCGGGCGAGAAGAAGGTTCCGTACATCAACATCGGCGCGGGCGCGGACAACCTCACGAACGAGCAGTGCACGCCGTACACCGTGCACTATGCGTACGACACCATGGCGCTCGCCAAGGGCACCGGTTCCGCCGTGACGAAGCAGGGCGGCAAGTCGTGGTACTTCCTCACCGCCGACTACGCGTTCGGCAAGGCGCTCGAAAAGAACACGGCCGACGTGGTGAAGGCCAACGGCGGCCAAGTGCTCGGCGATGTACGCCATCCGCTGTCGGCGTCGGACTTCTCGTCGTTTCTGTTGCAGGCGCAAGGATCGAAGGCGCAGGTGCTCGGTCTTGCGAACGCGGGCGGCGACACCATCAACTCGATCAAGGCAGCGAAGGAATTCGGCATCAACAAGTCGATGAAACTCGCCGCGTTGCTGATCTTCCTGACGGACATCCACAGCCTGGGACTCGAAACCACGCAAGGCCTCGTGGCGACGGATAGCTGGTACTGGAACAAGGACGACAAGACGCGCGCGTGGGCCAAGCGCTACTTCGACAAGATGAAGAAGATGCCGACGAGCCTGCAGGCCGCGGACTATTCGGCTGTCACGACGTATCTGAAGGCCGTGCAGGCCACGGGCACGACCGACAGCGACAAGATCATGGCGCAGTTGAAGCAGACGAAGATCGACGACTTCTACGCGAAGGGCACCATCCGCCAGGACGGCGCGATGATCCACGACATGTATCTCATGGAAGTGAAGAAGCCGTCGGAGTCGAAGGAGCCGTGGGACTACTACAAGATCACGGCGACGATTCCCGGCGATCAGGCATTCGGCACGAAGGCGGAGTCGCGCTGCGCGGCGTGGAAGTAAGCGCACACGGTTGATGCGGCAAGCGGCTGTCATTGGCCGCTTGTCGCGATGACTTAATCGACCCATTCCTGACGGCAGGTTCAATGGAAATTTTCGGCATTCCGCTCGCCGCGATGATGAGCCAGTTGCTCCTCGGACTGGTGAACGGCTCGTTCTACGCGATCCTGAGTCTCGGGCTCGCGGTGATCTTCGGCTTGCTCAACGTCATCAACTTCGCGCACGGCGCGTTGTTCATGCTTGGCGCGATGCTCGCGTGGATGGGCGCCTCGTATCTCAACGTGCCCTATTGGGCGATGCTCGTGCTCGCGCCGCTTATCGTCGGCCTCTTCGGCATGGTTATCGAACGCTCGATGCTGCGTTGGCTGTACAAGCTCGATCATCTCTACGGCTTGTTGCTTACGTTCGGCCTCACGCTCGTGATCGAAGGCGTGTTCCGTTCAGTCTATGGTTCGTCGGGTCAGCCTTACGACGTGCCCTCGCTTCTGACGGGCGCGACCAATCTCGGCTTCATGTTCCTGCCGAACTATCGCGCGTGGGTCGTCGTGGCATCGCTCGCGGTGTGCTTCGCGACATGGTTCGTGATCGAGAAGACGCGCATTGGCGCTTATCTGCGCGCGGGCACGGAGAACCCGAAGCTCGTCGAGGCATTCGGCATCAACGTGCCGCTCATGATCACGCTCACCTATGGCTTCGGCGTCGCGCTTGCGGCCTTTGCGGGGGTGCTGGCCGCGCCGGTGATTCAAGTGTCGCCGCTGATGGGCCAGTCGATGATCATCACCGTGTTCGCGGTCGTGGTGATCGGCGGCATGGGTTCGATCATGGGCTCGATTCTCACGGGTCTTTTGCTCGGCATCATCGAAGGCCTGACGCGCGTGTTTTATCCGGAAGCGTCCGCGACGGTTGTCTTCGTCATCATGGCGCTCGTGCTGATGGTGCGGCCCGCCGGACTCTTCGGCAAGGAAAAATGATGCAGAGAAAAGCGCTTTACGGCTTGTTGCTGATCGCTTTGATCGTCGCGCCCTTCGCGGGCGTGTATCCGGTCTTCATGATGAAAGTGCTGTGCTTCGCGTTGTTCGCGGCGGCGTTCAATCTGTTGATCGGCTATACGGGCTTGCTGTCTTTCGGGCACGCGATGTTTCTGGCAAGCGCGGGTTACACCGCGGGCTATGCCATCCAGACATTGGGGTTGACGCCCGAACTCGGCGTGATCGCGGGAACGGCGGTGGCGACCGTGCTTGGATTGATCGTCGGTCTTCTGGCGATTCGCCGCCAAGGCATCTACTTCGCGATGGTCACGCTCGCGCTCGCGCAGATGGTCTACTTCGTGTTCCTGCAGGCGCCGTTCACGCATGGCGAAGACGGCTTGCAAGGCGTGCCGCGCGGCAAGCTCTTCGGCGCGTTGAACCTCGGCAGTGACATTACGCTCTATTACGTCGTGCTCGTCGTCATGTTGCTGGCGTTCGCGTTGATCGTGCGTATCGTGCATTCGCCGTTCGGACAAGTGCTGATCGCGATCAAGGAGAACGAGCCGCGCGCGGTATCGCTCGGCTACGATACCGCGCGCTACAAGCTGCTTGCGTTCGTGTTGTCGGCGGGTCTCGCAGGGCTTGCCGGTGCGCTGAAGACGCTCGTGCTCGGCTTCGAAACTCTCGGCGATGCCTACTGGACGATGTCCGGCCTGGTGGTGCTGATGACGCTCGTCGGCGGCATGAGCACCATGTTCGGTCCGTTGCTCGGCGCGGCGATCATCGTTGCGCTGGAAGACCGGCTCGGCGATATCGGCGGCGGACTTGCGCGACTCACCGGCGTGGACTGGTTCAATTCGCTGGGTGAATCCGTGACTATCGTGACGGGCCTGATTTTTATCGCATGCGTGCTGGCATTTCGACGTGGCATTGTGGGTGAAATCGTGGCGCGTGTCAGACCGCTACAGGGTTAACCATTTAGTTGGATATCCGAACAAATACTGTTCAAGCAACGGCACGCGCGCAATGCACGGTTAACGACCCCGAAATCGCCCTCTTAAGGTGCTTTTATGCACCACTAGGGTAAATGCTAGGTTGTTGCGAAACAATACAGTCGATAACATTCTGCTTAGTTCTGTTGCACCCAGATTTTTGAGGTGGAGAACGAGGAGACATGAGGCACCAAGTGCCCGACCGAAAGCGCTGTTGGATGATTCCAACAGCGCTTTTTTATTGGCTGTTTTGTTTTACGTCGATATTTCGCGTCGCCGAAATATAATCCGCATACCGTTTCGGCGGATTCAAAAAACTCGCATTCACACCCGGTCGCAGCTTACGTTCGACAGCCGTCATAAGCCCTGCAAAACGCTTGCTGTGCATGACGCGCCTCCGCTAAACTGCATTTCCCGACCCATCGGTCGGTGAAAAGACGCGGGCTTCAAACTGGACGTTTCACGATCAAGACGGGGCGCAAATCAATGAAGTGGGCTTTACGCGTTAAGACGGTCGCAATGGCTGTCGCGGGTTTATCGGCGGTATTCAGCACTCAGGTTTTCGCGGACGTAAAGATAGGCGTGACGGTTTCGGCAACGGGCCCGGCGGCTTCGCTCGGCATTCCGGAAAAGAACACCATCGCGTTGCTGCCGAAGGAAGTGGCGGGGCAGAAGGTGCAGTACATCGTGCTGGATGACGCCACGGACTCCACGCAAGCCGTGAAGAACGCGCGCAAGCTCACGAGTGAAGACCACGTCGATGCGCTCGTCGGTTCGACGGTCGTTCCCAATTCCCTCGCGATGATCGACATCGCCGCCGAGACCACCACGCCCATGATCTCGATGGCGGCCGCGGCCAGCATCGTCGAACCCATGGATGCGAAGAAGGCGTGGGTCTTCAAGACGCCGCAGAATGACATCCTCATGGCGACCGCTATCGCGCAGCACATGTCGAATCATGGCGTGAAGACGGTTGCCTTCATCGGCTTTGCGGACGCCTACGGCGAGAGCTGGTTCAAGGAGTTCACGAAGGCGGCGGAGCTCGCGAAGATTCGCGTCGTGGCCAACGAGCGCTTCGCGCGCAACGACGCATCGGTCACGGGGCAAGTGCTCAAGATGATGTCGCAGAGCGCGGATGCGGTACTCATCGCCGGTGCGGGAACACCCGCCGCGCTGCCGCAGAAGACGCTCAAGGAGCGCGGCTACAAGGGCAAGATCTATCAGACGCACGGCGTTGCCAACAACGACTTCCTGCGTGTATGCGGCAAGGATTGCGAAGGCACGTTCCTGCCCGCCGGACCGTTGCTGGTCGCCGAGCAACTGCCGGACAGCAATCCGGTGAAGCAAGCCGCGCTCACTTACAAGAAGGCTTATGAAGGCGCATACGGCGCGGGTTCGGTCTCGACGTTCGGCGGTCATGCGTGGGACGCGGGCCTCATTCTCCAGCGCGCTATTCCCATTGCCTTGAAGAAGGGTCAGCCAGGAACGCCCGCGTTTCGCGAGGCATTGCGCGCGGCTATCGAAGGCACCAGGGACTTGCCTGCATCGCACGGCATCTTCAACATGAGCGCGAACGATCACTCTGGTCTTGATCAGCGTGCTCGCGTGATGGTGGAGATCGTCGGCGGCAAGTGGAAGCTCTCGGGCAACTGAGCATGTGAAATCACGCAAACGAAGAAGGCGCGTCTGTCATGGTCGCGCCTTTTTTTCTGCATGCCGTAATGGAAGAGAAGAGGGCGCGAAAACCCCATGCAGCGCCTGCCGACGGTCAGGGAAAACCAGCCTAGGCACGTGGTTTCGCGGTACATAGATTGGGGCGGCTGTTCAGACGGCAGTAAGCAAGCTTCATCGATAACAACTCGCATCGGCGCGTACAGCCGGTCGCGTTTGGAGACAAGCAATGAAAACGAAGCACACATGGATCAGGGCAAGCGTCGCGCTCGCCATCGCGGGGGGCGCGCTCGTAAGCTCAGGCGCGGCCTTCGCGCAAGTGAAGATTGGCGTGACGCTCTCGGCCACTGGACCGGCGGCATCGCTCGGGATTCCCGAGAAAAATACCATCGCGTTGTTGCCAAAGGAAATTGGCGGCAAGTCCGTCGAGTACATCGTGCTGGATGACGGCTCCGACACGAGCCGCGCCGTGCAGAACACGCGCAAGCTGATAGACGAGGATCATGTCGATGCAGTCGTCGGTTCAACGGTCACGCCCAATTCGCTCGCGATGATCGATGCCGCTTCGGCTTCGAAGACACCGATGATCTCGATGGCGGCATCGGCTTCCATCATTGCACCGATGGATGGCAAGAAAGCGTGGGTCTTCAAGACGCCGCAGAACGACGCGCTCATGGCCGACGCCATCGCCAGTTACATGGAGAAGCACGGCGTGAAGACAGTGGGCTTCATCGGCTTCGCGGATGCCTACGGCGACGGCTGGTACAACGTCTTCAACGCAGCGGCGAGCGCGCACAAGCTCAAGATCGTCGCGAACGAACGCTATAACCGCACGGACACGTCCGTCACCGGTCAGGTGCTCAAGACGGTGGGCGCCAATCCGGATGCCGTGCTGATCGCAGGCGCGGGAACGCCGTCGGCGCTGCCGGCGAAGGCGTTGAAGGAGCGCGGATACAAGGGCAAGGTTTATCAGACGCACGGGGTGGCGAACAACGACTTCCTGCGCGTATGCGGCAAGGATTGCGAAGGAGAGATCCTGCCTGCCGGGCCGGTTCTCGTGACCGAGCAACTGCCGGAAAACAATCCGGTGAAGAAGTCCTCGGCGGCGTACAAGAACGCCTATGAGAAGGCCAACGGGGCGGGTACGCTTTCCACCTTCGGCGGTCACGCGTGGGACGCCGGTCAGATGCTTCAGCGTGCGATCCCCGAAGCGCTGAAGAAAGCGCAGCCGGGTACGCCCGAGTTCCGTGAAGCGCTGCGCGCCGCGTTGGAGAATCTGAAGGACTTGCCCGTCGCGCACGGCATCATGAACACGACATCGAACGATCACAACGGCTTCGACGATCGCGCGCGTGTGATGGTGCAAATCTCCGATGGCAAGTGGAAGCTGCTCAACGACTGATCGGACTTGAGCGCGCGCTCTGCTAAAGGCGCGTTCTTTTCTCCGATTTTCAAGATAGCAAAGCGGTGCGCCGATGTATGCGGCGCGCCGCTTTTTCCCATGTTCACGGGCCGATCCGGCAGCCCGACCTTTTTGCGGAAGCTCTGAAGAGGAAGTATGGACTTATCGATTGCGGCGATCCTCGCGCAAGACGGGATCACCACGGGCGCGATTTACGCATTGCTCGCGCTCGCCCTGGTGCTCGTGTTTTCCGTGACTCGCGTCATTTTCATCCCGCAAGGGGAGTTCGTCGCTTATGGCGCGCTCACGCTTGCCGCGCTGCAGACGCAAAAGCTGCCGGCGACGTGTTACTTGCTCATCGTCATGGGCGCGGGTTGCTTCGTCGCCGAACTTGCGGGGATCGTGCGGCATCCGACGCGGTATCGGCAGATTGGACGGCTGCTCGCAACGCTCGCGGGAAAGTATGTGCTGTTTCCCGTCGGCGTATGGGTACTGACGCAGGCAATCTTCGCGCAGCCCTTGCCGATGTTCGTGCAGATCGCGCTGACGCTGTTGATCGTCGTGCCGATGGGACCGTTCGTGTATCGACTCGCCTACGAGCCGATCGCGGAGGCGAGCACCCTGTTGCTGCTGATCGTCGCGGTGGCCGTGCACTTCGCGATGGTCGGGCTCGGGCTCGTCATGTTCGGCGCGGAAGGATCGCGCACGACGGCGTTCTCCGACGCCACCTTCAATCTCGGCAGCGTGTCGATCTCCGGGCAGAGTGTGTGGGTGGTGGGCACGGCGGTCGTGCTGATCGTGGCGCTCTACTTCTACTTCGACCGGACCATTTCTGGCAAGGCGTTGCGGGCGACGTCGGTGAACCGGCTGGGCGCGCGCCTGGTCGGCATCGGCACGACGCAGGCGGGGCGGCTCGCGTTCACGCTGGCGGCGGGGCTCGGCGCGCTGTGCGGCGTACTCGTCGCACCCATCACGACCATCTATTACGACTCGGGATTCCTGATCGGCTTGAAGGGCTTCGTCGGGGCAATCGTGGGCGGTCTGGTGAGTTATCCGCTGGCGGCAGCGGGGTCGCTGCTCGTCGGCTTGCTGGAGTCGTATTCGTCGTTCTGGGCGAGCGCGTACAAAGAGGTGATCGTCTTCACGCTAATTATTCCGGTGCTGCTATGGCGAAGCCTGGCAAGCCCGCATTCCGATGAAGACGAGGAGTAACGCAATGGCATTCCTTCATCGATACCGCTTCTTCTGGCTGTTCCTCGTCGTGGTCTTTGCGTTGCCCGTGTTGCCGAAACCGGTGGCCGTGCCCGAGTACTGGATAACGCTGCTCAACTACATCGGCTTGTATTCGATTGTCGCGATAGGGCTCGTCTTGCTGACGGGCATAGGCGGGATGACGAGCTTCGGGCAGGCCGCGTTCGTCGGCGTAGGCGCGTATGCAACGGCGTTTCTGACGACCCAATACGGTGTGTCACCGTGGCTTGCGTTGATCGCGGGCGTGGTGTTGACGGCGATCATCGCGCTGTTTCTGGGCCTCATTACGATGCGGCTTTCCGGGCACTTTCTGCCGCTCGGCACAATCGCGTGGGGACTGTCGTTGTTTTATCTGTTTGGAAACATGGAGTTGCTCGGCAAGTACGACGGGATCAATGGAATTCCTGTGTTGAACCTTTTTGGATGGCACTTGGAGTCTGGGCGCAGCATCTACTACCTGATTTGGGTCGTCGTGCTGCTCGCCGTCGTATCTGTTCAGAATCTGCTTAATAGTCGTCCAGGCCGCGCTATCCGCGCGTTGCGCGGCGGCGGCACGATGGCGGAGGCGATGGGCGTCAATACCGGCTGGATGCGCGTCGTTATCTTTGTCTATGCGGCGGTGCTTGCATCCATTTCCGGCTTTCTTTACGCGCATTTGCAGCGTGCGGTGAATCCGACGCCGTTCGGGCTTAATCATGGCATCGAGTTTCTGTTCATGGCAGTGGTTGGCGGAGTGGCGCATGTCTGGGGTGCAATTCTGGGCGCGACTATCCTCACCGTTCTGCAAGATTATCTGCAGACGCTGCTGCCCAAGTTGATCGGTGCGAACGGAAACTTCGAGGTTATTGTCTTCGGCGTGTTGATGGTGTTGCTGCTTCAATACGCGCGTCAGGGAGTGTGGCCGTTCGTGGCGCGTTTGTTTCCAAGCGCTCCGCGAGCGCGCGTGCCGGAGCGCGGCGAAGCGTTGCCGCAGCGCAGCAAGCCGGTGGCGGGCGAATCGCTTCTTGTCGTCGATAACGCGCGCAAACAGTTCGGCGGGCTTATCGCAGTAAACGATGTGAGTTTCGATATAAAGGCAGGGGAGATCATCGGGCTGATCGGGCCGAACGGCGCTGGAAAATCCACCACTTTCAATCTCGTGACCGGCGTGCTTCAGGTTACAAGCGGCGCGATCAGCTTTCGGGGCGAGCGTATTGAGAAGCTGACATCGCGGGAGATCGTAAAGCGGGGCATCGGGCGAACCTTCCAGCACGTGAAAATGCTTCCGGGTATGAGCGTCTTGGAAAATGTCGCGATCGGCGCGCATCTGCGGGGAAAGACCGGCGTTTGGCGGAGCGTCGCGCGTTTGAACGGTGCGGAGGAAAGTCGGCTGATGGCCGAGGCGGCGCGACAAATCGAACGCGTCGGCCTGGAAAAGCATGTATTCACTGAGGCCGGAAGTTTGGCGCTGGGGCAACAACGCATCATGGAAATTGCGCGCGCGCTGTGTTGCGATCCGACGCTTTTGCTTCTCGATGAGCCAGCTGCTGGTTTGCGATACCAGGAGAAGCTTCAGCTTGCCGACCTGCTGCGTAGGCTTCGCGCAGAGGGAATGAGCATCCTGCTGGTCGAGCACGATATGGACTTCGTGATGAATCTCACCGACCGCCTTGTCGTGATGGAGTTCGGGACGAAGATTGCGGAAGGCTTGCCTTCAGAAGTTCAGAAAGATCCTACTGTGCTCGAAGCGTATCTTGGTGGAGTGGAGTAATGCAAAAAAGTGTACCGATTCTTCAAGTCGATGGTTTATCCGTCCGATACGGGAAAGTCGAGGCGCTGCACAATGCGACGCTTACGGTCGGCGCCGGACAAATCGTGTCGGTGATCGGTCCAAATGGTGCGGGCAAATCCACTCTTTTGAATGCAATCATGGGGGCTTTGCCGCAGACAGGATCGTCTAATGGTGTGATCCGGTATCTGGACGAGGATGTCGCTGCGCTGCCTATCGAGCGTCGTGTTTCACGTGGAATGTGCCTTGTTCCTGAGCGCCGGGAACTGTTTGCTTCGATGTCGGTTGAGGACAATCTCGTCCTAGGCGCCTATCGGCGCAAGCGAGCGGGGGAGCGAAACTTCTTGGATCAGCTTGAACCAGTCTTTCGCCTTTTTCCCCGGTTGAAGGAACGCCGCAGGCAGGCGGCAGGAACGCTATCCGGCGGTGAGCGGCAAATGCTTGCTGTAGGTCGAGCGTTGATGGCCAAGCCAAAATTGTTGTTGCTCGATGAGCCTAGTCTCGGTCTGGCACCTTTGATCGTGAAGGAAATTTTTCATATCGTTAGCGCGCTTCGCAAGACGGGCGTCGCAATACTTTTGATCGAGCAAAACGCACGCGCGGCACTACAGATATCTGACTTCGGCTACGTTCTTGAGACAGGCGAATTCGCCCTGAAAGGCCCCGCGCAAGATTTGCAACACAATCCCCAAGTCATCGAGACTTACCTCGGGTTGGTAAAGAAGGCCGTTTAAAAGGTTGCGTCAAATATCGAAGGCGTGTTTCACGTGAAACACGCCATTTTTTTCGCCTTTTCCGGATCGTTGGAAAACCGGCGAACGAGAACCCGATATAATTCGTCGATATTCTTTCTTCAGGTTCGCATCGCTCGATGCGAGATCTTCATGCTTTTTCCTTCAGAATTTGATGTGATCGTCGTTGGCGGTGGTCATGCGGGCACCGAAGCTGCGCTTGCCTCGGCGCGGATGGGCTGTCGGACGCTGCTCCTAACGCACAACATCGAGACGCTTGGCCAGATGAGCTGCAATCCATCGATCGGCGGCATCGGAAAAGGACATCTCATCAAGGAAGTCGATGCGTTGGGCGGCGCGATGGCTGCCGCCACCGACGAGTCCGGTATTCAGTTTCGCATTCTCAATTCGTCGAAGGGTCCTGCAGTGCGAGCCACGCGCGCTCAAGCCGACCGCATTCTTTACAAGCAGGCAATACGCAATCGGCTGGAAAATCAGCCGAATCTCTGGCTGTTCCAGCAAGCCGTCAACGATTTGATGGTGGAAGGTGACCGCGTCGTTGGTGCCGTTACGCAAGTTGGCTTACGGTTTCGGGCGCGTGCCGTGGTTCTGACAGCGGGGACGTTCCTCGACGGAAAGATCCACGTGGGGTTGAACAACTACGTGGGCGGCCGCGCGGGCGATCCTGCTGCGATATCTTTATCCGCACGTCTCAAAGAGTTGAATTTGCCGCAGGGCCGACTAAAGACGGGAACGCCACCGCGCATCGACGGCCGCACGATCGACTTTTCGAAGCTTGAAGAGCAGCCGGGCGATTTGGATCCGGTTCCGATTTTCTCTTTTCTTGGCCGCGTCGAGCAGCATCCGCGTCAGGTGCCGTGCTGGGTGACGCACACGAACGCCCAAACGCACGACATTATTCGATCGGGCTTGGATCGGTCGCCGATGTACACAGGGGTGATTGAAGGCGTTGGGCCGCGGTACTGCCCGTCGATTGAAGACAAGATTCATCGGTTTGCATCGAAGGACGCACATCAAATCTTTCTGGAACCGGAAGGGCTGACTACGAACGAGTTCTATCCCAATGGAATTTCGACGAGTCTGCCTTTCGATGTCCAATTAAATCTTGTGCGTTCCATGCGTGGTCTCGAACACGCCCATATCTTGCGTCCTGGCTATGCAATCGAATACGACTACTTCGATCCGCGTGCGCTTAAGGCTTCATTAGAGACGAAATCCATCAGCGGGCTTTTCTTCGCCGGACAGATCAACGGCACGACGGGTTATGAGGAGGCTGCCGCGCAGGGACTATTAGCCGGCATAAACGCAGGGCTTCAAGTGCAGGGCAGGGATGCCTGGACACCGCGCCGTGATGAGGCGTACTTGGGTGTACTGGTCGACGATTTGGTAACGCGCGGAGTCTCTGAACCGTATCGAATGTTCACGAGCCGTGCGGAATATCGTCTGTCTCTACGTGAAGATAACGCGGATATGCGTCTGACCGAAACAGGGCGGGGGCTTGGAGTCGTAGATGACGTTCGTTGGGATGCTTTCAGCCGCAAGCGCGACGCTGTTTCACGTGAAACAGAGCGGTTGCGCTCCACTTGGGTGAACCCTAAGACGCTTCCGGCTGAAGAGGCGACCGCGTTACTCGGCAAGCCGATCGATCACGAGTACAGTTTGGCCGACCTGCTACGACGCCCTGGTGTCTCGTACGATGGCGTCTGCGCTTTGCGCAACGGGGAATGCGGTTCAGCCGAATCGCTAGCCGATGATCCAGTTCTCCTCGCGCAGATCAAAGAACAGATCGAGATTGGCGTGAAGTACCAAGGCTATATCGACCGGCAAGCGGACGAGATCGTGCGCAACGGAGCGCAAGAGAACACGCGTTTACCAGAGACGATCGACTACAGCGAAGTGCGCGGCCTTTCCTTTGAGGCGCGACAAAAGCTAACGCAGCATCGTCCAGAAACGATCGGGCAGGCATCGCGTATTCAGGGCATCACGCCGGCTGCTATCTCCCTACTCATGGTGCATCTCAAGCGCGGCCTCGGCCGGCGCGGACGCGACGCAGGCAGCGATCAGGATCAGGCCAGCAGCAACTCGGTGGTTCAATGAAGGACCAAAACGAATCGCTGGCTAACTTGCTCGACCGAGGTACGACTGAACTCGAGCTTGCGCTGACTTCATCGCAGAAACAGCAGCTACTCGATTACGTTGCGCTGCTGGGCAAATGGAACGCCGTCTACAACCTGACGGCGATCCGCGACCCGAAGCAAATGTTCATTCAGCATATTCTCGATTCGCTTGCCATCGTTCCGATGCTCGTGGCGCGCCAACCAAAATCGATTTTGGATGTCGGTTCGGGCGGCGGCCTGCCGGGCATCGTGCTGGCAATCGTCTTACCCGACGTGAAAGTGACGCTGAACGACATCGTTCACAAGAAGACCGCCTTTCAGTCGCAAGCGAAGGTTCAGTTGGGGTTGGCGAATCTTTCCGTCGTGACGGGACGCGTTGAGAATCTGCGGCCGGGTTGCGAAGTCCCGGGAAAATTCGACGTAATTGTCTCGCGCGCGTTCGCAGACCTCGCGGATTTCGTTACACTTGCGCGTCATCTGGTCGCGGACGACGGCCGGATTCTCGCGATGAAGGGCTTGCAACCGGACGACGAAATCGCGCGTCTGCCAGATGGCGCGACGGTGAAGCGCATCGAGCGTCTGAATGTTCCGATGCTCGATGCCGAGCGCCACTTGATCCATGTAGCCGTCGGCGCGCAGTAACACGTCGCGGGCGCTTTCGTCACGGCCGTAACGGCAGCTGATCTTCTGACAGCGAAGAAACGAGGACATAAAACGATGGCAAAAATCTTCTGCGTCGCAAATCAGAAGGGCGGCGTTGGAAAGACCACCACGGCGGTCAATCTCGCGGCAAGTCTCGCGGGACTTGATCAACGCGTTCTACTCATCGATCTGGACCCGCAGGGGAACGCGACGATGGGCAGTGGCGTCAATAAAGGCGCATGCGAGAAGACAATCTACGAAGTGTTAGTCGACGGGGTGACACTACGTGAGGCGGTAGTGCGACCGGAGAGCGTGGGATACCACGTTCTGCCTGCGAATCGTGAACTCGCTGGCGCGGAAGTCGAACTTGTGGATATGGACGACCGCGAGCACATTCTGCGCGCGGCCATCGCGGATATAGTCGATGACTATGATTTTATCCTGATCGATTGTCCGCCTGCATTGTCGCTGTTGACATTGAACGCGCTGTGCGCCGCGCATGGCGTCGTCATTCCAATGCAGTGTGAATATTTCGCGTTGGAAGGCTTGTCGGATCTGGTGAGCACCATCAAGCAGATCCACGCGAACCTTAACCGCGATCTGAAAGTGATCGGACTGTTGCGTGTGATGTTCGATCCGCGCATCACCTTGCAGCAGCAAGTGTCCGAACAGTTGAAGGAACACTTTGGCGACAAGGTTTTCGATGTCGTCATTCCACGCAACGTGCGCCTTGCCGAGGCGCCAAGTTACGGCCTGCCAGGCGTGGTGTTCGACAAGTCGTCGCGTGGCGCGCAGGCGTATATCCAGTTCGGCACGGAAATGATCGAGCGCGTACGCGCGCTGTAACGCAAACCCATTCGATCTGGCGGACGACGCCAACGGAGGAATCGAAATGAGCGCTGTGATGAAGAAGAAGGGTTTGGGCCGAGGCCTGGATGCATTGCTCGGCGGCAGCGTCGACATTACCGAAGCCGTACGCGGCGAAGGCACGCCGTCAGTCCTGTCGCTCGACAAGCTGCAGGCGGGCAAGTATCAGCCGCGTACCCGAATGGACGAGGGCGCGTTGCAAGAGCTCGCCGCGAGTATTCGCGCGCAAGGCCTCATGCAGCCGATTCTCGTGCGCTCCGTCGGCCCGGATCAGTACGAAATCATCGCGGGCGAGCGACGTTTTCGCGCGGCGCGTCTGGCTGGGCTCGACGAAGTGCCGGTGCTGGTGAAGAACGTGCCCGATCAGGCCGCCGCCGCGATGGCGTTGATCGAAAACATCCAGCGGGAGGATTTGAATCCGCTGGAAGAGGCGCAGGGTATCCAGCGCCTGCTCGACGAATTCACGTTCACGCACGAGCAGGCGGCCGAAGCGGTCGGGCGATCGCGTAGCGCGGTATCGAATCTGCTGCGTCTCTTGAACGTCGCCACGCCCGTTCAGACGATGCTGCTCGCAGGCGATCTCGACATGGGGCACGCACGCGCGCTGCTCGCCGTCGATGCCGCCACGCAGATTCAATTGGCTAATCACGTGGTGAACCGACGCTTGTCGGTGCGTGAAACGGAGCGCCTCGTCGCCGCGACGACGAAGGAAGCGCCGGCAGTCAAGGCGCGTCCCGCGAACGATGGCGGCCGTGACACGCGCAGGCTCGAGGAAGAGCTGTCGGATCTGCTCGCGGCGAGCGTGAAGATCAAGCTGGGCGGACGAGGACGCGGCAAGGTGATGATCGATTTCGGCAACCTCGACGCGCTCGAAGGCATTCTGAGCAAACTACGCGGCAGCATTGAAGCGCCTAATTCGGCCGCGTGAGTCTTGTCGGAATACAACGTCAAGCAATCGCGCTCCGACCTCCTGACGCGCGTCTGGAGGACCGTCAGTAAAGAGCCGGTCCTCGCCATTCTCGTGCTCGCGCTCGGCGTGTTGCAAGTGGTTCATCCGCGCTCGTGGGCTTCGCTGCCAGGTCTTGTGGATTGGCAGACCGTGCTCACGCTCGCCGGCCTGCTCATCCTGACCAAAGCGATCGAATTGTCAGGATTCCTGATGTGGGCCGCGCATCGGCTGGTGCATCACATCCACGGCGAACGCGGCCTGGCGCTGCTCCTCGTCGCGCTGGCGGCGGCGCTGTCCACGGTGCTGACCAACGATGTCGCGTTGTTCGCGGTCGTGCCGCTCGCGCTATCGCTGCATCGGCTCGCGCCCTTGCCCATCAAGCGTCTCGTCATCGTGATTGCGTTGTCGGTGAACGCGGGATCGATCCTCACGCCGCTCGGCAATCCACAAAACCTCTTCCTCTGGCAGACGAGCGGCGTCTCCTTCGGCGCGTTCGTCTGGGCGTTGCTGCCGCTTTGCGCGGTCCTCATGCTCATGCTCGGCGCCGTGACTTGCGCGATGTTTCGCAACGCGCCGCTCGACCTTTCTGGCGATGCCGAAGAGCACGGCGTCGACCGTGTGTTATGCGGTGTGAGCGTGCTTGCGTTCGCCGGCTTCGTCGCACTGGCCGACGCGCATCATGCCGGGCCCGGCCTTGCTGTCCTTGCCGTCGCGTTCCTGCTTTGGCGCCGCGAAGTTGTCTTGAAGATCGACTGGCTGCTTCTGCTCATCTTCATGCTGATGTTCATTGTGCTGCGCAGCGCGGCCGCGTTGCCGGCCATCCACGGCTTCATTGCGCAGTTGGGTATCGGCACGCCGATGCGTGCGTATGCTGCGGGCGCGGTGCTGTCGCAGGCCATCAGTAACGTGCCGGCGGCCATCGTGCTCGCCGAGTTTTCGAAGGACTGGCGCGCGCTTGCGTTCGGCGTGAGCGTCGGTGGTTTTGGGGTGGCAATCGGCTCGCTCGCCAATCTCATCGCCGTGCGTCTGTCGGGCGAGAAGGGCATGTGGGGTCCGTTTCACCTCGTTTCGATCCCTTTCTGGTTTGTTGCAGCGCTTGTTGGATGGGCGCTCATCTGAGTTTCGCGACGCAATCTCACGTCGTCTGAAAATCTGCTTGTAACCGCAAGAAAAGTCTCGCTTTCGAGACCATTTTTTAAGCTTTGTCCGCTTGGCTTTTGACGCACCTAAACTATTGAATCCCCGAGGACAATCGCTTACAATCCCCCGGATTTATCAGCTAGGCCACCTAGAAAGCGCGGCGAAAGCGCAGGGTGGTTTCCGAACTGTCGGTTGATGTGTTGAAGGGGTTTGAAGACGGTGCGAGAGCAGAATCGAGCGCCGGTGGGCGGGCAAGACAGCGCTCAAAACAAACGCGGAGACATTCACGCTTCAGGAAATCAGCCCCGCAGTTCGTCTGACGACTCGTGGGACGTTGAGGCGCAAGATAACAATATCGTTCCGCTCACGCGGGGCCAGGCAGAGAAGCTGTTCGGTCCTGATGTGAGTCGTCCATCGCGGGTCACGCCTTTCAAGGTAGTGGCCGCGCAAATGGTTTTGTCCCTGGGTGCGACGCTGTTGTGGTGGCTGTTCTACAAGCCGCCGGGCGATGCTGCGCTGTCCGCCTTCCTCGGAGGCGCGATCTGCTGGCTGCCCGGTGCACTGTTCGCGGCGCGCCTGAAGGCGAAGAGCGGAGCCGAGACCATCATGAGTTGGATGATCGGCGAAGCGATGAAAATGGGAGCGACGATTGCTATGTTCGTAGCGGTCGCCTTCTGGTACAAGAGCGCGCTGTGGTTGCCTTTGCTCGTTACGTACATCGTCGCGTTGAAGACTTACTGGCTGGCCATGGCTTTGCGTTGACCTCCAGGGTAATCGCCAGCCCGAAGTCAAGTATGTAGCATCACACATGAAAGCGCGGTTATGAACGCCGCGCTCGGGCCGGACGCCCGGAGCCGCAACGCGAAGCGGTGGCTCGGATAAGCGTCTGGCGACGAAAGATTTTTGACAATTTGGGTGGCTTTAACGATATGGCAGCTAGCGAAGGAACGCACGCTCTGGACCCGTCCGAGTACATTGCGCACCACTTGCAGAATCTTTCCACGCACACGCAGACGTCGATTTTCGACATCCACGTCTGGAATCTGGACACGCTGTTCTGGTCCATCGTGTGCGGTCTCCTGACCATCGTCATTCTCGGTATCGCGGCGCGCCGCGCGACGTCCGGTGTTCCCGGACGTTTCCAGTGCGCGATCGAGATGCTCGTCGAAATGGTCGAAGATCAGTCGAAGTCGATGATCCACGGCAGCCGCCGCTTCATCGCTCCGCTCGCGCTGACCGTGTTCGTCTGGGTCGCCCTGATGAACTCGCTCGACTTCATCCCCGTGGATCTGCCAGGCCGCGTGATTGGCTGGCTGGGCCTCGAACAAGTGCTGCCGCATCATCGCATCGTGCCCACGGCCGATCTGAACGGCACGCTCGGCATCGCGCTCGGCGTGTTCGTGCTGATGATCTACTACAACCTCAAGATCAAGGGCGCAGGCGGCTTCGTGCACGAGCTGCTGTCCGCTCCGTTTGGCGCGCATCCGCTTCTGTGGATTCCGAATCTTGCGCTGAACATCATCGAGTTCGTCGCCAAGACGGTTTCGCTCGGCATGCGGCTTTTCGGCAACATGTACGCGGGTGAGCTGCTGTTCCTGCTGATCGCGCTGCTCGGCAGCATGTGGCACTTCGGCGCGGACGCCTCTGTACTTGGCTTTATCGGCCATGTGGTCGCGGGTACGGTCTGGGCGATCTTCCACATTCTGATCGTGCTGCTGCAAGCGTTCATCTTCATGATGCTGACGCTCGTGTACATCGGTCAGGCGCACGACTCTCACTAAAGAGTGTTCGCGGCAGGTCCAGAATCGCTTAGGTTTTAGTTTTCAATTTTTATAAATCCAGTTCCAAAGTCTTTAATCAAAGGAGTGAACATGAACGCTTTCATCGCCAACATCCAGGGTCTGACCGCCATCGGTATCGGCATCATCATCGGCCTGGGTGCAATCGGCGCCTGTATCGGTATCGGCCTGATGGGCGGCAAGTACATTGAAGCATGCGCCCGCCAGCCGGAACTGATGAACCCGCTCCAGACCAAGATGTTCCTGCTGGCTGGTCTGATCGACGCGGCGTTCCTGATCGGCGTTGGTGTGGCAATGCTGTTTGCGTTCGCGAACCCGCTGCTCTCGAAGCTCGCAGGCTGAGGTTCCTCGGAAGTGTGCGTCTCTTCTTGCGATGAGACGCAAGACGGAACGGGTGAGGCGCTGATCGAGCACAACGGGCCGATGAGCGCCTTTTAACCGTTTCACTCTCCGACTAAGCAACGTTTAAGGAAACACCGTGAATCTCAACGCAACCCTGTTTGCGCAAATGGTCGTGTTTCTGATCCTCGCGTGGTTCACGATGAAGTTCGTGTGGCCGCCGTTGATCAATGCCCTCGACGAGCGCTCAAAGAAGATTGCCGACGGCCTCGCCGCCGCCGACAAGGGCAAGGCGGAACTCGAAGCCGCGCACAAGCGCGTCGACCAGGAACTCGCGCAGGCTCGCACGGACGGTCAGCAACGTATCGCTGACGCCGAAAAGCGCGCCGCAGCCGTCGCCGAAGAAATCAAGGCCAACGCTCAGGCTGAAGCCGCGCGCATCGTCGCGCAAGCCAAGGCGGACGCCGAACAGCAAGTCGTCAAGGCGCGCGAGTCGCTGCGCGCCGAAGTCGCGGCCCTGGCCGTGAAGGGCGCCGAGCAAATTCTGAAGCGCGAAGTCGATCAGAAGGCTCACGCCGATCTGCTGAATCAACTCAAAACCGAGCTCTGATCATGGCCGAACTTGCAACCATCGCTCGTCCTTACGCAGAAGCGCTGTTCCGCGTAGCCGAGAGCGGCGATCTCGCGGGCTGGTCCACTTTCGTCGAGGAACTGGCCCAGGTTGCGCGTCTGCCCGAAGTGCAGTCGGTCGCCTCGAGCCCGAAGGTGAGCCGCGATCAAGTAGCGGATCTGCTGCTGTCCGCAGTGAAGTCGCCTTTGGCTCAAGGCAATGTACAGGCGAAGAATTTCGTCGGCATGCTGGTGGACAATCATCGTCTGTCGCTGCTGCCTGAAATCGCCGTGCAGTTCGACGAGCTGAAGAACGCCCGCGAAGGTGCGGCCGACGCGCTGATCGTAAGCGCGTTCCCCTTCGAAGGCGAACAATTGAACGACCTAGTCGCAAGCCTCGAACGCAAGTTCGAACGCAAGCTGAAACCGACCGTCGAAGTCGATCAGTCGCTGATCGGCGGCGTTCGCGTGACGGTTGGCGACGAAGTGCTCGATACCTCGGTCCGCGCGCGCCTCGCCAGCATGCAGACGGCTCTGACCGCCTGACGCTTCGTTAGAAGCGAATCGCTGGCACGCAACAGAATTGACTATCAGGAGCGAATAATGCAACTCAATCCCTCTGAGATCAGCGAGCTGATCAAGAGCCGGATCCAGGGCCTTGAAGCGAGCGCGGATGTTCGCAACCAGGGCACCGTGATCTCCGTGACCGACGGTATCGTGCGTATTCACGGCCTGTCGGACGTGATGCAGGGTGAAATGCTCGAGTTTCCGGGCAACACCTTCGGCCTCGCGCTGAACCTCGAACGCGACTCCGTCGGCGCCGTTATTCTCGGCCAGTACGAGCACATCTCGGAAGGCGACATCGTCAAGACGACGGGCCGCATTCTCGAAGTGCCGGTCGGTCCGGAACTGATCGGCCGCGTGGTCGACGCGCTGGGTAACCCCATCGACGGCAAGGGTCCGGTCAACGCGAAGATGACCGACGCAATCGAAAAGATTGCCCCGGGCGTGATCTGGCGTAAGTCGGTGTCGCAGCCGGTGCAAACGGGTCTGAAGTCCATCGACTCGATGGTGCCTATCGGCCGTGGTCAGCGCGAGCTGATCATCGGCGACCGTCAGTGCGGCAAGACCGCGGTGGCTGTCGACGCGATCATCAATCAGAAGGGCAAGGACCTTTTCTGTATCTATGTCGCGATCGGCCAGAAGGCTTCGTCGATCATGAACGTGGTGCGCAAGCTCGAAGAAACCGGCGCAATGGCTTACACCATCGTCGTGGCGGCTTCGGCTTCGGAATCGGCCGCGATGCAATACCTCGCGCCGTACGCCGGTTGCACGATGGGCGAATACTTCCGCGATCGCGGCCAGGACGCGCTGATCGTTTATGACGATTTGACCAAGCAAGCATGGGCGTATCGCCAGATTTCGCTGTTGCTGCGCCGTCCGCCGGGTCGTGAAGCGTATCCGGGTGACGTGTTCTATTTGCACTCGCGTCTGCTCGAGCGTGCGGCTCGCGTTTCGGAAGACTACGTCGAGAAGTTCACCAACGGCGAAGTGAAGGGCAAGAGCGGTTCACTGACGGCACTGCCCGTCATTGAAACGCAAGCCGGCGACGTGACCGCGTTCGTTCCGACGAACGTGATCTCGATTACCGACGGCCAGATCTTCCTGGAAACCGACTTGTTCAACGCCGGTATCCGCCCTGCCATCAACGCGGGCGTTTCGGTGTCGCGCGTCGGTGGTGCGGCTCAGACCAAGGTCATCAAGAAGCTGTCGGGCGGTATTCGTACCGACTTGGCGCAGTATCGTGAACTGGCTGCGTTCGCGCAGTTCGCGTCGGACCTGGACGAAGCCACCCGCAAGCAGTTGGAGCGCGGTCGCCGCGTGACGGAACTGCTGAAGCAGCCGCAGTATCAGCCGCTTCAAGTGTGGGAACTCGCTGTGGCGCTGTTCGCGGCTAACAACGGCTACCTCGACGATCTGGAAGTTGCGCAAGTGCTGCCGTTCGAAAAGGGCCTGCGCGAATACCTGAAGACGAGCCATGCCGATCTGGTTAAGCGCATCGAAGACAATAAAGACTTGTCGAAGGACGACGACGGCGCACTGCATACCGCGCTGAAGGACTTCAAGAAGTCGGGCGCTTATTGATCGGGACTGAGGAGCAACGCGCGGTGCATCGACCGATGAACACCGCGCGGCTTCGATCAAGGAGTAAGCAATGGCTGGAATGAAGGAAATTCGCGGCAAGATCAAGAGCGTGCAGAACACGCGCAAGATCACGAAAGCGATGGAAATGGTCGCCGCATCGAAGATGCGCCGCGCCCAGGAGCGCATGCGTTCCGCCCGTCCGTATGCCGACAAGGTCCGTGCAATCGCGGCGCACATGAGCGCGGCGAACCCTGAGTATCGTCACCCGTTCATGGTGAAGAACGAAGGCGCGAAGACGGCCGGCCTGATCCTCGTCACGACCGACAAGGGTTTGTGCGGCGGCATGAACACGAACGTGCTGCGTGCGTCGTTGCAGCGCATCAAGGAGCTGGAGCAGACCGGCGTGTCCATCGAAGCGTCGGCTATCGGCGCCAAGGGTCTCGGCTTCCTGAACCGGTTGCGCGCCAAGGTCGTGTCGCAAGTCACGCATCTGGGCGACACGCCGCATCTGGAAAAGCTGATCGGCGCGGTGAAGGTGCAGCTCGACTTGTATTCGGAAGGCAAGATCAACGCGGTGTACCTGGGGTACACGCGCTTCGTCAATACGATGAAGCAGGAAGCGGTGATCGAGCAATTGCTGCCGTTGACGGCCGAAGATCTGCAGCAGAAGGCAGACGAAGCCGCGATTGCGAACGACACGCCGAAGACCTCGTGGGACTACATCTACGAGCCGGACGCTCAAACCGTGGTGGACGAATTGCTCGTGCGCTACGTCGAGGCGCTGGTTTATCAGGCGGTGGCGGAAAACATGGCGTCGGAACAATCGGCGCGCATGGTCGCAATGAAGGCCGCGTCGGATAACGCGAAGACCGTGATCAACGAACTGCAGCTCGTATACAACAAGAGCCGCCAGGCCGCGATTACGAAAGAATTGTCGGAAATCGTCGGCGGCGCCGCTGCGGTCTGATCTTGATGACCGCGTGAAAGAACACAGTATCTAAAGGAAATGCGATGAGTACTACTGCTTTGGTAGAAGGCAAGATCGTACAGTGCATCGGCGCCGTTATCGACGTGGAATTTCCGCGCTCGCACATGCCGAAGATTTACGACGCGCTCATTCTGGAAGGCACCGAGCTGACGCTGGAAGTCCAGCAGCAGTTGGGCGACGGCGTGGTCCGCACCATCTGTCTGGGTGCATCCGACGGTTTGCGCCGCGGCACGATCGTAAAGAACACGGGCAACCCCATCAGCGTGCCGGTCGGCAAGCCGACGCTTGGCCGCATCATGGACGTGCTCGGCCGTCCGATCGACGAAGCCGGTCCTATCGAATCGACCGCCACGCGTTCGATTCACCAGCTCGCGCCGAAGTTCGACGAGCTGTCGCCTTCGACCGAACTGCTCGAAACGGGCATCAAGGTTATCGACTTGATCTGCCCGTTTGCCAAGGGCGGCAAGGTTGGCCTGTTCGGCGGCGCTGGCGTGGGCAAGACCGTGAACATGATGGAACTCATCAACAACATCGCGAAGGAACACGGCGGTTATTCCGTGTTCGCCGGTGTGGGTGAGCGTACCCGCGAAGGGAACGACTTCTATCACGAAATGAAGGACTCGAACGTTCTCGACAAGGTCGCGCTGGTGTACGGCCAGATGAACGAGCCGCCGGGCAACCGTCTGCGCGTGGCGCTGACCGGCCTCACGATGGCCGAGCACTTCCGTGACGAAGGTCTCGACGTGCTGTTCTTCGTCGACAACATCTACCGTTTCACGCTGGCGGGCACGGAAGTGTCGGCACTGCTCGGCCGTATGCCGTCGGCAGTGGGCTATCAGCCGACGCTGGCTGAAGAAATGGGCAAGCTGCAAGAGCGCATCACGTCGACCAAGACCGGTTCGATCACGTCCGTTCAGGCTGTGTACGTCCCTGCGGATGACTTGACCGACCCGTCGCCGGCTACGACTTTCGGCCACTTGGACGCAACGGTCGTGTTGTCGCGTGACATTGCATCGCTGGGTATCTATCCGGCAGTGGACCCGCTCGATTCGACCTCGCGTCAGATCGACCCGAACGTGATCGGCGAAGAGCACTACTCGATCACGCGCGGCGTGCAGCAAACGCTGCAGCGTTACAAGGAATTGCGCGACATTATCGCGATTCTGGGCATGGACGAACTCGCGCCGGAAGACAAGCTCGCCGTGGCGCGCGCTCGTAAGATCCAGCGTTTCCTGTCGCAGCCGTTCCACGTTGCTGAAGTGTTCACGGGCTCGCCGGGCAAGTACGTGCCGCTGAAGGAAACCATTCGCGGCTTCAAGATGATCGTCGAAGGTGAGTGCGATCATCTGCCGGAGCAGGCGTTCTACATGGTTGGCACGATCGACGAAGCCTTCGAAAAGGCCAAGAAGATTCAGTAACGGTCGGGTGTAGACGAAGCGGGCGCGGATCTCAAAACTCCGCGCCTTCGTAATACGCTCAGGAGTCGATATGGCAACCATCAAAGTAGACGTCGTCAGCGCGGAAGAGCAGATCTTCTCGGGCCAGGCGAAGTTCGTCGCGCTGCCGGGCGAAGCAGGTGAACTCGGCATTTTGCCGGGCCACACGCCGCTCATCACGCGCATTCGTCCGGGCGCGGTGCGCATCGAAGCGGAAGACGGTTCGGAAGAGTTCGTGTTCGTCGCAGGCGGAATCCTCGAGATTCAGCCGGGCGTCGTGACCGTTCTTGCCGATACCGCCATTCGCGGCGCCGATCTGGACGAAGCAAAGGCCGAGCAAGCAAAGAAGCGCGCGGAAGAAGCGTTGCAGAACACGGGCTCGAACCTTGAATACGCGACCGCGCAAGCGGAACTCGCGTACGCAACGGCACAGCTCGCCGCCATTCAGCGTTTGCGCAAGCTTGGCTCGAAGCACTAAGCCAGCGCGCTTGTAGCGAATCGAAGAAAGCAGCCTCCGGGCTGCTTTTTTTTATGGCGAGTCCGGGTTGCTTACCGGCAAATCTGCATGACCGTTGTGCACCCCGATTGCGGGTAACACTTGATGCCAGCGCCGCTTGCCACCGTGCAAAATAGCCTTCCAAACAGCCTACGTTTTTGAGGCTGCATATCTTGCACGGTCGATAGCGGAGACCCTTCGATGGCAACTCAACCGACGCAGGCCAGCGCGCAAGTCGAACCGCGTGACGGTCTTTCCTACGTCCGCGGCGCGACCGACACGCCCTTGAGCGACGCCACCGTTTCGCGCTTTCTTCTCGATACCGCGCGCCGCTTTCCCGGGCGTCCCGCTGTCGTGTTTCGTGAGCAGAACATCCGCTGGACCTGGCGTGAGTTCGCCGACGAGATCGACGTGCTTGCGAGCGGCTTGCTTGCGCTTGGCATCGAAGCAGGCGACCGCGTCGGGATCTGGTCGCCGAATCGCGCGGAATGGCTGCTGACGCAATTTGCGACGGCGCGCATCGGCGCGGTGCTGGTGAATATCAATCCGGCTTATCGGCTTGCCGAACTGGAATACGCACTGAACAAGGTCGGCTGCAAGGCGATCGTCGCGGCGGAGCAGTTCAAATCGTCGAAATATCTGGAGATGTTGCAGACGCTCGCGCCGGAGCTCGCCCATGCGCAACCGAACGCGCTAAATGCGGCGAAGCTGCCGGACCTGCGCGCCATCATCCGAATGGGCGAAGGCAAGACGCCCGGCATGCTCAACTTCGACGCGTTGATGGAAGAAGGCCGCGCGCTCGTCGATACCGCCAAGCTCGATGCGCTCGAAGCCAAACTCGCCGCCGACGAAGCGATCAACGTGCAGTTTACGAGCGGCACGACGGGCAATCCGAAGGGCGCGACGCTTACGCATCGGAACGTGGTGAACAACGCGCGCTATATCGCGATGGCCATGCGCCTCACCGAGAACGACTCGCTGTGCATTCCCGTGCCGCTTTACCACTGCTTCGGCATGGTGCTCGCGGTGCTGGCGTGCGTATCGACCGGCTGCGCGATGGTGTTCCCCGGCGAGGCATTCGATCCCGCCGCGACGCTCGCCGCCGTGCACGAGGAGCGTTGCACGGCGCTACACGGCGTGCCGACGATGTTTATCGCCGAACTCGATCATCCCGAGTTCGCGAATTACGACTTGAGCCGGCTGCGCACGGGCATCATGGCGGGCTCGCCGTGCCCCATCGAAACGATGAAGCGTGTGGTCTCCACCATGCATTTGGACGAGATCACCATCGCTTACGGCATGACGGAGACAAGTCCGGTTTCGTTTCAAAGCTCGACCACCGACCCGCTCGACAAACGCACGACCACTGTCGGGCGCGTTCAGCCGCATCTGGAGGTGAAGATCATCGACCCGCTCGGCGAAATCTTGCCGGTCGGCCAGACGGGCGAACTGTGCACGCGCGGCTATTCGGTGATGAAAGGCTATTGGGGCGACGACGCAAAGACGCGCGAGGCAATCGTCGATGGCTGGATGCATACCGGCGACCTCGCGACGCTCGACGCCGAAGGATACTGCAACATCGTCGGACGCCTGAAGGACATGCTGATTCGCGGCGGCGAGAACGTCTATCCGCGCGAGATCGAGGAATTCTTGTTCCGCCATCCGAAGGTGCAGTCGGTGCAGGTGTTCGGCGTCCCGGACGAAAAGTACGGCGAGGAGGTGTGCGCCTGGGTCGTGCTGCGTCCGGGCGAGATGGCCAGCGCCGACGAGATCCGCGACTTTTGCCAAGGACAAATCGCGCACTACAAGATTCCGCGTTACATCCGGTTCGTCGACGAATTGCCGATGACGGTGACAGGCAAGGTCCAGAAGTTTGTGATGCGCGCGCAGATGATCGACGACCTGAAGCTTGCAGAAGCCAAAACGGCGTAATTGAAACGACGAAGGGAGCGCTATTAAGCGCTCCCTTCCTGTCATGGCACGAAACGTTCGGCGGCGAAACTCGCAACTAGCGCAAACGTTTGTGCAGGCGAAAAAAAAGCGGGCCTGGAGCCCGCTAAAAACCACACGCTACGGGGTTAGCGCGAGGAGACCAAAGGTGGGATTCGATTCAACGTCAAATCGACGAACGATCCCAACACTGATGTCCCTTTCAGAGATTCGCCCAAGGCGACCACCGGAAAACGCCGCATTTGCAACCGCGCGCCCGGACACATCCGTGTTGAAACCGTTTGAACAGATTGTGGGCGAATTGATTCTGACCCGCCGTAACAAAGTGTTTCAGGTTGTAACCCCCGTCCCATAAGGCTCTCGTTAAATTTTCGGTCGCGGATGCGTGCAAAGCCGTGCAGATATTGTCAGTTATTAAGCTGATTTATTCGATCCGCCAAAACTCCCTGAGTTTTTCCGGTTATATGGGCCGCTGCGTTAATCGGCATTTTCCGGGAAAATCGAACGGGCGCACGTATGAAATCGATACTCATTCGGCCTGAACCGCCAAAACTTCCCGTAAAAGACGCACTTGGAGACTCGTATGACAATTGACGCCGCCCTGCTTCGCTACTACGCCGCCGTTGCCGAAGCTTTTCCGCCGCTCGGTCCCGATGCCGACGCGAAGGCAGTGCGCGAGCGCTTCAGCGAAGTGGCCAAAGCCTACGCCCCGGCGCCGGACGAAACCATTTTCGTCGAGGACATCGAGATTCCGCTTGCCGGGCGCACGCTTGCCACGCGCATCTATAAGCCGAAGTCGGCGAACGGTCCACTGCCGCTAATCGTCTACTTTCACGGCGGTGGCTGGGTGGTCGGCGATATCGAGACGCATGATGCGCTGGTCGCCCGCCTCGCGCGCGATTCGCAGTGCGCAGTCGCGAGCGTCGATTATCGGCTGGCGCCGGAGCATCCATTTCCCGCGCCTTGCGACGATGCCCTCGACGCGCTGATTTGGCTCGCCGAACATCGTTCGCGGCTTGGCTTCGCGACGGACCGGCTGGCTGTCGGTGGCGATAGCGCGGGTGCGCATCTCTCGGTGGTCGCGGCGCGCGGCGCGAACGAGCGCGTGGCCGGTCTCGTCAGTCTCCAGCTTCTGCTGTATCCGGTGATGCGGCGGCAATTCGAGAGCGCGAGCTGTCTTGCAAACGCGAACGGCCCCGGCCTCACCAACGACGAGATGAAGTGGTACTGGACTCAGTTCCTGTCCGGCGTGATGCCCGACGCCCATGATGTGCGCGCCTTTCCGCTCGCCGAGCCGTTCGAGCGGACGCCTGCGCCCGCGTTGATCGTCGCGGCAGCCTACGACCCGCTTTACGACGATGCCCACGAACTCAAGCGCTTCCTCGAAACCAACGGCGGCCGCGTCGAATTGATCGACGCTGCGGAAATGACGCACGGCTTCGCCCGCATGCATCCGCGATCCGAAGCCGCGCTTGCCTGGCTGCGTCGAATCGGCGAGCGCGCGGGCGAGTGGTTGCGCGCCGCGCGCTGATCGTTCATTTGAGCCACTTGTCCACTACAGCCTGAAACTCGCCCGAACCGCGCGCGAGGTGCAACCACTGGTCGACATACTGCTGCCAGACGACATCGCCGCGCGGCAACAGATACGCCTTTTCGCCGAACTGGAACGGTTTGTCCGGATGCACGGTGCATAGGCCTGGATTGAGCTTCTGCTGAAGCAGCGTTTCCGAGGCATCCGTGACCATGACATCCGCCTTGCCGTCCAGAATCTGCTTGAAGATCGTGACGTTGTCCGGGTACTCGATCAACTGCGAATGCGAGAGGAACTGCTTGGCAAAGCGCTCGTTCGTGCCGCCGGGATTCACGATCGTGCGCACGTTTGGCTGATCGATCTGTTCGACGGTCTGATACTTGTCCACGTCATCGCAGCGAACAATTGGCGTTTTGCCGTCCTCCATATATGGCGCGGTGAAGAAGGCGCGCTTCTGCCGGTCGAGTGTCGTCGATACGCCGCCGACCGCGATATCGCACTTGTCGATGAAATCGTTCATCAGGTTCGACCACGAAGTCTTCACGTATTCGGCCTTGGCGCCAAGCGACTTCGCGAGGCTTTCCGCCAGGTCGATATCGATGCCTTCGAACTGTCCGTCCGTACGCAGGAACGTGTACGGCTTGTAGTCGCCGGTCGTGCAGACGCGCAGCGTGTGGCGCCCGAGGATGTCGTCGAGCCGCGTGGGCGGCGCGACGGGCGGCGGAGGCGCGGGCACGGTGCCGACACTTCCCGCCTGCACCGTTTGAGCAAGTGCGGTGGTGGACATCGACCCGGCAAAGACGGCGATTGCGACACTAATGGACGTTAAAAACGCGCGTTTCATCGATTCTCCGTGTTCTATTCGTATTGGTTGCCGCCGTCGATCATAACGAGCGCGCGTGAGTCTGAACATCATTCTCAGTCGCCGATGACGCGCGCGTCGTCCGGTAGAATGGATGATTCCTCGCATTCAGCATCGAGCGCCGTGGCCCACACTCTTCTGAACGACACCTTTCTGCGCGCGCTCTTGCGGCAGCCGACCGAATACACGCCGATCTGGCTAATGCGTCAAGCCGGGCGCTATCTGCCCGAGTACAACGCCACGCGCGCACGCGCCGGCAGTTTCCTCGGTCTTGCGAAGAATCCCGATTACGCCACCGAAGTGACGCTTCAGCCGCTCGAACGTTATCCGCTCGACGCGGCGATCCTCTTCTCCGACATCCTCACCATTCCCGACGCAATGGGCCTCGGGCTGAACTTCGTGCAGGGCGAAGGTCCGCGTTTTGAACGCACGGTGCGCACCGAAGACGACGTAAAGCGCTTGGCCGTGCCGGACATCGACGCCACGCTGCGCTATGTCACCGACGCCGTTAGCCAGATTCGCCGCGCGCTCACCGACGCGGAAGGCCGTCAGCGGGTACCGCTCATCGGCTTCTCGGGTAGTCCGTGGACGCTTGCGTGCTACATGGTGGAAGGCGGCGGCTCGGACGATCATCGCACCGTGAAATCGATGGCTTATTCGCGGCCCGATCTCATGCACCGCATTCTCGATGTGAACGCGCAAGCGGTTGTCGCGTATCTCAACGCCCAGATCGAAGCCGGCGCGCAGGCGGTCATGATCTTCGATACGTGGGGCGGCGCACTCGCCGACGGCGCGTATCAGCGCTTCTCGCTCGACTACATCGCGAAGGTCGTCGCAGGCCTCAAGCGCGAGCACGACGGCGCGCGGGTCCCGGTTATTACGTTCACGAAGGGCGGCGGGTTGTGGCTTGAGCAGATCGCGTCAATCGGCGTGGATGCTGTCGGGCTGGACTGGACGGTGAACCTCGGCGCGGCGCGCGAGAAAGTGGGCGCTCGCGTGGCGTTGCAGGGCAATATCGATCCGAGCGTGCTGTTTGCGCCGCCCGAGGCGATTCGCGCCGAAGCGCGTGGCGTGCTGGAAAGCTTCGGCAATCATCCGGGGCACGTCTTCAATCTTGGCCACGGCATTTCGCAGTTCACGCCGCCCGAACACGTTGTCGAACTGGTCGATGAAGTCCATTCGCACAGCCGGGCGATGCGCGCGGCCGCGTTGGTACGTTGAACAGTATGTTGCAGTGCAGCGCGATACCCTCGGGTGCAGCGTTTCAGAAATCGTCGGATTTGTCTGAAACGCCCGCCCTTGGTGGAATCGAAAGATGTCAAGACAGCAGTTATACACATTTTGTACGTTGCGGCGCGCCATCAGACATATCGCCTTCCGCGATCAATTAAATGTCGCTATTTGTTGCGTAAGTGCTTGTTTGCATTAATGTTTGTTGTGGTCTGCCCGAAATGTGGGCCGACGCACATAAGTGATCGGTGACACGGTTTGCGGCAGGCCGTAATGCACTTCTCAACAAAGTTATCCACAGGCCTGTGGAAAGCATCGGAAATCTAAAAATAATCTTCGGTTTACCAGCGATTCTGATGTTTTACTTTAAGTTCGTCGCGCGAAGCCTGATGTCATTGTCGGAAAGCCCGCTGTGGCTTGCCGAAAGGCGTCGCGTGGCATGAGCGGCCTCTATGTGCGCGTCGCTATCGATCAGCCGATGTCCGTGCTGTTCGATTACGTCTATCAACTCGACGTCGAGCCTGTGGTCGGCTCGTTGGTGCAGGTGCCGTTCGGGCGGCGCGACGTCGTTGGGCTCATCTGCGAGATCGCGACCTCAACCGACGTCCCCGCCGACAAACTGCGCCACGTAAGCGCCATCTGCGATGCCTGCGCGCCGCTTTCCGCCGAATGGATCGGGCTCGCGACGTTCGCGGCGGAATACTATCAGCGCGGGCTCGGCGAAGTTGCGCTGCCCGCGTTGCCGCAAGCTCTACGCGACGCATCGCGCTGGAACCGCCTATTCGCGGTCGAGCCGCGTTACCGCATGCTGGCAGCCGGACGAGCCGAACTTCCGGATGCCTTGCCCGCGCGGGCGAGCGCGTTGCGGCGGCTGGCGGAAGCGCTGGGATCGAGCGAGACGCTGGGTTTGTCCGAAGCGCGCGCCGTACATCCCAAAGCAAGCGCGACTTTCGACGAATGGCTGACGCGCGGCTGGATCGAAAGCGTTGAAGACGCATCGCCGGCGGATCACGCGCCGACGCTCGCGGCGACCGAAGCGCCGCCGCGCCTGACCGACGAGCAACGCGAAGCCGTCGATGCCATCGCGAGCGCGCAAGGCTTCGCGCCATTTCTGCTGCACGGCGTGACGGGCAGCGGCAAGACCGAGGTTTATCTGCACGCGCTTGCCGCGCTGCTCGCCAGACAAGCGGATGCGCAGGCGCTCGTGCTCGTGCCCGAAATCAACCTGACACCGCAGTTCGAGGCGGCGTTCCGCAATCGTTTTTCGATGCTTGCGCCCGGTTCCATCGTCACGATGCACAGCGGTCTTGCCGAGGGCGAACGCGCCCGCAACTGGCTCGCGGCACACACGGGAAGCGCGCGCATCGTGCTTGGCACGCGCCTCGCGATCCTCGCGTCGCAGCCAAAACTGGCGATGATCGTCGTCGATGAAGAGCACGACCCGGCGTACAAGCAGCAAGAAGGGTTGCGTTATTCCGCGCGCGATCTGGCCATTTATCGGGCGAAGCAGCTTGGTATTCCCGTCGTGCTCGGGTCGGCGACGCCATCGCTCGAAACCTGGTGGCAGGCGGAGCAGGGCCGCTACACGCGCCTGACGCTCAAGCGCCGCGCCGTCGCCGATGCGGCGTTGCCAAGCGTGCGGCTCATCGATCTCGAAGAGGAAAGGCAGCGCGGGCGCGCGTCCGTGGAAGGCTTGTCGGGCCCGCTCATCGCAGCGCTGAAGGCGCGTCTGGAGCGCGGCGAACAGAGTCTCGTGTTCCTGAATCGGCGCGGCTATGCGCCGATTCTGTCGTGCGACGCCTGCGGCTGGGTCGCGGGCTGTCCGCGATGCAGCGCCTATGCCGTGCTTCACAAGCCCGAGCGCGCGTTGCGCTGTCACCATTGCGGCTGGGAATCGCGCATTCCAAAGGCATGCCCGGAATGCGGCAACATCGATATCGCGCCAATGGGACGCGGCACGCAACGCGTGGAGGAAACGCTCGCGAGCGTGGTGCCCGGCGCACGGGTGTTGCGCATCGACGCGGACAGCACGCGGCGCAAGGGCAGCGCGCAGGCGCTTTTCTCGGATGTCCACGCGGGCGAGGTCGATATTCTCGTCGGCACGCAGATGATCGCGAAGGGCCACGACTTCCGCCGTGTGACGCTCGTCGGTGTCCTGAACGCCGACACCGCGCTTTTTTCTCACGACTTTCGCGCAAGCGAACGGCTTTTCGCGCAACTGACGCAGGTGAGCGGCCGCGCGGGTCGCGCCGGACTTCCCGGCGAAGTGATGATTCAGACGCGATACCCGCGTCACGCGCTGTATCAGGCGTTATCGCGGCAGGATTACGTGGGATTCGCCAACGCGACGCTCGCGGAACGTCGCGACGCGCGTCTGCCGCCATTCGTCTATCAGGCCATGCTGCGCGCGGAAGGCCGCACGCTCGAAGCGGCGCTGGCGTTTCTCGGGCAGGCGGCGGCCGCCTTCGCGCCCTTGCCGGGCGCGGACCGCGTGACGGTCTACGATGCCGTGCCGCTTACCATCGTGAAAGTGTTCAACGTGCACCGCGCGCAATTGCTGCTCGAAAGCAGCTCGCGGGCTGCGCTGCAATCCGCCCTGCGCGCGTGGCAACCGGCGTTGCGCGCGCTGAAGGGCGTACTGCGCTGGAACGTGGAAGTGGATCCGCTGGACGTCTAATACTCGGCGCGCGTGGCGCTTCCAGATGCGGATTCGAGGTCGTCGTGCAGATCGTCCGAACGGCCTACGTGCGGCGATGCGCCTCGCACAAACAAGACGACGCACACTGCGAACATCACCCAAACGCTGGCTATCACCATCCAAGTGCTCATGCTCGTTATTCTCCGAGAGCCCCGCGGTGGTCCTCCGCGGAATGTGGCGCCGACGGCGCGCATGGCGTTTATATCGGCTGCACTCGGGCAATTACTTAGGGCATGTCCCAAAATAAAAACGCCTAGGGAAACTACTAGGTGATTTCCGCCAATGTCCGTTCGGCGTTGCATCCCGCAAAGCCTTGTCCCACAAGGGTTCCAACATGGTGCAACCCTCTCGAAATTGTCGGTTGCACCTTTTATTTCAGCGGAGTACGATTCGCCAACTTTTAGGTCTACGGCCGGGTGAGCACGTCCGGCAAACGAAGGAATCATGGCGAGCACAACCCTTGGCGTCAAAGTCGACGATCTGCTGCGTTCACGGCTCAGAGATGCCGCGACCCGGCTCGAGCGCACTCCTCACTGGCTCATCAAGCAGGCGATCTTCGCCTATCTGGAGCGTATCGAGCATGGTCAGCTTCCGCCGGAACTCTCGGGCACGAACGGCTCGGGCGAAGCGGGCGAGACCGTAGCCGTCGAGGGCGATGACGACAGCGCGCCGCAACCTTTCCTCGATTTCGCGCAGAACGTGCAACCGCAGTCGGTGTTGCGCGCGGCGATCACGGCGGCGTATCGTCGCCCGGAACCCGAATGCGTGCCGTTCCTGATCGGACAAGCGCGCTTGCCGGCCAGCGTTTCCGCCGATACCGAAAAGCTCGCGACCAGACTCGTCGAAGCCTTGCGCGCGAAGAGTACGGGCGGCGGCGTGGAAGGGTTGATCCACGAGTTCTCGCTGTCGAGTCAGGAAGGCGTTGCGTTGATGTGTCTCGCCGAAGCGCTGCTGCGCATTCCCGACCGCGCGACCCGCGACGCGCTCATCCGCGACAAGATCAGCAAGGGCGACTGGCGTTCGCACATGGGCCAGGCGCCGTCGCTGTTCGTGAATGCGGCGACGTGGGGCTTGATGATCACCGGCAAGCTCGTCACGACGAATAGCGAAGCCGGTTTGTCGTCGGCGCTGACGCGCATGATCGGCAAAGGCGGCGAGCCGCTGATCCGCAAGGGTGTGGACATGGCGATGCGCCTCATGGGCGAGCAGTTCGTCACCGGCGAGACCATCTCCGAAGCGCTCGCGAACAGCCGCAAGTTCGAGGCGCGCGGTTTCCGCTATTCCTACGACATGCTGGGCGAAGCAGCGACCACCGAGGAAGACGCGCAGCGTTACTACGCGTCCTACGAGCAGGCGATTCACGCTATCGGCAAGGCGGCGGGCGGGCGCGGCATCTACGAAGGCCCGGGCATCTCGATCAAGCTCTCGGCGCTGCATCCGCGTTATTCGCGTTCGCAGCAGGAACGCACCATGAGCGAACTGCTGCCGCGCGTGCGCGCGCTGGCGCTGCTCGCGCGTCGTTACGACATTGGCCTGAACATCGACGCGGAAGAAGCGGATCGCCTCGAAATCTCGCTCGATCTGCTCGAAGCGCTGTGCTTCGACCCGGCGCTCGCGGGCTGGAACGGCATCGGCTTCGTGGTGCAGGGTTATCAGAAACGCTGCCCGTTCGTGATCGATTACCTGATCGACCTGGCGCGCCGCAGCCGGCATCGGCTGATGATTCGTCTCGTGAAGGGCGCGTATTGGGATACCGAAATCAAGCGCGCGCAAGTGGACGGACTCGAAGGCTATCCGGTTTATACGCGCAAGATCTATACGGACATCTCGTATCTTGCCTGCGCGAAAAAACTGCTGGGCGCGCCGGATGCCGTCTATCCGCAGTTCGCGACGCACAACGCGTTCACGCTGTCGGCTATCTATCACCTCGCGGGACAGAATTACTATCCCGGCCAGTACGAGTTTCAGTGCCTGCACGGCATGGGTGAACCGCTCTATGAAGAAGTCACGGGCCGCGACAAGCTGAACCGGCCATGCCGCGTGTATGCGCCGGTCGGCACGCACGAAACGCTGCTCGCGTATCTCGTGCGGCGTCTGCTCGAAAACGGCGCGAACACATCGTTCGTGAACCGTATTGCCGATGAATCCATCCCCGTGAAGGATCTCGTCGAAGACCCGATCGACGAAGCGCAGAAGATCGTGCCGCTCGGCGCGCCGCACGCGAAGATTCCGCTGCCGCGTCAGTTGTACGGCGACGAGCGGCCCAATTCGATGGGTCTGGACTTGTCGAACGAGCATCGCCTGGCGTCGCTGTCGTCGGCGTTGCTCGCGAGCGCGAATCATCAGTGGCGCGCCGAGCCGATGCTCGAAGGCGACGATCCGCACAACGGCGTCGCACGCGACATTCGCAATCCCGCCGATCTGCGCGATCTCGTCGGCACGGTGGTGGAAGCGTCGAAGGAACAAGTTGGCGCCGCGATCGCCAACGCCGTGGCCGCCGCGCCGATCTGGCAAGCGACGCCCGTCGATGACCGCGCCGACTGCCTCACGCGCGCCGCCGACTTGCTCGAAGCGCAGATGCACACGCTGATGGGCCTCGTCGTGCGCGAAGCGGGCAAGTCGCTCGCGAACGCGGTATCGGAAATTCGCGAGGCTATCGACTTCCTGCGCTATTACTCCGCACAAATTCGCGAGGAATTTTCGAACGACACGCATCGTCCGCTCGGACCGGTGGTCTGCATCAGCCCGTGGAACTTCCCGCTCGCGATTTTCATGGGTCAGGTCGCGGCGGCGCTCGCGGCTGGCAATCCGGTGCTCGCGAAGCCAGCCGAGCAAACGCCGCTGATCGCCGCGCAAGCCGTGCGCATTCTGCGCGAAGCGGGCGTGCCGCCGGGCGCCGTGCAACTGTTGCCGGGCAACGGTGAAACCGTGGGCGCAGCGCTCGTCGCCGACCCGCGCACGCGCGCCGTGATGTTCACCGGCTCGACCGAAGTCGCGCGCCTCATCAACAAGACGCTGTCCGAACGGCTCGATCCGGACGGCCGCCCGATTCCGCTCATCGCCGAAACCGGCGGCCAGAACGCGATGATCGTCGATTCCTCGGCGCTTGCGGAACAGGTCGTCGCGGACGTCATGCAGTCGTCGTTCGACTCGGCGGGTCAACGCTGCTCGGCGCTACGCGTTCTTTGTCTGCAAGACGATGTCGCGGATCGCACGCTCGAAATGCTGACCGGCGCGATGAAGCAACTCGCGGTGGGCAATCCTGACCGGCTGTCGGCGGATGTCGGTCCCGTGATCGATGCCGACGCGAAACGCGGCATCGACGCGCACGTTGCGCAGATGCGCGAGAAGGGCCGCAAGGTCGTGCAACTGCCGCTGCCGGACGGTTGCGCGCAAGGCACATTCGTGCCGCCGACGCTGATCGAACTCGACGGCATCGACGAACTCAAGCGCGAGGTCTTCGGCCCGGTGCTTCATGTGGTGCGTTACCGCCGTTCGTCTCTTGATAAACTCCTCGACCAAATTCGGTCGACCGGTTATGGACTGACGCTCGGCATCCATACGCGGATCGACGAAACCATCGCGCATGTCATCTCGCGCGCGCACGTGGGCAACATCTACGTGAACCGCAATGTGATCGGCGCGGTGGTCGGCGTGCAGCCGTTCGGCGGGGAAGGTTTGTCGGGCACGGGTCCGAAGGCGGGCGGCGCGTTGTACTTGCAGCGCTTGCTGGCCAAGCGTCCCACTGGATTGCCGAAGTCGCTGGCAAGCGCGCTCGTGGTGGACAAGGCGGCATCCGCCGATGCCCCGACCGCCGCTCTCACGGCGCTGCGCGACTGGTCCATCGGCGAACGCGATCCGCAGACCGCGGCGCGTTGCGACGGTTATCTGCAACACGTGCTCGCGGGCGCGACGGCCGTGCTGTCCGGTCCGACCGGCGAGCGCAACACGTACACGCTCGGCGCGCGCGGCACGGTGCTGTGCGTGGCGGCAACCCCGAGCGGCGCGCGGGCGCAGTTTGCCGCCGTGCTGGCAACGGGCAACAAGGCGCTGTTCGCCGGTTCGGCGGGCGAGCAGTTGGCGGCGTCGCTGCCGGCATCGCTCAAGCCGTATGCGGCGGTCAGGAAAGACGCGGCGGCGGAGTTCGACGCCGTGCTGTTCGAAGGCGACAGCGATGAACTGTTGTCGCTCGTGAAGGAAGTCGCGAAGCGCCCGGGACCGATCGTATCGGTGCAGGGCGTGGCGGCGGGAACATTTGCCGATGCTGATCATGACGGCGAAGACTATGCGCTCGAACGTCTGCTGACGGAACGCTCGGTGAGCGTGAACACGGCGGCGGCGGGCGGCAATGCGAATTTGATGACGATCGGTTGAGAAGTATCCTCTCGCGCTCGATTCAAACAAACGGCAGCAGGCACGGCGATCCCGGCGACGAGCTGCCATTCACACTGGTACTAGGAGAAGCTATGAAGCACACGATGAACAAGCTGGCAGCCGCCCTGACGCTCGCCGGCCTGTCGCTCGCGGGGACTGCGTTCGCGCAAACAGCAGAAGATGTGAAGGTCGGCTTCGCCGGGCCGATGACCGGTGCGCAGGCGCACTACGGCAAGGATTTCCAGAACGGCATCACGCTCGCGGTCGAGGACTTCAACGCCACGAAGCCGGTGATCGGCGGCAAGCCGGTTCGCATCGTGCTCGATTCGGCGGACGATCAGGCCGACCCGCGCACGGGCACGACCGTCGCGCAGAAGCTCGTCGACGACGGCATCAAGGGCATGCTCGGCCACTTCAACTCGGGCACGACCATTCCGGCATCGCGCATTTATGCGAACGCCGGCATCCCCGAAATCGCGATGGCAACCGCGCCGGAGTACACCACGCAAGGCTTCAAGACGGCCTTCCGCATGATGACGTCCGACACGCAGCAAGGCTCGGTCGCGGGCGAGTTCGCGGTGAAGACGCTGAAAGTGAAGAAGATCGCCATCGTCGATGACCGCACGGCTTACGGCCAGGGTCTCGCCGACCAGTTCGAGAAGGCAGCGAAGGCGTCGGGCGGCAACATCGTCGTGCGCGAATTCACGAACGACAAGGCTGTCGACTTCAAGGCGATTCTGACCAAGATCAAGTCGTCGAATCCTGACCTCGTGTACTACGGCGGCGCGGATTCGCAAGCCGCGCCGATGGCCAAGCAAATGAAGACGCTTGGCTTTCGTGCACCGCTGATGGCGGGCGAGATGGTCAAGACCGACACCTTCATCAAGATCGCGGGCGACGCGGCCGATGGCACGGTGGCATCGCTCGCCGGCCTGCCGATGGACCAGATGCCTGGCGGCGCGGACTACACGGCGAAGTACAAAAAGCGCTTCAACGAAGACGTAGAGACGTACTCGCCGTACGCCTACGACGGCGCAATGGCCATGTTCAACGCAATGAAGGCGGCCAACTCGACGGACCCGGCAAAGTATCTGCCGCTGCTTGCCAAGACCGACATGCAAGGCGTGACCACGAAGCATCTGGCGTACGACTCGAAGGGCGATCTGAAAAACGGCGGTATCACGCTGTATAAGGTCGTTGGCGGGAAGTGGACGACGCTGCAGAGCGTGGGTGGGAAGTAAGGTTTAGTGGCTGTTTTGGATGGCCCGGTCGTGTGCGACCGGGCCGTTCTTATTTGTGATCCAACGGCAATTTAGCCAGTACGAACTTTCACGGCCTGCAAGCCTCTCGGCGTTTCATTAGCTTGGTAACTCACTTCCATGCCTTCTTCGAGTCCATCCGGGTCGGCATCCGTCAGAACGGCGTATCGGAAGTAGATGCTTGTGTTCGAACCGCTCGCCGGTTTGATGAAGCCGAAGTGATCTTTCAGACTTGCAATGACGCCCATCTTCCAGACATCCTCCGCTGCCCCAGAGGACGGAGGCCTGTCGCGTCTGATCTGAAACAACCCGCTCAAAACGGCCCGCTCGTCTCCTCGCGCGTCATCCATCCGGTCGATGACCTCGGACATCATCAATGGATAACTCACCTCGTTGAGCAACATCTGACTCGGATTTGCGCCCTTTTGTTCTCCAGTCGTAGTCTCGAATGAGTAAGACCAGCAAACAACCATTACTCGAATACCAAGCGTCTTGAGCTTACGTGCGAGCGGTATGTAATCACTGTCGCCTGCAATAAGGACGACCACATTGAACTGCTTGTAAATGGAAAGCTCGAACGCTTCAAGAGCCAGCCAGACATCGATGCCCTTTTCCTTGCCAGCGAAGCTCATTGGGAAGTAATGCGCCGTGACGTTCTCCCGCATCAGGATGTCGTCGAGTACGCGCTCGTTGAACAGAATGTCGTGGCCTTTGTCCGCGCTCTTGCGCGCTGAGAATCGGCCTCGGAAGTAATGCGCGTCGATCACCTGACAATCGCGCGCGTCCACTGTCTCGACAAGCGCTACTCTGTGGCGAATGTATTCATGCAAACCGTGAATCGAAAGCCATGCTTTTTTCGGATGCTGGTGCATGTAGTACTTGCTCACCAGATCAAAGTAATTCCCATCGTAGAAGACGCCGATCTTCGTCAGTTGCTTCGCTGCGTGAGACATCGATTAGTTCGCTCCTTCTTCAAACTGAGGTGGCTCGCCGAATGGGCGATTAACTCAATTATCCAAAGCGAATGCAGGCTGCTGATAGTGTTTAATGCTTAAAAGAATCGGCTCGTGCGCCGACGTCACCGCTTTGTTGCTGCCTAAATCTCAAGCGATCTATCAGTCATTTGCCGATTAGCTGAATCTGACGCGCTTAGGCATCAGTTGCTCGATCGCTTTCATCGTGCTGTTTAACGCGCTTGAGTCCCGTCACCATCCCGCCGATTAAATTCTCTCGTGTCCACAAGCTCATCGACACCGCCGCGACGACATGCACGCACACGCATATTTCGATCAGATAAGACAGCCATGTGTGGATCTCTTGTGGCCAGTCTTCGCCCCAGAAGGCATCGAGCCGCATGATCCAGCCGGATACCGCGAGCGCCAGTACCAGGAACCACAACGCAACGGCCATCAACGCGCCCAATGGATTATGCGAGACATGATGTAGGGGCTTGCCCGCTGCAAGCGAACGGAGATAGGCACGAAGCTGCGCGGCGCCCGGCCACCAGGCGGCAAAGCGCGCATGCCGCGAACCGACGAAACCCCACACGATACGCGCCAGCACCAACCCCGCCGCGATATAGCCAAGCACTCGATGTGTCGGGTTTGTTGGCCCAAAAAGATTCCATGAAACGACGCCCGCCACAATCCAGTGTGTGAGCCGGACCCAAAGATCCCAGACCTTCACGCGAGGGCCGGCCTTGGCAGACATGACGAAGCGCGATTATTCGACTTCCGATTTCACGACAGCCAGCGTCTTGGTGTCGTAGTAGATCTCGACCTTCTTGCCATTCTTGTCGTGCCCGTAGATTTCATAGCAGTTGCCATCGATCTTGAACTTGCGGATCTTGTAGCCTTGCGCTTCGAGTTGCGCCTTGGCGTCCGACTCCTTGATCCACTCGCTCTTGGGATGCGCCGTGCAGTCCGCCTTCGCGAACGCGGCGCCGGAAAAACCCATTGCCAATGACAAAGCCAGTACCTTGAACATCGTCGACTCCCGGTGGTTTGAAGTCCGAACACTCTACTTCCACCGGAAGGACATCGCAAGTCAATCGAAAGCTAGCCCTCAGCGCTTCCCCTGCTCCCGAATCTGTTCGAGCGTCGCGCCCGGCGTGCTCTGATCCGCCGGAATCCGAATCTCGATCACCGCGGGCAATCCCGAACTCACAGCGCGCTCGAACGCCGGCATGAACTGCTCCGTCGATTCGACCCGCTCGCCGTGCGCCCCGAACGCGCGCGCATAAGCCGCGAAGTCGGGGTTCGTCAGCCCCGTGCCATGGACCCGATGCGGATAGTGCCGCTCCTGATGCATGCGGATCGTGCCGAACTGCCCGTTGTTCACGACCACGAAAATCACCGGCAGCTGGTACTGCATCGCCGTGGCGAGTTCGTGGCTCGACATCATGAAGCAGCCATCGCCCGCGAATGCGATCACCGTGCGCTGCGGATACAGCGACTTCGCCGCGATGGCCGCAGGCACGCCGTAACCCATCGCACCGCTCGTCGGCGCAACTTGCGAGCGGAAGTGCCGATACGAATAATGCCGATGCAGCCAGGTCGCGTAATTGCCCGCGCCGTTGGTGAGAATCGCGTCTTCGGGCAGGCGCTCCGAAAGCGTGCGCATGATCTCGCCGAGCTGGACATCGCCGAGCATGGGGCGCGGCTTGCGCCATTCGAGATACGCGGCGTGCGCCGTCTCGGCGCTGCCCGACCACGCGATCTGCGCAGGCGGTTCGAGCGCGGCGAGCATCGACGCAACCTCGGGCATGCCGGAGACGATCGGCAGATCGGCGCTATACACGCGGCCCAGTTCCTCCGCGCCCTGATGCACGTGAATCAGCGTCTGCTTCGTCTTCGGGATGTCGAGCAGCGTGTAGCCGCCCGTCGTCGATTCACCCATACGCGGGCCGAGAACGAAGAGCACGTCCGCTTCGCGCACGCGCGCGGCCAGCGCCGGATTGATGCCGAGCCCGACATCGCCCGCGTAATTCGGATGCTCGTTATGCAGCGTGTCCTGATAGCGGAACGCGCATCCCGCCGGCAACTGCCAGCGCTCGATGAAGCGCGCGAAGTCCTGCGTCGCCTCGGCGGTCCAGCCGCTGCCGCCCGCGATCACGAACGGCGTCTTCGCATTGGCGAGCAGTTCGCGCACGCGCTCGATCTGCGCCTGCGACGGCGCCGCCGCGACGCGCTGATAGCGCGGCACGGGCGGCGCCGCGTCGCACGCTTCGGTCAGCATGTCTTCGGGTAACGCCAGCACGACCGGGCCGGGACGTCCCGCCGTCGCGACATGGAACGCGTGGCTTAAATATTCCGGCACGCGGCGCGGATCGTCGATTTGCGCGACCCACTTCGCCATTTGCCCGAACATGCGCCGATAGTCGATTTCCTGAAACGCCTCGCGATCCATGTGATCCCGCGCGCATTGGCCGATCAGCAGGATCATCGGCGTCGAGTCCTGGAAAGCGGTGTGCACGCCGATGGACGCGTGCGTCGCGCCCGGCCCGCGCGTGACGATAGCCACGCCCGGACGCCCCGTCAGCTTACCGACCGCCTCGGCCATGTTCGCCGCGCCGGCTTCGTGGCGGCAGACGATCGTCTGTATCTGGCTGGTTTCGTCGTGCAGCGAATCCAGGACGGCGAGAAAGCTCTCGCCCGGCACGCAGAACACGCGTTCGACACCGTGATGAACGAGCGCATCGACAATTAGACGCGCGCCGGTGGTCTGGCCATGAGAAGCGGATGCCATGCGAACAAGTCTCCTTTGTCAGTGAGCATCGGTGAGCCCGGGTTTCGAGCCGCAGACCGTAGCTTACGCCGCTGGATGGGACTCTGGCTGATGCAGTCCGGCCGCCTTGGCGCGCGACGCGCCTGCCGCCGCGCCTCTCACAGCCGGACAAACCGCCAAGCGACATCTCTCGTCCCGTCGCGTCGATCGTGCCAGACCGGCATTTTTTCCCGCATGACGCGCGACGCAATCCGCACGGCCGGGTTGTTTCCATCAGTCGAAATACCCCTCTTTCACACCCTTTATCCAGCGATAGGCCCGAAGTGATCTTCGCAATAATGGCTTCACTGAAAAGCGGGCACGGAAATAACCAAAGGGTGCTCGCCTCGCAAATATCGCTGCATCTATCCTCATCGGGGGCCAGTTTGAACATTCGTAAATTCATCGGCGCGAACAGTCGTGACGCTCTGCGCCAGGTCCGTGAAGCGCTCGGACCCGATGCCGTGGTGTTGTCCAACCGCACGCTCGACGATGGATCGGTGGAAATCGTCGGTGTCGCGGATAGCGATCTCGCTTCGATCTCGCCCGCGAAGGCCGCACGCGAACAAGCAGCCGCCGCGCCGTTCGCCAGCGCCACGCCGCGCGCCGCGCTTGCACAAGCCGCAGCCGCCGCGATGAAGCAGCAGGCCGCCGCTCCCAGCTCTCCGATGAACCCCTACGCCAGCGGCGATGTTTTCTCCTCCGTCTTCGGCAACACCGCCGACGCCGACGATTTCGACGAGCAAGCCGACGAAGAGCGCATGGAAGCACCGCGCACGATGGCCGATTCCAATCCGTGGTTGATCGAACATGCGCGCCGTATCGCGCAACAGGCTTCGGTGCCGTCGAACCGGCCGCTGACGCCGTCCGCCGCAATTGCACGCGGCATGGGCGTGCCGGTATCGGTCAAGGCAGCCGACGCACCGCGCCAGCAAGCGCCGCGTGCACAAGCCGCCGCGCAACCGGTTGCCGCCGCGCCTGCCGCACTCGCCGCGCAAGCGCACGCAAAGATCGAAACGCCCGACTGGGCGCGTGAAGCCGCGCAAGTCGCCGCACGCCGCGCCGCACAGAAGATCAACGCAGCACCGCAACCCGCCGACGAAGCGCCGGCCGCATCGGGCAATTTCGAAGGCTTGCCGGCTAATGCCGCGGCCGTCGTGACCGAAGCCATCCGCACGCGCATGGAGCAAGTCGTCAACGAAACGGTGATGAACGAACTCTCGTCGATGCGCGAGATGATGGAAGAGCACTTCTCGGGTTTGCTGTGGGGCGACCGCCAGCGCCGCAACCCGACCAACTCGGCCTTGACCAAGCGCCTCTTCGCCGCCGGTTTCTCCGCGCAACTCGTGCGCATGGTGATCGACAACATGCCGTCGATGGAGAACGTGGAAAACGCGCTCGAATGGGTGCAGCAAGTTCTCGAATCGAATCTGCCGGTGATGCCGAGCGAAGACGCGTTGATGGAACGCGGCGGCGTGTTCGCGCTGATGGGCCCGACGGGCGTCGGCAAGACGACGACCACGGCAAAGCTCGCGGCGCGCTGCGTGATGCGCTTCGGCGCCAGCAAGGTCGCGCTCCTGACGACGGACAGCTACCGGATCGGCGCGCATGAGCAACTGCGCATCTTCGGCAAGATTCTCGGCGTCTCGGTGCACGCGGTAAAGGACGGCGCCGACCTGCAACTCGCGCTCTCCGAACTGCGCAACAAACATATCGTGCTGATCGACACGATCGGCATGAGCCAGCGCGATCGCACGGTCTCCGACCAGATCGCGATGCTGTGCGGCACGGGTCAGCCGGTGCAACGCCTGTTGCTGCTGAACGCCACGAGCCACGGCGACACGCTCAACGAAGTCGTGCAGGCCTACAAGAGTGCGCCGGACCAGCCGCCGCTCGCGGGCTGCATTCTGACCAAGCTCGACGAGGCGACCAACCTCGGCAGCGTGCTCGATACGGTCATCCGCTACAAGCTGCCGGTGCATTACGTATCGACCGGTCAGAAGGTGCCGGAGAACTTGTACGTCGCAACCAAGCGTTTCCTCATCAAGAGCGCGTTCTGCATTCCGCGCGATGGCTCGCCTTTCGTGCCGCAAGACGACGATGTGCCGGCGCTTTTGTCCGCACTGTCCGCACGCGCCACGACAGAACTGCATGGAGTCCATTTTGGATAAGTTCGTGCTCGATCAGGCTGAAGGCCTGAGAAGGCTGCTGACGCGCGCCAGTTCTCGCGTGGTGGCTGTAGTGGGCGGACCGGCGGGCATCGGTTGCACGTCGGCGGTAGTGAACCTCGGCGCGGCGTTGTCCGTGCATGGCAAGGATGTGCTCGTCATCGACGAGCGGCATAACGCGGGCTCGGTCAGCCGCATGGCGGGTGTGGATGGCGCGGGCGCGCTCTCGGCGGTGATGTCCGGCCGTCGCGAATTGCAGGATGTCGCGGTGCGCACGCCGATGGGTTTTTCGCTGATCGCCGCACCGCGCGATGAACGTATCAGCCACGATGCGGCGCAAGCACGCGCGCTGCTCGACGGCCCCGCGGATATCGTGCTGATCGATGCGCAACTCGATCGTAATGGCGCGCTCTCGTCGCTCGCGGCGCAGGCGCATGACTTTCTGATAGTGACGCGGGTAGCCGCGTCGGCGATCACCGAGGCGTATGCGTGCATGAAGCGCTTGCACTACGCCCACGCGATCGGCCAGTTCCGCGTGCTGATGAATCACGTGCAGGACGCAGCCGATGCAGCGGTCGCGTTCGACAACCTCTCGGGTGTCGCGAGCCGTTATCTGGCCGTGTCGCTCGTGCAGGCAGGGTATGTGTCCGAGGATGCGCGCGTCGCTCGGGCGAGGGAGCTCTCTCGGTGTGCGGTGGAAGCGTTTCCGGCTACGGCCGCGGCGCGCGACTACCGCTACATCGCAGCCGAGCTGCTGCACTGGCCGATGCGTCCCGCGCCGTTTTCGCGCGGCGACGAAGCGAGCCAGTACGACGCGCACATTCCGGTTGGCGAGTCTGGTGAAAGCGGACGGAAAGCGGCGCACCGAGCGGCGGCGTTTTCCGATCATGCAATGAGCAGCACGGCGTCGATGTGATATTGAAAGGTGAACAGGATGTATAACGCCCAAGGCAAACTCTCGCAGTCCGACGTGCTTACGAAATATGCGCCGCTCGTTCGCCGCCTCGGACTCCAGCTCGTCGCCAAAATGCCGGCGAGCGTCGATCTCGACGATCTGATCCAGGCCGGCATGATTGGCCTCCTCGATGCGGCTAGCCGCTACAAGGAAGATCAGGGCGCCCAGTTCGAAACCTACGCAAGTCAGCGTATTCGCGGCGCCATGCTCGACGAGTTGCGCGCCAACGACTGGTTGCCACGCAGCATGCGCAAGACATCGCGCGAAGTGGAGTCGGCGGTACACAAGGTGGAACAGAACCTTGGCCGTTCGGCCAGCGAGACCGAAGTCGCCGAGCACATGAAGATGCCGCTCGACGAGTATCAGTCGATGCTGCAGGACTTGCACGGCAGCCAGTTGATCTATTACGAAGACTTCGACCGCTCGGCGGACGACGAGCCGTTCCTCGACCGTTACTGCGTCGATCGTTCGGACCCGCTGTCGGCGCTTCTGGACGACAGTCTGCGCGGCGCGCTGATCGAAGCCATCGACAAGTTGCCGGAGCGCGAGAAGCTGCTCATGAGCTTGTACTACGAGAAGGGCCTCAACCTGCGCGAAATCGGCGCGGTGATGGAAGTGAGCGAGTCGCGCGTGTGCCAGTTGCATAGCCAGGCCGTGGCGCGTTTGCGTGCGAAGCTGCGGGAACAGTCGTGGACTAGCGTCGAGGCTTGAGTTCCGAGTTGTAGAGGCGCGCGAAGCCCCGAACCGGGGCCGCGCGCTTTTTGCTTTTGCCTTTGCAAAGGCGCTCGAATGCGCGCGGATGGGCTCAATGCATCTCGAAGTCGCGCGCCTCGGCGAACACCGTCTTGCCTTCGCCGAGACTCTTTGCGCGATACATCGCGCGATCGGCGGCTCTCAGCACGGCGGTGATATCGGCGTCATGCGCTTCTGCCGCGCTCGACAGCAAGCAGGCGCCGATACTCGCCGATACGCTCACTGGTCGCTCCTGCACCAGCGTGAGGTCGGCGAGCGCCGAATGGATGCCATCGGTGAGCGTGAGCACCGCGCTGCGATCGCGCATGTTGCGCGCGAGCACGACGAACTCGTCGCCGCCCAGCCGCGCGATGGTGTCGGTCTTGCGCATGCGCCGTGCAAGCAATTGCGCGAACGACTGCAACAGCACGTCGCCGACCGCGTGACCGTAGGTATCGTTCACGCCCTTGAAGCCGTCGAGGTCGATCAGTAGCAGTGCGCTGGTATTCGCGTCGGCGGCTTCGGGCGCGGACATCGCGCGATTCACGGTTTGTTCGAGCGCGTAACGGTTATAGAGGCCCGTGAGCGGGTCTGTCGATGCCTGCCGCGCCAGCACGCGATTCGCGCTGCCAAGCCTGTCGACCAGCACACTCAGATACACCGACGCGCCCAGCACGCTCAGCGCGAGCCCGAGCGCGGCGGCGCGGTTTGCCACCCACCACGGTTGCCACAACGCCAGCGCGACGATCGCGACGAGCGCCATCGCGCACGAAATGGCGAGCGTGCGCTTGCCGTAGCGGCATCCCGAGCCGATCAGAAACCAGAACACCACCCACAGCAGCGGCAAGGCGAGCGTGCCGCAGAGAAAGAACATCGCGCCGAGCAACGCCTGATCGAGGATAGTGGTGATGACGAGCCGGACGTTGGACAGCGCCATCATCCGGCTGACGAGCAATAGTGTGATTGCACCGTAGGACACGTAGAGCGCGATCAACCGCGTGATCAGCGACGCGTTGGCCGAAGGGTGCCGCCACGCATACACCGCATAAGCCAGCAGAACTGCCGCTCCCATCCCGATACGCAGCATGGCTTGCTCGCGTTCGGGATTCCGGTTGCCGGACCATGCGAAGGCATAGGCCCGGCGTGCCGGTTGATGCGCCTGCTCCATACTGAACCCCTGGTGGTGATTTCTTGCTGTTATGGTCTTTTGCGCGTGTCTTTGCTGTCGCGCTTTTGTCTTATTGCGGCCCCGTCGCGATGTTCGTCCCCGACGACTGGTATTTTGCAACGTTTTGCCAAGCTGCTGTGAATCGTGTAAGAACGCATCTCGGACAGATGATTAACGGCGTTTTCTGCGGATGCTTCAGTGCTATGAGCGACGACTTTTCTCTCGCTGGCGAATGGCTGGCGGTCTGTAATGGCGATGACGTGCCGGCGGGTTCGACGCGAGCGTTCATCGTCGCGGATGAGCGCATCGTCGTATGGCGCGATGCCGAAGGCGTGGCGCATGTTTGGCGTGACTACTGTCCGCATCGCGGCGCGCAACTGTCGCTGGGGGCGGTGACGAACGATCAGCTCGTGTGTCCGTATCACGGCTGGCGCTACGACACGCTTGGTCAGTGCGTGCTGATTCCGTCGAATCCGTCGCTTCGGCCTTCGAAACGCGCGTGCGCCACCGCGTTCGTCGCCGGGGAGAAATACGGCGTCGTATGGATGTGCTTCGGCGAGCCCGCGCACGCGCTCGATTTCTTTCCCGAAGCCGCCATTCCGGGCGGACGGCGCATCAACCTTGCGCCGCAGACGGTGAAGTCATCCGCGCCGCGTGTCGTCGAAAACTTCCTGGACATGGCGCACTTTTCGTTCGTGCACGTGGGCATTCTCGGCGAGGATGCGCATACCGAAGTGCCGGACTATGAAGTCGTGGAAAGCGCCGACGGACTCGAAGCGCGCCAGTGCCGTTTCTGGCAGCCGGCGGGTTTGCCGGGGCAGGGCGGCGCGATGATGGATTACGTTTATCGCGTGAAGCGGCCGCTGGTTGCGAAGCTCACGAAGATGGCGTCGGGGGCAATGGGCGCACTGCATATCATGCTGGTGGCGTCGCCCGTGACGCAGACCGAGACCCGCGCGTGGCTCGTTTCCATTCACGAAGACGAGACTTCGCACAGCGACGAAGAGCTGTACGACTTCAACATGGAGATTCTGCTGCAGGACACGCCGATCGTGGAGTCGCAATGGCCGAAGCTGCTGCCGCTCGCGCTCGATGCGGAGTTGCATCAGAAGTGCGACCGGATGTCGGTGGCGTATCGGAGATGGTTGGCGGGAATGGGGTTTGGGTGGGGGACGACGAGCGCGTGATTCGATGGCCGGTAAGCCACCGCATCAAACGCGCTTGATGAGTCGACCCAGCACGTTCGCCAAGTCGCCGCCGGGCAGGCGGATGCCGAACTCGTCTTGCAGCACGGTCATCAGTTCGTCGGTGCAGGAAATCTGACGGCGCTCGGCGACCGCATCGAGATGATGGACGCCGTAGTTGCCATCGACGAGACTCTTGCGTCTTCCCTCGTCCGTGCGCGCAACGACCAATTGCGACGCAAGCGGTGACGCCGGATGCGTCGAGATGAACCAGTTGCCTATCTCGAAGTCGATCTGTTCCTGACGTTGCAAGTCGAATACGTATAGCGCGCGCCAGACGCCGTTTATCCGCGCCTGAAGCACGTAACCGGCCTCGCGTTGCAGCAGCCTGAAACGTTCGAGCGATGTCGTTTGCTCGGCATCCGTATCGAGCCGCAGCGGAGTCGTCGGCACCATGCGGCCGAAGCCCACATCCGCGATGTAGTCGTCGCCCGGTCCAAACGTCACGAGAATCGACATATGCGTTCGCGGCGCCCACGCGGTTTCCGGGCCGCCCATGACGACGCGTCCCGTCAGGCCGCGCGCGTCGAATCCCAACTGCCTGAGCAATGCGAGAAAAAGCAGGTTGAGCTCGTAGCAGTAACCGCCTCGCCCACCGAGCACGATCTTTTGTTCGAGCGATGCCACGTCGATGGACGTAGGCTCCCGCAAGAGCGTCGACAGGTTTTCGAACGGAAAGCGGCGGGTGTGGCGTTCCTGCAAGGTCCGCAACGTGGCGAGCGTCGGCTCGGGGCTGGCGCGAAAGCCGAGCCGCGACAGATAACCGTCGATGTGTTCAAGCCGCGCGGCCGTTTTAACGCGTGCCATGTCAACGCTCGTTGCCCACTTCGCCGATGACCATCGCCGGATTGCCGAACACTTTGGTACGCGCCTTCACGCGTCGCAAGACCACGCTGCCTGCGCCGACATACGCGCGGTCGCCGACGTTGCACTTCGGCAGCAGCGTCGCGCTGCTCGCGATAAACACTTCCTCTCCCACGTTGACGTGACCGTTCAGTTGGCATGCGCCGCAAATCTGCGTGTAGCTGCCGATGGACGTATCATGCGCCACGCTGCTGTGAGTGCCGATAAACACGTGGCGGCCCACGTCGATATCGCACGACATCTGCGTGAACGGACAGATGATTGAGCCCGCGCCGAGTTTCACGTCCCTGCCCACGAGCGCCGTCGGATGCACGAGGATACCGAACTCCGCGCCCTTGTCTTCGAGCAGGGTGACGTAGGCGCGCTTCTGCGATGGATCGCCTATTGCGCAGAGAAAAATGTCGTCGTCGAGCGGCAGATAAGCTTCAGGCGAGCCGATGATGCGCGCGCCGCACGCAAAGCCGTCGAGCATGTCGGTGCGGCTGTCGAGAAACCCCTTGACCTTCCATGGCGTTCCCGCAGCGATGGCCTGTTGCGACCAGACGAGCACTTCCCGCCCCAACGCGCCCGCGCCCACGATAATGAGATTTCTGATGCCGGTCACGGCTGCGAGCGTGTGTGTCATGCGGAAATGTTCACCGAGCGGCCGCCATCGACCACGAGTTGCTGGCCCGTGATCCAGCGTGCATTGTCGGACAACAGGAATTCGGCCATGCCGGCTATGTCGCTTTCACGCCCGAGACCTAGCGGATACGACTCCGCCATGCGCTCGCGCACTTGCTCGTTGCCGAATATCGAATCCGTCATGGGCGTATGAACCGCGCCGGGAAGAATGGAGTTGACGCGAACCGATGGCGCCAGTTCGACGGCGAGCGCGCGCATATAGGCATCGAGCGCGCCCTTGCTCGCGCAATAAACCCCGAGTCCCTTGGCGCCGAACTGACTCGCCGTACTCGACACGAACACGATATTGCGGAGCGCCTTGTCGTTTACTTTGCGTCGCACGAGCAGGCGAGAAATTTCCATGGCCGACATGAAGTTCACGTTCATGACTTCCACCGCGCTCGCGCGCTCGAGCAAACGAAGCGGGCCGATGATCCACGCGCCGGCGCAGTGGACGTAGTTCTCGATACGCATGCCGCGCGACGAAACGAAATCGACGAAGCCGGACTCGATCTCGTCCAGTTCGCGAAGATCCTGCACCCACAATGCGTGGGCGTCGGGGTTAGCGCAAAGCTGTCGCGTCTCCTCCAGCCGCGCCCGGTCCCTGCCGTGCAACACGAGCGACCGCGTGGAGGAAAGCTGAATGGCCGTTGCCCGGCCTATGCCCGATGAGGCGCCCGTAATCAGGCTATGAAATTCGTGGCTCATGACTGTCTTGCTCAGGACGCGGTGTAGCCGCCGTCGCAGACCAGCACCGAACCGGTAATCCAGCGACCGGAGTCGGCAACGAGAAAGGCGGCCGCATTGGCGATGTCTTCGGGCGTGCCCAGACCCAGCGGATGCGCGGATTCGATCTGCTTGCGCTGCTCTTCACTCCAGTGCCGGGAGTTTTCGTCGAACATCGCGGTCTTGACGAATCCGGGAGCAATGCAATTGACGCGGATACTTCTCGGCGCAAACTCCAGAGCCGCCGATTTTGCAAGGCCGGTGAGCGCGGCTTTCGACATGGCATAAGCCGACGCACCGGCGGAGCCGACGATGCTCATGACCGACGAGATGAACACCACCGAGCCGCCATTTGCGCGGCATACGCTGCGGTGCTGAAAGCCGCGCAGCAACGCGAGCGCAGCTTCGGCATTCACGCTGAACACTTCACGATAGCGCGCGGGCGTCAGCAAGCGGGTAGGCGCAATGGAACTGATTCCCGCCGCGTGCACGAGCCCGGAGAACGGTCCCCCGGCTTGCGCCAACTCGGCGAAGAGGCCGGGCAGGCGTTCGGTATCGAGAAGATCGAAGGTCACCGTCTTCGCGTTGAGGCCGGCGCTTGCTTGCTGAAGCCGCGCATCGTCACGATCCAGCATGACAACGGCCGCGCCCAGCGCGCTGAACAACTGGCTGGTCGCGAGACCGATGCCCGACGCCGCACCCGTGACGAGGATTCGTTGACCTTCGAGGTTCAAAGGATTCGACATGAATGCTCAGGCGTGCTGTTTTTCGAGCGCGGCGAACAAGTCCGCGGCGCAAGCGAATTCGCTGATGCCCTTGGCGCTGATCGAGACGCCAAGCTCCTTGTCGAGCCACGCAATCAATGCGAGCGCGGTCAGGGAATCCCAGTTGTCGTAATGGTCGAGCGGCAGGTCTGGGTCGACCGAATCGACTTCGAGCAACTCGGCGAGGTTGGTGTAAAAAGCATCTTTCATTTGGACACTCCTGTCAGGGATATTGCACCATTTCACATACGTCCAGCGGTCCGAGACGCATGAGCATCGATCCCCATGTGAGACCGACGCCGAATCCGGCGAGACATACCAGCGCCTCGTGCTGCGTCAGGATTTCACGCAGGTTTTCGACGGTTGCCATTGGAATCGTCACGCCGCTACTGTTGCCGTACTTTTCCACCACGTTCATGGGCAGCTTGCCGTACGGAATGCCTATCTTGTCCGCGAGCTTTTGCAACATGAAGCGGTTGGGCTGATGGAACAGAAACCAGTTGATCTCGTCGAGGGTCGTTTCCGCCTGATTCATCAGCGCCGTGATCATCGGCGGGACCTCCGTCTGGACGAACGTGAAGACCTCCGAGCCTTCCATCTTCAAATGATCCAGCGCACGAAAATTGTGATCGCCTTCGTCCCGCAACTCGGCCGTTGCCGGCGAACACGGCATGCGCATTCCGCCGGCGGGAATCATCAGGGCCGCGTGTCGCGTGCCGTCCATCTTCAGATTGGCATGGACCACGCGATCCGGCGCCGCCGATTCGACAATGGCGATGGACGCCGCGTCGCCAACCAGCGGATAGCTGTTGCGGTCCCTGGGTGAAGTCCTGCGGCTCATCACGTCGGCGTTGACGAGTGCGACGCGCCGGATATTCGGTTGTTCGAGCAGCATGAACGCCTGAATGAGACCGACGACGAAGCCCGCGCATCCCTGGTTGATGTCCATGCAGAACATGTCCTGCTTCAGGCCGAGTCTTCCCTGCACGATGCTGCTCGTCGGCGGCATCAGGTAGTCGGGCGTTTGCGTGACGAGCACGAGGGCATCGATTTCGTCACGAGCGATCACCTTTCTCGCGAACAACTGCTCCAGCCCGAAGACGGCGAGGTCCGACACGCAGGTATCGGCATCGACGAGACGGTGCTTGTCGTAGCCCATGACCTGCATGAGTTTGCGCGAGCGCGCCTCTGGAAAGTCGAAGCGCTTCATGTCCTCGACGAACGATTGCTCGCGAGCGGGCACGACGGTCAGCAGACTGCTGATGCGCTTGCCCTTGAAGAACAGGTTCACTGCGTCACTCCATATCTCGCGATGAGCAGGGAAATGGCCTGCACGTTGCGAAAGTGGTCGGGCACGATGTCGAGACCATCGATCGAAATGTCGAATTCGTCGTCGATGGTCGAGACCAGTGTCAGCATGTCGAACGAATCGAGCAAACCGTCTTCGAGAAAATCCTCGGACCGCGTGAAGTCGCTTTCCGGGCGCACGCTCTTGAGCAAATCCATCAACTTTGCTGCCAACATAAATTCCACTCCGTGTTCGAATACCGGCGCCAATGCGACTTCTGTCGCGGCGATTCCAGCCTGTTTCACGCCTCGACGGCCGGGCGCGGCGCCGCTTGCTTTTGCGAGAGCGCGAGCCTGTCTATCTTGCCGTTGGGGTTTCGCGGCATGCTGTCGATACGCACGAAGGCGGTCGGCAGCATGTACTTCGGCAAGCGCGCGCCGAGCGCCGTGCGGATGGCGGCGGCGGAAACGTTCTCGTCCGATTCGAAATACAGCGCGATCTGTTTCTTCGCCGAGTCGTACACCACACATGCCTGCGCAATGCCTTCGATCTGCAACGCGGCGTGCTCGATTTCGCCAAGCTCGATGCGATAACCCAAATGCTTGATCTGATAGTCGCGGCGGCCGACGAACATGATCTCGCCGCGCTCGTTTCGATAAACCGTATCGCCCGTGCGATAAAGGCGGTCGGGATAATGCGGCTGCAGCGGATTCATCGTGAAGGCATCCGCCGTTTTCCGCGGATTGTTCCAGTATCCGAGCGCGAGCGAACTGCCACGCACGCACAACTCACCGTGCTCGCCGATGCGCGCGGCGCGCCCCTCGTCGGTCAGGATCAGCACATCCGAATTGCGGCAGGGAAAGCCGATGGGCAGCTTCTCGTCGTCGCCGAAGTCGCGCTCGACGATGAAGTACGTGCAATCCACCGTCGCCTCGATCGGCCCGTACAGATTCACGAACATGGCTTGCGGCAAGTGCTTGCGCCAGATGTTCAGCGGCCGCGTGGGGAATACTTCGCCTGCGAAAAGAATCTTCTTCAGCGCGACGGGCGGCAAGCGTTCGAGCAGCGCCTGATTCGCGATGTTCACCATGATCGTGGGCACCCAGAAAATGAAGCTGATGTTCTGATCGATCAGGTGCTGGAGAAGCGAAGCCGGGAAAGCCGCGATCTGTTCCGGGATCAGCGAGATGGTCGCGCCCTTCGCGAGACACAGGAAGAGTTCGAGCGAGTAAATATCGAAATACAAAGGAGACAGGCTGCCGATCGTCTCGCTGCCATCGAGCGCCAGACGTTCGAATGCCCAGTCCATGAAGTCGATGGTCGCGCGATGATTGAGTGCAACGCCTTTCGGCACGCCCGTGGAACCCGACGTGTGGATGATGCAAAGCGGGTCCGTGTCGATGATATTGTCGAGGCACCAATCCAGTTCGACGTTCGACGAAGCGTGGTCCGTATGCCCCACGTCGTCGATAAGGAGAATCCGCTTGTCATCGATTCCGACTGCGTTCAAGGAAGACGCCAGCGCGGCGTTCGTCACGATGAGCGGTGCGTCCAGATTATCGAGAATTGCCTTGAGGCGGATGGCGGGCAGCTTGATGTCGAGATTGGCGTAGCAGTTTCCCGTGTAGACGATGCCCAAGTCGGCGAAGATGGTTTCGGCGCACTTCGGCAGAAACACGGCAATCGGATTGCGGATCGCATCGGTACGCGCGCGAATGGCGGCGGCGAATGCCTTCGCATGAACTTCGAGCTCGCGAAAGTTATAGCGCTTGTCGCCATCGACGATGGCGGTCTTTTCCGGCATACGTGCCAGCGCACCTCCTTCGAAATATTCGAGCACGTTGATCATCATGGTGCGGCCTGCGTCCTGAAAAAAGCATCGATAAAAGCGGTCGGGCTGACGCGCGTCGTCGTCATGCGGAACATCTAGCGCCGTGCGCCTTGCAGCCCGAATCTCAGGAAAAATTCTGCCATGTCGCTGCACGACCTCATCGCGCGAACAGACGGTGATTTGACGGTCATTTCAGGTCGTGAGAGCGGCCGTTTGCAGCGCTCAAGATCGTCTCGACGACGAAGGCGACATGCTCGTCGCTCAAGGCCGGGTAGATCGGCAGACACAGTACCTTGCTGGCCGCATTGGCCGCGACCGGCAGATTCGCGCGGCTCGCCGAGGGAAGTCCGCGGTACATCGGGAAATCGGAGATAAGCGGATAAAAATAGCGCCGCGCATAGATCTGCCGACTGCGCAGATGTTCGTAGAGCGCATCGCGGGTGAGCGAGAAATCGGCTTCGACGAGTATCGGAAAGTACGAGCAGTTGGCAACGGTCTGCGAGCCTCTTGGCAGGCAACGGATACCCGGCACATCGCGCAGCATTTCGCGGTACAGCGCGTCTATCTCTCGCCGGCGCGCGAGCGCATCTTCTATGTGTTCGAGTTGAACCAGGCCGAACGCCGCGTTGATCTCGCTCATCTTCGCGTTGATGCCGCTCGCCACCACCGTCGTTTCGTCGACGAAACCGAAGTTCTTGAGCTGGTCTATACGCAGCTTGGTCTTTGCGTCCGGACAGACGATTGCGCCGCCTTCAAAAGTGTTGAACACCTTTGTCGCGTGGAAGCTGAGAACGGACAGATCGCCGTGCGCCAGGATGCTGCCCGCTTCGGTCTGCACGCCGAAGCCATGGGCGGCGTCGTAGATGACCTTCAGGTTGTAGTTGTCCGCGATCCGCTGGATTGCATCGACATCGCACGGATTGCCGTAGCAATGAACCGGCAGGATCGCCGTAGTCTGAGGCGTTATGGCCGCCTCGATCTTCGCGGGGTCGAGATTCAGCGTGACAGGATCGACATCGACGAATACGGGTTTGACGCCGTTCCACAACAGCGAATGCGCGGTCGCCACGAACGAGTACGGCGTCGTGATGACTTCGCCCGTGATGCGCAGCGCCTGCAGCGCCGTGACGAGCCCGAGCGTGCCATTGCTGAACAGCGAAAGATGCCGGACGCCTAAGTGTTCGCCGAGCGCCTGTTCGAAGCGCTGATGGAACGGCCCGCCGTTGGTCAGGACCTTGCTCTCCCAGATTTGCTCGAGGTAGGGCAAAAATTCCGCGAGCGGCGGCAGATGCGGCTGCGTGACGAACATTCGCTCCAGCGGTAGCGCGGAAACTGATTCGGGAGGCAGGCTGGCTGTCATGTCTTTCGTGTTCCGAGGGTGATGTTGTCGCCGCGCGGCTGGCGGCGTCCCACGCGCCAGCCGAAAACACCTATGCCGGCCTGTCAGGGCGATTCCGATGAATTATCTGGTCAAGGCCGCGCAGGCAATGCGGCGAGATAACGTGCCAAAACCGGTCTGTTCGCGTGATCGACGGAACTCGTCTGCCCGCAGACTTCACGCTCGGGAAGATCGACCGCGAAGTGCCGGCGCTCCTCATCCATTCGTCGAACCGGCCGAAAGCCAGCAACCAGACCGCAGGGTAGTGCCACATGAACATCGTCAGCACCAGAGCTTCACGCAAGGGGCATCCGTACTACATCTATGCGCCGGCTTACCGGGAGTCATCGGCCGGGATCGTCGTGATGCACACGCTCTGTCACCTGCTCAATCGCGAGGGATACGACGCCTATATCTCCGCGACCGATGTCGTCAATCCACGGTTCGACACGCCGCTCGCCACATTCGAGGTGCAGGCCCGACACAGGTTGGAGGGCCGCATGCCGATCGTCGTTTATCCGGAGATCGTGTCGGGCAACCCGATGAATGCCGATGTATGCGTACGCTATATCCTCAACCACATCGGGTTCCTGTCGGGAAAGCCGCTCAACGAGGGCAAGGACGATCTGGTCTTCTATTTTTCGGAGAACTTCCTCGGTAGCGCGAACAAGAAGGACGTCGATTTTCTGTTCCTGCCCGTCATCGATACGGAGCTGTTCAAGCCCGATCCCACGGTCAAGAAGGACCGGACGTTCGTCTTCCATTACCGGCATCCGCTCGACAAGATCGACTTTTCGCTTTTCCCGCCCGGCACCGAACTACTGTCGATGGCGAACCCCGTGACGCTTCCCGAACTCGCGAAGAAGCTGCAAGGCGGCCGGGTGCTTTACTCCTACGAGCAGTCGTCTGTCTGTAACGAAGCCATGGCGTGCGGCTGCCCTGTCATCTACCTGCCCGAGGGCGGGTTGAAGGCCGTGCCGGATCAGTTCGCCTTCGGCGTCAACGGGGCGGCCATGGCGAACGAGAAGAATGGCTACGCGCGCGCCCTGGCGACCGTGGACACGATATATCCGACCCTGGTGGCGCTCGGCAACGTGTTCCGGGCGGACCTGCCCGTGTTTCTGGAAAAGACTCAGGATGCGGCGCGAAAAGCGCTTCGGCGCCCGGCCGAACTGCGGGTTGCTTCGTCGAATGTGCCGAAGACCCCGAAACGGCGGATCGCGGCACTGACGACCGAGCCGGTCGCGCACCGCTGGTCGACATCGCGCGTCAAGAAGCCGTTCGAACTCCTGGCCGACCATTGGGAACTGATCTGGCCGATCCAGAACACCGAGGAGAAGATTGCGTCGGCCGACATCGTTTTGATGCAGCGGCGCTTTCCGATGGCCGCCACGCCCGAGCAACTCGAAGCGATCTTCGGGCTCGGCAAGCCGGTGATCTACGAGACCAACGAGCCGTATCACGACCTTCCCGAGACCCATCCGCTGCACTTCTTGAGCCGGCGCGCGGGCGAGAAGGTCGAGTACGTCATGCGCCGTGCGAACGCGCTGATCGTCACGACGCCGGCGCTAGCGGAGGCGATGCGTCCGTGGAATGGCAACATTCACGTGTTGCCGACGGGCGTGGACTTCGACCGCTTCTACAGTCCGGTCAGAATGAACGAGGACGAGGTACGCATCGGCATCATGGGTTCGGCGACGAAGCCGTGCAATTTCGCAGTCATCGAACCGGCGCTCATGGCGCTTCGCGCGCGCTTCGCTGGCGACGTGCAATTCGTTTTCGTCGGCGCGCCGCCTCCGCCGAACTGGATGGGACAGCCGGATGTCACCCTGATTGGCGTAGCCGAAACCTACGAGGAGCACGCGAAAGTCTTCCGGCAACTCGAACTCGATATCGGCCTCATGCCGCGTGCCGCGTCGGAAGTCGACAATGGCGAAGCGCGGACGGAATGGCTCGAATACGCGGCGGCCGGCGTGGCGACGCTCGGCAGCGAGCATCCCGCATACAGCGACCTGGTGCGCGATGCCTGTTCGGGCGTGCGTGTGGATTCGGCATCGGCCGATGCCTGGGTCACTGCGATTGCGAATTTGATCACCAATCCGGCGCAGCGCCGTAGCCTTGCACGTACGGCGCAAGCCATCGTCTACAAGAGCGGTTCAGTGCAGTCGCAACTGGCGCAATATCACGAAGTGTATTTGCGGGGCCTGGGGCTCAAGCTCGGTGGAGCGTCGGCAAGTGGACCGGAGCGGATTCCAGCCGTGTTGATTCTCGACCCGGAAGGCGATGCGCGGAAGGTGCAGGACAGCTTGCGACATCATGCGCGAGGTCCGCTCAGGAATCATATGACCGTGGTGCTGACGACGCAGGAGGGCGAGGTGCCGGAGTGGAGCGACAACCTGCGTTATCTGCAAGCCACGGTGGGCGAATTCTCGAGCGCGATGGAGCAGATTTGCGGGCATGATGAATTCGACTGGAAGGTCGTCACGGAAGCGGGCGTCGAGTTGATCTGAACGGCATTGCCGAGAACTACGTGGTGCGCCCGGCTGGGATCGAACCAGCAACCCCTGCCTTCGGAGTTTTACCAGCGCGTAAGCTATCCTTTTAAATCAAAGCCTTACGCAACTCGCAAACGCAAAACCGAGGCTACACAAGGCCGACCAAAGCCAATCCATCTCGTCCTAGCTGCAATCTAGCTGCACTGGTTCCAGATCATTCCCCGCCAGCACAACGGACGTCTCCACACCGAACAAACCCGGCACGCGCTCCTTGATGTCCACCGTCAACCAATTCGAACTTTTTCTTGCCACAGCGAGTTGCAAATATTAACCGAATCGGTTAATATTTGCGCACAATATGGATAACGTCGTTAGCGAAACTGGAGAAAGATATGGCGATCACACCGTTCGGCAAAGCCGTCAGGAAGGCTCGGCTGGATGCAGATGTCACGCTTTCCGAAATGGCAACCACTTTGGGATTCACTGCAGCGTATCTGAGCGCTATGGAAACGGGCCGGAAGAAGATTCCGTCCGAGGTAGTCGCAAAGGCGGAGCAGTACTTTGAAGAAAAGGGTGTCCGGCTGGAGCCGTTGCAACCGCTGGCGGATGTGTCAAACGCATCTGTTTCGTTGGAAGGCCTCACGCACGAACATCAAATGATGGTCGCGGGCTTCGCACGCGCTTCGTTGAGCGATGTGGACCCCGTGGATATTGAACAACTTAAATCCCTGCTCATGAAGATCGGAGGGAAATAATGTTCGGCCATGGTCCGTTACAAGGCTTTCGGGTGGCAGCCCGAAGCATCGCAGACATTAGGGATATAGCGACGCGTTCCCGGGCGGCACTCAACTTTCGTTGGCCGGCGAACATGGGCCGGTTCCTTGAGCAACTGATCACCTACTCGATTACGGTCGATGTGGTGGAGGACGTGGGAGTTCTGCCGCGCGGCGTCCTCGCATGTTGGGTTCCGGAAAGCCTGACCCTTTATTTGACTGATCGGATTTATAGAGGCGCATGTGCAGGCGACGCTCGCGCGGTCTTCACTGTCTTCCACGAGATGGGGCATGCGCTGCTCGGGCATCGGCGGACGCTCAATCGCGAGGTGTCCGGCAAAGAGATCAAGACGTATGAGGATTCCGAGTGGCAGGCGAACCAGTTCGCGGCGGAGTTCCTGATGCCGCTTGACGAGATTGTCCGCTACAGCCTGCGGACAGAGGAACTGCTGATTAGTCGGTTCGGAGTATCGATGGAGGCAGCCCGGATTCGCCTAAGTCGGCTCCGTCGCACTGGCGTGGTGTAAAAAAACGTCATCCGTGTTGACGCACGAATGACGTTCGGGTGAAAAGGAAGACAAAACGCCTCTGGCTTCCTCTTCTGCGCTTCGGTCGAAGGCACGCGAATTGTAGTTATCCAATTCGATTGCTGCAAGCGCAAAAGTTCCATCTCGGAGAGGCATTTCTGACGAGTACGGAAATGACCAGCAAAGACGACGATGACTACATCATCATCTTCCGCCGCTTCCGCCGCACTAAGTCGGGCGCGCTGCTGGATGCCAGGAAGTTCGGCATCTCGGCGTGGCCGATCAAGGTGCGGAAAGTGAAGTAATAGGGGATGCATCAATTCCCCGGTCGAGTAGGGCACCTACGCGTCCGGGGGTTATCTCTGACGATGTTGAGCAGATGCTCAAGGAGCTTACATGTCGAAAGACAAATTGTTCGTCGAGCGCCGGGCGCAAGGCGATTACGCAGTACGTCGTGCAAATTCGCAGCGCGCGAGCGATGTACTGCCGACGCAGAAAGAAGCGATCGAGCGGGCCCGTGAGTTGAACGACGGAAAAGATCCGCTCGTTGAGCGGGTCCGCCACACGTCTCAAGGCACGCCGGATAAGTGGCGCAAGCCGTAACGCTGTAGACCCAACTATCCATTCCCCGTAGTGGAAACCAGAACGGCGCTCAGTGAGCGCCGTTTTTCGCTGCAGGGCGCCACACCGCGTCGCTCCTCGGGACGGTGCCCCAACCTCACCGCCAAGCTTCGAAATTGAGGTACACGCCGAACCGTTCTCGGACGCCCTGCATTGCTTCGTTTGTGAACCATTCCAGCAATTGGAGGTGCTCGTCGATCTTCTCTTCGGGCACGACGTCAATCTTCACTTGCTTGTGTTGATCGATCATCCAGAGCGTCCCAGCTTTTGAACTGATGTCCTGCACGTAGTTTGCGATGGCGCTGCCGAACAAGAATTCGATTTTTGGTATCGAGTTCACCAGCGCTGTTTTCTCGGGAGATATCAGGGCGGGTGCACCATGTGCGGCGACGTTCGAAACGAATGCCCAGACCATCGTGAAAAGCTCGTATCGCTTTTCGAACAGATCGAGGTTCAGCTTTGCCCTCGCGACTCTGTATTGGCTCCAGGCGATTGCCCCGGTACCAAGCGCGACAATCAATGCCACAGCTGCGGCCGGGAAACCCTTCGCCAGTTCGAAACACAAGCTTTGCGCCTCGCACATCCCCGTCATAACCACTCCACTGATATTGGAATGCCAAGAGGGTACAGGAAGCTAGAAAAGCGCTGAACCTGCATAACCGAGGGGCATAAAAGTGCATCGAAGAATCAGCCCGCCGCTCGCCGCGCGGCCCGCGCTGACCGGCCCTGAGCAGCATGTGCATATATGCATGTTCTTGCGGACAGGTGGGGTGGGGTCACAACTGCGCGTGTCGACGTATCAATTTGCATCTGTGCGCATCAAAATGCATTATTTCCTCGCGCTCAAAAGCGCCCTGAACCCGGCACTACAAGGGCCGCCGAGCCTAGTAGTCGGGTGCATTAAAACCACCCTGTTAAGCGAAGCCCGCAGGCGGGGAGGGGACCGCGCAGCGGCCGGCACGGGCGCGCATCTCTTCTATTCCCATCCAAGCAGAAACCCCGTATGGGCACGCGACAGCCTCGCTGCGGCTCTTTCTTCACTGCACCCTGCTCGTACGCCTCGCGCCAGCCAACCTGCCATAGCGTCTTTAACCTCGCCGGCACCAGACGCAAAAAAAGCCGCGCCCGGTTGCCCGGTGCGCGGCCCTGCCGCATGACGTCGCATGACCTGGTGCGTTAGGTCGCTAGCGGATCGAACGCGCCTTGGTGATCGCCGCATACGCATCGGCGTGGTCGGCAACCTCACCGCGTCACGTCACCACGATCACCGCGTCAACCCGTCGCGAAAAGCACGGGCCTGAGTGTGCATCGTCCGAAAGCAGGCGTGGATCCGATCCCGACGCGTCGCGATGCAGCGCACATCTCCTTAAATTGCTCAGGCGAACCCTCCTATTACTTATGGACTCGCATTGTATAATTCTCCTGACAATTGAACGTGGTAATGCCAGTTAGTGCGTTATGCCTTCTCGGCGACTAGCGCAGGCGGAATCTCGTAATCGTCGAACGACACAACCTCTTCACCGAGCCAGTCGTTCAGCTCGGCGAAGCGGGCCTGCAGCGGTTTGATTTCGTTCCGACCGAACACGCGCGCGGCCGTGTCCGGCGTGCCGAACCCACCTGAGTTGCTGGGTACGATACCGAGCAGTTGCGGCGGCACGCGATGCGCGGCTAGCAGGTCGTCGCGCGTCACGTTCTTGATATTGAAGAATTCGTCCTTAGCCGCAACCTCGGACACGGGAATGAGTTGGATGCCGTCCTTCTTCCCGCCCGGTGCGTACATGAACACGTTGCGGAAATTGCCCGGTCCCTTCGCGTTCTTCAGCGCCGTGCGCATGTTGTCGACATCCTCCTGCTTCTGCGCTGCATCCGTCATGTACAGGATGAAGCCCGCATGGCTGCCGTTTTCGTAATACTTCCGCCGGAACAGCGTCGACGACTCGTTCAGCCAGGCCGAGTGAAGCGAACTGAGATATTCGGGCAGGCCGTACACCTCCTGGTTGATGTCAGGCCGCATGAGCTGGAACACGCTGCCCGGCTCAAACTCGTGCCAATCCTGCCAGCCGTTCACGTACACGAAGCCGCTGAAATCTGCCCTGCGCCGTGTGTATTTCGCCAGGGCGGGTTCGAGCCGCAGCGTTTCGCCGAGCTGATTGCGGCGGCGTTCCAGGTAGCCGTTGCCGAACGTCAGGAAGTCGAGCGCCCACCGCTCGAACGCATGCCGCGACAGCCGCCTATGCGGCCGGAACGTCGACGCCAGCACGTTCGCCTTGAAGTACAGCGCGGAGCTGTGGTGCGTGCTTGCGCGGAACGACTTTGCCAGGCCGGCAAAGCTGACGGGCGGCTCGAACCAATCGCCGTTCGACCAGCATTCGACGTAATCGAGAATCTCGGCCCGGTTCATGACCGGCGTGGGGTCGTCGAAGGTGAAGACTTCGGCACGCGCCGGCGCAGCGCCGGCGGCGCCCAAATCCGACGCGGCCGCGAACGTGCGCGCCGCGCGCGATCGGCGCTTGCTCATGAATAGAACTCCGTGAAAGATGAAGAATTGAGGTCGCCACCAGCGAGCGGCTCGCGGTCGATTGCGTGCAGACAAGCCCACGCCAAGTCGGCGTGGCCCGTCTCTTCGTTGCGGTCGGCAGAGTATGTTGCGTGGCGGCCGCTTGCCGTCATGGTCTGTTTGATTCCCATGAACGCGGCGGCCAGGTCGGTCCATCCCGCGTCGAATTGCAGGCGGCCGTTGCGGATAACGGATTGCCCCTTCAGCACGAGGCGGGTTTTCACCTCGGGCGAGTAATTCAAGGCAACGACCGCCGGATAGAACTTGCGCACGAGCTGATAGACGCCCTGCCCCATGCCTGTCGTGTCGATCGCGATATAACCGACGTTGTAGCGCTGCGTGATCTGCTCGATCGCCGAAGCCTGTTCCTCGAAGTCGTTGCCGCGGAACTGGTGACGTTCGAGCACGCGGAACGTCCCACCCTCGACACGCGGTGGCGCCACGACGACGAGACCGGCCGAGTCGCCAGTCAGCGCCGGATCGTACCCAACCCACACCTCGCGGTAGCCGAACGGACGCAGCAGTAGCGGCGAGAAGTCGTCGGCCCATTCCTCCCACGAGTCGACCATGCAGCGCTGCAGTTCGGCCAGCTTGAACACCGACACCGAATCGTCGATGAACTGGCACATCAGCAGGTTAGCGAAAGCCTCTGCGCTGTACCGACGCCGCAGTCTCTCCAGATCGAACAGGTCGCAGCCGCCCTCGATCGCATCGAGTAGGGTAACGATCTGACGCCACTGCTCGTCCTCGCCCAGCATGCCTCGCGCGAGCGCTTCGTGGCTCACGTCGATCTGAATACGATCGCCTGGCGCGCGCCCACGATTCACATCGGCGCCGCTCCAGAACGCGTAGGCTTCATGGGTCGTACTCGATGGCGTGCTGAAATAGGTCAACCGCCACCGCTTGTGCATCGCCATGCCGGACGCCACGGTATTCAGCTCGCGGAACTTCGGCACCCAGAAATATTCGTCGAAATACAAGTTGCCGTGATACGACTGCGCGGTGCGCGAGTTTGTCCCCAGGAAATACAGCGTCGCGCCGTTCGGCAGAATGACCGGATCGCCCGTCAACTCCACGTCGGCCGCGTCACGCGCGAACTGCACGATGTACTGTTTGAAGACATGCGCCTGTGCTTTACTGGCCGACAGAAAAATCTGGTTGCGACCGGTATCGAGCGCGTCGACGAACGCCTCGCGGGCGAAATACCATGTCGCGCCGATCTGCCGTGACTTCAGGATATTGCGCGTCTGCTGATCGCCGTTGCGATACCAGACCTTCTGATAGTCGAACAACGATTCGCGGAACGCCTTCACGATCCGCTCTTCCTGTTTCTCGCTGATTTGGTTGCGCGGCGGCTTGCGCTTCGGCCCGGCATTGCGCGCGGCAATGTTTGGGTTCAGGTCGCCTTCCTTCCCCGTCTCCCCGTATTTCTGCACACGCGCGAGCCGCTCGATCTGGCGGCCGAGCAGGTCGATCTCCTTATAGTCCGCGCCGTCCTTCCTCTCCTTCGCAATCAGCATGGTGAGACGTGTTTCGGCGGCGCTCTCAATGCGTTCCAGCGGCGTTGCTTCCTTCCAGTTCTCGCGTCGGCACCACGATGCGACAGTCGAAGTGTTCAACGAGAAATGTCGTGCAATGGATGAAATGCGCCATCCCTGCCAATAAAGGGCGCGCGCGGCGCGGCGTGCATCGCTCGCGCTGTTCGTGGAAGTAGCTGGAACAGACATGGATGAAGCGTACGGTCTCGCGCGCGCGCGAGCACTTGATGCATTGCGTGCTTTGGATTTCGACGCAGGCCAATCGTTGCCCTTTGACGCACGCGCATCGAACATGAGGACCACGCTCACACCAGCAAGGTTCGACTCTATCCATGGCATCCAGCAAAACGAAATTCTTTCGCGTCGCCGTCGAAGGCGCGACCGTTGACGGTCGCGAAATCAAGCGTGAATGGCTTGTGCAGATGGCAAAGCACTATGATCCGGCGCTGTTTGGCGCGCGCATCAACGTGGAGCACGTCAAGGGTTTTGCGCCGATGTCGGCGACCAATCCGTTTGGCTCATATGGCGATGTGATCGCGCTGAGCACCAAAGAGATTGAAGAGGGACCGCTCAAAGGAAAGATGGCGTTGTATGCGCAGATCAATCCGACCGATGAGCTCATCTCACTCACGAAGAAGCGACAGAAGATCTACACGTCCATCGAAGTTAATCCGTCGTTTGCGGACCTCGATGAAGCCTACCTTGTGGGCGTTGCGGCGACCGATTCGCCTGCGAGCCTCGGAACCGAATCGTTGCAGTTCGCGGCGCGTCGCTCAAGCAACCTCTTCTCAGCGCCATGCGAAACGTCTATCGAGATCGAGGAGGCTTCTACACCGACAAGTCTGCTGTCGATCGTCAAGGCCATGTTCGCCCGCAACCGTATCGCCGACGACGAACGCAATGGGGACGTGCGCCGGGCTGTTGAAGAGATCGCGAATTTCGCCGGTCAGCAAAGCCAGGAGATCGACTCCTTGCGGCGTTCGCTCGAGCTCGCACAACAGAGCGCGAATGATGCCAGACAGCGCGCCGATGAAGCCATCGCGTCGGTTGAGCAGCTGACTGAAACGCTTTCCACCGCCGACAACGGCGCGCCTCGTCGTCCGCTTTCAACCGGCTCGACCGGCGAAGTGCTGACCGACTGCTAAAGCCACCTCGCCACCCCGGAGAGAATAACCTCATGAAAAAAACAACGCGCCTGGCCTATAGCGCATACGCCGCTCAGATCGCGAAACTGAACGATACGGCCGACGTGTCGACGAAGTTCACTGTTGAGCCGACCATTCAGCAAAAGCTCGAAACAAAGATGCAGGAATCGAGCGCGTTTCTTTCGCGCATCAATATCCTGCCGGTGACGGAGCTCGAAGGTGAGAAGCTTGGCTTGTCAGTGTCGGGGCCGATCGCGAGCCGCACGGATACCACCAAGGCCGATCGTAAGCCGGTCGATCCGACTGCACTCGACAGCAATCGGTATCGCTGCGAGAAGACCGACTACGACACGGCGATTCCGTATCGAAAACTCGACGCGTGGGCGAAATTTCCGGACTTCCAGCAACGCATCCGCAATGTGATAGTGAAACAGTGCGCGCTCGATCGGATTGCGATCGGCTGGAACGGCGTCAAGGCTGACCCGATGACCGACAAAAGCAAGTATCCGCTGCTGCAAGACGTCAACATTGGTTGGCTGGAACATTATCGCCGGCATGCGAACCACCGCGTGCTCGATGGAGGCAAGGAAAAGGGCAAGGTGCATGTCGGTAAAGGGGGCGATTACGCCAACCTCGACGCGCTGGTCATGGACCTCGTCGATTCGATGCTCGATCCGTGGTTTCAGGAAGATACCGAGCTGGTCGTCATCTGCGGGCGCGAGCTCCTGCACGACAAGTACTTTCCTATCGTCAATGCGACACAGCCACCCACCGAACAGCTCGCGGCCGACATTATCGTGAGCCAAAAGCGTATCGGTAATCTGCAGGCTGTGCGCGTGCCGTTCTTCCCGAAACATGCGTTGATGGTCACGAAGCTCGACAATCTGTCGATCTATTATCAGGAAGGCGCGCGGCGACGTACGCTTATCGATAACCCGAAGCGCGACCAGATTGAAAATTACGAATCGTCCAACGACGCCTACGTCGTTGAAGACTTCGGCTGTGGATGTGTGGCCGAAAACATCGAGTTGGTGTCGGCATGACGATCAACACGCCTGCCCGCTCGCATTTCGCACGTGCGACAGCGGCGCGTGCGGCCGCCGCTATGGCTCCCGGTCAGACCATGGCGGGTGCGACGCCTTACGAACTCATGCTCGTCAAGCTCGCGACTGATCGTCGCGCGCTCAAGAGCGTGCAGTCGGTCGTTCGAAAGATCGAGGTGAAACGCAAGCTCCTGCCGGAATACGACGACTACGTGGCAGGCGTCTTGGAAGCCGGCCGTGGGGCGCAGGACGACGTGCTCGTGACGGTCATGATCTGGCGTATCGATGTGGGCGACTATGAAGGTGCGCTTGCGATCGCTTCCTACGCAATCGAGCACGGCCTTGCCCTGCCCGACTACTTCGAGCGCTCACTTGCATCTTTACTCGCCGAACAATTCGCCGATGCCGCGCTTTCTGCATTTATGGACGAACAGTCATTCGCCGCCCGGTTTCTTGAACGCGTCGACGAGCTGACGGCCGATGCCGATATGCACGATCAAGTGCGCGCCAAACTTTATAAAGCGCTCGGCTATGCGATCGAACATGTTGACGCCTCGCGGGCGTTGGACTATCTGCGCCGCGCAGTATCGCTGAACGACCGCGTGGGCGCGAAGAAAGACATCGATCGGCTGACCAAGTTGGTAGATAACGCAGGTTAAGCCAGTTGGTGCAACCTGCCTATAACGAGCCCCAACCGGCCTGGCGGCACCGGCGTTCACCCCACACCTGACGGTGGTAGGGCGAGCGCTGGTCCACCGCCACCTTTCGAGGAACGGTCATGAGCAGTTTCATTGCGACTCCGACATTAGACCCATCTGCTACCGACAACGAGCTGATCCGAAACGACGGCTTTTTTCCCGACATCTCACTCACTGAGCTGCGTGCGACGATGCGCATTGATGGTACGGTCACCCATGAGCGTTTGCGTGAAGCCACCCTTGACGCAATCGACAGCGTGAACAACGAACTGCACGCCTGGCGTGCTCTACAAATCGCAGCCGGACATTCGACGCTTGCCGACATTCCGACGGCATGCATCGACGGCCAGAGCGTTCAGATCATTCGCTATCGTCGCGCCGTGTTCAATCTTGCGCACGCGGATATCACCGAGCGGTATCGGGACTGGGATACGACCAAGTCCGGCGGGCAGAAGGCTGAGGATCTCGAACAGACGATTTGCAATGCGCGACGCAATGTCCGATGGGCACTGAGCGATCTCCGAGGGCTCTCGCGTACGACCGTGGAGTTGATTTGATGAAGGTGCGCTCACAGCAAGGCGAAACCGTCGATTTGTTGTGTTGGCGATTTTATGGTCGCACGGACGGCACGGTCGAGGCGGTGCTCGAAGCGAACCCAGGTCTCGCCGATCTGGGCCTGATGCTTCCTCTTGGCACGCTGGTGAACACGCCAGAACTCGGTGAAGTCGCTAGCACGACGCCGTTATTGCAATTGTTCGATTGATTGAGGAACTGGCCCATGGCCGAGCCCAACACTACCACTGCTATGGCGCTGTCTGCCGCGATCGGGCTTGCCAGCCTCACCCCTGGGATCGACGGCAATGCGCTGATCGGCGCCTTTGCGGGTGCAGCGCTCGTCGTCGTGACATCGAAAAACATCGGCATCGTCCAGCGCGCGGCCTACATGATCATCTCGCTCGTCATGGGCTATATGGCAGCTCCGGAAATCATCCATTCGACGCCGGTGCGATCAAGCGGCGTCGCCGCTTTCTTCGCGGCTTCGCTTGTGATCACCGTGACGCTGCAGCTTATCGAGCGGGTCAAGAGCGCGGATCTGCTCGCGCTCCTAAAGCGGGGCAAGTGACATGAACCTCTCTTTTGCCAGCATCGCTTTGATGGCGCACGTCGTGGCGGCGCTGCGCATCGTGTTCTTCCGGCGCAACGGCGCTCGGCACCGAGCTCACGTCTCATGGCTCGCCTGGTCGCTCGCGAGCGTACTTGGATGTTCCGCAATCGAGCTGGCGCTGCATCCCCGACACGTGGACTTCCTCGAAGCCGCGCGGTCAGTTTTGCTCGCGTTTTTTGTGTTCTGCGCGCGCGGCAACGTGGCGCGCCTTTTATGGAGTGGCGAACAATGAGGATCCTTCGATTTGGCTCGATGGGCGATGAGGTGGCGCTTTTGCAGCACCGATTGCTTCGCGCGGGTTTCGAGCTCGCGGTGACGCATGTATTTGATGAGTCTACCGAGACTGCCGTCAAAAAGGTACAAGCCGACGCGGGTCTCGTGGTTGACGGCATTGCGGGGCCAAAGACCATGCTCACGCTTGCCACCGGAAAGCGAGATACCAAGCATCTCGCTGATGCAGATATCGTCAAAGCGGCCGCCTCACTCGATGTTCCCGTCGAGTGCGTGCGTGCAGTAAATGAGGTCGAATCTCGCGGTGAAGGCTTCCTTGCTGATGGCCGACCCGTCATTCTGTTCGAGCGCCACGTGTTTTGGGAGCGGTTAGTGACCCACGGGATCGACCCCAAGCCACTCGCGGCTCGCTATCCGAACATTGTGTCGGAAACCCGTGGCGGCTATGAAGGCGGATCTGCGGAATATGTGCGGCTCTCCTGGGCCCAGATGCTCGCACCAGTCGCCGCATGGGAGGCAACAAGCTGGGGCGCGTTCCAGGTGATGGGCGAACACTGGAAGCGACTCGATTATCAGAGCCCGCAAGAGTTCGTGTCTCGCATGGAGGCAAGTGAGCGCGAGCAGCTCGATGCATTCGTGCGTTTCGTTGCCGCTGACGCCAAACTGCTCGCCGCGTTGAAATCGCGCCGTTGGGAAGCGTTTGCTGAGGGTTATAACGGCAAGGCGTACAAGGCGAACCTCTATGACGTGAAGCTTGCGCGCGCGTATGAGCGTTATGCGCCTACGTCTGCGCCTAAGCCCGCGCCCGCGCCGGCAGACGCGAGCGCATGAATCTGCTTGCAGTCGAATACAAGCTTGCCGTCTGCGCACTGCTCTTTGCAGCGTCGGTCAGCGGCTCGCTGTATGTACGCGCGTTGCGTGCAGACCTGAGAGCCGAGACCGAGCGGTTGCGCGTCGCGAGTCAGCACGTTGCAGATCGAGATCAGACCATTCGCAATCTGCAGCGCGACGCTCTCGAAAAAGCGCGGCAGCAAGCGCAGCTCGATAGGGCGACGGCCGCTGCCGAGAAGACTGTATCGATGCAACGCCAAGCGATGAGGGAAGCCATCCATGACAGTCCGACCGTTCACGCTTGGGCCGACACTGCTTTGCCTGATGACGTTATGCGCTTGTCAGCCAATCCAGCCTACACGGGCTCCGCAGATTTTAGTGCAGCAGTGCCAGACGGTCACGCCGTGCGGTCTACCGGCGATGTCACCACGCACTAACGGCGAGTTACAGGAAGCACTGACAACAGCCAAGGGCGCGTGGGCCACGTGCGCCGCGAAAGTCGATCTGATCGTCGAGTGTCAGGCTCGCGCGCAGACGCGGAACGCCGCGCAGAGCAAGGATGCAAAGCATGATTAAACCTGGCAGTTTGCGCGGGGCGCTCGCAGCCGCTATTCCGACGCTTGCCGAAAACCCAGACAAGCTGACGGTATTTATTGATCAAGGATCGATCGCCGCGACCGGCGCAAAATCGAGCTCGTTCGAATATCGTTACGTACTCAATATACTGGTGCTCGACTACGCGGGCGAGGCGGACGACATCTTCATCGCGGTGGTCGATTGGGTCCGCACACATCAATCCGATCTCGTGACCAATTGGGGTCAGCGTGATAGTGGCATCACCTATGAGATCGACATTCTTGGCAACAGCACCGCGGATGTGTCGATCAAGCTGCAACTCACCGAAAGCGTCGTCGTGACGGTTGAGAACGGCGAGCGAACAGTGACCCATGTCGATGATTCTCAATCCGACCAGCAGCCCTGGGAAAGCTGAATTGAATCCGTCCGCTCGTTTCGTTGAAACATTCGATGTTGGAGCAAGTCATGTCCTCAAATACCTCAATGAGTCGCGTGGAACAAAGCGATGCGATCGCAAATCTGATCCGTCGCCAAGCTGTGGGTTATGTAGGCGATATCAGCGCATACGGTGAGTGGCTAAGGTTACTGAGCGAGACGCCGCCAGAAGTGGCCGCTTATGCACTATCTGTTGCGCTTGGGAGAAAAGCTTTTCAGCAAGCGCCTCAATGTCGACGATGCCTGGGGCGAGCACGTTGCTGTTTGAATGGTTAGCAGACGATGGACTCACAATCTCAACTCGATAGCCTGGAGACGTGGGCCGGCGCTCTGCTTGCCAAGCTTGGACCCGCTACGCGGCGCGCGGCGATGCGCGATATCGCTCGCGAACTGCGCCGTAGTCAGCAGGCTCGAATCGCCGCACAACGCAACCCCGACGGCAGTGCTTACGAACCGCGCAAACCGCGCTCGATTTCCGACACAAAGAATTTGCGCGGCAAGCGAGGGCGAATCAAGCGCTCAGCGATGTTCCCCAAGCTTCGCACTGCGCGTTATATGCGCATTGAAGCGGATGCGAACGGGCTTGCCATTGGCTTCATCGGTCGTGTAGCACGCATCGCGCGCGTACATCAATTCGGCGAAACGGATCGTGTCGCGCCCGGTGGTCGAGAGTATCGCTACCCCGCACGCGCGCTCCTTGGTTTCACTCACAACGAACGCGAGCTTATACAAGACATGCTGCTCAAGCACCTCGCCCAATAGACCCCCACACGCGCCGCACGGCTTTGCGTGATCCGGAGTTTAACGCAAGCAATTGTTCGCCTCGCGCGCGCCTGCTTGGCAAGATTGGCGACATGCACGCCAATGAATTTCGCCGCCTTCTCATCAACCTGATCCGCAGAGGATTAGTGTCCGAGGTTGACCTCTCGACGAACCCGCCCAGCGTGCGGGTGTCGGTGGGCGACGCCGAAGATGAGCATGCACCGGGCTTGACGACGAACTGGTTGCCGTTCGCCACGTTGAGAGCCGGAAAGACCCGTGTCTGGAATCCGCCGAGCGTGGGCGAGCAAGTGATTCTGCTCTGTCCAATGGGCGATCTTGCGCAAGGTGTGGCTTGGGGCGGCGTTTTTTGTGATTCGGTGACGCCGCCGAGTCGCAGTCCCGACGTTCACGCGATCGCCTACCCCGATGGCGCGCTCGTGCAATACGACCACGCCAAGCATTCACTCTCAGTCCGTCTTCCGGACGGCGCGTCGGTGAACCTGAGCGCGCCTGGCGCCGTCGTCGTCGAAAGCAAAGCGGTCATCGTTCGCAGCGATGATGCGACGCTGGAAGCGAAGCACATTTTGCTCGACGGCGAAGTCGTGGTCAGCAGATCAATGACGGTCGTAGGCGCATTTGCATTCCAGTCCGGTATGAGCGGACAGGGCGGGGGCGGGAGCGGTGGCCACGCGATGCGCATTGATGGCGGCGCTCACTTCTCGAAGGACGTGACGGCGGCCGGAGTGAGTGTGGAGGGCCACTTGCACCGTGCTCAAGGCTCCACTGCACCCACGAGTAAGCCGATCAAAGGCGCGAGTTTCAGAGGTATGAATGCGGCCGCTGGTGCAAGGGTCTGCAAGTCGGCATTACGCCGACGGATCAATCGCCGGAGAAAAGCCGTATGAGAGGCATGAACGCACTCAACGGCCGTTGGATCTCCGGCCTCGATCATCTCTACCAGTCGATCGGCAAGATCGTTTCGACGCCGCTTGCCTCGTGCATCAAGCGTCGCGACTTCGGCTCCGAATTGACCGATCTGATCGACGCACCGGCCAACGGCGCGATGCGAACTCGCCTGTACGCGGCCGTTGCGACTGCGCTAATGCGCTGGGAGCCGCGTCTGACGTTGACCCGTGTGCTGCTTGTCGTCGATGAGGCGGCGCAAGGGCTGCTTTACCTTGAAATCGAGGGCTGGACCCGTGTGAGCGGCACGCCCGTGCGTGCGCGCGTTGACGTCTTGAGTGGAAGAACGATATGAGCGCGACCCCTATCGATCTCTCCAAGCTGCCGTCGCCAGACATTATCGAGACGATCGATTTCGAAACCTTGCTGTCCACCTTGAAGGCAAAGTTTGTGGCGCTGCATGCCAAGGAGGAGCAGGCGGAAATTTCGGAGACACTCAAACTCGAGTCCGAGCCCATCGTGCGCTTATTGCAACTGCTGGCCTATCGAGAGATGACGCTGCGCCAGCGCGTAAATGATGCCGCGCGCCGAATCATGCTCGCGTATGCGATCGATGCAGACCTGGATCATCTGGCCGCGCTCGTCGGCATTAAACGGCAGACGATCACGCCTGCGGACCCCGAGAAAGGGACGAAGGCCAAGATGGAGGGCAATGCCGATCTGCGTGCGCGGGTGCAGCTCGCGCCACAGCGTTTCTCCGTGGCAGGTCCCGAAGGCGCTTATATCTCGCTTGCGCGCAACGCGCACGCTCATGTGCTCGACGCGACCGCTATCAGTCCCGCGCCGTGTGAGGTGCTCGTCACGATCCTGTCTCGCTTGGATGATGGCGCGGCCGAAGCGAGCTTGATTGATGCCGTCGTCTCCGCGTTGAGTGCGAGCGACGTGCGACCGCTCACCGATAAGGTCACGGTCAAGTCAGCTGAAGTCATCAAATATGAGGTGCGCGCGAGGTTGACCTTCTTCTCCGGCCCCGATCGCGCGGTCGCGCTTGAAGAGGCCAACAAAGCCATGAAAGGCTACGCCGAGCAGATGCACCGGCTTGGGATGGAAGTCACGCTCGATGGAATCTATGCGGCCGCACGCGCACCGGGCGTTCAGAAGGTCGTGCTTGAGCAGCCGCTCCAAAGTATCAAAGCGTCCAAGACGCAAGCGCCTTATTGCACCAGCATCGAACTGATCGACGACGGGGTGTACAGCCTTGAATAGATTGCTTCCGCCCAATGCGACTCGGCTCGAACGCCGGTTTGCCGATACGAGCGCATCTATTGACGACATTCCGACGCCGCTTGCCACGCTCATCGATCCTGATGCGATTCGTCTCGATCTCCTGCCGTGGCTCGCGTGGCAGTTGGGCGTTGATACGTGGAAAGCGTATTGGCCCGAACACGTGAAGCGCGCGCGTGTGAAGCAGGCTATACCCGTAGCGCGTCGCAAGGGCACGGCAGCCGCGGTGCGCGAGGTGGTCGCAGCCTTCGGTGGCAACCTCATCCTGCGCGAGTGGTTCGAGCTCCAGCCGGTGGGCAGGCCAGGGACGTTCGAAATCCTGATGACCGTCAGCGGTCATGAGGGCAAGGTGCCGACCGCCGAGTATGTAGCCGACATCCGTGCAGAGATCGACCGCACCAAGCCCCTGCGAGCGCACTACACGTTCAAGCAGGGATTTTCGAATCAGGTTCAGCAACCGATCGGCGCTTCGGCGCGCGTGGCAGTGTACCGCCGACTCAATTTGTGTGAATAACGAATCGACTAGCAGACGATGGCAAACCTTCTCACCCTAACCGATGCTGGCCGCGCGGCGCTTGTCGCGCCGAACAAGGACGGTACGAATGCACACAAGATCGTCGAAATCGGTCTTGCGACCGCAGCGTTCGAGTCGAGCAAGGCGCTCAAGGCGCTGCCGAACGAGCGCAAGCGCATCACCACCTTCGGCGGCACGAACGTGGCCCCCGACACGATTCACGCGACGCTCACGGACGATAGCGAAGATCAATATTCGCTTTACGGATTCGGGCTGTATCTGGAAGACGGCACGCTGCTAGCTGTGTACGGGCAAGACACGCCGATCATGGAGAAGTCGCCCGCCGCCTTGCTGTTGCTCTCGTGTGACATGCAGTTCGCGGCGATCGATGCTACGCAGTTGGTCTTTGGTGAGACATCCTTCCTCAATCCGCCGGCCACCACGGAACGGCAAGGCGTGGTAGAGCTTGCCACCAGTGCTGAGACCGTCGCGGGCACGGATACTCGCCGCGCGGCGACACCGGCCGGTGTTCAAGCGGCGATCGGTCACGCCATCGTTGACAAATCCAATCGTGGGCACCACCACGCAATTCTCGAGATCGACGGGTTGCAGGCCGCGCTAGACGGCAAATATTCGACCACGGGCGGACCGGTAGGCGGCGATGTTCGTCTGAAGTCTGCGGGCTCTCCCTATAGTCCGGCGCTCTTATTCGATGCGAACGGCTTCTCGCCTTTTGTACGTTCGAACGCGACGCAACGGCAACTCGAATTCGTCGATAGCGCGAATCGCGCGATTAACGCGACCTTGTCCGACAGCGGCGTGCTGTCTTTGCCGCGCGCGCGCCCGACATGGGCGGGTGTCACGCCCTGGGACACTGGCAATCTGCCCAATCCCTTGACGACGAACGGAGGCTCGATCAACGGGCCACTGTATTCGAATCAGCGTGTGCAAGGCGCTGATCTTGTGTCTTTGGGCTATGTCTACGCAGGCGGTGGGCACGCCTCTCTTGCCAGCGACGGCAACCTCTCCGGCGGTGTTTGGGGTGGATGGCTATCCAACTGGCTGAACACTCAATTCGCTGCGCGTGATAACGGCATCAACGCACGCGCGCCGATCCGAAATGGCAACGGCGGGTATGGCTATGTCGTGAGTGATACCGCCCACAAGGTAACGCTTAACTGGGGCGCCAATGTCGACATGTATGTCGACACCAGCTACATCGGCGCGATCCTTACGCACACTAATTTCGGCAACTGGGCTGCGCCCCGCACGATCCTTGATCCAGGCGGCGTCGGCTCGTTTTGCCTTCGCACCTCGCGTCCCGGCTATATCTCGCCGACTCAACCCTCTGATGACGGCTTTGCCGCGTACTCGGGGAACTGGCGTCAGCAGGATCAGTGCAAGGTCGGTGGCAACCATTCGCTGTATGTCTACCTTTGGCAACGCATCAGCTAATCATGAAAATTCCAATCCTTTTCGACACCAATGCCAACCGTCATGCCGCGCATTCAGCTCGCAGCACCAGCGCGATATTGCACGATGCGCCAGTGATCCGCGATCCGTATGAGATCGGCACCGTCACGAACCCTCAATGGATGGATCCCGAACAAAAGCAATGCATCCGCTGCACTGTGACGTTCCCCAATCATCCGATGGGCATCACGGAACCACAGGTCTTCTTTGCTATGCCCACTGATGTTGAAGCGCACGGTCGGGCGTTATTCGCCCGATTGGTCGCGGGCGAGTTCGGTCCAATTGCGAGTTACGTGGAGGATATGGAAGTCATCGCAGCCCAAGCGCGCGAGCAGCGCGACGAACGGCTCGCCGCGACACAGTGGCTAGTCGATCGGCATCGTGACGAGCAAGACGCGGGCGTGCCGACGACGTTGGATGCTTCCACTTTCAAAGCGCTCGTCGTCTATCGCCAGGCGCTTCGCGCAGTGACCGCTCAACCCGGCTTTCCGAAGCACATCGTGTGGCCGGTTTCACCCCTGTAAATTTCTCATTATGAACACTTGATATGCCGCTCAAAAAAATCGTTGAAATCGCCTCGATTGGCGTTCCTGCATCGTTTCATGTCGTCCGCCGAGTGACCGTCGATATGCAGTTGAAGCAGAGCATCGTCGAGGTCGCAAGCTTCTACAACCGCGAGGTCGCACAACAAGGCGCGCAGTCGATCGGTATCGCGACCGTCCAAATAGAAGGCGTGCCGGGTAAGGGGGAAGACCTGACTCGATTTGCCGAACGAGTGCTGATCGAACAGCCCCCTGAGCGCATCGACTCGTCCGCGCTCCCGCCCAATCGGTTTGTGTTCACCGAGGCCGAAGTGGTGCCTGACGTCACATCCTCGTAAGCCTCACCTCCCGTATCTACTCACCCTCATCATCGGAGTTTCGCACCATGCCAACCGATTATCACCACGGCGTTCGTGTTATCGAAATTAATCAGGGCACGCGACCCATTCGCACCGTGGCCACCGCTGTGATCGGCGTGGTGTGCACGGCAGACGATGCGGACGAAAACGCCTTTCCTTTGAATACGCCCGTTCTGCTCACGAACGTCGTCGACGCGCTAGGTAAAGCTGGAAAGAAGGGCACGCTCTCCACCACGCTTCGGGCCATCGGTGCACAGACCAAGGCCCTCACTGTCGTCGTGCGCGTGGCCGAAGGTAAAGATCAGGACGAGACGGTCGGCAATGTGATCGGGACCGTGACGAGCGACGGCCGCTACACCGGCCTGAAGGCCTTTCTTGCCGCAAACGCAAAGCTGCATGTCACGCCGCGCATCATCGGTGTGCCGGGACTGGATCGGCCGGAAGTCGCCGCCGCCATGCTGCCGGTTGCGCAGTCGCTGCGCGCGATGACGTATGCGTTCGCGTGGGGTTGCAAAACCAAGGAGGAGGTCGCCGCGTATCGAGACCAATTCGGCCAGCGCGAGATCATGCTCCTGTGGCCTAACTTCATCGCCTGGGACACCGACACGAAGAAAAACGTCGAGGTTCCGTCAGTGGCGTACGCATTAGGTCTGCGTGCGAAGATCGACGAGCAAATCGGTTGGCACAAGACGCTCTCGAACGTCGCCGTCAATGGCGTCGTGGGCATCTCGGCTGACGTCTCGTGGGGCCTGCAAGATCCGGCTACCGACGCGGGTTATCTCAATGAAAAAGGCGTCACAACGCTCATCAACAAGGACGGCTTCCGGTTCTGGGGCTCGCGCACCTGCTCCAGTGATCCGCTGTTTGCGTTCGAGAACTCGACGCGCACCGCACAGGTGCTCGCCGATTCGATCGCGGAAGCACAAATGCCCGTCGTGGACGGGCCGCTTCATCCGTCACTGCCTCGCGACATCATCGAAACGATCAACGGCAAATTCAGGGCGTGGATTTCACAGGGCTATCTGATCGGCGGTTCGGCCTGGTTCGACCCTGCGCCGAACACGACCGACATCCTGAAGTCGGGGCAGTCGTTCATTGATTACGACTATACGCCGGTGCCGCCGCTTGAAAACCTCGTGCTGCGACAACGCATTACAGACCGATATCTCGCCGACTTTGCCTCGCGCGTGGGCGCGTAACTATCGGAACAAACAGCGCAAACAGCGCAAACAGCGCAAACAGCGCAAACAGCGCAAACAGCGCAAACAGCGCAAACGGCGCAAACGGCGCAAACGGCGCCTCACATTAAGCCTCAACGGATTGTCGTAAAGGAGCTAAAACATGGGTATGCCTCGCAAGCTCAAAGGATTCAACCTGTTTCACAACGGCGAAAGCTTTCTTGGACAAGTTGCCGAAGTCACACTGCCCAAGCTCACCCGCAAGATGGAGGACTATCAGGGCGGAGGCATGAGCGGGCCGATCAAGATCGATTTCGGTCAAGAGGGCATTCAGATGGAATGGACGTGCGGTGGCTTGATGCGTCCTGTACTCGCCCAGTATGGCGTGACCACGCACGATGGCGTGTTGCTGCGCTTTTCCGGCGGCTACCAGTCCGAAGACGCAACCAGTGTCGATTCGGTCGAAATCGTCATCAAGGGTCGGCATAGCGAGATCGAGATGGGCACAGCGAAGGCCAAAGACGACACCGCGTTCAAGGTCACGACCGTCGCAAGCTACTACAAACTGACGATCAACGGTCAAGAGCTCATCGAGATCGACTTCATCAACTCGATCGAAAAGATCAACGGCAAGGATCTATTGGCCGCGCTTCGCAAAGCGATCGGCATTTGAGCTGGGGCGCAGCGCTCACAGTTCCTTCACCACTTTGACTGACAGAAATGAATATGGAACCCAACCAAATCGATAACGAACCGAAGGCCGATGCAAACACGCACACGCTCGACACGCCATTGGTGCGCGGCGAGCAGACCATCACCACTGTCACGCTGCGAAAACCCAAGTCGGGCGAGTTGCGCGGCGTGTCGCTGTCCGACCTCGTGAACCTCGATGTCGCGGCGCTCTCGAAGGTGCTGCCGCGTATCAGCACGCCTACGCTCACCGAGCACGATGTCGCCAACATCGATCCCGCTGATCTCGTCGAGTTGGGAGGCATCTTTGCGGGTTTTTTGATGTCGAAGGCCGTCAAATCGAAACTGGAATCCCTGAAAGGATAGAAGATGCGATGGCCGACATCGCCGTGGTCTTTGGTTGGACGCCTGCGGTGATGGATGATTTCAGTCTGGCCGAACTGATGGCGTGGCGCGAGCGGGCGCGGCAACGTAGCGGGAGCGAATAGCGGTGGACAACGCATTGAAACTTCGGGTTATGTTCGACATGGTGGACAAGATCACCAAGCCCCTGAAGACCATGCTCGCGGGCAACAAAGCGCTCGCCTCATCGCTCAAAGAAACGCGTGCGCAGTTGACCAAATTGAGCAGCGCGCAGAAAAACATCGCCGCGTTTCGCGAGCTTTCCGGTAGCGTTGCCAAGACGACTGCTGAAATGAAAGCTGCTCACGTCTGCGTGGGCGAGCTCACGCGCGCGCTGCACGCAGCAGGGCCGCCATCGAAAGCCATGATTGCCGATTTCGAGCGGGCCAAGCAAGCGGCCGCGACGCTCACCGCCAAGCATAGTCAGCAGGTTGCGAAATTGGGCGAGTTGCGAACGAAGCTATCGGATGCAGGTGTCGCGACATCGAGCCTGGCTCGGCACGAGCGCGAACTCAAGACGAGCATCGACGCGACTAAGGAATCGATCGCGCAACAGCACAAGCAGCTCGAACAGCTTGCGGAGCGCGAGAAGCGCATCGCGGCCGCCCGCACAAAGATGCAAGCCATACAGGGCGTCGGGGCCAACATGGCCATCGGCGGCTATGCGGCCAAGAGCACGGGCACGCACATTCTGGGCGGCCTGGGTGAGACGCTCGGCGAGGCCAAGAAGGTCCAGAATGAGATCGCACGAATTCAGGCTCTGGGCTTGGGCGAGCACGCCACGCAGGACGCCGTAAAGTTCGCACGCGGCATGAAGGTGTACGGCGCGAGCACCTCCGACAATATGACCATGATGCGCGACTCGATGTCGATCTTTGCCGATTCACACCATGCAAAGGTTGCAACACCAATCCTGTCGAAGATGAAGTTTGCGAACGACGTCGTGTACGGTGGAGAGCATGCCGAAGACAATGAGCGCATGTTCATGAACATGCTCAAGGTGATCGAACTGCGAGGCGGGACGAAGGACCAAGCGACGTTCCTGGATGAGGCCAACCGCGTTCAGAAAGTGATATCGGCGACCGGCGGGCGCGTCGGCGGCGATCAATGGATGGAGTTTATTCAGCGCGGCGGCGTGGCCGCCAAGTCGCTTTCCAAAGATGCGTTCTTCTATCAGATGGAGCCGCTCATTCAGGAGATGCGCGGCAGCGCCGGTAAGGGCCTCATGTCGGGCTACCAGAACTTGATCGAGGGGCGCACGACCGTACGCGCCGCGCGCAAGCTGATGAATCTCGGACTGCTCGATTCCAAAAAAGTCGAATACGACAAGAACGGCCACGTCAAGGCATTCGCCGATGGAGCGCTGCTCAATTCGGAACAGTTCAAGTCCTCGCCCTATGAGTGGATGAAGGAGACGTTGCTACCAGCGCTTGCGAAGAAAGGGATCACCGACGAGAAAGCGATCGTCAGCACGATCGGCTCGATGTTCACGAACTCGACCGCCTCGAACTTGTTCACCACGATGTTCTTGCAACGCAATCAGATTGCAAAGAACGAGCGCCAGAACAAGGTGGCGGCGGACATTGATACGCTGAGCGGCATTGCGCAGGAGCAAACGAGCGGCAAAGAGCTTGCCGCAATGGCCAAGCTGCGTGACCTCAAAAATGAGATTGGTCAGCGCGTCACGCCGCTGTATAACGCGGGGCTCGACAAAACGCGCTCGCTAGCCGAACGGTTGCTCACCGTGGTCAAAGCGCATCCGGGCGCGGCCAAGGCCGTCATTACCGTGTTAGCGGTATTCGCCGCGCTACTTGCCGTGTGCGGGACGTTGACGATTGCTTTGGCGGCCATCCTTGGGCCGCTCGCGTTGCTGCGTTTTAGCATGGCGGTGCTCGGCATGAAGGGCGGTCTCTTGACGCGAGGGCTGGGGCTTGCCGTCGGCGCGTTTCGGATGTTTGGCTCTGCCGCCATGTTCGCCGGGCGAGCGCTGCTGATGAACCCGATCGGGCTTGCGATCACGGCCCTCGTCGCTGTGATCGCCCTGGCTGCGTACGCCATCTACACGCACTGGGACACGATCAAATCCGGTGCGTCATCGCTCTGGGAGCATATGCGATCGACGTTTGCCGGGGGCGTGGCATGGCTCAAAGCACTCCCCGCTTCGATGGCGACGATCGGGACGAACATCATCTCTGGCCTGGTGAGCGGCATTACGAGCAGTATGGGGTCGGTCAAGGATGCAATCATGAACGTGGCGAGCTCGACCGTCGGCTGGTTCAAGGCAAAGCTCGGCATCCACAGCCCAAGTCGCGTCTTCAGCGCGCTGGGCCACTTCGTCGGAGAGGGCGCGGCGCTCGGCATCGACCGCGCTCAGGAGCGTGTCGCACGCGCGGCCATCGGCCTGGCGGCAGTCGCGGCAAGCTCGTTCGCTGCGCCTGCGATCGCGGCAGTGCCGCAGCTCACCAAGTCTATTGAGCCTACCGTCGCGCTGACACGTCCGCGCGTGCCAATCGACACACGCGGACCATTGGCGGCAACGGCAACGGCAACGGGTAGTGCGGCAAGCCGCGCTACCGATGCAGTCACGATCAACATCTATCCGCAGTCAGGCATGGACGCGCAGGCCATCGCACGAGCCGTTGCGGCTGAGCTCGATCGCCGTGAACGCGCAAAGCAGTCGCGCTTGGGCTCAAGCCTGCGGGATAGAGCGTAAGCACGAGGGAGCCGCCATGATGATGTCGCTGGGACAGTTCGTCTTTAGTCTCAAAACCGCGCCGCTCAAGGAATTGCAACGCCAGCGCAACTGGAAGCATCGAACCAGCTCGCGCATTGGCGTGCGTGATGCAAGTCAGTACGTGGGCGTCGGTGACGACACGATCACGCTCAATGGCATGATCGCGCAAGACAATTCAATTGGCGCTATCGCCTCGCTGGGCGAGCTCGCGAACATGGGGGACACGGGCGAGGCGCATGTGCTTGTTGACGGCGCGGGCACCGTGTACGGCGCGTTCATCATCGAGAGCTTGAATGAGACCGCGAGCTATCACACGCGTGATGGTGTTGCTCGCAAGATCGAGTTCAATTTGTTGATCAAGCGTGTCGACGACGATGCGTTAGCGAATGCGCAAGGTTCCTGAGCATGACCGTGCACGCACGCTTACAACCGCAAGCCGACTATCGCATCACGCTCGATGGTCGTGATCTGTCGCGCCTGATCGCGCCCAAGCTCATCAGTCTGACGCTCTCGGAGTCGCGCGCCGAAGAATCCGACACGCTTGATCTCGTCATCGACGATTCAAAAAACACATTTGCCATACCGAAACGCGGTGCAAACATTCGCGTGGCGATCGGGTGGGTTGGGGAGTCGCTTGTTGACAAAGGTGTCTTCACGGTCGATGAAATCGAGCATAGCGGCGCACCCGATATCATTACGATTCGCGCACGATCAGCCTCCATGACGCATGCCATGCACGAGCGGCGCGAACAAAGCTGGCATGGCCAGACACTCGGCGCGATCGTGCGCACCATTGCATCACGGCATTCGCTGAAAGCCGCGGTGAGTGAGGTGCTCGCTTCGGTCGCGATCGCGCACATCGATCAAACACATGAGAGCGATATGTCGTTTCTCACGCGGCTTGCCCGGCGCTTCGACGCAGTGATGAACGTCAAGGATCTGCATCTGCTCTTCATGCCAATCGGCACCGGCAAGACGGCGAGCGGGCGGGCGCTTGCCGAGGTGAGACTCACGCGGAAGGACGGCGATAGCCATCGCTACCACGTCGCGCAGCGCGAAAGCTATTCGGCCGTGCGTGCGCATTGGCATTCCAACGGTGCGGGCAAGCGCCGGTCCGTGGTAATCGGCGGCGAGAACAATCGGAATGTAAAGGTGCTTCCTGAAGACTATGCGAGCGAAACCGAGGCGCAAGCAGCAGCAAAGGCGGAATATGCACGAATGCAGCGCAGTCAGGCAACGATGGACTACACGTTAGCCCGTGGCCGCGCCGATCTGTTTCCTGAAGTTCCAGTCGCGCTCGCTAGTTTCAAGCGTGAAATCGACGACACGCCCTGGTTAGTCAAACGGGTCACGCACACGATGACGGGCGATGCCGGGTTCACAACCACTATAGAGCTAGATGTGCGCGACGATCCGGCTTCCGAGCGGCATCGATCGCACTTTGGGAAACATGGTGCTTGACTCGTTCAAGCGAGGGAAGCCGTCGCCTTGTTCAAACTGAGTCTTGGGACAAAGGACCGCTATACCGAGCGGACTTCTAGTGCAAGGCATGGTTTAGCACCACGTGCCTGCAAGATAGCGTGATGCTTCGATAACGTTTCATTGAAAATTTCAAAGAACAGAGCGCTCGTGCTTAAAAAAATTTAAGTCATCTCTTCTCGTCTTACCTTTAGACTAAGCCTGCCCGCACGGACTCTATGCGGGCCCGGCCGCAATCATTTCTCATGTTGAGACTCATCGGCGGCCGGTCTTTAGGAGCTTGTCATGCTGAAGCATCTTGCCTCGAAACTCCGAGTCATCAGTTCGTTTGCTATGCTTAGCGATAGTCATCGAGGTGACGTCTCCGTCAACTGTGCGCGGACGAATGCAGCAGAAAGCCGGCACAATGCGCTATGCGACGCACTACCGTTAAGGATTTCGCGTATCTTTCCTGCGTTCGCTAAGCGAGGGCTATGGAAGCGAGCGGGAAGGCAGGCGTTACTAATTGCGCTGCTCGAAAGTGCTCCGATTGTATTCGTTGTCTCCTCAGTTTTTAGCTCGACCGCCCATGCCGCGGAGTATGTAGTAAAGGAGATATCGAAAGACGGAATAACGTACGCTTACCTTCCAAGAAAGATCCTCTCAGATATTCCTTTTGAGCAAGCACCCAAAGGCCAGTTCCTTATTCGCAAAGGCTCGCGCCCTGCGGCTCTTAATGAACTGCACAGGCGAGTGTGCGAGAGCGCGGGAATGCGCGACGTTAGTAACGATCTTGATTCGGTCGTCTCGAACTCATCGATCGATGCGCTACTGTGTGCGGGAGATAAAGTCGGTGCCAAGGGCCAGAAAAAGGGCGCACGCAAACAGCCACCGAATCTGCCGGATATACCGCAAGACGCAATTGTCTTCGAACTGGAAAAGCACATAAAGGATGTGAAGCAGATTCCCCATCCCGAAGCTTCCGATGGCACCGGAATTACCCAAATCAAGGTCGACGCTCCGGACACCCACGCCGGAGCAGGTGGGCTGTATTCGGTCACCGGTCAGGCTACGTTTTCCAACCTACCCCCGGATCCATGGGCATTAATGAGAGTATGGATTGACGAGCCGGGTCCGAATCCGCCTAGCGCAAAGTGGGAGGGCCCGATTCGCCCCACGGAAAAAAACCTAACGTTGTCCGTTGAGTCCTTCGCAGAAAGGGGAGGTGAAACTTACCACGTTGCGGCTTGCGTCGACCGTGTTTGCGATAGCGCCGATGGGCACATCTATCATCATCATTGGCCACCGCGCAAGCAACGGTCGCAGCTGGGACGACTTGTCTCAGCAGAATGATTTGACGGCGATGAGTTGATCGCACCGGAACAAGCCGTCGTTGACCGGCAGTGATTAAGCCATCAGACAAGCCGTCGCTTATTGGAAATCGACACTCACGAGAGATGCACATTTTTGCAAGCGCGCTTCTTGAGCAAGGAAGTTTAGCTCGCAATGTCCTTCGCGGTTACAGCTTGCGTTCAGTATCGCGGACGTCCCGGCTGCTTTCGATTTTGTGCTTCTTTTCGGACAGGTCATATTGTTGAAACGACGTCTGAACTGTTAGCGTCGTATGTTAATCATCCGAATTACGAGGCAAAATGGAACCGGGTTTCAGCTTTGACCGTCTAGACATGACGAGGTATATGGAAATCGTGCTTGCCTATTTGGCAGAGCACTCTCGAGGAAACGAGCGAATTCTTGATATTCCAGCCGGGTGCGGCGTCTTTGGTTCCACACTCGAAACGCTAGGACATCAGGTGGTGAAAGCAGACATCAACGGTTGGCCAGGATCCATTCGCGCGAACATGGAGGCTCCTCTACCATGGCCTAACGGAGAGTTCGATGTCGTGACGTGCCTCGAAGGGATCGAGCATGTCGTTAACTCGATAGGTCTAATGCGGGAATTGGTTAGAGTGACAGCGCCGCAAGGCCGGATAATTATTTCGACACCAAACATCGCTAACCTTTATTCTCGTGTTCAGTTTCTTTTCACAGGTACGTTCTTTCAGTTCGGCGCGAACAACATGCGTCAAAGCAATGGGACATTGCTCGACCGCGGCCACATCAGTCCATATACGCCTCTTCACCTGATCTATTTCTTTGGTTCCATGGGATGTAGACTCACTGAAATATGTGTCGACCGATCAAAACGAAAGGTGCTCATACCGCTTTACCTAATGATGAAACCGTTCTCGTATCTTTGGACGGGTCGCATTGCCAAAGGGACGCCGCCTGGTACATATCCGGGGGTCAGCTCACTTACCAAACTTCTCAACGGCTACAAACTCATGTTTGGTCGCTCGCAGATTCTCGTCTTCGAAAAAGACGGCTGAGGCTGCAAACGCATGATGTGTCATCTCTGACTCGCCTTGCCGGACGATTCGACGCGATGGTGACGTCAAGGATCTGCACCTGCTCTTTATGCCGATCGGCACAGGCAAGACGGCAAGCGGGCGCGCCCTTGCTGAAGTGCGTCTCACGCGTAAGGACGGAGATGGCCATCGCTACCACGTCGCGCAGCGCGAAAGCTACTCGGCCGTGCGGGTGCATTGGCATTCGAACGGTGTCGGCAAGCGGCGGTCCGTTGTGATTGGGGGTGAGGACAATCGCAACGTGAAGGTGCTGCCGAAGACTATGCGAGCGAAGCCGAGGCACGAGCGGCAGCGAAGGCGGAATATGCGCGGGTGCAGCGTAGTCAGGCAACGATAGACTACACGTTAGCCCGTGGCCGCGCCGATCTTTTCCCTAAATTACCCGTCGCCGTCGCTCGATTTAAGCCCGAAATCGACGACACGCCCTGGTTGATCAAACGGGTCACGCACACGATAACGGTCGACGCTGGCTTTGCCACTTCGATCGATCTTGAAGTGCGCGCCGATCCGGCTTCCGAGCGGCATCGATCGCATTTTCGGCATCATGGCGCCTAATCTACGTTGGCGTGGAACCGGCTGCTGCAAAGAAATAAAATTGCTAACGCTATCGGAAGGCCGCGGGGCTTGGCGTCGGCAGTATGCTGGTAGGGCCGCCGGGAAGCGTGAGCGCGGGGACAGCAGGAACGGCGAAAGGTGCTTCGTCGCTAGGACGTTCTTTCGGCGAATGTTCTATCGTGAGGCAAAGAACGAGCAAACAAAGCAGCAATACGGTGAGGCAACCAACATACCAGTTCCTCAGGAATGGAAGCGCCTGTGAAGCGCGGTGGTTCAACACGCCAAACAATGGCCGCGTGTAGGATTTAGTGCGCTGCGCGAAACTTTCCTCCCAACCGCCAAGAAATGCCATCACGAGCGTGAGTTCAGATGCCGTTATGGCGTTGATGCTTTCAAACCCGAACTTCGCACGTAATATTTCGGTCAGTCGCAATGTGTCTAGGCCCGAGCGGCTTGCAACCGAAAAGATCTTTCGCGTTAAAGACTGAATCTGCTCTTCATCGATCGACCCTTCCGCAGCGCCTTGCCGATCAAAATTGACATACAGATGGATTTCTCCGACATTCGAATTGACGTCGCCACCGGCCACCACACCGACGTTACTTCGGAACTCAAATTTTGTCTTCATAGTTGAACTAGATTTTCCGTCCTTTAGTCACCGGTTTTCTTTTTGGATTTGCCCATTTCCATGTTGATCGTAAACGGGCCTTGCACGTCACCGCTGACCTGCTGATTGATCCGTGCGCCTCTGAAATCTTGCTGAGCCTTGATGGTGGCGTTACCCGCTGTGAGTGCGGCCTGAACTGCAGCTCGCACACCGGGAATAGCTTCGCGATAACGACGAACGAGATCGGTCTCATCAGCAGACAGTGTGGAGACGTCGCGCCGTCCGGTAAGGATGTACAGAATATCCACTCCATACGCTGCGATGGCTTCTAAGTATGTCGCATCGGGTCGTCTTGATCCGTTCTCGTACTTCAACTGACTTTCCTTCGTCACGCCCGCAACGCCGGCGAAATCAGTCTGGTTTAGCCGCAAGCGCTTTCTCTCTTCTCTAAGCCGCTCAAAAAAAGTAGACACTAATTCACCATATGGTTTGACAGGTGATCATTCGTTCACTATTATCCTGTGCAAGGTTATCGACTGGAGTATATCCGCCGTGCTTTCGAAGAAAATCCCTTATAGACGCGCGCCCAAGGGCGTGCTGTCCGCCAAGCCTGTCTACATGCGACTCATGCCGAATGAGCGACGCATGCTTGAAGAGCTGTCTGAGACGCTCAACAGTTCCACCTCCAGCGTGGCGCGTTCGATCTACCTCGAAGGCATCGACTTCTACATCGCAAAAGTTAGCGGCTCGACGACTCATAAGCACGCAAAGATCATTGCGGGAGGTTGAGCGATGCGTCACCCTGCCCTTATCGAGCCCGCGTTGCGGCAGTCGCTGCACGGCCCAAAACGCCACGAGGTACAAGCTGCCCTAAATTGGGACGACTCTCAGGTCAGTCGATTCTTAAGTGGCGGCCAAGGGGTGGTCATCGACAAACTCGATACGCTCGTTGCTGCTGTCGGGTTTGTGCTGGTGACCCGTAAATATCTTGATGCGATGGCCACGCTTGGGGAGGTCGGAGTTCATTGTGAATGCGCCCGACAAGGTCATGGCGAATGTCGCCGCGTGCAAGGCTCGGGTGAACTTTGAATCGCCGTGCTGAATGGGCCCGTGCCCGTATTACCGAAACGGAATCGACGTGCTGTGCAAAGTGCAGACAACCGGCGCTGCAGCAGCGCATGTCGACCTAAATTGGAGTGAACCGATATGGCAGTCCTGAATCGGTGCCCGCATTGTCGTTCTCGCGCAGTCGCGCGTAGCAGTCACGAGATTTCGCTGACCTTTCGCGAGGTTACCTATCAATGCACGAATCCTGAATGTGGTCACACATACGTCGTGAATATGGAGTTTGCCCGCACGCTTTCTCCGTCCGCCACACCAAATCTCGATTTGAAGTTGCCGCTCTCACCACACGTGCGTGAGCGCCTGGCTCAACAGCTAGATCTGCCTCTGTAGCAGACAGCCACTCGATTTCTTTGTCTCTTGCATCGTGCCGCCACGGCGCGAGGGATTTCCTTTGCCCCTCAAAACAGGAGAGTTGCATGACGTCAGAGTCTTCATCCGCTGTGCTTGTGTTCAAGGACATCGAATTCGATGTCGTCGATATTCGCAATGTGCCGTGGCTCAGGGGTCCCCAGATCGGGGACGCCTTGGGCTACGAGAAGGGCCGTATATCCGTCCACAAGCTATTTGAATCCAACGCTGACGAGTTCACAGACGCGATGACGCAACTCGTCGAGTTGGATACCGCCGGCGGCCGCCAGCAGGTGCGCATCTTCAGCCCGCGCGGTTGCTATTTGCTCGGCATGCTGGCCCGCACGGAGCGTGCGAAGGCCTTTCGCGCTTGGGTCCTCGACGTGTTGGAAGGTCGGCAGGTACCGCAGCAGACCGGACGCTTGAGCGTCTCACAGCGGCTGGCAGCACTGCGCTACCGCGGCACGCTTGCCAAAGACCTTTCTCGGACCAGCGAGCGCGGCCTGGCGCTCGAACTTCACGCGAACCTGCGTCATGTCTCCCGGCTGCTCGGCATGCCAGTGTCCGAAATTGAAACGCTTGCGCCGGGACTGAAGCAACAGTCGCTCGGCCACTAAAACGGAGACCGACATGGCACGTCTTGCATCAGCGCCCGTAGCTATCCCGTTCGATCCGGCGAAAGCGTCTTCTCATCAAAGGGTCGAATACCTGCACGCTCTCTGGCACGCTGATATCGATCCGTTTGTGTTCGTCGGCGTCGCACACCGCTTAGGTTACTCGTTGCGATGTTATTGGGATGTCCGCGCCGACATGCCTGTGCTGACCCCGCTCGTTCTTCACTGACGATGCGCGAGTCGCTGAGCGAGACTGATCTGCGCGCGGCTTGGAAGCACTTGCGCATGGTTGGCGACTTCGACACGTCAATGCGCCATCGCGCTGTACGGCTTGCCGTCGAAGCTGCCGCGCACGCGTGGCGCAACCGTGAACAAGCGCGTACGCGGCAGGCGCTCGACGCCAAGCGGCGCGCTGCGAACGATATCGACGATTGAACCGAGTGCGCCGGCAGTTCGGCGCTCAATAACCTTTCCCTAGGCAGTTCCGCGCCTTGCAACGGCACGGTGCCGAGGTTTTCCCTATCTGGTTGATTGCGCCTTCTCTTTTTCAGTTGAGAGACGGCGTCCTTGCTAGAGCGGAGGTACACATGAACCATTCCCAAGAGGCCACACCGCACGATGCGGCATTAAGAGCAGCCATCGCGTCTGCGGCTGCGGTCCTTCGATTTGACAACCGGCCTGGCAGCGTCGCGCGGCAAGCGACGCTCAGTCTGTTCGTCGCGGCGCTAAGCGATCGCCTTGCCCTTGCCTTTCCACAATCAGCGGAGGCGCTCAATGCGGTCGTGTTCAGCGCGCCAACGGATGGCAATCCAATCACTGCAAGCGCGCAGCATTCCGGGCTACACGACTAATCATGGCTACGATCGACGAATTGAAGCATCGTATCGACTTGCACGATCTGGCCGATCGCCTCGGTATCAAGCGCGGTCGAGGCGGCAATAAGGCGCTGTATCACTCGCCGCAGCATCAAGACAAAAGTCCATCGCTGTCGATCTACATGAACCATCCGAAGTACGGCACCGGATGGAAGGACCACAGCAGCGGCGCAGGAGGCTCATGCGTTGACCTCGTGATGTTCACTCGCGGCGGGACCGTCGCCGAGGCGGTGCGGTATCTGCGCGACGCCTATGGCATCCCCATGGATCGGCCCACATCGACCGACCGACGGGATAAATCGACCGTTGAATACATCGCTGATCGCTGCCTCGCCGATCCGCAATCTGCACGCGAGTATCTTCGCGGCCGCGCGATCTCTGATGCAGCGATTGATGCAGCAATTAGCGCGCGCACCCTCGGCTTCAACACCTGGACGAGCTCCAAGGTCGTCCAGGGCGAGGTCGGTTACGGCGGCCCTGCAGCAGCGTTCGTGGTTCGTGCCCCCGCCGACACGCGTGTCGTGGCCGTGGATGTGCGCTACGTGGACCCGTCTTTGAACGGCGGCGTCAAGACGCAAACCCAAGGCGAGAAATCCGGGTTCGGATGGACGGCCGACGCTCGGCGATTAGCTAAGGCCAAGCGCGCGTATGTCGTCGAAAGCGCAATCAATGCGCTATCGATCGACACGTGCGCCTTGCCGGGCACAGCAGCGTTTGCCTTGCGCGGTCTGGCAAACGTTGACGCCATCGACTTCACATTGCTTCGAGGCAAACAAGTCGTCATCTGCATGGACAACGACGAGCCGTTCGCTGATGGTCATCCACGCGCTGGCCAGCGTCCTGGGCCGGAGGCCGCGTGGGCGCTTTATGAGCGGCTCACGAGCCTGAACATCAGCGCCATGCTCGTTGACCAAGCTCAGTGGCTTGCTGATCTCGCCGATGGCGAAAAAACACGCAAGCCGATCAACGACGTCAACGACTATCTGCAGCTGCGCGGCGCGGCCGAGCTTGCTCGGGCGGTGGACCAGCTCGAACCTTGGCTCATTGCTGGTTTCGCGGGCGACGCAACGCGCCGAGGGCGGCCGCGCATCTTCTTGCCCTCTCACGACTTCGCGCAGTACTGGCGCTTTCGCGTGCGCCCCGACTTCACGAGCTACATCACGAAGATGGACCGCAACGAGGAATCAGGAGTCGAAACGCCGGTGATCACGGACCTCTGCGGTTTTCGCATCGCAGGTATAAGTCGTGTCGCCGTGGCCAGTGCGACATCGACCATGACGGGCGACGCCGATCAGGCGCCAAGTGTCTATTTCGCCGTCTCGGTCCAGGCCGCGCGTCACGGCGCGCAGCTTATTCGCCGCGTGTTTCTGGACGACCAGCTGCACAACGTCGATCAGTGGGGGAAATTCGGACCTATCTGGTCGCCAGCACCGTTCAAGCGCATGGTGAACATCCTCGAGCGCGGAGCTGACCTCGGGGCGCGACAGGCCGCGAATTTCGTGGGGCTTGCATGGCGCGAAGGCCGGCTGATCGTGAACGAGGGTCCCGACTGCTACTACACCGAGGCGGACAAACAGTGCCCCTATCACAACCTTACGTTTCCGAGCGGGCCGATCGCGGACGCTCGCCGCGTGATTAGCGCATTCCAGACGACGTTCAAGTACAACGCTGCAACCATACCTCTCGTGTGGGCCCTAGGCGGTCACCTCAAGGCGCTGTTGGGCTTCTGGCCGCACATCACCGTCCAGGCGAACAAGGGGGCGGGCAAGTCGACCTTGATCAAACGGCTCGAGCGTGCCCTGGCGTTCACGATGTTCTCGGGTCAGTCGCTGCAAACCGAGTTTCGATTGCTCACCAGCATCAGCCACACGAGCCACCCGGTCGGGTGGGAAGAGCTGTCGGCGCGCCGACAGGACGTGATCGACAAGGCGGTTGGACTGTTGCAGGAGAACTACCAGTACACCGTCACTCGACGTGGCTCCGACATGACGGAATACCTCCTCTGCGCGCCGGTGATGCTGGCCGGTGAGGATGTGCCCGTGCGTAGTCTGCTCGGCAAGCTCGTGCGCACCACTTTGACGGGCAAGCGAGGCCCGCTGCTGCCCGACGATCTGCCGCGCTTTCCCGTGCGGCAGTGGCTTGAGTTCCTCGCTCGTCTCGATAAGCGCTCCGTTATGGCGACCTACGCAGAATTGCGCAACGAGGCGCTCGCGAATTGTCGCGCGAGCGGTGAGGACGACGGCGCTACCCGCATGGCGGGCAACTATGCGGCTGTCAACCTCGCTTGGAAGTACCTCTGTAAGTTCGCCGGCATTGACGCGCATGACGGCCATTTCATCAGGGATCTGATTGCCGAAATGAACAGCCACGTCTCTGAAACAAGTGCAGACCGAGAACCATGGGTCTGGATCTTGGAAACGGTGTTGTCGGAGATCGATGGGGGCAACTACAAGCATCCGTACACGTTCGATACGGTCGATGGCGAGTTCTGCCTTCTGATGCGCACCGGGCATGTGATGGACCACATCGCACATACGAGCGCTTTGCGTGACATCTGGAATGGATTGCCTGTTAAGTCAGACCGCGTGTTCAAAGCGCAGCTCAAGCATGCAGGGGTCGTTGTTGGGGACAAGGAAGTAGAGCGCCGCATCTTCACTCGACGTGTGCCCTACCTGACTCCGATCTCACTTAGGCGGCTTGCCGACTTCAACCTCCACGTGTCCGTTCGCGAAGACCTAGCGACCGACGCCTTGCAGGGAGCGTAGTCCGATGCCCTACAACAACCTCCAATTGGCGGCGCTAGCTGCCGCCGACGCATCATTCTCCATCGAATTAGGCACCTCTTTGGTGCGCGAATCGCCGAGCGAGGCCGTTTTTCGCGCGGGGAAGGCACGGGCAAATCAGAATGCCCACCTATTTTGATGGCGACTTCACGTAAGTCATTGATTGTTGAGAAGAGTACTCCCATGAGTCACCCTCTGTTTGCCACTAGTCACTGTGATTTTGCCACTAGTCCATTTGTAGACTGTTTGCTGCTTCCCCTATCTCTTCTCTTTCTAAGTTGTTGTAAAGAAAGAAGAAAGAAGGGCAGAAATACCGGGAAGACCCTCAATGCGCACGCCACGAGTCTTAATCGTTTTGCCATCAGTCAGCGACGCTGCCTATTTTTTGGGCCACGAGTCAGGAGACCGTGCCACGTGTTTTTGATGGCAACTAGTGGCACAGAAAAACCAAATAAATCAACGACGTACAATGCGTTTTTGGCCGTTGCCATCATTCCACTAGTTGCGCTGCCCCTCCCCCGCTGCGTCGCGCTCGGTAGATAGCCCGATGAACACCATAGATCTCAAGCAAGCCGCCGCGCTGCTCAGCGCGCATCCTGAAACGGTTCGCCTGAAGGCGAAGGCCGGAGAGCTGCCCGGCCGTAAAGTCGGCAAGCGCTGGATATTTTCGACGGTTGCCTTGCAACGCTACCTCGCCGGAGAATGGACTCCGCGAGTTGTGCAGGGCGATCAGCAGGAGGAAGTCAAAAATTGTCGCTCTACAAACGGAAGTCCAGTCCGAACTGGCAATACAAGCTGTACCCCCCTGGTGGCGGATCGCCGATACAAGGAAGCACTGGCACCAGCAACAAGGAACAAGCCCAAGAGTTTTACGACCGTCTGAGGGTGGATCTGTGGAATCAGGCGCGGCTTGGCATGAAGCCGCGCTACACCTGGAACGATGCTGTCGTGCGGTATATAAGCGACCGCGAAGGGCTCTCTAGCCTGGAGACGTCGAAAACGCATCTGCGATGGCTCGACCAACACCTGTCAGGTGTTGCCTTAGCCGACATCGACCGGGACCGCGTCGACGCGATCGCAATGGCAAAGAGGAGGGAAACTCGCGTGATAAGAACGAAACATGGCGTGGTGGACACTGGCAGGACCGTCAGCGCTGGCACCGTACGCCGTGTCATCGGCGTGCTGAAAGCCGTGCTTAATGCGGCCGTCGAGTGGGAATGGCTGGACCGCGCGCCGGTGACGAAACGCCCGAAGATCGTCGCGAAGCGTATCCGCTGGCTGACGCCGGCGGAAGCTGAGCGGTTGCTGGCTGAGCTGCCTGAGCATCTTGCCGACATGGCGCGGTTTAGCCTTGAAACCGGATTGCGCCGCTCGAACGTGACGGGGCTGCACTGGTCGCAGGTCGATATCGTGCGGCGGATCGCCTGGATTCATCCTGACCAGGCGAAGGCAAAGAAAGCGATCACTGTGCCTCTGTCCGACACAGCAATCGCGGTGCTACGCCGCCAGGTGCCGAAGAAGCGCGCGCCTGAGTATGTTGACAGCGTGTTCGTCTATCACGGTAAGCCGGTCTACCAGACGGTGACAGCCGCTTGGCGCAAGGCGCTGAAGCGCGCCGGTATCCGCGACTTCCGCTGGCACGATTTGCGGCATACATGGGCAAGCTGGCACGTGCAGCGCGGCACGCCGGTGCAAGTGTTGAAGGAGCTCGGCGGGTGGGAGACGATGGAGATGGTGCAGAGGTACGCGCACCTGTCGGCCGACCATTTGGCGCAGTGGGTTATGCCGCTGACGCTATTGCCTAAGCCGAGACTAGCTGCAATTTAGCTGCAATAAGAAGGAGGGCAGAACGGGAGAAATCGCCGAAACCCTTGTCAGACTTGGTGCGCCCGGCTGGGATCGAACCAGCAACCCCTGCCTTCGGAGGGCAGTACTCTATCCATTGAGCTACGGGCGCGTTGACGAGGATCTTGGCTGCGGGGGACGCTGGAGAAGCGTCTGCAAGACCCATGCGAATCCGAGAGAATACCTGTTTTCGATGAATCCGTCCATCGCGCGGCCCGCGCGAGCGCCTTTCTTGGAAGCTCGGAACCCGCGCCGGTTCGGGTAAACGCGCGTGAAACCAAAGCAGGCGGCCCACGCCCTGCGTTAAACGTTCCGTCTATAATCGACCGTGCCCTCATACAGAAGGAGGGCAATCGCGGTAGCCACACGCTGTCACTGAACCGACTCACCTAGAAAAAACGGGAGACGAGACAAGCATGAGCGAAGCACCCCACGGAGCCCCAATAAAAACACCCGGCCAACTCATCGCGGCGGTGATCGCGGGGTTTGGCATACCGGTCGCCATCATCATCCTGCTCGCGGTCTATGTGAATAACTCGACTCGCACCGGCGCCGGCACCGACCTCGAAGCTTCGGTCAAGGAACGTATTGCACCGGCCGCTCAAGTCGATATCCGCGATGCCAACGCGCCACGCGTCTACAAGACCGGCGAACAAGTCTTCAAGGCCGTGTGCTCGGCCTGTCACGCGGCAGGAACCGCAGGCGCGCCCAAGTTCGGCGATGCCAGCGCCTGGGCCCCGCGCATCAGCGAAGGCTACGACACGCTTCTGCATAACGCGCTCAACGGCAAGGGCGCCATGCCCGCGCGCGGCGGCACGAGCCCCGACGACTATAGCGACTTCGAAATCGCTCGCGCAGTCGTCTACATGGCCAACGATGGCGGCGCCAAGTTCCCCGAACCGGCTCAACCCGCTTCTGGCGCAACGGCAGGCGCCGCGGCTCCCGCAGCCGGAGCATCCGGCGCGGCGGCTGGCGCGAGTTCGACGGAGAACGCTCAGGCTGCGGCGGCAGTCGCCGCGCTGGCATCGGTGCCGCAGGCTGCTGCTCCGGCAGCGGGCGCGCAAAGCGCCGATGCATCGCAAGCCGGCAAGGCGCTCTATGAGCAGGTTTGTCAGGCGTGCCACGCGGCCGGCGTGCTCAACGCACCGAAGTTCGGCGACAAGGAAGCTTGGGCGCCGCGCTTGAAAGATCCGATGGACACCGTCTACAACTACGCGCTGCACGGCAAGGGCGCGATGCCGGCGAAAGGCGGATCGAACGCATCCGATGCGGACGTGAAAGCCGCCGTCGATTACATGGTGAATGCTTCGAAGTGAATGGCGGCGGTAAAAGCCCTGCGTGCGTGTGAGCGTCGCGGGGCTTTGCTTTTATAACGCGATATTCGCCGAACGGGGAGTAGCCGGCTTGCCTTTCGACGGTAGCCGCCGGGACCGCGTCTGCAGCTCTATATCTTATGCATACGCTCGACGCGCTTCAAGACTGCCAAGCGCGCAGCGCTCATCACCCCTTCTGCAACATCGCCTTCAACATCGCCATCCGATCCTTCGGCGACAACGGTGCTTCTTCGGCCGTCGGCGGCGGTGCATCGTCGAGCAGCATCTCGGGGATGAAGCGCGATGGCTCGCACACCACCGTTTCCCGCGCGCGCTTGCGCTTCTTGCACCAGTTCAGATGCAGGCTGCGCTGCGCCCGCGTGATCGCCACATACATGAGCCGCCGTTCTTCCTCGATACGCGCGGAATCCACTGGCGCGTCATCGTCCGAACTGCCGCGATGCGGCATGATGCCTTCCTCCACGCCCACCAGAAACACGTGCGGATATTCGAGCCCTTTCGACGCATGCACCGTCGATAGCCGCACCGCGTCCGGGTCTTCGTCGCGGCCTTCGAGCATGGACATCAGCGCGACGGTTTGAATCAGGCCGAGCAGATTCTTGCCGTCATCCGAAAGACCGTCGGCCGTATCGAACCCGGTCTGTTCCGCTTCCGCCGATGGCTCCGGCTTCGTGCCCTTGCGCTTGAGCCACTCGCAGAATTCGAGCACGTTCTGCCACTTCGATTGCGCCTGCCGTTCGTCGTAGGCATCGTAGAGATACGCTTCGTAGTGGATCGCTTCCATCATGTCGTCGAGCACGGTGCTCGCCGGATCGCGCGCGGCGCGGTCCGACAGCCTGCGAATCCACTCGCAAAACGTGCGCAGCGGTTCCACTTGCCGCGCCGACAAGCGCGCCTCGATACCGCCCATGAACACGGCCTCGAAGAGCGACACCTTCGCCGCGCCGGCGAACGCGCCGAGCGCTTCGAGCGTCGTGTTGCCGACACCGCGGCGCGGCGTCGTGATCGCGCGGATGAACGCGGGATCGTCGTCGGGATTCGCGATCAGCCGCAAATACGCGATGATGTCCTTGATCTCGGCGCGGTCGAAAAACGACTGCCCGCCCGACAGCACATACGGAATGCGCTCACGCCGCAAAACCTGTTCGAAGATGCGCGCCTGAAAGTTGCCGCGATACAGAATGGCGTAGTCGCGAAACGCCGCGCGCCGTTCGAACTTGTGCGCCGACAGCCGGAACACGACGGACTCCGCTTCGTGCTCTTCGTCATTGCAACCGGTCACGGTGATGCTGTCGCCCATGCCGTGCTCGGACCAGAGCTTCTTCTCGAACAGTTTGGGATTGTTGGCGATCACATTGTTCGCCGCTGTCAGAATCCGCACCGTCGAGCGATAGTTCTGCTCCAGCTTTACCACATGCAGTTTCGGGAAGTCCTTGCTCAACTGTCCGAGGTTTTCCAGCGTGGCGCCACGCCAGCCGTAAATGGCCTGATCGTCGTCGCCCACGGCGGTGAAGGCGGCGCGCGGACCAGCCAGCAGCTTCAACAACTCGTACTGACAGGCGTTGGTGTCCTGATACTCGTCGATCAAGAGATATCGCAGACGGTTCTGCCACTTGTCGCGAACCTGCTCGTTTTCGGCGAACAGTTGCGCGGGACGCAGGATGAGATCGTCGAAATCCAGCGCCTGATACGCATGCAAGGTCGCCGCGTAGCTCCGATAAACAATCGCCGCCTGATGCTCGTCTTCGTTGTTCGCGAGCACGGACGCCTGATCGGGCGAGACCATCGCGTTCTTCCACAGCGAGATGATCGACTGCACCTTGCGGATCAAGCCCTTGTCGGTCGTGCCGAGCTGCTCCTGAACCATGCCGAAGCAATCGTCCGAATCCATGATGGAGAACTGCGGTTTAAGGCCGACATGTTCCGCTTCCTGACGCATGATCTGCACGCCGAGCGAGTGAAACGTGCAGATGGTCAACTGATTCACGGGCACCTTGCGGCCTTCCTTGCCGGGCGTCGTGAGCGTTTTGCCTTCGAGCAGCTTCGCGGTGCGCTCGCGCATTTCGAGCGCGGCCTTGTTGGTGAAGGTGAGGGCGGCAATGTGCCTAGGCTCGAAGCCGCGTCCTTCGATCAGATGCGCGATCTTCTGCGTGATCACGCGCGTCTTGCCGCTGCCCGCACCGGCGAGCACGAGACAGGGACCGTCGAGATAGCGCACGGCTTCGCTTTGCGCGGCGTTCAGACCTGCGGACATCGTTTTGGACTTTGAGTTGAGGCTCGCGGCGGCGCCGGTGCCTGATGGACTGCGCGCATCGCAGCGACGCGCGTGCGACCGCAAAAAATGCGCGAGAGCGCGATGTTAACACGATAGAACGCGACGGGTTTTGGCCCTCGTTCGTTCGGACGATGGGTGGCGCTCGCGATTGCGTCTTGTCGCCAAACGGGACCATCGTCCGTCAATCGGTGGATGATCGTGACGCCGCCGTGAACAACGCATCGAGCGCGCCGCGTCCGACTGACATGCCACAATATCCAGCCGGATTACCGATTCAAAGGACGCCAAGCATGAGTTCAAAACTGAAAGTCGGCGTGATGGGCTATGGTCTGGCGGGCGCGACGTTTCACGCGCCGGTCATCGAACACTGCGGCCGCGCGGAGGTGACGGCCATCGCGACGAGCCAGGCCGAGCGCGCCGAGGCCGATTATCCCGATGCACGGATCGTCGCCGATTTCGATGCGCTCCTCGCCATCGACGCGCTCGATTGCATCGTCATCGCCACGCCTAACGACACGCACTTCGACCTCGCGCATCGCGCGTTGTCGGCGGCCAAGCATGTGGTCGTCGACAAACCCGTGACGCTTTGCTCGCGCGATGCCCGCACGCTCGCCGATCTCGCCGCATCGCGCGGGCTTCTGTTCGCGCCGTTCCACAATCGCCGTTGGGATGGCGATTTCATGACCGTGCGCGCGTTGATCGAAAGCGGGCGGCTTGGGCGCATCACGCATTACGAATCGCATTTCGACCGCTTTCGTCCGAAAGTGCCGCAGCGCTGGCGTGAGGAAGCATCGCGCGGCGGCGGCTTGCTGTTCGATCTCGGGCCGCATCTGATCGATCAGGCGCTGACGTTGTTCGGCGCGCCCGCGACGGTGACGGCATTCGTGAAGGCGCATCGCGACCACGCGCATGCGCCGGATTACGTGCATCTCGTGCTCGGCTATGCGGATAAGGAAGTCGTTCTGCATGCAAGCGCGCTCGCGGCGCTCGATCCGCCGCGTTTCACGATTCACGGCACGCGCGGCAGCTATGTGAAGAGCGGGCTCGATGTGCAGGAAGATCAACTGCGCTCCGGCATGCGGCCGGGGCATTCGGAATTCGGCAAGAACCCGCCGGGCTTGCTGCGCGAAGTCGATGGCGATCACGATCTGCGTCAGGCTTTCGCCACCCGCGACGGAGCGTATGTGGAGTTTTATCGGGCGCTAGCGGGGGCCGTGTTGGACGGCAAACCGTTCCCCGTTAAGCCGCAGGATGCGGTGGATGTGATGGCGATCATCGAGTTGTCTATTCAGAGTGAAAAGGAAGGGCGGCGGGTGGAGTTTGTTCGACATTGACGAAGCGGCCTTTGCGCTCACTCGAACGATTGCGGCAATAATTCCGTGCCTTCCAGCAGGGGCATTTAATTCACATTAAAGAGACAAACGCCTGGCGCGATCGAGGCGGTAGTATTTCGAATCGACCGCAAACGAATATCCGGAGTGCGTTCCCTTGAATGTCCCGAAAGCTGTTGCAACAGAATGGCTATGCGATCTGATCGATATGGTGATCACGGCGCAGAGCAACGAGTTCCAGGTAAGGCGCATCGAGCGAGAAGCGCTTGCGTTCTTGAGCAAGGGCCGCGAACGTCCTGAGATATGTTGGCTCGTACTCGCATTCACCGCGTTCCTCCGTGGTGATCGCGACGAATGCGTTCGTTGCTCCGAAGCCGCGCAGGCATTGGCGAGGCATGACGTCACCATTCTGACCAATGTGGCGTCGCTAATGTGCGATCTCGGAGAGCCGCGCATGGCGGTGAACTACGCGCGCTTGCTCGCCGATACGCAGCGTAGCGACCCGACAAGCCGGATCAAGGCAGCTCGTGTATTCGTCACGGCGCTGCATGCCGAAGAGGCGGCGGCAATCATGCTTGCTCATGATCTCAATGGAACCGTTGCCGAAGGCGATGCGGAGCTACCGCGCGACATCGAAGCGACGGCACAGATCTTTCTTCGTTGCGGCGTCGATGCCGAGCAACGGCTTGCTTTGTTGGAAACGGCGGTCGAAGCAATCCGCTCGCAGGGCTGCATGATTCGCGGCAGCAGGTTGATGATTTACGACGACACAACGAGATACGAGCTTTATGTCGACGAAACTGCAAGCCAGTGTGGAAACGTCAACTTCGCGATTGCCGAGGCATTGACCACGACCTTCGATAACGCGTACCCAGAGGTGATTACCTTCGTCTGTCGCCCTGTTGGTTCGCTTAGTGCGCTTGCATCCCGCAGTGCGCTAATGGAGGTGGTGCAATGAGCATCCAGGTTTCCGATCTGCTGCATCTGGCGCAGCAGTTGTCGGCAGGCAATAGCGAATGCGAATGGCGATCCGGCGCGTCGCGAGCTTATTACGCCGCTTATCACAAAACGCTTGCCGTGGCGGACGCCTGCTTGCCGTCAACGCGCGAGGTTGCCGGTCAACATGAACGGCTGACAAATCGGCTCATGACCGTAGGGAACAGAGGCCGGGCGCTGGCCTACGTGCTCATCGACCTGAAAAAAGTGCGTACGCACGCGGATTACCATCTCACGGAGCCGTTTAGTCAGCACGACGCCACCGACCTCGTCGCGAACTGTCTGGCGTTCTTGCCGAAAACCGATGCATTTCAGGGGCAAATCAACTCGACCCTGTCAACGACGTTCTGAGGCCGACGCATGGCAAGGCATCGTCGCCAGCCACAACCCGCTCCACCGCACACTCAGCCCCGTCCGAATCCGTTTGACAAGCCTAATTCGGTCGCGTAAATTCGGCCGCACGCGTCGGGAGAGCGCGTGGCTTCTGTCGATTTCAAAATCGCCAAGCGAGCTGCGCCGCCGAAGGGGCACACCCACAAACTCTCAGGCAAAAGGACCGGCCGCGTCGAAGAAATCGCCCTTTCGGGCAATTTTTTCGCACTCTGGAGAGCGGCAGCGGCATCGAACGATGTCAGCAGCCCACCGAAGGGGCGCGCGACGGATTTTTTGATCCGCGCAATCTCTCAGGTACCGAGGACAGAGGGGTCACGCATCGCAACCGCCAGCCGGTATGCGCTTTGCGCTGCTGAAAGTCAGCGAGCAAAGGCATAGTCGCGGCGAAGGCAGATATCTGCGCGCTGCGTGGCCTTTTTGTTTCGCGAACCGAGGCCCCGATGACCGCTCTTCAACACACGCCCTTGCATGCCGCCCACCTCGCGCTCAACGCGCGCATGGTCGATTTCGGCGGCTGGGACATGCCCGTCAACTACGGTTCGCAAATCGACGAACATCACGCCGTCCGAACCGACGCGGGCATGTTCGACGTATCGCACATGCGCGTCGTCGATTTCGAAGGCGACGCCGTTCGGCCCTTCTTTCTGCACGCCATCGCCAATAACGTCGACAAGCTGACAACGCCCGGCCGCGCACTGTATTCGTGCCTGCTCAAGACCGACGGCGGCGTCATCGACGATCTGATCGTCTACTACTTCTCCGAAACGAGTTTCCGCGTGGTCGTGAACGCGAGCACGGCGGATAAAGACATCGCGTGGTTCCAGCAACTGAACGCGGAAGGTGGTTTCGATCTGTCGATCCGCCCGCGCGGCGATTTCGGCATCATCGCGGTACAAGGTCCGAATGCACGCGAAAAGGTCTGGCAAGTGCTGCCACAGACGCGCGCCGAAACCGAATCGCTCAAACCCTTCAATGCGGCGAAGTTCGCAACCACGCCCTTCGGCGAACTGATGCTCGCGCGCACCGGCTACACGGGCGAGGACGGCTTCGAGATCGTGGTTTCCGCCACGCACGTGGAAGCGCTGTGGAACGCGCTCCGTGAAGCCGGCGTGAAGCCCGCAGGCCTCGGCGCACGCGACACCTTGCGTCTCGAAGCCGGCATGAATCTCTACGGCCAGGACATGGATGAAACCGTGTCGCCGCTCGACGCCGGCCTCGCCTGGACCGTCGACCTGAAAACCCCGCGCGATTTCGTCGGCCGCGCCGCGCTCGAAGCGAACGGCTTGCAGTCGAACTTCGTCGGGCTCGTGCTCATCAAGGAGAACGGGCGTGCGGCTGGCGTGCTGCGCGCGCATCAGAAGGTCGTGACGGCGCACGGCGAAGGCGAGATCACGAGCGGCACGTTTTCGCCGTCGATGCAGGAGTCGATTGCGTTCGCTCGCGTCCCGACGCAAGTGGCGATCGGCGATACGGTGCAAGTGCTCATCCGCGACAAGCAAGTTGCCGCGCGCGTGGTAAAACTTCCGTTCGTGCGCAACGGCAAGACGCTCGTGAGCCTTTGAGGCCCGACAGCGGACGAACGTGGCGCGCGCCATCCGATCACGAACCCCACGAACGAATTACGCAAGGAGCATCCAATGAGCATCCCGGCCGATCTGAAATATACCGAATCGCATGAATGGGTCCGCACCGAATCCGACGGCACGCTGACCATCGGCATTACCGATCACGCGCAAGAAGCGCTGGGCGACATCGTGTTCGTCGAACTGCCCGCGGCGGGCAAGGCAGTCGCGGCGGGCGACGCCATCGCGGTGATCGAATCCGTGAAAGCGGCATCCGATATTTACGCGCCGGTGTCGGGCGAAGTCGTCGCCGCGAACGACGCGTTGACTTCGTCGCCGGATTCGGTGAATGGCGCACCGTACGAAAGCTGGCTCTTCAAGATCAAGCCGGCCGCCGACGCCAGTCTCGACAAGCTGCTCGACGCCGAAGGCTACGGCAAGTCGATCGGCGAATAACTCATCTCAATGACGAAAGCGGTTGCGTTTCCAACCGGCCGCTTTGCAGGAATTCACATGAAGCTCGAACATCCGGATCACCTGATGAACCGCACCTCCCTGTCCCTCGCCGCGCTCGAATGCCATGACGCATTCGCGGCACGGCACATCGGTCCCGACGATGCCGATCAGCGCGCCATGCTCGACGCGCTCGGGTTCGCATCGCGCGCGGCGTTCATCGACGCGGTGATTCCGGAATCGATCCGCCGTCAGGAAACGCTGCCGCTCGGCGCGTTCACGCAGCCGAAAAGCGAAGCGGAAGCGCTCGCGTCGCTGCGCAAGCTGGCGAACGAGAATCTCGTGTTTCGCACGTATATCGGCCAGGGTTATTACGGCACGCACACGCCGGGCGTGATCCTGCGCAACGTGCTGGAAAATCCGGCGTGGTACACGGCTTATACGCCGTATCAGCCCGAGATTTCGCAAGGGCGTCTGGAAGCGCTTCTGAACTTTCAGCAGATGGTGATGGATCTCACGGGTCTCGCCATCTCGAACGCGTCGCTGCTCGACGAAGCCACTGCCGCCGCCGAAGCCATGACGCTTCTGCAACGCGTCGGCAAGCCGAAATCGAACGTGTTCTATGTGGCCGACGACGTGCTGCCGCAGACCATCGAAGTGGTGAAGACACGCGCTAAGCCGGCGGGCATCGACGTGCACGTGGGACCGGCCGCGGATGCCGCGAGCGCGAACGCATTCGGCGTGCTGCTGCAATATCCCGGCGCGAATGGCGACGTTCGCGACTACCGCGCGCTCGCCGAAGCGGTGCATGCGGCGGGCGGTTACGTGATCGCCGCAGCCGACTTGCTGGCGCTCACGCTCATCACGCCGCCGGGCGAATGGGGCGCGGACGTGGCTATCGGCAATACGCAGCGTTTCGGCGTGCCGGTAGGCTTCGGCGGTCCGCACGCGGCGTACATGGCCGTGCGCGACGAATTCAAGCGTCAGATGCCGGGCCGTCTCGTCGGCGTGACTATCGACGCGCAAGGCAATTCCGCGCTGCGTCTCGCGCTGCAAACGCGCGAACAGCATATCCGCCGCGAAAAGGCGACGTCGAATGTCTGCACGGCGCAGGCGCTGCTCGCGATCATGGCGAGCATGTACGCGGTCTATCACGGCCCGCAGGGCCTCAAGACCATCGCGCTGCGCGTGAATCGCGTCGCGTCGGTGTTCGCGGCGGGCGTGCGAAAGCTCGGCTACGCGCTCACCAACGACACGTTCTTCGATACCGTGACCATCGAAAGCGGCGCGAGCACCAACGCGCTGCATCAGGCCGCTTACGCCGCGCATGTGAATCTGCGTCATGTGAGCGCGAATCGCGTCGGTGTGTCGCTCGATGAAACCACGACGCGCGACGATCTCACGAAGCTCTTCGCGCTGTTCGCCGAAGTCGCGGGCAAGAACGAGACGTTCGATATCGACGCGCTCGATGCATCGCTTGCCGATCCATTGCCCGCAGATCTCAAGCGCACGAGCGAATACCTCACGCATCCGGTTTTCAATCGCCATCATTCCGAGCACGAAATGCTGCGCTATCTGCGCAGTCTCGCGGACAAGGACCTCGCGCTCGACCGCACGATGATCCCGCTCGGCTCCTGCACGATGAAGCTCAATGCGACCTCCGAAATGCTGCCGGTGACGTGGCCCGAGTTCGCGCAGATTCATCCATTCGCGCCTGCGGAACAGACGGTCGGCTATCGCACTATGATCGATCAGCTCGAACAGATGCTCGTCGCGTGCACCGGCTATGCGGCGGTGTCGTTGCAGCCGAACGCCGGTTCGCAGGGCGAATACGCCGGCTTGCTCATCATTCACGCGTATCACGAGTCGCGCGGCGAAGGGCATCGCAATGTATGTCTGATTCCGGCGTCCGCGCACGGCACGAATCCGGCTTCGGCGCAGATGGCGGGCATGCAGGTCGTCGTCGTTGCATGCGATACGAACGGCAATGTCGATATCGAAGACCTGAAGGCGAAGGCCGAAAAGCATTCGGCGAATCTCGCGGCGATCATGATCACGTATCCGTCGACGCATGGCGTGTTCGAGCGCAACGTCCGCGAAATCTGCGAGATCGTGCACGCGCACGGCGGCCAGGTGTATGTCGATGGCGCGAACATGAATGCGATGGTCGGCCTCACCGCGCCCGGCCAGTTCGGCGGCGATGTCTCGCATCTGAACTTGCACAAGACGTTCTGCATTCCGCACGGCGGCGGCGGACCGGGCGTGGGTCCGGTCGCGGTTGGCGCGCATCTGGCCAAGTTTCTGCCGAATCAGGCTTCGACCGGTTACAGGCGCGATCACGCGGGCATCGGCGCGGTATCGTCGGCGCCTTACGGCTCGGCCGCAATCTTGCCGATCTCGTGGATGTATATCGCGATGATGGGCGCGGAAGGTCTCACCGCCGCGACGGCAAGCGCGATTCTCGCGGCCAACTACGTCGCAAAGCGCCTCGCGCCGCATTATCCGGTGCTGTATAGCGGGCCGGGCGGGCTCGTCGCGCACGAATGCATTCTCGATGTCCGGCCGATCAAGGAATCGAGCGGCATCTCGGTGGAAGACGTGGCCAAGCGTCTGATCGACTACGGCTTCCACGCGCCGACGATGAGCTTTCCGGTGCCCGGCACGCTGATGGTGGAACCGACCGAATCGGAGTCGAAGGAAGAGCTGGATCGCTTCATCGACGCGATGATCGCCATTCGCAACGAGATTCGCGCGGTGGAAGAAGGCAGCGCGGATCGCGAAGACAACGTGCTGAAGAACGCGCCGCACACGGCGGCGGTCGTTACGTCGGATACGTGGGACCACAAGTATACGCGTGAAGCGGCGGCGTATCCGCTGAAGTCGCTCGTGACGCGCAAGTATTGGTCGCCGGTTGGCCGCGCGGATAACGCGTATGGCGACCGCAATCTGATGTGCTCGTGCGTGCCGATCTCGGAGTACACGGACGAGTAATCGATCAAAACCGCGCAACTGCCCGGAAACGTCAAGCATTGTCGGGCGGTTTTGCAGCGCGAGTCAGAAGGGCTAACATCTCACCCCGGACCAAAAGCCAAAACAGGGAGTTCATATGGCGACAAGGGTGCGAGAGGTGAACGAGACGAAGCGCTTCCATGCCGCGCGATTCATGCTGTGGGCGTTGGCTTGCACCGCGCCGTCCGCGCATGCGGCGATGAATTTCTGTGCCGCGCCCGCCATGCAGACGAGCGAGCGCACCAATGCCGATCCCGGCGTGAAGGCGCTCGTGCAGATGGTGCAATCGCACGTCAACGACCAGCCGAAGCCGCTCGCGAAATTGCATACCGAAGGCACGCTGCCGCACGAAGGCATACGCGACGAGAGCATCGAAGCCGAAAAGGATCTCGGCTTGATGCGCGATGCCGCGCTCGCCTGGCGCGCGACCGGCGACGAGCGTTATCTGCGTCTCGTCGACCGCTTTCTGTTCGCGTGGACGACAACGTATCAGCCGAGTTTCAATCCGATCGACGAGACCAACTTCGAGTCGCTGATCCTCGCCTACGATCTGACCGCGAGCGCGTTGCCGGTGAAGACGCGCAACACGGCGAACGCGTTCATCACGAAGATGGTGACGGGCTACGTCGCCGACATGGACAAGCAGAAGCGCCCGCTCACGGGCACGTATCGGAACAACTGGCAGAGTCATCGCGTGAAGCTGGTGGCGATGGGCGCATTCACCATCGACGACCGCAAGCTCATCAACGCGGCGCAGCGGCTGTTCGTCGAGCATATCGGCGACAACATCGCGCCGGATGGGTCGACCGTCGATTTCGCCGAACGCGATGCCTTGCGCTACGTCACCTACGATCTTCAGCCGCTCGTGACGGCGGCGCTGGCCGCGCGACGGCATAACCGCAACTGGCTGCCGGAGCGCGCGCAGTCGGGCGCAACGCTCGCGCAAGCGCTCAACTGGCTTACGCCTTATGCGCTCGGCACCCGCACGCATGACGAATTCGTGCATTCGACCGTGCCTTTCGATGCCAAGCGTCGCGAAGCCGGATTGCCGGGATTCTCGGGTCAGTGGGACCCGAAGAACTCGGCGGAACTCTTTCATCTCGCGGCGCGTCTCGACGGCCGTTATGCGCCGGTGGCGTTGCGGCTCGCGCCGACGCCGCCTGCGTGGCTCGCGGTGTGTCTGCCGTTGCCGGCGCGATGATCCCGTCTCAAGCAGCTCAAGCAAGGAGCATTCATGGCAGTCAGCGTATTCGACCTCTTCAAGATCGGCATCGGACCTTCGAGCTCACATACCGTGGGCCCGATGCGCGCTGCGCTGATGTTCGCGCAAGGGCTCGAACGCGATGGGCTGCTGGACGCGGTGGCATCGGTGAAATGCGAGCTGTACGGATCGCTCGGTGCGACGGGTAAAGGCCACGGCACGGACCGCGGCGTCATGCTCGGCTTGATGGGCGATGCCCCCGACACGGTCGATGCGGGCACCATCGCGCCGCGCCTCGAAACCGTACGCACGTCCAGGACGCTCGCGCTGCTCGGCACGCACAAGATTCCGTTCACGCTGAAGGAGAATATTGCGTTCTATCGGCAGGCGTTGCCGGAGCATCCGAACGGCATGAAGCTGCACGCATTCGATGCGAGCGGCGAGCCGTTGCGCGAGGCGACGTATCTGTCGGTGGGCGGCGGCTTCGTGGTGACGGCGGGCGCGGCGAACACGGCGGTGCTCACGGCCATCGAACACTTGCCCTACGCCTTCAAGACGGGCGATGAGTTGATGAAGATGTGCGCCGATTCGGGCAAGTCCATCGCGCAACTGATGTGGGAAAACGAGCGCGTGTGGCGCAGCGAGGACGAGATTCGCGCGGGCTTGTTGCGAATCTGGGACGTGATGCAGGATTGCGTCGCGCGCGGCTGCGGCATCGGCAATCCGGATGCGGATGGGCATCTGCCGGGTCCGTTCCAGGTGAAGCGGCGTGCGCCGGTGTTGTATCGCGCGCTCGCCGGCAAACCCGAGCAGGCGCTGCGCGATCCGCTATCGATGATGGACTGGATCAACCTCTACGCCATCGCCGTGAATGAAGAGAACGCGGTTGGCGGCCGCGTGGTGACAGCGCCTACGAACGGCGCGGCGGGCATCATTCCGGCGGTGCTGCATTACTACGATCGGTTTTTGCCGGGATCGAATGCGCAGGGCGTGATCGATTTTCTGCTGACGGCGGCGGCCATTGGCATCCTCTACAAGATGAACGCGTCGATTTCGGGCGCGGAAGTGGGATGTCAGGGCGAAGTGGGCGTTGCGTGCTCGATGGCCGCCGGGGGACTTGCGGCGGTGATGGGCGGCACGCCCGCGCAGGTGGAGAACGCGGCGGAAATCGGCATGGAGCACAACCTTGGGCTCACGTGCGACCCGGTGGGCGGCATGGTGCAGATTCCGTGCATCGAACGTAACGCGATGGGATCGGTGAAGGCCGTCAACGCGGCGCGCATGGCGATGCGTGGCGATGGATCGCATTATGTTTCGCTGGATTCGGTCATTAAAACCATGCGCGAGACAGGGGCGGATATGAAGACGAAGTATAAGGAGACTTCGCGGGGTGGGTTGGCGGTGAATATCGTGGAGTGTTGAGGCGTTTCGCCTTCACCGCTTTCATCGCGAATCATGAAACACGTTTTCCCACCAGTCGTCCATCCGGCAGCTTCTCAACGCCATTCTCCGTGCTTAGCATGACCATGTATCGACTGTCGCGCAGACCGGAGTAGCGGCTCCGCGCTTTCGTCTCATTGGGTCAAGCAACGGAATGGCGTTTCATGAGTACAGACAGCACCGTTTTCATCACCGTTCGATATGAAGGCAACGAAGCCGAGCAACACGAGATCGAACTCCATCAGCTAGGCCAGTCGATTCAGGGCTTCGCTCGCATCTTCGCTATCTGCGCAAACGTCCTCAGAACAGGTAAGATCGCCCGGCATCTCGACTCGCTGGAAATTAGAGTCATGGCGGTTCCCGTAGCGGAACATAATTGCTTCGAGGTCCTAGCGATGATCAAAACCTTGGCGACGAGCAAGGACTTGTGGTCCGGCGCGTTCGGCGCGCTGCTAGCCGCGGTCGTTCAGTACGTGTTGTCACGCAAAGCTCGGAACGGAGACGAAGACCTGATGGAATTCCTGAAAGATACGTTGCAACAGGCATTGCACAACAATCAGCTCGAAAGTCAGCGCTTCGCAATGACCATCGAGAAGATGATGGTAACGATCGAGAAACTCGCCGAATCTCTCCGCTCCGCCGCACGACAGGCATTAAGTCCTATTGGCCGAAGCTGCAACCGCATCGACTTGTATGCCAGCGATTGCGCCTTCGTCACGCTCGACTCTGGGCACAAGCAGGCATTCGCCGATGCCGAAGCCGTTCTCTCGGATCATCTGGCCACGTACGACGGCCTCATCTCCGAGTTCGACATGGCGACCGGCGCGTGCAAGGTGACGCTCGAAGGCGAGCCGTCACGCATTCCGGCCATCGTCACCGACCCCATCTTCAACCGCCCCAACAATCCCTATGTCGAGGCGATGGCCTGCGCAATCTCGCTGCGCTTTCTCGCCAAGGCAGACCTCGACGCGGACGGCAATCCTAGCAAACTGTATATCTCCGACACAGCGGAGCAAAGCCGAAGCGCGGCCGGCCCACACCTCAAGCCCCAATCAAATTAACCACTTTCACATTCCGCGTATCCGGCACTTCCGCATAAGAAAGCACCTTCAACTGCGGCAGACTTCGACGCAGGAACCGCGCAAGCATCGCGCGTAGCGAATGCTGCACGAGCAGCACCGGCGGCAAGCCCAAGTTCTGCTGACGCAGCATCGCGTTCTGCGTCGAGTTCATCAGCGTCTGCGCAAGCCCCGGCTCCAGTCCAGGGTTCGCGCCCGTCGAAAGCGCCTGCGACAACACACGCTCCAGCATCGGATCGAGGCCCATCACCTGAAGGTCGTCGGTGCCCGGAAACCACTGCTGCGAAATTGCGCGGCCGAGCGCAAGGCGCACCGCGGCCGTAAGCTCGTAAGGATCGGCGAGTCGCGGCGCGTGCTCCTGCACCGCGTCGAGAATGGTGCGCATGTCGCGAATCGGCACGCTCTCGTCGAGCAGATTCTGCAGCACCTTCTGCAACAGCGTGAGCGAAATGGTCTTCGGCACGAGATCCTCGGTGAGCGACGGCGTGTCCTTGCCAATACGATCCAGCAACGCCTGCACTTCCTGACGCCCAAGCAATTCCGCCGCGTGCGTCACGACGAGATGATTCAAATGCGTCGCGACCACCGTGCTGGCGTCGACGACCGTGTAGCCATAAACCTGCGCCTGTTCGCGCATATTCGTGTCGATCCACACTGCCGGCAAGCCGAACGCCGGGTCCTGCGTCTGCGGGCCCGGCAAAGTCACCGACACCTGCCCCGGATTGATCGCGAGCCACTGTCCCGGAAACACTTCGCCAACGCCCACTTCCACGCCCTTCAGCGCAATGCGATACCCATTCGGCCGCAATTCCAGGTTGTCGCGAATATGAATGACAGGCGGCAAAAACCCGATTTCCTGCGCGAACTTCTTGCGAATGCCCTTGATACGCTTGAGCAATTCTCCATCCGTATTGCGATCGACGAGCGGAATCAGCCGGTAGCCCACTTCGAGGCCGAGCGGATCGATCAGCGCGACATCGTCCCAGCTCGCTTCGGCATTCTCCACCGGCGCGGCCGCGACCGGCGTGATGTCCGTAACGTTGCCGGCTTTCTTCTTCGCTTCGGCGCGCTTGTTCATCGAACGCGCGGCGTAGATCAAGCCGCCACCGAGCAGTATGAACGCAAAGTGCGGCATGCCCGGAATCAACCCCATCACGCCGATGATCACGCCCGTGATCATCAACACGCGCGGGTTCTGGAACAACTGGCCGGTCAACTGCGTACCGATGTCTTCCTCGGTCGCGACGCGCGACACGATCACGCCCGCCGCCGTCGAAATGATGAGCGAAGGAATCTGCGCGACGAGGCCATCGCCGATAGTCAGGAGCGTGTAGTTCGTCGCCGCGTGGCCGAAGTCCATGTCGTGCTGAAGCATGCCGACTATCAGCCCGCCCACGATGTTGATCACCATGATCAGCAAGCCCGCGATCGCGTCGCCGCGCACGAACTTGCTCGCACCGTCCATCGAACCGTAGAACTCGGCTTCTTGCGCCACCGCCGTGCGGCGCTTCTTCGCGGTTTCTTCGTTGATGAGGCCGGCGTTCAGGTCGGCGTCGATGGCCATTTGCTTGCCGGGCATCGCGTCGAGAGTGAAGCGCGCGCCGACTTCCGCGATACGTCCCGCGCCCTTCGTGATCACCATGAAGTTGATGATCATCAGAATCACGAAGACGACGATACCCACGGCGAAATTGCCACCAACGAGAAAGTGGCCGAACGATTCGATCACCTGACCGGCAGCGTCCGGGCCGGTATGACCTTCGAGCAGCACGATCCGCGTGGACGCCACGTTCAGCGACAGGCGCAGCAGCGTCGAGAACAGCAGCACGGCGGGGAAGGCCGCGAAGTCGAGCGGCTTCTGTGTGTACATGCTGACGAGCAGCACCATCACCGAAAGCGCGATGTTGAAGGTGAACAGTAGATCCAGCAGGAACGCCGGCAACGGCAAGATCATCATGCCGAGGATCATGCAGATCAGGATCGGACCGGCGAGCGCGCGCAAATTCTGCGTGCCGAGCGCGTCGGGCCGTTTGGCGAAAAATCCAGCGCGCGCGTTCATGCTGCGGCTCCATTCGAGGTGTCATCGGCGCCGAGTACATCGGCGGCTTCTTGTTCGGCATCGGCGTCGGAGACGCTGCCCTTGTCGAGTTCTTTCGGTACTTCGAGATCGGACGGATCGTCCGGCTTGGCGCCGCCGTCTTCGCGATACCGGCGCAGCTGATAAACCCACGCCAGCACCTGCGCGACAGCGCCGTACAGCGCGCCCGGAATCTCGCGGTTGATTTCCACGTTGTGATAGAGCGCACGCGCAAGCGGCGGCGCTTCGAGTAGCGGCACGTTATGCTCGCGGCCCAATTCGCGGATACGCGCGGCCACCAGATCCACACCCTTGGCGACGACCTTCGGCGCGCGCATTTCGCCATCGGCGTATTTGAGCGCGACGGCGAAGTGCGTCGGGTTGGTGACGATGACATCGGCGGTCGGAATTGCCTGCATCATGCGACGGCGGGCGGCGGCGCGTTGTTGCGCACGGATGCGGCCCTTCACGTGCGGGTCGCCTTCGCTTTCCTTGTGTTCGCGCTTCACTTCTTCCTTGCTCATGCGCAGCTTCTTCGCGTGCGAATAAAGCTGATACGGCACATCGACGGCGGCGACGAGAAAGAGGCCGCCGATGGCCATGCCGCAGCACACGAACAGCAGATGCATGGCGTCGGCGAGCGCGAGGTCGAGCGGCTTGGTCAAAAGACCGAGCACTTCGGCCTTGCGGCTCCACATGGCCGAGCCCGCCATGCCGCCGACGACCACGGTTTTCAGCATCGACATGCCGAGCTGGATCGGACCGTTCGACGAGAACATCTTGCCGAGGCCGCTGATCGGATTGAGCCGGCCGAAGTTCGGGGCAAGCGGCTTCGTGGTGATGAGCCAGCCGCCGAGCGCCATGGGTGCGGCGAGCGCGGCGGCGGCGGTGAGCGCGAGCACCGGCAGCATGGCGAGCATGCCTTCCTTGCTGGCGTTGGCGGCGCCGATCATCATCTGGTGAGTATCGAGCACGTTCTCGTGATTGAAGGTGAACGCGCCGCGCAGAATGCCTTGCAGATGACCGTAGATCGGACCCGACAAACCCCATACCCCGAAAAATCCCGCCGCGAGGAGCGCGAACGATGCGAGTTCCCGCGAGCGCGCAACCTGGCCTTCCTCCCGCGCCTTTTCGAGGCGCCTGGGAGTGGCTGATTCGGTTTTTTCGAGATCGCTTTCTTCTGCCACCGCGCTTCGACTCCGGTTCGACTGCGTTAATCGCCATGCACGCGGCGCGAAGCCGCTTCTTGATGAAAGCGATTATTGCGGAGGACGTCGAGCCACCATCGGCGGATAAGGCCGGGGAAAGGGGGTTTATTCGGGTGATGAGAGGCGTTGGAACGGACGCGCCGCGCGGCGGAAGCGTTGATCCGGCGATGTGCCGCGCCGACTGCATGTAAGCGTTGGCATTCGCCGAAAGTCGGACGCAAGCGGACTAAAGCAAGCTCCGACGCCCAAAGAAGTGCGAGGCTAATCGGTGAAAGGAAGCGTCGACGCTTGCCGCTGCGGCCATCGGCACACTCGCCGGAATCACGTGCCGACGGTTCGAAAGGCGCGGATCGTTCATCGCGCCCGCCCGGCTAGAGGCTGCGCGGAGCTTCGAACGACTGCAAAACAGCGGGCTTTCGCAAGAGCCAGAGGCGTCAGCAAGCCGGCGATCGAATCAGGCGCGACCGCGTCGAAAAACCAACCCGCCGACAGATAACCAGCCTCGGCCGCCAGCCAGGAGCGCCAAGCGACGTGCGCCCCGATCGAGACAAGAAGCCCGGGAAAGCGTTGGAAAGAACGGCTGTCGTTTACCGAGTGCCAGCGGAGCAAGCCGCGCCGGCCCGAAAGCGCACCCGTCAAATGCAACCCTCCAACAAATCCTCAAGCTCCCGGCAACCGCCCATCCGGCCCATAAAAGCCCGCCTTCGACGGCGCAACCTGCAACGCGGCGAGCGCCTTGCGGTTGTATTCCATGCGCGTGCGGATCAGCACGCCGTTGTTGTTGTTGCCTTGACGCGCACGGCGAGCGGCCGCGCACAACAACGCCCATTGCTCGGCGATGCGCGCATCGCCCTGAGCGGCGACTTCCATGCCGGCGAAACCGCCCGGCAGGTCGAGCGCGTGCAAATGCGCGTCGCGATCTTTCTCGAGCGCGGCGATGCGCTCGGTCAACTCGGTCTTGTTCTCGATGATTCCAGGCAGCGCTTCGAGCGGCTGCGCGGCGATCAGCGCCTTTTCCTCGTGGGCGAGGAGGGCTTCGAACGCCAGAACGGCGGCGACTTCTTCGGTAACGGTGGACAGCAGGGCGTCTCTCATTGCAGCTCGCTAAAAAAACGCGGGTTTCACAATGCGCCTGCCGCCGTCGAATTCCGGTTCCGTTGCGCGTCTGCTTTCGAAGCGAAAGCGGGCGCGGCGGAGAGAGAACTCAGGCGCCAGCGGGCGCGGTTCTGGTTTGCAGCATGTCGCGCGCGGAACTCAGCATGCCGTCGGCGATCTTGCCGGCGTCAATCTTGTAGCTGCCGTCGCGCAGTGCAGCCTTGATCGAATCGACTTTCGCCGTATCGACGTCGGCGCTGTTCGACGCGCGCAAACCCGACGACAGCGATGACAGACTCACTTTCGAGTTCTGCGCGGCGGTCGTGCCGGCTTGCGCCACGCTAGAAGCGCTCTTGGCGTCGTTTTGCGATGCACGTTGCGTAGCGTCTTGAATTCCAGCCAGTGCGATGTTGCTATTCGATTCGATTTTCACGATGTCTATTCCCGTACTTGTTGAGTCCTTTATCGGCGGGGGTGTTTGGAAACTTTACCCAACCGGGGGACCCATACGGGGCATCGACTCGCTCGTCGCCCGCAAAGCCTTACGGGGCGGGCTTCAGAGGAATTGCAACAAAGTGAAACAAACTGTTATCTGGTCCACATAAGGGCTCTAGCGGCTCTTTCAGACCGATTCGTTCGGACGATGGAGCGCCGAAAAAAGCCACCTTCGGTCATGCATCTCGACGGTCTTACTGTCTTTCACGACCTGATTCGCAGATTTCTGCCTCAAGCCGTCTCACATCCGTATCTCGACGGTCTGACTGTCCTTCACGATGCCGGTAATGATCTGTCCGTTGGCCGTCTTCACGCGGACTTGCTGGCCGGGCGCGGCGTTGTTCATCACGCTGCCTTCGGCGGAAATCGAGAATCCGGAGCCATCCGTGACGACGTGCACCGTCTGGCCGACCGCAACCGAGCTGGCGGCGCGCAGCATGTCGGTGCGCAGCGGCAACCCCGCCGGCACGCGCGACAGCGCGATTGCGCCCACGGCTTGCGCGGGATCGGTGACCGTGGCCTGCGGCATCGCGGTGATATCGCCTTCGTGGGCGACCACATCGCCCTGACCGAGCATCTCGCCGGGAGCGATCGCGCGCGCCGCCGTGTAGTAAGTCGCGTTGATCGCCACGCGCGCTTGCAGATAGAGCGTCCACGGGCGCTCGCCGACGCAGCGCACGCCCACTGTCATACGGCCCCAGAGCCGTGCGCCGGTCGGCATGAACGGATCGATCGACGAACACGGCGCGAGACCTCGCGGGAACGCAGGCGTCACGGTGATCTCGACCTTGCCCGGCAGTCCGGCGGTTTGTTGCTGAAGAAAAGCCACGGCAGCCGCGCGAATGCTCTCGCCGTCCTGGACGGTGGCGCCGGTGGCGTTCGCCTGTGGCAGCGTCGTCGCGGCGGGCGCTGCGGCGGCTCCCGCCGCGGCGGACGGATTGAAGCTGACGCGCTTCATCGGCGATGCCGCGCTGGAAACGGGCGCCGTCGTGCCTGCCGCGATTGGACGCACGGCGCCGTTGCGGGCGGGAATGGCGTCGTCGCGGGTGACGACCACGGGAATCACATCGCGCGATGGCGTGACGGAGGCGACTCTGCGCAGATTCGCGTTCGCGGCGGTATCGGGTTGAGCTGCGGTTTGAGCGGCGCCCGGAGCATCGGCAACCTTGGAAACGGGCGCGCCCATCGCGCCGCTTACTGCATTCTGATTAGCAGAGGCCGCCGCGCGCGCCGATACAACGCCCGTTTGCGCCTTCGCTTCGCCCGGACCGGGAATGACGATCATGCCGCTTGCGTCGTCCATGGCGTCGTCGGCGGCTTCGGCGCGCGCTTCGAGCGCGAGCGCGGCGTGGCGCATGGCGGCATCGGCGGCTTTGCTGGCATCGCCGTAGCCGCTCGGGCGCGACATCATCGCGGATGAAATTGCTGCCGGAGAAACGGCCGCCACCGGTGCGGGCGCAGTCGCGGGCGCGGCTTTCGCGGTCTTGAGACCCTTCGCCATTTCCGCCGCGGCTGCCGGATTCGTCTCCGCGTTGCCCGGAATGACGATGGGACCATCGTCCTGCTGCGCGTAAGCGCTCGCCGTAAAGCCAAAACCAGCGGCCCCGACGAACAGGAGGGCCACGCCAGCCGCCGAGCGTCGCGCAAGCGACGACGCCTTCTGCACGCGGCGCTCCATCGCGGCGACGCGGGCAAGAGCCTTCGACGAATGACTGGCGGACCTGCTCATTACCTCTCTCCCTCGCGCGCCGCGAATGCCGCGACGGCGTTCTGATTCGATTGAGCCGTCCTGCCCTTTGCGGGGGCGCGGACAGGACGGCGACTGCAAACCGCTAACGACACGCCGCGATTTCCACGGCGGCACTCCCATTCGACTGACTCGTCCTGCCCAGGCCGGGGCGCGGACAAGACGGCAACTGCACATCGCTGGACAAACCCGCCGCAATGCCACGGTGGCCGCGCCCATCCACCCGAAGTCCCACGAACATCACAGCCGCTTCGACTCCCAAACCATTCCTTTCGACCACGAACCAGATTCTAGATAGACCGCGCGGCGATCAAGCGTCGAATAGAGGCCCCGTTTCCCGGTTATTCGTCGGATTAGTTGTTGCGCGCCGCTCCTAATATTCGTGTCATGCAAAAAGGTCTTGGCGATGCCGGACCCGAACCAAACATCTGTAGAGGACGGTGATGCTAGACAAACTCGACAAGGAATTCGCCTTCGGCCGCGAAGCGCTCGATGTCCGCGCGTATCGGCAGGAACTGCTTTCGTCGAATATCGCCAACGCGGACACGCCGGGCTACAAAGCGCGCGACGTCGATTTCTCGTCCGCCCTTGCCGGCGCGCTGAAGAAAGGCGGCGCCACTGGCACGGCGAGCAGCGCGGGCACGAGCAGCACCGGCACGCTGGCAATGGCGCAGCCGGTCAGCGTGAGCGCTGGCGCGGCAATGGCGGTCACGGCGCGCGGCCACATGTCGGGCACTTCGACGCTCACCGCATCCGGCGGTTCGAGCGACGACTACGGCCGCCTCGCCTATCGCGTGCCGAACCAGCCGTCGCTCGACGGCAATACGGTCGATCTCGACGCCGAGCGCGTGCAATTCGCGGACAACGCGCTGCACTTCGAAGCCGGCATGACGGTGTTGAGTTCGCAGATCAAGTCGATGCTTTCGGCGATCACGTCGAACAGTTAAGGAGCCAGAAAACCATGCCTTCTTTGATGAACATTTTCAGCGTGGCCGGTTCGGCGATGTCGGCTCAGGCGCAACGCCTGAACGTCACCGCGTCGAATCTCGCCAACGCGGACAGCACCACTGGCCCCGACGGCCAGGCGTACAAGGCGAAGCAGGTCGTGTTCGCGGTCGATCCGCTCGGCGGCGCGAAGAGCGGCTCCGGCCAGCAAGTCGGCGGCGTGCAGGTCACCGGCGTGATCGACGACCCGAGCCCGATGAAAACCAGTTACGACCCGAGCAACCCGGCGGCGAACGCGGACGGCTACGTGACGCTGCCGAACGTCGATCCGGTGCAGGAAATGGTCAACATGATGTCCGCGTCGCGTTCCTATCAGGCGAACGTCGAAACGCTCAATACCGCGAAGCAATTGATGCTCAAGACCCTCACCATTGGAACCTGAAGGAACATAACGTGACAACCAGCACAACCATCGGCAGCAACGGCACCACGGTGTCGCAGACGCTCCTCGACACCATGAACGGCGCGTCGTCGGCTTCCTCGACGTCGTCCAGCTCGAGCTCCAGTTCGACTTCGGGCACGTCCGCATCGGACCTGCAGAACACCTTTCTCACGCTGCTCGTGACGCAGTTGAAGAACCAGGACCCGACCAACCCCGCCGACAGCTCGCAGATGACTTCGCAGCTCGCGCAGATCAACACGGTGTCGGGTATCGGTCAGTTGAACACGTCGCTGTCCTCGCTCGCCACGCAGCTTTCCGCCGGCCAGTCGACGCAAGCGGCGATGCTCATCGGTTCGACCGTGCTCGCCTCGGGCAGCAACGTGTCGGTATCGAGCGGCGCGTCGTCGACTTTCGGCGTGCAGCTCGCCAACGACGTGAGCGACCTTCAGGTGGTCGTCAAGAACTCGTCCGGCCAGATCGTCAACACGCTCGACCTCGGCGCGCAGAGCGCAGGCGTCGTGCCGGTCTCGGGCTGGAAGCCGGTCGACTCGAAGGGCAACACGCTCGCCGACGGCACTTACACGATCACCGCGCAAGGCACGATCAACGGCCAGCAGGCAACGGCGACCACGCTCGCGGCCTCGCAAGTCCAGAGCGTCGTGCAGATGACGGGCGGCGCACCGGGTCTCAAGCTCGCGAACGGCTCCACGGTCGCACTGTCGAGCGTCGCCTCGATTCTTTAAACAAACAGACATTCCAGAGAGAAACACATGAGCTATCAACAAGCACTGAGCGGTTTGGGCGCTGCATCGAGCGACCTCGACGTGATCGGCAACAACATCGCGAACGCGAACACGGTCGGCTTCAAGCAAGGCCAGGCGCAATTCGCCGATATGTACGCAAGCTCGATGGCCACCGCCGTCAGCAACCAGATCGGTATCGGCACGCGCCTGTCCGAAGTGCAGCAGCAATTCTCGCAAGGCACGATCACGACGACCAACCAGGCGCTCGACGTCGCCATCAACGGCAACGGTTTCTATCAGTTGTCGAACAACGGTTCGACCGTGTACTCGCGTAACGGCGTGTTCCACCTCGACAACACCGGCAAGATCGTCAACTCGGCCGGCCTGCAACTGATGGGCTACGCGGCGGATTCGAACGGTGTGGTCAACAGCGCAAGCACGGTGCCGCTGTCGGTGCCGACGGCCAATATCGCGCCGACCGCGACGAAGACCATCACCGCGTCGTTCAACCTGAATTCGCAGGACGCAGTGAAGGACAAGGCCGCGTTCGATCCGACCAACGGCAACACGTACAACGCCTCGACCTCGGTCGATGCCTACGATTCGCTCGGCGGCACGCAGAAGGTCTCGGTGTACTTCACGAAGTCCGCGACGGGCTCGTGGGAGGCGTTCGCGGGTTACGGCGATCCGGTCACGCAAAAGTCGGATCTCGGCGCGGTCACGTTCGATACGTCGGGCAACCTGACGAGCAGCCCGAAATACACCTTCACGATTCCCAACGGCGCGGACCCGAGCGGCACGACCACGCAGTCGCTCACGCTCGACCTCACCGGCACGACGCAATACGGCGCGACGAGCGGTCTCGCGAATCTGCATCAGGACGGCAACAGCACGGGCGAACTGACCGGCTTCACGGTTGGCACGGACGGCATGCTGACGGGCAACTACTCGAACGGCCAGACCAAGTCGCTCGGCCAGATCGCGATTGCCAACTTCAACAACCAGAACGGTCTGCAGAACCTGGGCGGCAACGTCTACGCGCAGACGGCGGCTTCGGGCGCGGCGCAGGTCGCGGTTCCGGGCTCGACCAACCACGGCGTGCTGCAAGGCGGCGCGGTGGAAGACTCGAACGTCGATCTGACGAGCGAACTCGTGAGCCTGATCACCGCGCAGCGCAACTATCAGGCGAACGCGCAGACGATCAAGACGCAGCAGGCCGTCGACCAAGCGGTCATCAACCTGTAAGCGTCGCCAAGTCAGTCAAGGAAGGAAGCGATTCATGGACCGTCTGATCTACACCGCGATGACCGGCGCAAGCCAGGCGCTCGAACAACAGAGCGTCGTGGCGAACAACCTGGCGAACGCATCGACCACGGGCTTCAAGGCTCAACTCGCGGCGTTCCGTCAAGTGCCGATGTCGTTCGAGAACCAGTCCGCCGATGGCACGACGCGCACTTTCGTGCTCTCGTCCACGCCGAACGCGGACTACTCGGCAGGCCCGATCTCGCAAACGGGCAATCCGCTCGATGTCGCGATTCAGGGACCCGGCTGGCTCTCCGTGCAAACGGCCGACGGCAACGAGGCCTACACGCGCGCCGGCAATCTGCACGTGGATCAGAACGGTCAGCTCGTCACGGCGAACAACTTGCCGGTGCTCGGCACGAGCGGCCCGCTGTCCATTCCGCCGGGCGCGGAAGTGACGGTCGGCAAGGACGGCACGGTGTCAGCGCTGATTCCGGGCGATCCGCCCACGGCGATCGCGACGGTGGATCAGCTCAAGCTCGTGAATCCCGATCCGTCGACGCTGTCGCGCGGCGATGACGGCCTCTTCCATACCGCCGATGGCGACCCCGCCGAAGCGGACCCGAATGTGGTCGTGGCAGGCGGCTCGCTCGAAGGCAGCAACGTGAACCCGGTCTCCGCGATGGTCTCGATGATCTCCAACGCACGCCAGTTCCAGATGCAGACCAAGCTGATGGAATCCGCAGACCAGAACGAACAATCGGCGAACAAGCTGCTGAACTTCAGCTAAGCCGCACAGCCAAGACATTAGGAAACGAACGACATGAACCGCTCCCTCTATATCGCCGCGACCGGCATGAATGCCCAGCAGTCGCAGATGGACGTGATCTCGAACAACCTCGCCAACGTGAGCACCAACGGCTTCAAGGGCTCGCGCGCGGTGTTCGAGGATCTGCTTTATCAGACCGTGCGTCAGCCGGGCGCGAACTCCACGCAGCAAACCGAACTCGCGTCGGGCAGCCAGCTCGGCACCGGCGTGCAGCAAGTCGCGACCGAACGCCTTTACACGCAGGGCAACCTGCAACAGACCGGCAACTCGAAGGACGTCGCGATCAACGGTCAAGGCTTCTTCCAGGTGACGATGCCCGACGGCACGACCGCCTATACCCGCGACGGTTCGTTCCAGACCAACGCGCAAGGCCAGCTCGTCACGTCGAGCGGCTATCAATTGAATCCGGCGATCACGATTCCGCAAAACGCGACCGCGATCACCATCGGCTCGGACGGCACGGTCTCGGTCACGCAGCCGAGCAGCACGGCCAGCACGACGGTCGGCCAGATCACGCTCGCGTCGTTCATCAACCCGGCCGGTCTCGAAGCGAAGGGCGAAAACCTCTTCGCCGAAACGGGCAGCTCGGGCGCGCCGAACGTTTCGCAACCGGGCCTGAATGGCACGGGCTCGCTGCAACAAGGCTATGTGGAAGCGTCGAACGTGAACGTGGTGCAGGAACTGGTCAACATGATCCAGACGCAGCGCGCCTACGAGATCAACAGCAAGGCCGTGACCACGTCCGACCAGATGCTGCAGACGCTTTCCCAGATGCAGGTTTGACGCAGAAGCATTAAACGGATCATCAAGATGTCGCCACTCAACACTATCGTTCGCGCGTCACGCCTTGCATCGCTTCTCGCGCTCGGCGCGGCGCTTGCCGCTTGCGGCCTCGTGCCGAAGGAACCGATCATCCAGCAGCCGATGACCGCGCGTCCGCCGCAGCCGCCCATCGGCACGCGTTCGCCCGGCGCGATCTACAACGCGGGCTATGCGGGCCGGCCGCTGTTCGAAGATCAGCGTCCGCGCAACGTCGGCGACATCCTGACCATCGTGATCTCGGAAAACGTCAACGCGACGAAGTCGTCGGCGGCGAACACCAACCGCACCGGCACGGGCGCGTTCGCCGTGCCGACCGTGCCGGGCGTCTTCGGCGGCCTCTTCAACAACACGAACCTGTCGGCCACGGGCGCCAACAAGTTCACGGCGGGCGGCGGCGCAAGCGCGGCCAACACGTTCAGCGGCACGCTCACCGTCACCGTCACCGAAGTGATGTCGAACGGCAATCTGATGGTCAGCGGCGAAAAGCAGATGCTCATCAACCAGGGTAACGAATACGTGCGTTTCTCGGGCGTCGTCAATCCGACGACCATCTCGGGCAGCAACACGGTCTACTCCACGCAGATCGCCGATGCGAAGATCGAATATTCGGCGAAGGGTTATATCGACGAAGCGCAAAACATGGGCTGGCTCCAGCGCTTCTTCCTCAACGTCGCGCCGTTCTGACCGATCATGAATTCGCTCCTTCGCTTCCTCTCGTTCTCGCTCGCGGCTGCTGTCGTCGCCATCGGCTCCGTTCCGCATGCGCACGCCGAGCGCCTGAAAGACCTCGTCTCCTTTCAAGGCGTGCGTGACAATCCGCTGATCGGTTATGGCCTCGTCGTCGGTCTCGACGGCACGGGCGACCAGACCATGCAGACGCCGTTCACCACACAGAGCTTGACCAACATGCTCGGCAACCTGGGCATCACGGTGAATTCAGCGACCACGTCGAACATGCAATTGAAGAACGTCGCCGCCGTGATGGTGACGGCCACGTTGCCGCCGTTCGCGCGTCCCGGCGAAGCGATCGACGTGACCGTATCCTCGCTCGGCAACGCCAAGAGCCTGCGCGGCGGCACCTTGCTGATGTCGCCGCTGAAGGGCGCGGACGGTCAGGTCTACGCGATGGCGCAGGGCAACCTCGTCGTCGGCGGCGCGGGCGCAAGTGCGAACGGCAGCAAGGTGCAGGTCAATCAACTCGCGGTGGGCCGCATTTCCGGCGGCGCGCTCGTCGAACGCGCAGTGCAGAGCACGGTGCTGCAACAAGGCGGCACCATGCAGATGGAACTGCGCGAGATGGATTTCGACACGACCCAGCGCATCGTCGCGGCCGTGAACAACCAGTTCGGCACGGGCACGGCGCTCGCGCTCGACGGCCGCACGATTCAGTTGCGCGCGCCGTCCGAAGCGAGCGAACAGGTCTCGTTCATGGCGCAATTGCAAAACATCGACGTGCGTCCGGCGCAAGCCGCGGCCAAGGTCATTCTGAATGCACGCACCGGCTCCATCGTGATGAATCAGATGGTCACGCTGCAGAATTGCGCGGTCGCTCACGGCAACCTGTCGGTCGTCATCAACACGAAAACGGCGGTGAGCCAGCCGAACGCGTTCTCGAACGGCCAGACGGTCGCCGCGAAGGAATCGTCGATTCAGTTGAAGCAGGATAGCGGCGCGCTCAAGATGCTTTCGGCGGGCGCGAATCTGGCGGACGTGGTGAAGGGCTTGAACGCACTCGGCGCGACACCGGCCGATCTGATCTCGATCCTTCAGTCGATGAAGGCGGCGGGCGCACTGCGCGCCGACCTCGAAATCATCTAAGGGACGACGGCACATGAACTCGACTTCGAGCGGTATCGCCAACACGGCATTGGCATCTACCGAGACGGGCGGACTGTCGAACCTGACCAACCGCTTCGCGCTCGATACGCAGGGCTTCGACGCGTTGCGCGCGCAGGCCAACGCATCGCCGCAACAGGGTTTGAAGGCGGCAGCCAAGCAGTTCGATGCGGTCTTCACGACGATGATGCTCAAGAGCATGCGCGATGCGACGCCCTCGGACAGCCCCTTCGAGTCGAACGATACGAAGTCGTTCACGGCGATGCTCGACCAGCAGTTGTCGCAGCAGATGTCGTCGAAGGGTATTGGGGTGGCGGACGCGATGTACAAGCAACTCATGCGCACGGCGGGCATCAAGGACACGTTGGCCACGGGCGGCGCGGCAAACGGCATGAACGCGATGAACGCGCTGTCGGGCGGCGGCGGCAGCAGCGACGCGAACGCGGGCAACATCGCCGCAATGAACGCAATGGCCAAGGCCTACGCCGCGGCGCAGGCCAACAAGAGCGGCGCATCGCTCAACAGCGGCAACGGCTACACGGGCGCCGACGCGCTCGATCCGGGCGTGCGCGGCAACGGTTCGGACAAGGTCAACGCGTTCGTCGAACGGCTGGCCACGCCCGCGCAAGCCGCGAGCGCGGCAACGGGCATTCCGGCGCGCTTCATCATCGGCCAGGCGGCGCTGGAATCGGGCTGGGGCAAGCGCGAGATCAAGTACGCGAACGGCGCGACGAGCCACAACATTTTCGGCATCAAGGCGACGTCGAGCTGGACCGGCAAGACAGTGGATTCGGTAACGACGGAATACGTCAACGGTCAGCCGAAGAAGGTCGTGGAGCGCTTTCGCGCCTACGATTCCTACGAAGCCGCGCTCACCGACTACGCGAGCGTCATCAAGAACAATCCGCGTTACGCGCCGGTCGTGGAGGCATCGCGCGATGTCGCGGGCTTCGCGCACGGCATGCAAAAGGCAGGCTACGCGACCGATCCCCAATACGCGAAAAAGTTGATCTCGATCATGCGTCAGATCGCCTGACGAAGCGTTTTCGAATTCGACCGAAAGGCAGGCGTTTCGTCAACGGCGGAACGATCCTGCCTTTTTGCGCTCGGCGCTCAATACGTTGATTTAGAGCCATGCGCGCTCTTTGGCCTGCTTCGTGCATGTGCAAACGTTTTAGTCCTCGTAGGGACGGCGCGCCACATATTTTTCGGGGCTGCCTGTCTAAACTTTGCTGGCAGTTTGCCGCTATCCCTAAGAAGAAACTGCCGGTTCGAAGGTGAGCCGGTTCGACACGTGGCGTAGCGGAAATGGACGGTACGCGACCAATGAATACGGCCAGCACAATGAATATCAATCACATGCAGGACTTCGCCGACGACGACATTGCGCCGATCGTGGACTTTGGACGACGCAATCCGCTGGAGATCGGTGTGTCGTTGCGCAACCTTGCCCATCGCGGCGACTTTTTGACCGCGCAATACGGTGACGGGCAGATTGTTACGCGCCTTTTGGACGTCGATGTTACGGGACATCGCTTTACGTTCGACTGGGGCGGCATGGCGGAACAGAATCGTCACGTGCTGGCTGCGCCCAAGCTGATTTTCAGTTCGGCGCCGGACGGCGTGCGACTCGAATTCACCACGGGCGCCGCGCGTGAGACCGTGTTCGACGGACGTCCCGCTTTCGAGGCCGAGTTTCCGCCGGTGCTTTACTACATGCAGCGTCGCGAATATTTTCGCGTCGAAGCGCCGGTGCTCGACCCCTACATTTGCAGCGGTTCGCTGCCGGATGGCGAGCGCTTTCGCTTCGAAGTGCATGATCTTTCGCTCGGCGGCGTCGCGTTGCGAACCACGGACGAACGCGTGGCCGACCTGGAGATGGGCATCGTGATTCAGGATGCCGAACTGCACTTCACGACCACCGGCAAGGTGACCGTGGATATCAAGCTGGTGTCGCACAGGGAATCGACGACGGCCAAGGGAGATCGCCGCTTCACGCTCGGCTTCAAATTCATTTCGATGCCGGGATCGGCGGAAAACACGCTGCAGCGGCTCATTACGCAACTGGAAATGAAGCGGCGCGCGCTGGCGAAGTAAGGCGGCCGTTCATATTGGTTTCATCCCTCGCGGCGGCGCTGCTCTGAGCGCCGCCCGTCCTGCTGCAAGGTTTCCCGGCTTTTTCCATTCCCTCGCGTCGCGATACAGCTAAAAGCGCCCGCCGGAATCGAATCCGAATAAGCCCCAAAACCCCCTTCAAATCGCCAAATTGCGCTTGCACGACGCGCCCGATAATGCCCAAGTCGAGCAAACCGTCCACGGTATCCGCGTTGAAGAACCGGTCCGCGAACGTTTGCCGAAACGCTCAACTTTCCCGGCGCTTCGCCGATAAACAAGGCAGCTATCCGGCGGCGTTGCATGACGCCATCGCCGCCAAGACAAGGATCAACGCATGTCCAACAACATCTTCAATATCGGCCTGTCGGGACTGAATGCGGCTCAATGGGGCCTGACAGTCACCGGGCAGAACATCAGCAATGCGGCGACGCCCGGCTATACGCTCGAAAAGGCTTCGTTTCAGGAGTCGTCGGGACAGTACACGGGTTCCGGCTATCTCGGCAGCGGCGTGCAGACGACTACCGTCACGCGTCAATACAGCCAGTATTTGACCACGCAGGTCAACAACACGACCGCGTCGAGCAGCGCCGCCAACACCTATTACTCGTTGATCTCGCAGCTGAACAACCTCGTTGGCGACCCGACCACCGGTATCGCAACCGGCATCAGCAACTATTTTTCGGGCATGCAGTCGGTGGCGAATTCGGCGAGCAGCACGTCGTCGCGCCAGTCGCTCATGAGCAACGCGCAGACGCTCGCGAATCAGCTCAATTCGGCAGGTGAGCAATACGACCAGTTGCGTTCGAGCGTCAACACGCAACTGACGAGCGCGGTCTCGTCGATCAACAGCTACACGCAACAGATCGCTGATCTCAACAAGCAGATCAACGTCGCCAGCGCGCAAGGTCAGCAGCCCAATCAGTTGATGGATCAGCGGGATCAGGCCGTCGCGAGTCTCAGCTCGATGGTCGGCGTGCAGGTCGTGCAAACGGATGGCAACTACAACATCTTCGTCGGTAACGGACAGCCGCTCGTCGTCGGCGGCACGGCTTCGGCATTGCAGACGGTGACATCGCCGACTGACCCGAGCGAATTGACGGTCGCGTTCAAGAGCAAGGACGGCACGACGCCGACCGCCGCGCAGACGCAATACCTCGATACCAGCGCGTTGTCGGGCGGCGTGGTTGGCGGCCTGATGGACTTTCGCTCGCAAACGCTCGATCCGGCGCAAGCGCAACTCGGCGCGATTGCGACGAGCTTTGCCGCGCAACTGAACGGACAGAACTCGCTCGGCCTCGATCTGAACGGCCAGGCTGGCGGCGCGCTCTTCTCGGCGGGTTCGCCCACCGTCTACGCCGACGCGCGCAACAAGGGCACCGGCACGGTCACGGCCGAGTTCTCCGATGCCACGCAGCCCACGTCCAGCGATCTCACGGTCACCTATAACGGCACCGGCTTCGACGTGACCGATACCCAGAGCGGCAAGGCGCTCGGCAGCTTCACGCCGCCCAACGCGTTCGACGGTCTGAAGATCACGCCGTCGGGCACGATGCAAGCGGGCGACTCGTTCTCCATTCAGCCGACGCGCGCCTCGCTCGACAACTTCCAGCTCGCGACGACCAACGGCTCCGCGATCGCGGCCGCTTCGCCCGCGGTGACATCGGCGGCGACCGCGAACACCGGTACGGCCACGATTTCCTCGGCGACGGTCGCGGCGGGTTACAGCACGCCTTCGGCTATCGCGCTCACGTACAACTCGACGGCGGGCGGCTTCACGTCGAATGTCGCGGTGACCGTGGGCACCACGAATTACCCGGCCAACACGACCATTCCCTACGATTCGTCGAAGGGGCTCACTGTCACGTCGAACGGCATCAGCGCGACGATCAGCGGCAAGCCGGCCAATACGGACGTGTTCAACATCAATCCGAACACGGGCGGCACGAGCGACGGCAGCAACGCGCTCACCATGTCGAACCTGGTGTCGACCAAGTCGATGAACGGCACCGACACGCTCACGAATTCCTATGCGAACTACGTGAACCAGATCGGCAACCAGACGAACCAGCTGAAGAGCACGAGCTCGTCCCAAACGGCGCTGCTCAGTCAGGCGACATCGGCGCAACAGTCCGTGCAGGGCGTGAACCTGAACGAGGAAGCGGCGAACCTCATGCAGTATCAGCAGCTTTATCAGGCGAACAGCAAAGTGATTCAGACGGCTTCGACGCTGTTTCAGACGCTGCTTGGCATCTTTAACTGAGGCATTTAGCGATGCGTATATCCAGTTCGCAGTATTTCAACATGAACGTCGCTTCGATGAGCGACCAGCAGAGCTCGCTTGCCTCGATGTATCAGCAGATCTCGTCGGGCAAGCGCATTCTGACCGCTTCCGACGACCCGCTCGGTGCCGCGCAGGCCGTGCAGCTCACGATGAAGACCGCCACGCTCACGCAATACAGCGCGAATCAGACCACGGCGCTTTCGTCGTTGCAGCAGGAAGATTCGACCTTGAGCGACGTGAGCGGCGTGCTGCAAAGCATTCAGACGCAAGTCGTGCGCGCGGGCGATGGCTCCCTCACGAACGCGGATCGCAAATCGATTGCGGATACGCTGCAGGGTTATCGCGACCAGTTGATGAGCGTCGCGAACACGACCGACAGCGAAGGCAATTACATTTTCTCGGGTTTAAAGGGCGGCACCGCGCCGTTTTCGAACAATGCTTCCGGCGTAGGCACGACGTATTCGGGCGATGCCGGCCAGCGCACGGTGCAGATCAGCTCGGGCCGCTCGATTCCCGTGGGCGACACCGGCTCGTCGATTTTCATGGGCGTGTCGCCCACGGATAGCGACGCGGTACCGTCGGCATCGGCGACCAATACGGGCACGGCCACGATCAGCAAGGTGAGCACGACGGATCCGGGCAACGCGAACAATGCGAGCACGTATTCGATCGCGTTTTCGGTATCGTCGACGGATGGTTCGACGAGCTACCTCGTGACCGCGACGCCGCCTGACTCGTCGTTGTCGACGACACCGACCGCATACACGGCCGGCACGGCGATTTCGTTCGGCGGTCAGAAGGTGACGGTCAGCGGCGCGCCCGCGAACGGCGACAGCTTCACGGTGCAGCCGGCGGCATCGGGCAACAACGATGTGTTCGCGACGCTCGACAATTTGATCAGCGCGCTCAAGCAGCCGACGGGCACGCCAGCCTCGGAAGCGACGTTGACCAACGCGTTGTCGACGGCTTCGACCAAGCTCGACAACACCTACACGAACGTGTTGTCTGCGCAGACGGTGGTGGGTGGCCGCGAGCAGGAAGTGAAGGCCACGCAGACGTCGATGGCGACTTCGCAAACGCAGACCGCCAGCGATCTTGCAAATCTGACGAGCATCGATCTGGTTTCGGCGATCAGTTCTTATGAGCTCACGCAAAACTCGTTGACGGCGGCACAGCAGGCGTTTTCGCAGATCCAGAAGTTGTCGTTGTTCAATTACCTCAGCTAACAAGGGGCCTTGTCTCTCGTTTTTTTAGGGAACTTCGAGAAGGGCATCGTGCGGTTTGGCGATGCTCTTTTTTTCGTTTTTTCAGTGGAAGAAGCCGGGAACGATTGCCTATGATTGACGCACCGGACCTAAGTGCAACGTCGAGGATTCGTGCGCCATGAGATACCGACTGCTTGGTGAGACGGGTGACGGAAATGAGGATTGATCGCGCGCTCGTTGTGCTCTGTGCAATGACATGTCCAATCATGTTTGTCGCATGTGGAAGCGGCTCGGATTCGCCGCCTGCCCGCAAGAACACGGCACAACTCGACGCCGGGCGGGCACAGTGGGCCGCGACGCTGCCGGAGCCGGACGCTGACTACGGTGAATATCCGTCGAATTATCAGGACATCATCAAGGCGGCCATGGCAAAGACGCTCAAAGACCCTGAGTCGGCGCGCTATGGCGATTTCTCCACGCCAACGAAGGATCAGGCTATCGAGAACATGACGGAGCATCGTGCCGTTTATGGTTATCTCGTGTGCACGGACATCAACGCGAAGAACAGCTATGGCGGTTACACGGGAGCCAAGCGCCGCTGGTTCCTTATTCGTAACGGCGCTGTCGTTCGGTATGGTGAACGGCCCATGTATGTCGGGCACGTCGCGCCGTGCATGCGCGCACCGTGAGTCGCGATGCGGGCAATGAGGCGTCAAGGGCCCATCGAGCCCGCGATCCTTCCCACCTGTCCCAGCCCCGCCTCGAAGATCCGCTGAAAAAACGGCATCAAATTAGGCACCATCAACTGAAGCAGCAACAAGCCGACGAGCATGGTGACCGGAAAACCCACCTGGAAGATGCCGATCTGCGGCGCCGCGCGATTCAGAATGCCGAGCGCGAGATTGGCGATAAGAAGCGCTGCCACGACCGGCAACGACAGCAACAACCCGGTGGAAAAAACCGAAGCGCCATAACCCACCATCACCCGCCAACCTTGCGCATGCGAAGCGGACGCCACGACATTGACATCGACGGGCACGCTCTGGAAGGTCGTGATCAGTGCGGCGATCAGTTGCAGATGCCCGTCGAAGACGAGAAACGCCAGCATCGCCAGCGTGTTGAGATAGCGCGATACCACCACGGCATTGCCACCCGCGCGCGGATCGTAAAGCATCGCGAAACCGAGGCCCATTTGCTGTCCGATGAACTCGCCAGCCGCATCGACGGCGGCAAAGGCTATTTGCATCGTCATGCCAATGGCCGCGCCAATCAGGAACTGATTGACGATGATCCACACGCCCGCCGCTGAGAACACCGTGGCGTCGGGCATGGCGGGCAAGGTGGGCGCGACGATCAGCGTGATGAAGGCCGCCAGCGCGATCTTCACGCGCGTGGGCAACGCCATATGGTTCAGCACCGGCGCGGTGGCCATCAAGGCAAGGATGCGCACGAACGGCCACAGAAACGCCGTGAGCCAGCCGTTCAGTTGCGCATAAGTAACCGAGAACATCGAACGAATCAGCCCGTGATCGCAGGCGTGATGGTGAACACGTGCCGCATGTAATCGAGGATGGTCGTGAGCATCCACGGTCCTGCGATCACGAGCGTCACCGCCACGGCGATCAGCTTCGGAATGAAGGAGAGCGTCGATTCGTTGATCTGCGTGGCCGCCTGAAAGAGACTAACCACCAGACCCACGACGAGCGCGACCAGCAAGAGCGGGGCAGCCAGCAGCAACGCGACATACATCGCCTGATGCGCGATGGTCATGACCGATTCGGGTGTCATTCCAGCAACCTCAATAGAAACGATAACGTTACGAAACGAAGCTCTGCGCAAGCGAGCCGATCAGCAACTGCCAGCCATCGACGAGCACGAACAGCATGAGCTTGAAGGGCAGCGCTATCGTCGTGGGCGAGACCATCATCATGCCCATCGACATCAAGACGCTCGCCACCACCACGTCGATGATGAGGAACGGAATAAAGATGGTGAAGCCGATCTGAAACCCCGTCTTCAGTTCGCTCGTCACGAACGAAGGCACCAGCAGCGACAGCGGCACGTCTTCCGGACCGTTCATCGGCGCGGCCTTCGAGATGCGGGCGAAGAGCGCGAGATCCGCTTCGCGCGTCTGCTTCAGCATGAACTGCTTGAAGGGCGCGACGCCGCGCTGCATGGCCTGATCCATCGCGATGGTGCCGTCGGAGAAGGGCTTGTATGCGTCGGTGTAGGCTTTGTCGAGCACCGGCGACATCACGAAAAACGAGAGAAACAACGCGAGGCCCACGAGCACTTGATTAGGCGGCGTGCTCGTCGTGCCGAGCGCCTGGCGCAAGAGCGACAGCACGATGATGATGCGCGTGAAGCTCGTCATCATCAGGACCATGGCCGGGAGGAACGAGAGCATCGTCAGCAGCAACATCGTCTGCACGCTGAGCGAGTACGTCGTGCCGCCGTTCGGGCCGGGGCTGGTATTGAAGGCGGGAAGACCCGCCGTGCTTTGCGCGAGCGCCGCGACCGGCAACAAGGCGATCACGACTGGCAGCGCCAGTTTCACGCCGCGCACGATGTTACGACTGACCTGCATTACTTGCTCCCGCCCACGAACTTCTGAAGACGCTTGTTCGCTTCACCGGCGAGGGCATCGCGAAACCGCTGACCAAAACTGCCTTGCAACGTTTGCGCGGCCGACGGCGTTGGTTCGCCGCTTACGTCCGCATCCGCCGATCCAGCGGGCATGGTATGCAGCAAGCGCACGTTGCCGGGCCCCGCGCCGAGCACGAGCCAGGTATCGCCTATTTCGACGACCGCCACGCGCTCCTTGTTGCCGAGCGACGCGCCGCCCACTACTTTCACGAGGCCGCCTTTCCTGCCGCCTTGCAAGCCGAACTTGCGAGCGAGCCACGCGCAACCGAACACGAAGCCGATCACGATGACGAGACCGAACAGCGTCTGCAACACCGCGCCGAAACCGAGCGACGGCACGGCGCTTCCCGCGCCGACGCTCGAAGCGATCTGCGCGGCGTGGTTCACGGCGTTCATATCGGCTGCGCGGGACAGCGCAGGCACGAAGGCAATCAGGACGGCGGCAAAGCGTTTCATCGATTCAACTTCCGGATACGTTCGGACGGCGTGATGATGTCGGTCAGGCGAATACCGAACTTGTCGTTCACGACGACCACTTCGCCTTGCGCAATAAGACAGCCGTTCACGAGCACGTCCATTGGCTCTCCCGCCATGCCGTCGAGTTCCACGACCGAACCCTGCGCGAGTTGCAGCAGGTTGCGAATCGCGATCTTCGTGCGGCCGAGTTCCACCGTCATCTGCACGGGGATGTCGAGAATCATGTCGATGTCGTTGCGCGTCGAAGGCGCCGCGGCTTTCGACAAGGGCTGGAACACGCCCGCGCTGGCCACGGCAGGCGTTTCGTTGCCGTTCTGCTCGGCGAGCGCGCTCGCCCAGTCGTCCATCGACAACTCTTCCGCCTTCATGTCGCCCACGCCGGTCGAGCCGGGCAGTGTGCCTTCCTGCAAGAGATCACTCATATCCACCTTCCTTCATGTTGTCCGACGCGCTGACCATTTTCTGCACGCGCAGCGCGTATTGACCATTGAAAATTCCGTAGCCGCATTCCATCACCGGCACGCCGTCCACCTTGGCGACGACATGCTCGGGCACGTCGATCGGCAGCACGTCGCCCTTGCGCATGTTGAGCAGCCTTTCGAACGACGAACGGATCTCGGCGAGTTCCACCGTCAGTTCCACTTCCGCCGATTGCACTTGCTGCGAGAGCACGCGCACCCAGCGGCGATCCACTTCGAGCGCTTCGCCCTGAATCGGCGAGGAAAGCTGATCGCGAATCGGCTCGATCATCGAGTAGGGCATGCAGATATGCAGCGTGCCGCCCGTCGAACCGAATTCAATGGTGAACTGCGTCACGATGACGATTTCATTCGGCGTCGCCACGTTCGCGAACTGCGTGTGCATTTCCGAGCGCATGAATTCGAACTGCAGCGGACGCACGCTCTTCCACGAAGCGGAGTAGTGCTCGAATACCAGCGTGAGCAGCTTGTGGATGATGCGTTGCTCGGTCTGCGTGAACTCGCGGCCTTCGACGCGCGTATGGAAACGCCCGTCGCCGCCGAAGAGGTTGTCGACCACGAAGAACACGAGGTTCGGATCGAACACGAACAGCGACGTGCCGCGCAGAGGCTTCACATGGACCAGGTTGAGGTTGGTCGGGATCGGCAGATTGCGCGTGAATTCGCTGTACTTTTGCACCTTCACCGGGCCGACGGAGATTTCCGCCGAACGCCGCATGAAGTTGAAGATGCCCACGCGCAACAGGCGCGCGAAGCGGTCGTTGATGATTTCGAGGCCGGGCATCCGGCCGCGGACAATGCGTTCCTGCGTCGCGATGTTGTAAGGACGAACGCCGGCGGGCTTGCTGTCGTCTGAGACCTGATCGACTTCGCCGGTGACGCCCTTGAGGAGGGCATCGACCTCCTCCTGCGACATGAACTCTTCGTGGCCCATGACTCTTTTCCGTTTCCTTGAATCTGGTGCGCGGGCTTACTGCACGACGAATTCGGTAAACAACACTTCTTCGACGTGGGCGGGATGATCCGGCGCGCTGGCGGCCTTCTCGACGGCTTCGCGCAGTTCGTCGGCGAGCTTGCGCTTGCCTTCGACGGTTGCCATCTCTTCGGGGTGCTTTCCGGAGATGAGCATCAGCACGCGGCTGCGGATCTCAGGCATGCGTTCGGTGATCTGCACCTGAGCCTTTTCGTCCGCGAGCTTGAGCGACAGACCGACGCGCAGGTAGTGCATGATGCCGTCGTCGGCTTGCAGGTTGACGGTCAGCGAATCGAGCGGGAAGAACACGGGCGGCGGCACCGGTGCGGGCTTGGCGGGGCCGTGAGGCTGCTTGCCGAGCATGAAGTAAGCGCCGCCGGCGCCAGCACCCAGCAGAACGACCGCGCCAATGGCGATGATCAGAGTCTTCTTGAGCTTGCCGCTCTTCGCGGGAACGATGTCTTTCGGATTTGCAGTGGTGGTAGCCATGAATTCTTGCCCTCTTTCGATAGGTTGAATTGTTGGCTATAACGCCGTTGAGCGATGGGGCGAAAAGAGGGGGGATTTGGGGCTAACTCGTGGGTTAAAGATTCGCGGCGCGACAGCGGTTTTACGGGACATCGGGCGGCGCGGGTGGTGATTCTCGTGCTTTGAGGTGGTCTGGTCGCCGCGTGGACACCAACAAAAAAGCAGCTTTACGCCTCGAAGGGCCTAAAGCTGCTTTTTGCGGCGAGGAAAGGCGCGCCGCCGCCAAACGGCTAACGCACCGCTTGTCCCGTCAAGCCATCAAGCAAACGTATCCACCAACCCGACCGTGCGCCGCACCGGCATCGTCACCGTGCTTGCCACGCCCGAATCGCTACCGCCGACGCCGCCAACACCGCCCACGCCGCGTCCGTTGCCCGACGACGAGCGGCCATCGCCGCGGTCCTGTTGCGACGACTGGCGCGCGAATCCATCCGAAACGCTGGTGGAGCCTAAGTTGATACCGTTGGCTTCCATCGCCTCGCGCAGCTTCGGCATCGCGGCTTCGACCGCTTCGCGCACCTGCGCATGCTGCGACACGAAGAGCGCGTGCGCGTGATTCTCGGAAACCTGCAGAGTGACCTGCAACGGGCCGAGATCCTTCGGATTGAGCGTCAACTCCGCACTCTGTTGCTGCGAATTCGAGAGGAAAACGACTTTCTGGCTAAACGCATCGTCCCAGCCGCCAGCGCCCACGTGAGGCGCAATCGCCGCGCTGGTCGCCGCCGTCATCTCGCCTTGCGCACTCGATACCGCCGACCCCGCCGATGCCGATTGCATCGCCACCGCGCGCGCCGCTGCATCGGCTTGTTGCGAGATGGCTTTGTACGCCGCGCTGCCCGCATCGGCTTGTGGGGTCAGCGCGGCCTGAACCGCTGCCGCATCGCTTGCCAGTGCCGCGGTCGTGGCCGGCGCCGCGTTGTCCCTGGCATCGCCGGCGAGCGCGTTGAGCAGGCCGCCCGAGCGATTACCCTTCGATCCTTCGCCGACCATGCCGCCCGGCGCCTCGTCGCTCTTTCCAGCGCCCGTGGCCGCGCCCGCGCCCGCATGCGCCGATGCCGCCGCGTTCATCGGCACGGCATTCGCCGGCACGTTGTTCATCGCGGCGAGCGCGGCCTGCAGCGCATCTTGCGCGGACTTGGCGTCGCCGCTCTTGTGCGTGTCGCCGGTCGCGGTCTTGTCGTCATCCGTCGATGCAACCGCCGTCGCGGCCGCATCGGTCACGTCGGACACGGTGGTATTCGCAGCTTGGGCGGCGTCCGCGCGCTCGGCCGCATCGGCGGCATCCGTCGCTTTCGCGGGCTTTGCCGGGGCGGCAGGCTTGGACGCATCCGCCGTTTCGGTCTTGCCCGAAGGCTTCGATGCCTCCTTCGTCGAATCCGTCTTGCCGCTCTTGTCGGCCGACGACGACGCCTGCGTGTCTGTCGCGCTATCGCTCTTCTTCACGTCGCTCGCGTCGTCCGACTTGCTGGCGCTCGCGGTGTCGTCGGACTTCGGCACGTCATGCACGCTCGACTTGGCCGCGGTGGACGAAGACAAGGACGACGCCGCCAGCGCCTTGGCTGCCTGTGCGTCGGCATTGGCCTTGTCGGTCATGCTCTGCAGCGTCAGGCCGAACGACGCGCCTGCGTCCGCTGCACGCTTTTTGGCAGCCGAAGATGACGAAACGCCCGACTGCGCGCCGATGGAAGAAACGGAGGACATGCGTTACCTCGAAAAAGTCCGGTAGTTAAATTCAGGCGCGTTCGGCGCGCATGCGCAGCACCTTGGCCGCGTGCTCGTCCGATTCGCGCTGTTCCACGCGCGCCGCCTTCTTGGCGAGCAACGCCTCGCCGCGCGCCGCGAGCACCTCGTAGCTGCCGACCTTCTGCTTCTTGAGACGCCATTCCGGCTTCGCCGCCTCGATGCGCTGGTCGGCCATCACGAGCAACGTGCGCTGTTGCGCGATCGCCGAGTCCAGCGTGTCGACGAACGCCTGGAAGTTACGCAGCGTCTGCGCCGTCGTGCCTTGCTGCGCCGACGCCGTGAAACGCGCGTGATATTCGTCGCGATACGTCACGAGCGAATTGAGTTGCCCCTCGATTTCGTTGCGCTCCTGCTGAAGCTTGCCCAGCTTCTTGGTCGCGGCGTCGAGTTCTTCCTGAGCGAGTTCGATCAGGGTGTTGATCGGCAGATTCTTTGACATGGACGAGTTGGTCTCTGTGGTCGCGCGGTTTTTTTAATAACTTATGACAAATATAGGTGCGGCTGCAAATACTAGTTGAAAAGTTGATGCAATAAATCAAGACTCGGTTCGAAATTCGCCTGCTCGCGAAAGCCTTGCTGTAAAAACGACTCCATTCGCGGATAAAGCGCGATGGCCCGGTCGAGCAGGGCATCGCGGCCGCTGGAATACGCGCCCACGTTGATCAGATCGCGATTGCGCTGATAACGCGAGAGCATCTGCTTGAAAAGGCGCACGTGTTCGAGATGCTTGTCGTCGATAAGCGCGGTCATCGCACGGCTAATCGACTGTTCGATATCGATAGCCGGATAATGCCCCGCCTCGGCGAGCGAGCGGTTCAGCACGATATGGCCGTCGAGAATGGCGCGGGCCGAATCGGCGATCGGATCTTGCTGGTCGTCGCCTTCGGTGAGCACGGTGTAGAACGCGGTGATCGAACCGCCGCCTTCCGGGCCATTGCCGGTACGCTCGACCAGCGCGGGCAGCTTGGCGAACACCGACGGCGGGTAACCCTTGGTCGCGGGCGGCTCGCCAATCGCAAGTGCGATCTCGCGCTGCGCCATCGCGTAACGCGTCAGCGAATCCATCAGCAGCAACACATGCTTGCCCTGATCGCGGAAATATTCGGCGAGCGAAGTCGCGTAAGTCGCGCCCTGCATGCGCAGCACCGGCGAAACGTCGGCCGGCGCGGCCACGACGACCGAACGCGCGAGACCGTCTTCGCCCAGAATCTGTTCGATGAATTCCTTCACTTCGCGGCCGCGTTCGCCGATCAGTCCGATCACGATCACTTCCGCGCTCGTGTAGCGCGCCATCGTGCCGAGCAGCACCGATTTACCGACGCCCGAGCCCGCGAACAGGCCCATGCGCTGACCGCGTCCAACCGTCAGCAGCGAATTGATTGCGCGCACGCCGACGTCCAGCACTTTGTGAATCGGCTCGCGATTCAGCGGGTTGATGACCGGCGATGACAACGGCGCATCGACTTTTGCGCCGAGCGGGCCGAGTCCGTCGAGCGGACGGCCGGATGCATCGACCACGCGGCCGAGCATCTCCCAGCCGACCGGCAGACGTTTCGCGCCTGCCATCGGATCGTTGATCGGCGCGCTTTCTAGCGGATACACGCGCGCGCCGGGCAAGAGGCCGGCCATTTCCGTGGTCGGCATCAAAAAGAGTTTGTCGCCCGCGAAGCCGACGACTTCGGCTTCGGCGGTCGGAATGGCGCTGCCCGGCGGCAGTTCGATCATGCATTCGGAACCGACGCCCATCTTCAGTCCGACCGCTTCGAGCACGAGGCCGGCGGCGCGCGTGAGACGTCCGCACGGACGCAGCGGCTTGGCGATCGCGGTACGCGCCTTGAGGGCGTCGAGCTTGTCGCGCCAGGCGTCGATATGCGGATTGCCCGCCATGTTCGCGAGTTCCGCGATGGTCCGCGCAGCGAGTTCCTCCGGCGATTCTTCCTCGACGACAGCCTCCGGCCCGAACGACGCGCGCGCGATTTCCTGCTCCAGCTCGCTCAGTCCGTCCTGCGTGATGCGATGCGTCATTGCGCTATTTACCACGGCTTGTTCCTCCCCAATGCCGCCGCGACACGCTCCCAGCGCGACGCATTGGTCGAATCGATTTCGCCGCTCGCCGCGTGCGCGCGGCAGCCGCCGCGTTCCACGAGCGGGTCGGGCCGCACCATCCAGCCAGCCGCGCCGAGTTCTTCCTGCAAGTACGCATCGACGATAGGCAGATCGGCGGGATTCACGATCAGCGTCGGCGATCCCGTGAGTTCCGGCTCGGCCGCGATCACTTCGCGCGCCACGGTGACGAGCGCCGTCGGATCGTGCGCCAGATGCTGCCGCACCACTTGCTGCGCGATATCGACCGCGAGCGTGGCGAGCGTTTCCGCGATGGCGGCATCGGCGGCTTGCAGCGCGATCCTGAACGCATCGGCGATTTCCGCGAGACGCGCCGCTTCGGCGAGCGCTTCCTTGCGGCCGTCCTCGAAACCCTTGGCGTGACCTTGTTCGAAACCGGCCTGATACCCGATCGCCTGTCCAGCCACATGACCCGTGGCGAGACCTTGCGCATGCGCGTCTTCCTCGACGCGGCGCAAATGCGCTTCGAGCGCTGCCTGATCCGCCGCGCTGTGGTCCACGGTGACGGGATCGAACGAAGCCATCTCCCAGCGCTGATACGCGGAGAGCGGCGCCTTCGGGTTCTGGGCCGGATTAGACATATGCATCCTCTGCCTTGCCGCCTAATTGAATCTGGCCGTTTTCCGCCAGATTACGCACCACCTGAAGCACCTTGCGTTGCTGCTGCTCGACTTCCGACACACGCACCGGACCGCGCGAATCGAGGTCTTCCGCAAGCAATTCGGCCGCGCGTTGCGACATGTTCGACAGGAACTTCTGACGCAACGCGGGCTGCGCGCCCTTGAGCGAGACGATCAGCGTTTCGGATTCCACTTCCTTCAGCAGCAACTGGATCGCGCGGTCTTCCAGGTCGAGCAGGTTCTCGAACACGAACATCTGGTCGATGATCTTCTGCGCGAGTTCCACGTCGTATTCCTTGACGTTGTTGATCACGCCCTCTTCATGGTTGCTCGACATGAAGTTGAGAATCTCGGCCGCCGTGCGGATACCGCCCATCGGCGCGCGCTTCAGGTTGTCGCTGCCGGAGAGAAGCGTGGTCAGCACATCGTCGAGTTCGCGCAGCGCGGCGGGCTGAATACCGTCGAGCGTGGCGATACGCAGCAGCACGTCGTTACGCAGACGGTCGTTGAGCAGCGAGACGATTTCCGAAGCCTGATCGCGGTCCAGGTGCACGAGGATCGTCGCGATGATCTGCGGATGCTCGTTCTTGATGAGTTCCGCGACCGCGCCCGAGTCCATCCACTTCAGACCTTCGATACCGCTCGTATCGCTGCCTTGCAGAATCCGGTCGATGAGCGCGCCAGCCTTGGTTTCGCCGAGCGCCTTCGTGAGCACCGAGCGGATGTACTCGCTCGAATCGAGCGACAACGCGGTGTGCTGCTCCGCTTCGCTGACGAATTCGGTCAGCACGTTGTCGAGCTGCTCGCGCGTCACGTTCTTGAGCGCCGCCATGGTCGCGCCGATCTTCTGCACCTCGCGCGGAGCGAGATACTTGAAAACTTCGGCGGCTTCTTCCTCGCCGATCGACATCAGGAGGAGCGCGGCTTTATTGAGACCTTCAGCGTTCATCGGACACCCAGTTCTTCACGACCGTCGCCACGATTCTCGCGTCCTGACGCGCCACCATGCGCGCGTAGTCGAGATTGCGATCGAACTTGGCCTTGTTGCTTTCATGACCGAGGAGACTTACCTCGGCATCCTTGTCATCATCGTCATTCTTGGCGCCGCCTTCGAGCGCCGGGCCGTCGAGCAGCGAGAGTTCGTCTGGCGCGTTGAGCGAGGGCGCCGCCGGTTCCGGCACGGGGAAGGCGCGGCGCATTGCCGGCTTCACCATGCTGAAGTACAGGAACAGTGCGACGATGCCGATGCCCACGTACTTCGCCAACTGAATACCGCGCATGATCATGTCCGGCGTGCGCCACCACGGCACATCGGGCGTCACGTTCTGGTCGGAGTTGAACGCGCTGTTCACCACGTTGACCGAGTCGCCGCGCTTCTCGTCGTAGCCCATCGCGTCCTTCACGAGTTGCTGGACTTGCGCGAGCTTGTCGGCGGCGAGCGGCGTCATCGTGACGTTGCCCTTCGCATCGACCTGACGCTGATAGTTCACGACCACCGCCACCGAAAGACGCTTGATGCCGCCTGTCGCCTGTTCGTAGTGGCGCACCGTGCGGTCCACTTCGTAATTGGTCGTCGTGTCCTTGCGCAGGTTCTGCGGCGTGGACTTCGCGGCGGCAGCGCCGGTTGCGTCCGATGCTCCGCCCGTGACCGGCGCGGATGCCGGCTGCGGCGGCTGGTTCGACAGCGCGCCCGGCACGCCCGACGGGCCGCTGCCCGAGGTTTCGCTGGATTCGCTCGATTGCTGGCTGCGGATCGACGTGTTCTGCGGGTTGGCGTTCGGGCCGTAGCTTTCGGCGGTCTGTTCGAGCTTCGAGAAGTCGATGTCCGCGCTCACTTGCGAATGCGCGTTGCCGCCGCCGAAGAGCGGGGAAAGAATCGCGTCGATGCGCTTTTGCGTGTTGTGCTCGATCTGCTGCACGTACTTCAGTTGCGATGCGTCGAGACCGTTCGCGGCGCTCTGGTTCGTGAGCAGGTTGCCGTCCTGATCGACGATATTCACGTTCTTGACCGGCATGTCCGCCACGCCCGACGACACCATGTGCGCGATCGCCGAAACCTGTCCTTCGTCGAGCACGCGGCCGGGAAACAGGTTGACCATGACGGACGCGGTCGGCAGTTCCTTGTCGCGCACGAACACGCTCGGCTTCGGAATGGCCAGATGCACGCGTGCCGACTTCACCGAGGAAATTGCGCCGATGGTGCGTTCCAGTTCGCCTTCGAGCGCGCGCTGGTAGTTGATCTGCTCCGCGAACTGGCTAATGCCGAACTTTTGGTTGTCCATCAGTTCGAAGCCGACCGAGCCGCTTTTCGGCAAGCCCTGGCTTGCGAGGCGCAGACGCGTTTCGTGCACCGACTCGGCCGGAACGAGGATCGCGCCGCCGCCGTCGGAAAGCTTGTAGGGAATGTTGCCCTGCTGGAGCGCGGCGACGATCGCACCGCCGTCGCGGTCGGAGAGATTCGAGAACAGCACGCGGTAGTCGGGCTGGCGCGTCCACATGACGAGCCCCGCCACGACCATCGCCAGAATCGCCACGGCGATGATGAGCGGCACGCGCGGGTTCGAGCGGAATTGCGAGAGCATCGGCATGCGCTGAGCGAAGCCGCCGAAGTCGGCGCCGCCAGCGCCGCCGGTGAGGCTGGGGCTCGCGGCGCTCGCCGAGGCGCCAGGCTGCGCGCCTGCCAGGCCCATTCTGGCGTCTGGCGTGATCAGTGAGTTGTTGGGCGTATCCATTTAGCGTCGAAGCTCCGAATCTTTTGCGTTCCCCTCTGGCCGGTCGTACTGCCCGTGATGCGGCGCCGGAGGACTTTTGACGAAATGGATTATCCGCAGAAGATTGCAAGTCGATTCGGCGAATAGAGCCGGGTTTCCCCCGTTCTTCCGGCGCTTTGGAAAATGCCGCGCTGCTAATCTTTCTCGTACTCGGTAAAAGCGTTCGGACGACCGTTCGCACGCCGCCCCGAACCCGGCGACGAGCGACTTTCGCACTTGGGCGCTGAACCGGCTCTTTACTTGTCAATCGGAGACACCATGAACTTCCCGATCAATCCGCTCACCTCCGCGCTGAGCACAATGCAGTCGATGGCGACGCAGGCCGCCGGCAGCCCCACGGTCGCCACGGGTGCCGTATCCGGACAGGACGCGGGAATCGGCCAGTCGGGCGCGGTGAGCGCGGGCACGTTCGCGGACGCGCTGCAGTCGTCGATCAGCAAGATCAGCGACAACCAGACGAAGGCGCTGTCCGAAGCGCACGCGTTCGAAATCGGTGCGCCGAACGTTTCGCTCAACGACGTGATGGTCGATATGCAAAAGGCCAACGTCGGCATGCAGTTCGGCTTGCAAGTACGCAACAAGCTCGTGTCGGCCTACAACGACATCATGCAAATTTCGGTGTAACGCGCTGTGGCTGGCGCGTGCGTTTCGAATCCGTCCCCATCATGCCGATACGGCCCCAGAGCCTTGCGCCCTAAAGCTTTGCCGCGATTCTCCGATAACCTCGATAACAGCACGGCGAACGATGGTTCGATCGCCAGCACCGATTCTTACCGGTCGGACGAAGCGGCCTTTGCGCCGCCGTCCGAGCACCGCGCGCCACGTGCCGCGGGCGTCATTCGGTATCGCATAAGGAGAACCACGGATGTATTCCCCAGGACAGGCGGGAGCCAACGCATATGCACGCGTCGGCGTTCAGACAGGGGTGATGGGAGCGAGCCCGCACCGGCTGATCGTGATGCTCTATCAGGGCGCGCGGCAGTCGATTGCACAGGCGCGGATGCACTTGCAGCAGAAGAACGTGGGCGCGCGCGGAACGGCGATCAGCAAGGCGATCAACATCATCGAGACCGGGTTGCAGCAGGCGCTCAACAAGGAAGCGGGCGGCGAAGTCGCGCTGCGTCTAGACGCGCTGTACTCGTACATGGCACGCCGGCTCCTGGAAGCGAATCTGACCCAGGACGAGTCGATGCTCGTGGAAGTGGACAATCTGCTGGCTACGCTGGAAGAGGCGTGGGTCGGCATTGGACCGGAAGTGGCGAGAACGACCGCGGCAGCCGTCTGAGCGGCAGCCATGGCGACTGCCTGACAAGAATGAATACCACAGACGAATATTTCGCGCACTACGAGGCGATTGCTGCGCTGTCCGGCCAGATGCTGGCTGCGGCGCGCAGTGGCGAGTGGAGCGAATTGAAGACGATGCAGGGCAGGTATCGCGAGTTGATCGAACGGTTGAAGGACGTGGATACCGGCTCGGAACTCGACGACACCGCCCGTGCGCGCAAGCTGGACCTCGTGAAGAAGATCCTCGCCGACGACGCCGCGATTCGCGACCTCAGTTCGCCGAGCCTCGCGCGTCTTTCCGCGCTCTTCACGACCAACAGCCCGGCGCGCGTACTTAAAAAGATGATCGGACTGCGCTAGACAACGCGGCTTGCGACGGAAAACTCTTCCGGCGTCTGGCCCGGCCCTCGCGCGCGGTCTTTCCAGGATGCCGGCATGTCAGGACTCGATTCCGCGATCGCCACGATTATCGCCAGCCGGACCGAGCTCCTTCTGTCCGCGCTGCGCGCCAACGCCGGTTCGACCGGCCAGACGACCACGCAGACGGGCGTTTCCTTGTCCGTCGCGACGCCCGCCGGAACCGCGGCGGGCGCATCCGCGCCGACGCTCGCTCCGGTGGCGTCCGCGCAAACCGAACTGTCGAGCGTGGCCCGCACGCTCGATGTCATTTCCCGCCTGGGCGGCGCCGCGCCCGCGATTCTCGGCGATGCCCCGCTCTGGCCGACACCGCCGCGTCCCGCGAGCGCGTTCGCCGCGCTGACCACGGGGCTTTTCGATACCGCTTTCTCCTCCAATGCCGCCGCCGTCGCGGCCGCGCGTGCGGCGAGCCAGAATCTGCCGCCGTTGCCGGCGTCCGCGCTGGCATCGGAGCTTGCGAAAACGGTGGCGCAAAGCGGCCTCTTCTACGAGTCGCATCTCGTGCAATGGATGGCCGGGCAGCGCAGCACGGCGTCGCTCGCGAGCGAACCGCAGGCGCGCATCGATCCGCGCGCGCTGACCTTGCCGCTCGATTTGCCGGGCGACGAAAGCATCGCGCGCGATACCGCCTTCGACGACACGCGCCCACCGGCGTTTGCCTCGACACAAACCGATCTGTCCGATCTGCACGCCGAAACGCATAACGTCGCGATGCCGCAAACGCCGCAGCAAGCGGCGGCGCTCGCGGCATCGGTACGGGATGCGCCCGCGCTGGCGCTGTCGAATTCGCAAAGCGCGCCGTCCGCGCCCGCTTCGCCGCCCGCCGCGCCGCAGCCGAGCCAGCATGAATCGGCGCTGCAGGCATCGCTCGATGCGGGTATTCATCCAGCGACGCTCACGGTCGTGCGTCAGCAACTCGACATACTCGCCAACGAGCAATTCCGCTGGCAGGGCGAAGCGTGGCCGGGGACGCGTTTCGAGTGGGAAGTGGCGCGAGAACCGCGTCCCGTCGTGGACACCAGCGAGGAACGCGCGTGGCGCACGCGCGTCACGTTGTCGTTGCCCGCGCTCGGCATGGTGGACGCCGAACTCGTGCTGACCGGCGACAAGCTGGTCGCGCGTCTGAGGGCGAGCGATACGGGCGCATCGCGCTTTTCCGCCGATGCCGCCGCGTTCCAGCGTCAGCTCGAAGCGGCGGGCATCGCGCTGGCGTCGTTCAGCGTGCGTTCGATGGATGGCTCGGGCGCCGCCACGGGCGACATCGACCTGGATGCGCCGAAACCGGTGCGTTCGCCGCTCGAGCATTTATTCCGCGCGCCGCCGGGTGGAGAAGTGACATGAGCAATCCACTGTATTCGCGCAAGCAGGCCACCGCGCTCACTTACGATGCGGGCAGCCGCGAAACGACGCCGCGCGTCGTGGCGAAGGGCTACGGCGTGGTCGCGGAAATGATCGTGCAGCGCGCTAAGGAAGCGGGCGTGTATGTCCATGACTCGCCGGAAATGGTGTCGCTCTTGATGCAGGTCGATCTCGATTCGCATATCCCCCCCGCGCTTTATCAGGCGGTGGCGGAACTGCTGGCCTGGGTCTATCGGCTGGAGAACGAGGAGCCGGTGAGGGAAGCGGGACGCCGCTAAAACTCGAAAGCTCGCCTCACGATCGCCGCATGATCGAAGCGCGCGGGCAACGTGCCATACACGCGGCCGGTTTCGCCGCGCGCATCGCCCAAACGGGTTTCGATGAACGCCTGTGCCACCTCGTCCGGCGCATGTCTCGCCAGCAATACGCCTTGTGCACATAAGGTCAATTGCTGCGCGATGCGCCGCGCCGATGCCTCGCGCGACGCCGGATCGCTCGTCAAACTAGTCAAGAGCGTCTGCAAAGCCGCGCCGAGCGCCGGATGCGCGCTTGCCGTATCGCGCCAGTCGTCGAATAGTGCGTGCGCCGCGTCCTGCTCGCGCTCGAACGCACGCAGCACGTCGAGACACATGACGTTACCCGAACCCTCCCAGATCGAATTGACCGGCGCCTCGCGATAAAACCTCGCCATCGGCCCGGTTTCGACGTAACCGTTGCCGCCCCAGACTTCCATCGCCTCGCCGGTGAATTCGAGCGCGCGCTTGCAGACCCAGAACTTCGCCGCAGGCGTGACGATGCGCCGCCACGCGCGTTCGCGCAACGCCGCTCCCGCTGATGCGCTCTGCTCGAACGCCCCGGCCAGCCGCATGAACAGCACCGTCGCGGCTTCCGATTCGAGCGCGAGGTCGGCGAGCACGTTGCGCATCAAGGGCTGATCGGCGAGATGCGCGCCAAACGCGCTGCGATGCCGCGCATGATGGATCGCTTCGACCAGCGCCGCGCGCATCAACGCCGCGCTGCCGATCACGCAATCGAGCCGCGTGTAGTTCGCCATTTCGATGATGGTCGGCACGCCGCGTCCTTCATCGCCGATCATCACGCCGTAGGCATCGAGAAACTCGACTTCGCTGCTCGCGTTCGAGCGATTGCCGAGCTTGTCCTTCAGACGCTGCACGTGCACGGCGTTCTTGCGGCCGTCGGGCACAAAGCGCGGCACGTAGAAGCAGGAGAGTCCGCCTTCGTCCGCCGTGCGCGCGAGCACGAGATGCGCGTCGCACTGCGGCGCCGAGAAAAACCACTTGTGTCCGATTAACCGATAGTCCCCGCCGCGCCCGGGTGTGCCGAGCGCATGCGCGCGCGTGCGATTGCCGCGCACGTCGGAGCCGCCCTGCTTTTCGGTCATGCCCATGCCGATCAACATCGATCGCTTGCCGGCTTCGAGGGCGATGTCGCGCGAATCGTGCTCGCGCGACAAGAGCGGTGCGGCGAGCCGTTCATAAAGCGCGGGTTCATTGCGCAAAACGGGGATGCTCGCGAAGGTCATCGTGACCGGACACAGCGATCCGGATTCGAGTTGTCCGTGCAGAAAGTAACCGGCGGCGCGCGCGGCCATCGACCCGGCGCGCGCCGAAGGTTCGAACGGCAGCGCGTGCAGACCTTCTTGCCGCAGACGTCGCAGCAGTTCATGCCAGGCCGGATGAAACTCGATTGCGTCGATACGCTCGCCACGCGCGCTGTGCGTGCTCAGCTCCGGCGTATGCCGGTTGGCGAGATCGGCGAGCGCGAGCACTTCCGGTTGTGTAAGCGCGCGGCCGTCGCGGTGGAGCGCCTCGGCATGCCAGTGCGCGCCTTCGCGCTCGAGCGCGGCAACGAGCGCGCGGTCCGCGGCGAAGGCGTCGTAGTCAACAAGCGGCGGCGACTGATTCGTGACTTCGTGTGTCTCGAACAAGGGTGCGTGGTTCATCGTGTGTCTCCCGTGCGAGCTTGCGTCGGCTAATCGCAACACGCGTGGTCAAAAATGATCCTCTATCTCTATTTAACGATGATAGGCCGCACGCCCGACTAGCGTGTAGCGCTGCCGCTCGCTTCAATCTGGCCGGGCGCTCGCGTTTGGTCTTAAACCATTCCTATATTTTTCTGATGCGAACTCTTAAAGACCAACCGGATGAGAGAAATCCGATTGTTTGGCTACCACGGCTGACGGACAGGAGGCCGAACCTATAATCGCCGAGACCCTTATGGCCTGAGGTTTACAGGCCTCTTCTGGAAGTCTTCTCAATGAGCATCAACCTCAATCAACTCGTTCAAGGCGCCTTGACCGAGAGCGTATTGCAACACCTGGCTGCACGCGTTGGCTGCACGCAGGAGTCCGCGAGGCGCGTCGTCGGACTATGCGCGCCAGCACTCATCGGCTCGATGATGAACAAGGCGGCGTCGCTGGATGGCGCACGCAGTCTGTTTGCCTCCGTCATGTCGCCGGGCGTGAACACGCATATCGCCGAGGAACTGCCGCACTTCGTTCTCAACGACGAAGGCATGCAAACGCTCCTCGCCACCCATTCGACGGTGGATGGCGTCATTGCCTCGCACGACAATCTCAATGCGCTCGCCGAGCGTATTTCCGAATACACGGGCGTGGCGGCGAGCGCATCGCGCACGTTGTCGGGCGTCGTGGGCGCGACCATTCTCGGTATCCTCAAGCGCTATTTCACGCAGCACAACGGCCATATCGGCCAGTTGCCCACGCTGCTCGGGCATCAATTGCCGGTCGTGCGGGCCAACATGACGGATTCGTTCGCGAATGCGCTGGGGCTCGGCTCGGTCGGCGCGTTCCTCGCGGGCGTGGCCTCGCGGCTGAAGGCGGTGTCCTCGCATCTCGGTCATCCGGCTACCCAAGAAGCAGCGTCGTTCCCCATTCATGGCGAACAAGAACCGGCCGTGGAAACCGCGCAAACAAACGACAAGGGTCCGCGCCGCAAATGGCTGTGGGTCGCCAACGCCGCTGCCCTCGCGTTGCTGGCCGCGCTCGTTGCGCGCGGCTGTTCGACCGAAAACAAGTCGAAAGACGCGACGGCCGAAACGCGCACGGACGCCTCGGCGGCATCCGACGCCGCATCTGCAGCCAGCGCCAGCGCCAGCGCTAGCGCTAGCGCCAGTGACGATCAGGCATCGCAAGCCACGGCTGTGGCGCCCGATCAGGCATCGTTGCCGACCATTTTGCCGGGCAAGGACGCAAGCCTGTCCATGACGGTCGACGCCTCCGGCATTCCCACGCTGAAAGCCACGGTGAACAGCGAGCAGGAACGTCAACGCCTGATCGACATGCTGTCGGCCAAGCTCGGCGCGGACAAGTTCCACGCGAACGTGACCGTCGATCCCGACACGAAGCCCGCCGCTTGGCTCGACAAGCTCGAAGGCCTGCTGCCGTTGATGACGCTGCCGGGCGCCGATCTGCAGATTACCGGCGACACGATCACCTTGAGCGGCGGCGCAAGCGAGCCGAAGCTCGGCTGGGTCGACAAGCTGAAGGCGCTGTTCGGCGCCGGCTGGACGGTCGGCACGCAATCGGCTCCGGTTGCGGCTCCGGCATCGGAAGCGCAAGCCAATCAAGACGCGGATGCCTGCTCGGCTCCGGCTATCGTCAAGACGCTGAACCTGAAGCCGGTCAACTTCGGCACCGGTTCGAACACGCCGCCGCCGGTTGCCATGGCGGCGCTCGCTGCATCGGCGAAGGCGCTGAAGGCCTGCGACACGCAAGCAAAGCCCATTCAGCTTCAGATCGCAGGCTATTCGGACAACACGGGCGGCGCGGCGCTGAATCTTCAGTTGTCGAAGAAGCGTGCGGAAGCGGTGCGTTCGTACCTCGTTCAGCACGGCATTCCTTCTGATTCGCTGACAGCTCAAGGCTTTGGCGACGCCAATCCGGTCGCCGACAACTCGACCCCCGCTGGCCGCATGGCTAATCGACGTATCGAGTTCAAGCAAGCCGACTGAGCGTCACGCTCCATCTCGGCGCGATGCGTCGAAAAAGCGCCGGACCGCTTTGAAGCGGTTCGGCGCTTTTTTTACTGCGCGCCAGGCGCATCAGGCAAGGGAACTCCCGTTCAACGCATTACAGCGCCTCGCCACGCTTCAGCCGCGGAAAGCCATCGGCCATGAAATCCTGATCGACATTCGCGGGCAGTATTTCGCGCGCGACTTCGATCCACGCTCGCGCCGCATGCGACAGATATCCGTTGCGCCGCCAGCCGACGGCCATATCCCAGCGAATCTCGGGCGCGACGACCGGCCGGCAGGTGAACGCCTCGGCATCCAGGCGGCCACAATAAGGCGCGGGCAACAGCGCGATGCCGATGCCAGCCTGTACCAACGCCGCCATGAAATCCCAATGCCCGCTGCGACCGACGATCGTCGGCGCGAACCCCGCCGCGCGGCACGCGTTCAGCACGACGTCGTTGAGCGCGAGACTTTCGCCGTAGAACACAAAGGGTTCGGCTGCCAGATCGGCGAGCGCTACCTCGTTCAGACCGTCCCAGCGCGAACCTTTTTGCGCCACGAGCCACAAGAGTTGCCGGCTGACGGGCAGCACATCGAACGTTTCGGCATCGACTGGCTGCAGCACGCCGCCAAGTTCGAGTTCGCCTTCGATCAACGCAGCCTCGATCGCCTTTGAGCCTTGCTCGAACAGCTTCAGCTCGATTTTCGGATACCGCTCCCTGAAAGCAGCAATGACGGGCGTGAAGAGCGCGCCGCCCATCGGCGGAATGCCGATCGTCAGCGTGCCACGCCCGAACGTGCCCAGATCGTTCAGTTCCGCTTCGAGCCGCGCATGGGCCGCGAGCACATCGACGCCACGCTGATAGACGATTTGTCCGGCATCGGTCAGGACCATCTGACGGCCTTCCCGCAATAAAAGCGGCGAGCCGACCTCGTCTTCTAGTGACTTGACCATTTTGCTGATGGTCGGCTGAGTGACAAACATATGCTCGGCGGCAGCAGTGAAGCTCTTTTGCTTGACCACCTCAATGAAATACCTCAACGCGCGCAATTCCATGTGAGATTCCAGATTGGAATGATTTGGATAATGCTAAGTCATTTTTTTTATGTAAATGGTGCACTTATACTTCGTCTACAGGTTAACCCTAGTCATTCGCCCCGAGCCCGCCATGTCCACCGTTCTTTCCGCCCTATCCGCCTTCGCCAACGCCCGCATGGCGTTTGCTCGCGTGACGCGCATCGCGATTCAATCGGCGGCGCTCGCGGCGATCTGGTTCGTCGCGGACCTGGCCGCGCGCAAGCTGGCGCTGCCGGTGCCAGGTGGCGTCGTCGGACTAGTCGCGTTGTTGGCGCTTCTGTTCTGCGGCGGCGTGGCGCCGCGCTGGGTCAAGGCGGGCGCCGACTGGCTGCTGTCGGACATGCTGCTGTTCTTCATCCCGGCGGCCGTGGCGGCGGTCCAATACGGCGGGCTTTTCATGGAAGAAGGCTGGCGTTTGGCGCTGGTTGTCGTCGCGGGAACGCTCATGGTGATGGTGGCGGTGGCGTTCGCCGTGGATCGGGCGGCGCGCCTGGAGCGTCACTTCGCGCTGCGCCGGGCGCTCAACGCGCGGCAAGCTGCGCGCGCCTGAGCCATGAGCCACTTCTACGCTTCGCTGCTCCAAGACGACGCTGCACGCCTGATCGCTGCCGGATGCTTCGTGATGACCGTCGTCCTGTACTTCGTGTCGAAGCGGCTTTACGCGCGCTTCAAAAGTCCGTGGCTGACGCCGCTTCTGGCTGTCCCGGCGGTGCTTGCGGCGATTGTCGTGACGGCGCGCATTCCATACCCCGTCTATTTCGCCGATACGCGCTGGCTCATGTGGCTGCTCGGGCCAGCCACCGTCGCGTTCGCGGTGCCGATCTACGAGTACCGGTCGCTCCTGAAGCGGCACTGGATTTCGTTGAGCGTCGGAGTGACGGTTGGCATTCTGGTGGCGGTCGGCGGGTCGATTGCGCTTGCGAAGTTGCTGCATCTGTCGCCGGAACTGCAGCGCAGTCTCGCGACGCGTTCGATATCGACGCCATTTGCGCTCGCGGTATCCGACAAGATTCACGCGCCGCGCGATCTGACCGCGCTTTTCGTCATCGCGACGGGCGTGTGCGGCATGCTCTTCGGCGAGATCGTGCTGGCGCTGGTGCCGCTGCGCACTCGGCTTGCGCGCGGCGCGTTGTTCGGCGCGGCGGCGCATGGCGTCGGCACCGCGAAGGCGCGCGAACTCGGGAACGAAGAGGGCGTCGTCGCCAGCTTGACGATGATGATCGCGGGCGTGGTGATGGTGCTGCTCGCGCCGGTTTTGAGCATGTTGCCGATATAGGCAATTACGCGCACGCGCCGCTGTTTAGGAGTTTTCGCTAGCGATTCTCGGAGCATCTCTTGCGACAATCCGGGCTCAACTTTTCGGTTAGAGCCAAATGTCACTAGTCTCTCAGCGCTCCGGCGTCTCAGTCATCATTCCTTGTTTCAACTCGGCAAAAACGCTGGCACGCGCGCTCGATAGTTGTCTTTTGCAAACCGAAGCAGCGCAGATCATCGTGGTGGACGATGGCTCGCAGGACGCATCGGCGGCGGTCGCGAAGTTTTATTCCCTCAAGGACCGACGCGTCGAGCTGGTGCAGATGCCGGAAAACGGCGGTCCGGCTCGGGCGCGCAATCGCGGTGCGAACTTTGCGGCACACTCCATTCTTGCGTTCCTCGACGCCGACGACGAGTACCAGCCAGGCGCACTGGCGACTGCCGTACTCTATCTGCGCAACACGCCTCGGCAACCCGCAGTCCGTTTCAGCGCCGATTTCAGCGACTTTCCCGCCGAACTGCGTGCTTTCCCCGACTTCGAACGCCACGCCGACATCATGAGCGACACGGTAACGAGCACGCTCGTGATTCAGCGTGCGACCTTCCTCGCGCTCGGCGGCTTCCCTACAGATGAAGTCTTCCGGCGTTATGGCGGCGAGGATTCGGCGCTTTCAAATGCAATCATCGACATTTACGGTTGTTATCGCCTGGAAGCCAGGAAAGGCGTTCGCGTCCACTATCATCCGGGGAGCCACGTGGCGTTGTATTTCAGCCGCGCAGGAGGCGCCGAAACGCCGTTCGACGAGCATTGGGCGACCACCGAGGCCATTCAACAATTCGTCGCACGCGCCCGCACGGCGATGTCCGGCAATTGCTGAGTTAATAGTCGATCGAGCCTGAACGCCTCCCTACGCTTAGTCACCCCCATCAATCAGACTGCGCTTAATCCCGCATTCGCATTCCGCCGACTTTTGCTACAATCTTCGCTCGCCCCCGAGGAGCGTTGCGACGGGTTTTACCCGCCAGGCTCGGAGGCTTTAATCGGACGGTTCGAAGGCACATAAACAAGCCCGCTGAGCCACCGCATCGAACGGCGCTCACGTCAAAATTTCTAGTCTTTTTTAGAAAGGAGGGCGTGATGAACGCCGCAGTTCTCGATTCCAAGAATTCCCAGGATTACGTTGTTGCCGACATGTCGCTCGCCGCATGGGGCCGCAAGGAACTCGACATCGCCGAAACGGAGATGCCCGGTCTCATCCAGACGCGCGAGGAATACAAGGCGCAACAGCCGCTGAAAGGCGCGCGCGTCGCAGGCTCGCTGCACATGACCATCCAGACCGGCGTGCTGATCGAAACGCTGACCGCGCTCGGCGCCGACGTGCGCTGGGCATCGTGCAACATCTTCTCCACGCAGGATCACGCTGCCGCCGCCATCGCCGCGGGCGGCACGCCGGTGTTCGCGTTCAAGGGCGAATCGCTCGACGAATACTGGGAGTTCTCGCACCGCATCTTCGAGTGGCCGAACGGCGAATTCGCCAACATGATTCTGGACGACGGCGGCGACGCCACGCTCTTGCTCATCCTCGGTTCGAAGGCCGAAAAAGACCGCTCGGTCATCGGCAAGCCGACGAATGAAGAAGAAGTCGCGCTGTACAAGTCGATCGCTTCGCACCTCGATGCCGACCCGACGTGGTACTCCACGCGCCTCGCGCACATCCAGGGCGTGACGGAAGAAACGACCACGGGCGTGCATCGTCTGTATCAGATGGAGAAGGAAGGGCGTCTGCCGTTCCCGGCCATCAACGTGAACGATTCGGTCACGAAGTCGAAGTTCGACAATCTGTACGGCTGCCGCGAATCGCTCGTGGATGGCATCAAGCGCGCCACCGACGTGATGATCGCCGGCAAGATCGCGGTCGTGGCGGGCTACGGCGACGTGGGCAAGGGCTGCGCGCAGTCGCTGCGCGGTCTGGGCGCCACCGTCTGGGTCACGGAGATCGACCCGATCTGCGCGCTGCAAGCGGCAATGGAAGGCTACCGCGTCGTGACGATGGAATATGCCGCCGACAAGGCCGATATCTTCGTGACGGCAACGGGCAACTACCACGTCATCAACCACGACCACATGAAGGCGATGCGCAACAACGCCATCGTCTGCAACATCGGTCACTTCGACTCCGAAATCGATGTCGCTTCCACGCGCCAATACACGTGGGACAACATCAAGCCGCAAGTCGATCACATCATCTTCCCGGACGGCAAGCGCATCATTCTGCTGGCTGAAGGACGTCTCGTGAATCTCGGCTGCGCGACCGGCCATCCGTCTTTCGTGATGTCGAACTCGTTCACGAACCAGACGCTCGCGCAGATCGAACTGTTCACGCAAGGCGACAAGTACGAGAACAAGGTGTATGTGCTGCCGAAGCATCTCGACGAGAAGGTCGCGCGTCTGCATCTGGGACGTATCGGCGCGGAACTGACGGTGCTTTCGACGGAGCAGGCCGGTTATATCGGCGTCGACAAGAACGGTCCGTTCAAGCCGAACCACTACCGCTATTAATCCGCTACTGACAAGGCACGCGGCGGCGTGGCCGCGCACGGATCGGGAGGTTCGTGCGCGGTACAAAGACACATTGCATCAACCGGAGAACACTCGATGACCGTGCTGCTGACATGGCTGATCAACGCGCTCGCGCTTCTGATCATCACCTATCTCGTGCCGTCGATCCACATCCGCAGTTTCGGCACGGCGCTCATCGTGGCCGTGGTGCTCGGGCTCATCAACGCAGTGCTGCGCCCGGTGCTCATCATTCTCACGTTGCCCGTGACCATCCTGACGCTCGGCCTCTTCATCCTCGTGGTGAATGCGCTGTGTTTCTGGCTGTGCTCGTCGCTCTTGAAAGGCTTCGAGGTGACGGGTTTCTGGTCCGCGTTCTTCGGCTCGATTCTCTATAGCATCGTGTCGTGGCTTCTGTCGGCGCTCATCTTCGGACAGCGCAACTTCGGCTGACGCCGCGCACACCACGCCTCGCCGCGCGTACACACACCACCATGAAACCGATCGAACTTTCATTCGAGTTTTTCCCGCCGAAGACGCAGGAAGGTGTGGACAAACTGCGCGCCTCGCGCGCGCAACTGAAAACGCTCGCGCCGAAGTTCGTCTCCGTGACGTTCGGCGCGGGCGGCTCCACGCAGCAAGGCACGCTCGACACCGTGCTCGAAATGGCCGCGGAAGGCTTCGAAGCGGCGCCGCATCTGTCTTGCATCGGCTCGTCGAAAGACAGCCTGCGCGCGATTCTTTCGCAGTATCGGGAGCACGGCATTCGCCATATCGTCGCGTTGCGCGGCGACTTGCCTTCGGGCATGGGTGAAGTCGGCGAGTTGCGCTATGCGTCCGAACTCGTGGCGTTCATTCGCCAGGAGCACGGCGACTGGTTCAACATCGAAGTGGCGGCGTATCCGGAGTTTCATCCGCAATCGCGTTCTCCGCGCGCCGATCTCGAAAACTTCGCGCGCAAGGTAAAGGCGGGCGCGAACTCCGCGATCACGCAGTACTTCTTCAACGCGGACGCCTACTTCAAATTCGTCGATGAAGCGAAAAAGCTCGGCGTCGATGTGCCTATCGTGCCGGGCATCATGCCGATCACCAACTTCACGCAGTTGATGCGCTTTTCCGAGATGTGCGGCGCGGAAGTGCCGAAGTGGATCGCGCGCCGGCTCGAAAGTTACGGCGACGACCGCGAGTCGATCCGCGAATTCGGCGTCGATGTGGTGACGGGTCTGTGCCAGCGTCTGATCGACGGCGGCGCGCCCGGCTTGCATTTCTACACGCTCAACGGCGCGTGGGCGTCGAAGACGGTTTGCGAGCGGCTCGGCGTCAAGAGTGTCTGAGTTTGTTTTACCCGCGCGGCGTTCGTCCGCGCGGTCCTTACTTTCCTCCTCGTTTAGCACTTTTTTCGGGCGTTTTAGTACCCGACGGCGCACTTTGCGCGCGCTGCCGGCACCTTGCGCGGATATTTCGCCATCCGAGCTATCACGCTTACGCATAGGCGATAACCTAACCGCATCGAACCAACCGGCAGCCGTAAATCCAGTGGGGAAAACGACCACACACGTAATATTTGTTCATGCTAGGGTAGCGCCCGAATTTGCTTGCGCCGTTTCATCCGGCAGATTCGCGTGGCTGGCAGCACCGCCGATGCGATCAAGTAATATCGCGCTACGTCAGTTGAAAGCTGGCATCGACCTGGAGGAAACATGAAGAAGAATGGCCTGTTGCGAGTCGCCCGCGTGTCGGCGCTCATGGGCGCCGTCGCCACGGCAACGCTATTCGCGACGAACGTCGCGAATGCCGCCATCCCCAACAAGACGCTGGTGTACTGCTCGGAAGGCAGTCCCGCCGGTTTCGATCCCGCGCAATACACCACCGGCACCGACTTCACCGCGAACACGTTCACGGTCTATAACCGCCTCGTCGAATTCGAGCGCGGCGGCACGAAGGTCGAGCCGGGTCTCGCCGAAAAGTGGGACGTGTCGGCGGACGGTTTGACCTACACCTTCCATTTGCGTCACGGCGTGAAGTTCCAGACGACGTCGTACTTCAAGCCGACGCGCGAATTCAACGCGGATGACGTCCTCGTCACGTTCAACCGCATGCTCGACCCGAACCAGCCGTTCCGCAAGGCGTACCCGGTTGCGTTCCCGTACTTCACGGACATGGGCCTCGACAAGCTCATCGCGAAGGTGGAGAAGGTCGATCCCTACACCGTGAAGTTCACGCTCAAGGAAGTGAACGCGCCGTTCATCCAGAACATGGCGATGGAATACGCGTCCATTCTCTCGGCCGAATACACGGACAAGCTGGTGAAGGACGGCAAGGCCGCCGACATCAATCAGTATCCGGTTGGCACGGGACCGTTCATCTTCCGTAGCTATACAAAGGATGCGACCATTCGCTTCGACGGCAATCCGGATTACTGGAAGCCGAACGCGGTGCAGGTGTCGAAGCTGATCTTCTCGATCACGCCCGATGCCGCCGTGCGCGTTCAGAAGCTGAAAAGCAACGAATGCCAGGTGATGAGCTATCCGCGGCCAGGCGACATCGAGTCGCTCAAGTCCGCATCGAATCTGGATACGCCGTCGCAGGCCGGTTTCAACGAAGGTTACGTGGCCTATAACGTGACCAAGAAGGGTCTGGACAACACCGACGTGCGCCGCGCGCTCGACATGGCGATCAACAAGAAGGCGATCATCGATTCTGTGTATCAGGGCGCGGGCCAGGCGGCCACCGCTCCGATGGCGCCGACTCAATGGTCCTACGACAAGAACCTCAAGACGAGTCCGTACGATACGGCCAAGGCCAAGGATCTGCTCGCGAAGGCCGGCTTTCCGAACGGCATGGATATCGACCTTTGGGCCATGCCTGTGCAACGCGCGTACAACCCGAACGCACGTCTGATGGCCGAGATGATCCAGGCCGACTGGGCGAAGATCGGCGTGAAGGCAAAGATCGTGTCGTACGAATGGGGCGAGTATCTCAAGCGCGCGCACGCGGGCGAGCATCAGGCACTCTTGATCGGCTGGACCGGCGACAACGGCGACCCCGACAACTGGCTCGGCACGCTGCTCGGTTGCGACGCGGTGAAGGGCAGCAACTTTTCGAAGTGGTGCTATAAGCCGTTCGACGATCTAGTCGTGAAGGGCCGTTCGACGAGCGACGTGGCGGCGCGCACGAAGGCTTACATGGACGCGCAGCAGATCTTCGCGCAACAGCTGCCGTTCTCGCCGATCGCGCATTCGACGGTGTATCAGCCGGCCAGCAAGAAGGTAACGGGCCTGAAGATCGAACCGCTCGGCTATGTGCGTTTCGACGGCGTGGGCATGCAGTGAAGCGAGAGCATCCGCAAAACGCAGCTTGCAAGCGGAACGCTTTTTGCACTAAACCATAATTAGTCGAACAGGGCCGGCGGCGCGGGTCGAAAACGATCCGCGCCGCCGGTCACTCTTCCAAATCCCCAAGTACGAACCAAAGGGCGATCATGTTCCGATTCGTTTTGCGACGCATAGGAATGGTGATACCGACGTTCATCGGCATTACGATTCTCGCGTTCGCGCTCATCCACCTGATCCCGGGCGACCCCATCGAAGTGATGATGGGCGAACGCGGCGTGGACCCGGCGATGCACGCCGAAGCCATGAAGCGCTTAGGTCTCGACGAGCCTTTGCCGCTTCAATATCTCCACTATGTCGGCCATGCGCTCAAGGGCGATCTCGGCATGTCGATCATCACCAATACGAGTGTGATGAGCGAATTCATGGCGCGCTTCCCGGCGACCGTCGAACTCTCCATCTGCGCGATGATCTTCGCGCTCATCGTCGGTCTGCCGGCGGGCGTGGCGGCGGCGCTCAAGCGCGGCACGGTGGTCGATCATGGCGTGATGGGCACCGCGCTCACGGGCTATTCGATGCCGATCTTCTGGTGGGGCTTGATCCTCATCATGTTCTTCTCGGCGAGGCTCGGCTGGACGCCGGTGTCGGGGCGGATCGCGGTGGAATACGACATTCCGCACGTCACGGGCTTCATGCTGATCGACTCGATCTTCTCCACCGATGAAGGCGCGTTCAAGTCCGCGGTGAGTCATCTGATATTACCGACCATCGTGCTCGGCACGATTCCGCTCGCGGTGATTGCGCGCATGACGCGTTCGTCGATGCTCGAAGTGCTGCGCGAGGACTACATTCGCACGGCGCGCGCGAAGGGGCTTTCGCCGTTACGCGTGGTGATCGTGCATGCGTTGCGCAATGCGCTGATTCCCGTGGTGACCGTGATCGGCTTGCAGGTTGGCACGTTGCTCGCGGGTGCGGTGTTGACGGAGACGTTGTTCTCGTGGCCGGGCGTCGGCAAGTGGCTGATCGATGCCATTTCGCGTCGCGATTATCCCGTCGTGCAGGGCGGCATTCTGATGATCGCGTCGCTCGTGATCTTCGTGAATCTGATCGTCGATCTGCTGTACGGCGTGTTGAATCCGCGCATTCGCCATACAAGGTGAACATGTACCACCCCCACGCTCACATTCGTTCGCTGCCCCCCAAGGGGGCGCATGCCTCTCTTGAGGCGGCTCGGCGAGAGGCATAGACATGTACCACCCCCACGCTCACATTCGTTCGCTGCCCCCCAAGGGGGCGCATGCCTCTCTTGAGGCGGCTCGGCGAGAGGCATAGACATGTACCACCCCCACGCTCACATTCGTTCGCTGCCCCCCAAGGGGGCGCATGCCTCTCTTGAGGCGGCTCGGCGAGAGGCATGATATGGCCGACATTCAAAACAACCTACCTCCCCAGGCAGTAACACCGCCACCCAGCGGCCGCATGGTCGCGGGCCGCGAGTTCTGGGCGAACTTCTCGCGCAATCGCGGCGCAGTGGTCGCGGGCTTCATCGTGCTCGTGCTGATTCTGGTGGCGCTCACCGCGCCCGTGATCGCGCCGCACAGCCCCATCGAGCAATATCGCGAATACGTGAAGATTCCGCCCGCGTGGCTCGAAGGCGGCAACCGCATGTTCCTGCTCGGCACCGATGAAGCCGGCCGCGACATTCTCTCGCGTCTCATGTACGGCGCGCGGCTGTCGTTCTGGATCGGCTTCGTATCGGTCGTGCTCGCGCTCATTCCGGGCGTCGTGCTGGGGCTCATGGCCGCGTTCTTCGGCTGGCTCGATACGCCGATCATGCGCATCATGGATGTGCTCCTCGCGCTGCCTTCGCTCTTGCTCGCGGTCGCCGTGGTCGCGATCATCGGGCCGGGGCTCGTCAACACCATGCTTGCCATCGCCATCGTCGCGCTGCCGGGTTATGTGCGTCTGACGCGCGCATCGGCGCTCGGCGAATTGCAAAAGGAATACGTGACGGCATCGCGCGTCGCGGGTGCGGGCGTCGTGCGGCTGATGTTCTCGCAAGTGCTGCCAAACTGCGCCGCGCCGCTCATCGTGCAGGCGACGCTCGGGTTTTCATCGGCCATTCTGGACGCCGCCGCGCTCGGCTTTCTCGGCTTGGGCGTGCAACCGCCCGCAGCCGAGTGGGGCGCCATGCTGGCTTCGGCGCGCGATTACATCGAAAGCGCATGGTGGATCGTCACGATGCCCGGTCTCTCCATCCTGATCTCGGTGCTCGTCATCAATCTGCTCGGCGACGGTCTGCGCGACGCCCTCGACCCGAAACTGAAACGGATGGGATGACATGAACGATCTACTCACTATCCGTAATCTGCAAGTGACGTTCGGCGGCACACAGGCGGTCGATCGCATCGACCTGTCGGTCAAGCCGGGCGAAGTGGTCGGCGTGGTCGGTGAATCCGGCTCGGGCAAAAGCGTCACGATGATGGCGCTCATGGGCCTGATCGATGCACCCGGCAAGGTCTCGGCCGATCAGGTCACCTTCGATGGGCGCGATTTGCTGAAGGCCTCGGCGCGCGAGCGTCGCAAGATCATCGGCAAGGACATCGCGATGGTGTTTCAGGACGCACTGACGAGCCTGAACCCGAGCTACACGGTCGGCTATCAGATCAAGGAATCGCTGAGACTGCACGAAGGCCTGCGCGGCGACGCACTCAACAAACGCGCGCTCGAACTGCTGGATCAGGTCGGCATTCCAGATGCGAAAAGCCGCATCGACGCGTTTCCGCATCAGATGTCGGGCGGCATGAATCAGCGCGTGATGATCGCAATGGCGGTCGCCTGCAATCCCAAACTCCTGATCGCCGACGAGCCCACGACCGCGCTCGACGTGACCATTCAGGCGCAGATCATGGAACTGCTCGTGCGCTTGCAAAAGGAACGCGGCATGGCGCTCGTGCTGATTTCGCACGATCTCGCGGTGGTGTCGGAAGTGGCGCAGCGCGTCGCGGTGATGTATGCGGGCGAGATCATCGAAACGAATCACGTCCCTGCCATTTTCAGCGAGCCGCATCATCCGTACACGGAAGCGTTGCTCGCCGCGATTCCGGAACATAGCCGCGGCGCGGATCGTCTGGCGGCGTTGCCGGGCATGGTGCCGGGCCGAGACGACAGACCCAGTGGATGCCTCTTTGCGCCGCGCTGCAAATATGCCGTCGAGGACTGCTGGAAGGGGCGGCCGAATCTGTTCCAGCTCGACCCCAACGACGCGGCCGTGCGCGCGCGTTGCATCAAGCCGTTGAATGTCGAAGTGGTGGTGGAAGGAGGCGCGCGATGAACGCCGTACCGAAGGAAATCAACAAGGACATCGTGCTCGCCGCCGATCAGCTCACGCGGCATTACAGCGTCAAGCGCAGCATGTTCGAACAGGGCACGGTGAAGGCGCTGAACGGCGTGTCGTTCGAGTTGCAGCGCGGGCGCACGCTTGCTGTCGTCGGCGAATCGGGCTGCGGCAAGTCCACGCTCGCGCGTCAGTTGACGATGATCGAAACGCCGACATCGGGCCGTCTTCTAATCGATGGCGAGGACGTGGCGGGCGCGAGCAAGGACAAGATCGCCGCGTTGCGGCAGCGCGTGCAGATGGTGTTCCAGAACCCGTTTGCGTCGCTCAATCCGCGTAAGACCGTCGAGCAGACGCTAGGCGAGCCGCTCGCCATCAACACGAAGCTCAACGCAACCGAACGCGCTCAACGCATTGCGCAGATGATGCGCACCGTCGGCCTGAGACCGGAACACGCGACGCGCTACCCGCACATGTTTTCGGGCGGTCAACGGCAACGCGTGGCGATTGCGCGCGCGATGATTCTCGACCCGCAAATCGTCGTCGCCGATGAACCCGTTTCCGCGCTCGATGTCTCGATCCAGGCGCAGATTCTCAATCTGTTCATGGACCTGCAAGCGCAGTTCGGCACGAGCTACGTGTTCATCTCGCACAACCTGTCGGTGGTCGAGCATATTGCCGATGACGTGATGGTGATGTACTTCGGCGGCGTGGCCGAACTCGGCAACAAGAAAACCATCTTCGCGCGACCGCGTCATCCGTACACGCGCGCCTTGATGTCGGCAACGCCCGCGTTGTTCGAGGAAGATCGCCGCATCAAGATCAAGCTGCAGGGCGAAATGCCTTCGCCGCTCAATCCGCCATCGGGCTGCACGTTTCATCAGCGCTGCCCGTACGCGATCGATCGTTGCAGAACCGAGGAACCGGCGCTGCGCGTCGTCGACGGGCGGCAAGTCTCGTGTCATCGCGCCGAGGAGGTAGGTGACGTGGAGGTTTGAATCGCATCGACGCGCGGTTTGACGCGCGCCAGCTTCGTTCAAAGAAGGCGGCGCGCGGTCAAGCTCCAAGTCGATCGTCTCGAAGCGACAGCGCGTGTCCAGCGGGTCGCGTGAATGTTTTAAGATGTCGCTCGTGCCGTATTCATATGACCAGCCGCGCGCCGCGCGCGTGGCGTCCGCCAGAGCGACAGCCATTGTGCTGTCGTTCGTACTGTTCATGGCAGGCGCGGTCGTTACGCCATCCGGTTTTGCGGTCGTCGGATCGCGTACGCCGGCAGGTGGCACTCCGCAGCCCGCAGGCGGCGCGGACGTAGCGGCGGCGCCGGGCGCATCGGCACCCGCGCCGGCCGTGGATCGATCCGATGGCACGACGGCAAGCGGTCCCGTGCGCGCGGCGCCGGCGCGCATGCCGTTCTACGTTGCGACCAAAGGCACGACCACCATCTATTTGCTCGGCACGCTGCATGTCGGTTTCGCGACCGACTATCCGGCCGAACAGCCGTTTCGCCAGTCGATACTGGCTGCGCTCTATGCATCGCCCACACTCGCGCTCGAAATCTCTCCCGACGAACTGCTCGTTTCGCAAGAGGACGTGAATCGCTTCGGCATGTGCCGCAGCGAATGTCTGATCGATTATTTGCCGGATTCGATGTGGCAGGCGGTGCAAGCGCGCATGCGCAACAATCCCGATGCGCTGAAGGAATTGCGGCACACGCGCCCGTGGCTCGCGTCGATGCTGATCGAAACATACGACACACTCAAGGCCGGTTTTCAGAGCGAGTACGGCACCGAGGCGCAGTTGCAGAATGTCTATCTGCATGTGCGAGGAAAAATCGTCGGGCTCGAAACCTTGAACGAACAGATATCGACGTTCACGCGTCTGACTTCCGCGCAACAGCGCGAGATGCTCGCGCAGGATCTCGTGCAGACGCCAACCGAAAACATCGCCGACGTGAAAGAGCTGCACCGGCTCTGGCGAATCGGCGACGCGGACGCGCTCAAAGCCTGGGACGACGCCAAGGGCAACAAGCTTGCGCGCTCGAAGCCGCTCGCGGATCAGGTGGATAACCGCGTGGTATATGAGCGCAATCGCCGCTTCGTCGCGCGGATGGTGCAACTGGCAGCGCCCGACAAGCCGGTGTTCGTGGCTATCGGGGCGCTGCATCTCGGCGGGTCGCGCGGCGTGCTCGAACTGCTGAGAAAGCGCGGCTTCGTCGTGGTGGCTGGCTGAACGCTTTGCCGATTCAGATGAACATCAGCCAGTTCAGCAAGAAGATGTTCACGATCAGAAGCGACAACGCCGTTGGCACCTGCACCTTGATCACCGCGTTCTTGTCGGGCAACTCCAGCAACGCCGCCGGAACCATGTTGAAGTTCGCGGCCATCGGCGTCATCAGCGTTCCGCAGTAGCCCGAGAACATGCCGATGGCGGCCATCGTCGCCGGATTGCCATGGAACACGCCGACGAGAATCGGTACGCCGACACCGCCCGTCATCACTGGAAACGCGGCGAAGCCGTTGCCCATCACCATCGTGAAAAGCGCCATGCCGACGACATAGACCGTCACCGCGACGAGCCGATAGTCGAGGTTGATGTAGGCCGTCGTCACATGCGCGACCGCCTTGCCGACGCCTGCGTCCGAGAACACGAGCCCGAGCATGCCGAGCATTTGCGGCAGCACGGCGGCCCACGAAAGCGCGTCGATGAGACGGCGCGCCTCGCGCATCGACTGGCCGACGGTATCGCGCGTCATGACGCACGCCACCGCCAGCGCGATCACGCAGCCTATGCCGAAGCCGATCAGCGTCACGTTCTTCAACTCGATCAACGGTTGCCCGCCGAAGACGAGATGGCTCGCGCCGAGCGTCAGGATCACGGTGACGACCGGAATGGTCAGCGCGGGCACGAAGAGCTTGTTGCCGAGCCGCGCGGCGCTCTGCCGGCGCGTTTGCTCCGACAGCATTTTCGGCTTCGCGCCGGTCACGCCGCCGAGTCCGGCGATGAGCGCCATCGCTATCACGAGCACGCCGACGACCGCGGGCGGCAGCCAGTCGCCGATCAGGAACACGAGCGCATACACGAGCCAGAACACGCCCGTCGTCAGGCGGCGCGGATGCGACTTGTCGGTGAGGATCATGCCGGCGACCACCACCAGCACGATGCCGACGAGATAGAAGAGATAGTTGATGGTGAGCGTCATGCTTTCTCTCCCGCGAGATTGCGCGTGAGCGCGCCGAGTTCGCGTGTCAGGCGCCGGTCGAGCAGCCACAGCCGAAAGCCGTGGATGAGGAACGCGCAGATCGCGGTTGGAATGCCCCACACGGCAACATGCATGGGTTCCACGACGATGCCCGCTTCCTTGAGGAACGTGACCATCAGCACGATGGCGCCGAACGCCACGAAGACGTCCTCGCCGAAGAAGAGGCCGACGTTGTCGGTTGCCGCCGAATATGCGCGCAGCTTGTGGCGCACCGCGTCGGAGAGCTTGCCGTAACGCGTTTCGGCGGCGCCTTCGGCCATCGGCGCGAGGAGCGGTCGCACCATTTGCGGATGGCCGCCGAGACCCGTGAGGCCGACCGCCGCCGTCAGTTCGCGCACGAGCAGATAGACGATCAACAGTCGCCCGACCGTCGCCGCGCGAATGCTCGATATCCACGTCTGCGCGCGTTCACGCAAGCCATGCCGTTCGAGCAGGCCGATCACCGCGAGCGGCAGCAAGATGATGAGCGGAATATTGCGCGTCTTCAGAAAGCCGGTGCCGATGGTGGTCAGAATGCGCTCCACGGGAAAGTGCGCCGCGAAGCCGGTGACGATCGCCGCTGCGGCGACGATCAGCATCGGATTGAAGCGCAGCACGAAGCCCACGATGATGACGGCCACGCCGATGAGCGGCCATAAGTTAACTGCGGTTGCCATGAGATCTCCAAACCAGGGGTTAGACATCGCGCCTCGAAGCGGACGCGTAAATAGCGCTTGTTAAAACGCCCCGGCAGGCGGGGCGTTCGATGCATCGGAAAATCGCTTATTCGGCGCGGGCGGCGCGGACATCGACGCCCGCATCGGCGAGCGCGCCGCGAATGCGCCGCGCGAATTCGAGTGCGTGCGCGCCATCGCCATGCAGGCAGATGGTCTGCGCCTTGAGCGGCACCCATTCGCCGGACACGGCCTGCACGCGTTGCTCGCGCACCATCGTGAGCGTGCGGTCGAGCACTTCGGTTTCATCTTCGAGCAGCGCGCCCGGTTCCTTGCGCGGCACGAGCGAGCCATCCGCGCGATAGCCGCGATCCGCGAAGACTTCCTCGATGGCGACCAAGCCCGCGCGCCGCGCCGCATCGACGAGACCGCTGTTGGCGAGCCCGAAGATCAGCAGCGACGGATCGAAGTCATGCACGGCGGAGCAGATGGCATCCGCTATCCCGGGGCTTTTCGCGGCCTGGTTGTAGAGCGCGCCGTGCGGCTTCACATGCGCGATACGTCCGCCTTCCGCCCGCGCAATGGCCGACAGCGCGCCCAGTTGATACAGCACGCCCGCGTAGATTTCCTCGGGCGGCAAGTCCATTTCCTTGCGGCCGAAGTTCTCGGGATCGTTGAAGCTCGGATGCGCGCCGATCGCCACGCCTTTTTGCACCGCCCAGCGCACGCACTCGCGCATCGCGGTGGCGCCGCCCGCATGCCAGCCGCACGCGATGTTCGCGGAGCTGACGAGTTCGAGCAGCGCTTCGTCGGTGCCGCAGCCTTCGCCGAGATCGGCGTTCAGATCGATTTCCATGATGTCGTATCGTTCAAAGTTGTTACGTTGATTTAGCCAGACGCGCGCAGCGTTCCTCGTGCATCGCGATGGCCGTGCCCACCTGACTGACATAGCGCCGCTCTTCGGCGAGCGCATGGCGTGCTTCTTCCAGCGACGTTTCGATGAAGCGCACGCCGCCGTTCAACCGTACTTGCGCGAGCTTCCACAAATCCGCCTTGATGACCGCGCCGATCTTCGGATAGCCGCCCGTGGATTGCGCGTCGCCCATCAGGACGATGGGCTGGCCGTTCGGCGGCACTTGAATCGTGCCGGGCAAGACCGCGTGCGACAGCAGTTCGATTTTCTCGCCGCGTTCGAGCTCCGTGCCCGCGAGGCGAAAGCCCATGCGGTTGCTGTTTGGCGTGATGGTCCATTCCTCGTTCCAGAAGTCGCGCTGCGCCTTCTCAGTGAAGCTCGCGTATTCCGGACCGCGCAGCACGCGAATGGGCACGGCCCAGTCGACGCCCGGCGCATGTCGGCCGCGCCGCACGGGTTCATCGACGAGCACGAACTTGCACCACGCGGGCGCCTTCACGCCGAAGGCCGGTTCTTCCGGCGAAAACGCGATGCCCTTGTGCGGTTGCGGCACGCCGACAGGCAAACGGTCGCCGTCGGCAAGCGCGCGTCCGCCCAGGCCGCCGAAGCATGCGCCGAGGTCGGTGCTGCGCGAGCCGAGCATCGGCAAGACGTCGATACCGCCCGCAATGCACACGTAGCCGCGCATGCCGCGCTTGGCCGCGCGCAGCGTCAGTTCCTGGCCCGCGCGCACGGGCAAACTCCACCACGAATAAACCGGCTCGTCGTCGAGCGTCGCGCCGAAGTCCGTGCCGGTAATCGCGACGCGCGTCGCGCGCGAGAAGCGCAGCACGGTCGGCCCGAACGTGACTTCAATACCCGCCGCATCCGCCTTGTTGCCGACGATACGATTGCCGATTTCCAGCGACAGCGCATCGAGCGCGCCGCCCGAACTCACGCCGAGATGCCGATAACCGTGGCGCCCGAGATCCTGCACGGACGAGAGCACGCCCGCGCGTTTTACTTCGATCATGCGCGCACCTCCAGCGCCGTGAAGCGCACGCGGTCGCCGGGCTGCATGAGCGTCGGCGGGTTGCGGGCCGGATCGAAAAGCTTGAGGTCGGTGCGGCCGAGCAGATTCCATCCACCGGGCGATACAGCGGGATAGATACCCGTCTGCGCCCCGCCGATGCCGACCGAACCCGCCGGCACTTCGAGGCGCGGTTCCGCGCGGCGCGGCGTGTGCAGCGCGGGATCGAGGCCGCCCATGTAGGCGAAGCCCGGCTGAAAACCGAGAAAGAAGACGACGTATTCGGCTTCGGTGTGACGCTTCACGACTTCATCGACGGAAAGGCCGACGTGCTTGGCGAGCGAACTCAGATCGGGGCCGTCCGCGCCGCCGTAGCGCACCGGAATCTCGATCTCCGCGCCGCCCGTGTCCGATGGCGTGGCCGCTTCCCAACCTTCTTCGAGTTGCGCCGCGAGGGCTTCGTAATCGGCTTCGAGCGGGTCGAAGACGATGGTCAGGTTGTTCATGCCCGGCACGACTTCGACGACGTGCGGCATGAGCCGCGCGATGTCGGCGAGCGCCCAGATGCGGCGCTGACAATCGAGCGTCGCCGGTGGCGCGGATTCGCACACGAGCGCGTTGTCGCCAAGCGGATGAATACGTGGTTTCGTCATGCCTCTCTGGTCCCTTGCGCGCGCCGTCCATGCGGCCAGCAACGCGTCAGAATGCTACATTGTCAATAAATTATCGACAATTTATCAATAAGCGTTTGTTCGGAGTGTAGTTCGTGACGCAAGGTCGCGGCTGCGCGATATCGTTCGGATACACTCCACGCACTTTTCAACGGTCCTCGCCATGTCGCGTCACCCTACCAAGATCGTCTCTTCCGAGCATCTCGTGTCAGAAGTCAGCGCCGAGTTATCGGAGTTCGAATACGCGCTCATCATGGTGAGCAACGCGTTCAATCGCTGGATGGTGCGTTGCATGTCGGCGGCGGGCGCGAAGGACATGACCGCCGTGGAAGTATCGCTGCTGCATCACGTGAGCCATCGCGATCGCAAGAAAAAGCTCGCCGATATCTGCTTCGTCCTCAATATCGAGGATACCCACGTTGCCACGTATGCACTCAAGAAACTGGTGGCGCGCGGTTACGTGAAAAGCGAGAAGACGGGCAAGGAAGTGTTCTTTTCCGCAACGGCGGCAGGGCGCGAGTTGTGCGGGAAGTATCGTGAAGTGCGGGAGAGCTGTCTTATGTCGACGCTGCGCGAGAGCGGGCTGACAAACGAGCAGATTGGCGACGCCGCGCAACTCATGCGCAACGCATCCGGTCTTTACGATACCGCCGCGCGCGCGGCGACATCGCTTTGAGTCAGTAGATGGCAGCCTCGGTGACGATGGCTCCAAGCGGCAAGTCGTGAGTCTCGCGCGGGAGCGCATCGCATTTGCCCGATTCGTAGGCAATCCCGATAGTCACGGGGCGCTCGCCATTCGGCCAGGCGGCGAGCGTGCGATCGTAGTAGCCGCCGCCGTAACCCAGTCTCAAGCGCTGAAGATCGAAACCGACGCATGGAATCAGCAACAGATCCGGCGTCACGCGGGTTTCCTGCGCAGGCACGGGAATGCGATAACGGCCTTCGTTCATCGGCATTTGCGCATGCCATGCGTGGAAGGCCATCGGCGCCTTGGGCTCGACCACCACGGGCAACGCGGCGGCGCGCGTCGCGTCTGCCGCGAGCCAGCGCGTGAGCAAAGCGCGTGCATCGAATTCGCCCGCAACGGGCCAATAAAAGCCGATGCACTTGACCGCATGCTCCGCGAGCAACGCCTCGATGCGTGTCGCGAGCGCCTTGTTTCTTTCGGCTTGCGCGGGATCGTCACGCTGTGCTTCGCGGCTTGCGAGAAGCGTGGAACGCAATGCGCTTTTAGGTTCCGCGCAAACGTTGCGTGCTATGCTTTCAACCGATCTTTGGACCACCTCGCGCTCCAGTAATAACGATGTCAAAACGCCTCGACCGAGTATATCTTGCGGCTGGTACCGCACTTGCCGCAGTGACGCTCGTCGCTTGTGGAACAGCTTCCGCGGTTCGCCCCGACGAAGACTTCTCGCCGTCGTCCGACGACCGCATCTTCATGCAGTTGCGCGATGCCGCGCGCGCGAACGATCCGGCCAAAGCCGCCGTTCTTGCCGCGCAAATCCCGAACTATCCGGCGCCGAGTTACGTCGAGTACTTCACGATCAAGCCGCAACTCTTCGATTCGCAAGGCCACGCGCGCATCGACGCGCCCGATGCGCCGGTGCTCTCGTTCCTGCAGCGCAACGACGGCCAGGCCATTGCCGACCGCATGCGCAACGATTATCTCGTCGTGCTCGGCAGCCGTCACGACTGGAAGAACTTCGAGCAGCAATATGCCCGCTTCGTGCTCAACGACGACACGCAGGTTAAGTGCTATGCACTCGAAGCGCGTCTCTCGAAGGGCGAGAACGTCGCGGAAGCGGCGCGCGCGCTGCTCGTCGATCCCAAATGGTACGGCGACGGCTGCGTCGATCTCATCGGCGCGCTTGCGGAGTCAGGCCAGTTCACGAGCGACGACATCTGGCAGCAGATTCGCATCGCTTACGAACAGAACTACACGTCGACCGGATTAAATATCGTCGAAGCGCTCGGGCAGGAAAAGCCGAAAGGCTCGCTTCTCGACGACGCGGTCAACAAGCCGCCGCTTTACCTCGCGCGCGGCGTCATGCCGAACACGCCGGCGCACCAACTGACCTTGCTCGCCATCACGCGCATGGCTCGCAACGATCCGGCAATGGCCGCGGCCACGTTCAGTTCGGTCGCGCCGAGTCTCACCGCGCAGGAACGCGCGATCGGCTGGGGCACCATCGGCTATCAGGCGGCGATCAAGCGCATGCCGGCCGCGTCGGACTGGTATCGGCTATCGGCGAACGCGCAGTTGTCGAACCCCGCATATGAATGGCGCACGCGCAGCGCGTTGCTCGCGGGCGACTGGAACATGGTGCGCTGGTCTATCGACCAGATGCCGCCCACCTTGCGCAGCCAGCCTGCGTGGACTTACTGGCACGGCCGCGCGGTCAAGCAAGCGGGCGACGCCGCAACGGCCAATCAGGAATTCCAGTCGATCGCGGACCAATACAACTTCTACGGCCAGCTCGCGCTGGAAGAAACCGGCCAGAAGATCAGCGTCCCGCCGCGCACCACCGTGAGCGATGCTGAAATCGCGCAGATGCAGTCGGTGCCGGGCTTCGCGCTGGCGCAACGTTTCTACTCGCTGAACATGCGGCTCGAAGGCAACCGCGAATGGAACTGGCCGTTGCGCAGCATGACGGACCGGCAACTCATCGCCGCCGCGCAGTATGCAAAGCGCATCGAACTGTTCGACCGCACGGTGAACACCGCCGACAAGACGAAGACCGAGCACGACTTCACGCTGCGTTATCTGTCGCCGTTCCGCGATATCGTCGAGCGCGATGCGCAAACCACCGGGCTCGATATCGAATGGGCATACGGGCTTATTCGCCAGGAATCGCGCTTCATCATCAACGCGCGTTCGGAAGTAGGCGCGGGCGGCTTGATGCAACTGATGCCTGGCACGGCGCAACTCGTCGCCAAGAAAATCGGCATGGGTCCGGTGTCGCGCGCGCAAATGAACGACATCAACACCAACATTCTGCTCGGCACAAATTACCTGTCGATGATCTACAATCAATTCGATAACTCACCCGTGCTCGCCACTGCCGGTTACAACGCAGGTCCCGGCCGGCCGAAGCAATGGCGGCAGGATTTGCGCGCGCCTGTCGAGGGCGCGATTTTTGCTGAAACCATTCCGTTCACCGAGACGCGCGATTACGTCAAGAACGTGCTGTCGAACACCGTCTATTACGCGGCACTGTTCGAAGGCCGTCCGCAATCGCTGAAGACGCGGCTGGGATACATCGCGCCGTAGTTCTTTTGCACCGCGCGTCGCGGTTTCGTTGCACGAATAAACGGAACGGGCGCGCGGCTGCCCCTTCGCCGTTCGCATTCGTCAAAGCGCACTCACAAAGCCGCGACTCAAGAGGCGAATATGCGACATCAAAAGGTAGCGCTCATCGGCGGTTCGGGTTTCATCGGAAGTCATCTCGTCAACGCGCTGGTCGATCTCGGCAAGAACGTGCGAATTGCCACGCGGCGCCGTTCCAACGCGGCGCATCTGACGCTTCTTCCCGTCGATGTCATCGAAACCGATATTCACGATCCCGCGCAACTCGCGGCTTTCGTCGCGGAGGCCGACGCGGTGATCAACCTCGTCGGCGTGCTGCAAGGGCGGCGCGGCGAGCCTTATGGGCCTGAGTTCGAGAAAGCGCACGTCGAGTTGCCGCGCAAGATCGCGGCGGCGTGCGCGGCGAAAGGCGTGCGCCGGCTGCTGCACATGAGCGCGATCGGCGCGGATTCGGAAGGTCCGAGCATGTATTTGCGCTCGAAGGGCGACGGCGAAAAGGCGGTGCGCGACTCGGGCCTCGACTGGACCATTTTCCGAAGCTCCGTCGTTTTCGGTCCCGAGGACAATCTGCTGAATCAGTTCGCCTTCCTCGAACGCATGTTCCCGGTGATTCCGCTGGCTTGCGCCGACGCGCAGTTCCAGCCTATTTTCGTCGGCGACGTGGCCAAGGCCATGGTCAACGTGCTGGACCTCGACGCGGCCAACCGCATGGTCTACGAACTCGCGGGGCCGGGCGTCTTCACGCTCGCGGAGCTGGTGCGCTTTGCGGGCGCGACCATCGGCAAGCATTCGCGCATCATCAAGCTGCCCGAGAGCCTTGGCCGCCTTCAGGCGATGACGCTCGAACTCGCGCCCGGTGAACCGCTGATTTCGCGCGACAATCTCGATTCCATGAAAACGCCGAATATTGCGAGCGGCCCGCTTGCGCCCGAACTGGGCATCGGCGAACCGGCGAGCATCGAGGCGATTGCGCCGTTGTATCTGACGGGCGCGTCGAATCGCTCGCGCTTCAATTCTTTTCGCGCCACGGCGCATCGCTGAACATCGATCGCATGAAACTCGTCATTGGTGACAAGAACACGTCTTCCTGGTCCATGCGCCCTTGGGTGCTGGCGAAGCACTTCGGCATTCCCTTCGAGGAAACGCTGATCCGTCTCGGTCAGCCCGATACCAAGGCGCGCATTCTTGAAGTGTCGCCATCGGGCAAGGTGCCGTGTCTCGTCACCGACGACGGCGCCTCCGTGTGGGAGTCGCTTGCGATCATGGAGACCCTCGCCGAGCGCTTTTCCGACCACGCGATGTGGCCGCGCGATGCCGCTGCGCGGGCACGTGCGCGCAGCATCAGCGCCGAGATGCACGCGAGTTTCGCTGACTTGCGTCAGTCGATGCCCATGGAAATTCACACGCACGCGCCAGGCAAAGGCGCAAGCGAAGGCGCATTGACGAATATCGCGCGCATCGAAGCGTTGTGGGCCGATTGCCTGGCGAAGTCGGGCGGGCCGTTTCTGTTCGGCGAGTTCGGTATTGCGGATGCCATGTTCGCGCCGGTCGTCATGCGCTTCAATTCCTACGAGCCGTCGCTTGACGATGAATCGCGTGCCTATGCGCAGCGCGTGACCGCATTGCCCGCAGTCGCGGCGTGGATCGAGGATGCAAAGCAGGAAATCGCGCAATGAACATTTACGCGGTTGGCGGCGCGATCCGCGACGAGTTGCTCGGCGTGCCAGTGGTGGATCGCGATTATGTCGTGGTTGGAGCCACGCCCGAGCAAATGGTGGCGCAAGGCTATAAGCCGGTGGGCAAGGATTTCCCGGTGTTTTTGCATCCGCGGACGCACGAGGAATACGCGCTCGCGCGCACCGAGCGCAAGACGGCGGCGGGGTATCACGGCTTCCAGTTCTACTACTCGCCGGACGTGACGCTCGAAGAAGATTTGACGCGGCGCGATCTGACCATCAATGCAATGGCGCGCGAAGTGAATCCCGATGGCGAACTGACCGGCCCGGTGATCGATCCGTTCAACGGCCGCGCCGATCTCGCGCAGAAACTCTTCCGGCATGTGGGCGATGCGTTCATCGAAGACCCGGTGCGTATTCTTCGTCTCGCTCGTTTCGCGGCGCGCTTCGCCGATTTTTCAGTCGCGCCGGAAACCGAAGCGCTGATGAAGAAAATGGTCGAGGCGGGCGAAGTCGATGCCCTCGTGCCCGAGCGCGTATGGCAGGAAGTCTCGCGCGGTCTAATGGAAAAGAAGCCTTCTCGCATGTTCGAGGTCCTGCGCGGTTGCGGCGCGCTGGCGCGCATTCTCCCCGAAGTGAACGCGCTTTGGGGCGTGCCGCAACGCGCCGACTATCACCCTGAAGTGGACACCGGCGTCCACGTGATGATGGTGGTGGACTACGCGGCGTCGCAGGGGTTTGCGTTGCCGGTGCGCTTCGCCGCGCTCACTCACGATCTCGGCAAGGCGACCACGCCGGACGATATCCTGCCGCGCCATATTGGTCACGAAGGGCGCAGCGTCGATCTCCTGAAGCCGCTTTGCGACCGCTTGCGCGTGCCGAACGAGTGCCGCGATCTGGCGGTACTCGTCGCGCGCGAGCACGGCAACATTCATCGCGTCATGGACGCGGGCGCGGCCGCGCTGGTGCGCCTCTTCGAACGCGCCGACGCGTTGCGCAAACCCGCGCGTTTCGCGGAAGCCCTGCAGGCATGTCTTGCCGATGCGCGCGGTCGGCTCGGTCTGGAACAGCAGCCTTATCCACAGGCTGAACGGCTGCGCGAGGCGCTAGTCGCGGCCCGTTCCGTCGATGCCGGCGCGGTCGCGCAACGCTTCGCCAATCAGCCCGCGGGCATAAAAGACGCCGTGCACGATGCGCGGGTCGAAGCGGTGAAGGCGGTTCTGTAACGGCTAGAGCGCGCGCGCGATCAGCGACAGCAACATCGACAGCAGCAGCGTCGACATGAACGGAAACGAGTATTCGCGTCCAAAGATGCGCAGCGTGAAGTCGCCCGGCAAGCGCCCGACGCCGAGCTTGCGGAGCCACGGCCAGCAAGCCGACAGCACCATCAGCGCGACAAACGTAGTCAGAAGCCAGCGGATCATGGCAATGGCTCAGAGCGTATGGGAACGGTCGCCGGCCGAGAAGGCGTCGAGCGTGCCGGGAATGCCGCGCGAAAACGCGATCACCTTGAAGAGTTCGCCCATCTCTGCTTCCGAAAGCAATTTCTGCACGGCGTTGGCGGCGGGCAAAAAGCGCCGCACGTCGGCCGGATCGAGTTCGTTGAGTACGTCGGTGATACCGGCGTTCATTAAAAAGCGCGCCTGCGATGCGAAGCCCAGCAGATCGGCGCCGGCTTCCGTGCCTGCTTCCGCGATCCCCGTGAATTCGACGTGCGCCGTGATGTCCTGCAAGCCCGGATAGAGAAACGGGTCCGTGTGCGCGCGATGCCGGTAATGACACATCAACGTTCCGGTCGCGCGCTGCGCGTGATAGAACTCGCGGCGCGGAAATCCGTAGTCGATGAAAAACGCCGCGCCGCGCGTGAGCATGGTGCAAACGGTCTTCGTGAAGCCGAGCGCCGCCTCGTGCGTTTCGGTCACGTATTCGGTGAATGGCTCGTCGTTGGCTTCGTCGATGGCGGCATCGATCAATTCGATTTGCTCGTCGATTTCCACGGGATGGTCATCGAAAGCAAAACGGTCGTTCAGCACGACCACGCCGCGCTCGTGCCACGCGCCGAGCTTGCGCACCACGAGCCGCACCGGCATGGCGTCCAGCACTTCGTTGCCGATCACCACGCCTTCGAACGAATCCGGCAATTCATCGAGCCAGATGACCTTGGCGGCGAGCGCGGGCGCCTGCGCTTCGATTGTCTCGCGCTGGCGCGCGCGCAATTCGCCGGAAAGATCGACGATTGCGTAACTATCGAAGGCCACGTCTAGTTCGGCGAGCGCGTTGAGCAAACCCGCCGCGAGCTTGCCCGTGCCCGCGCCGAACTCCATCAGCCGGCGCGTGCCGCTCTGTTCGAGCGCCTGCGCCACGGGCCGCGCGAGCGTCGTCGCGAACAAGGGCGACAATTCGGGCGCGGTGACGAAGTCGCTGCCGTCTTCCGCGCGCCGGCCGAACTTCGTCGCGCCGCCGCTGTAATAGCCGAGTCCGGGCGCGTACAGCGCGAGGTCCATGTAGCGGTCGAATGGCAGCCAGCCGCCCGCCTCGGCGATACGCTCGCGAATCAGCGCGGAAAGTGCGTCGGACTGGGCGAGTGCATCCGCGCCGGGAGCAGGTAAACTGTCGGATTGTCGAGCTTTCGGATTCATCCCAGTATTGTAAATGAGCGCCTCCACGCCGTTATCTTCCGCAAATTCGCCGCTTTCGCCCGCTTCGGCTGCGCGGTCCCGCGTCGTACTCGTGACCGGCGGCGCCAGGCGCATCGGGCGCGGCGTCGCGCTGGAATTCGCTCGCCAGGGCTGGGACGTCGCCGTGCACTACGGCGGCTCTGCGCGTGAAGCGCTCGAAACCGTCGCCGAAATCGAAGCGCTTGGCCGGCGCGCGGCCGCATTGCACGCGGATCTCGGCATCGAAGCGGACGTGGCGCGGCTCGTGCCGGCGTGTGTCGAGGCATTCGGCGCGCTGAATTGCGTGGTGAACTGCGCATCGCGTTTCGACGAAGACACGGCCACCGACTTCGGCTACGCGAAGCTGCTCGAGATGACCGCGATCAACGTCGCCGCGCCGCTCACGCTTGCGCGTCTGTTGCACGAAATCACGCCTGAATCCGCCGCCGATGACGACACGAAACGCGGCGTTGTCATCAACGTGCTCGATCAGAAGCTGTACAACATGAACCCGGATTACCTGTCGTACACGCTCACGAAGGCCGCGCTGGAAAACGCCACTGTCGCGCTCGCGCAGGCGCTGGGGCCGAAGCTGCGCGTCGTCGGCCTCGCGCCGGGACTGACGCTGATTTCCGCCGGGCAGACGCCGGAATCGTTCGCGGCGGCGCATCGCGTGACGCCGCTCAAGCGGGCGTCCACGGTGCGCGACGTCGCGGAGGCCGCGTGCTTTCTGGCGAACGCGCACGGCATGACCGGCACGACGCTCGTGGTCGATGGCGGCCAGCATCTCGTGCCGAGCCCGCGCGACGTGATGTACCTGTTCGGCGCGCCGAAGCTGTAGCCGCGCGCCGCGTATCAACTTTTGGAACGAACCCATGCTTGCCGCACTTTCGCATCCCCGGCTGGCCGATTGCCGGCGGCTTTTTCTGCGCAACTACGAAGTGCGCATCAATATCGGTGTGCATGACTTCGAGAAGCGCGGCGAGCAACGCGTCGTGATCAACGTCGAACTGTTCGTGCCGCTCGCGCTGTCCACGCCCGTCGCGGACAAGCTCGCCGAAGTCGTCGACTACGACTTCATGCGCTCGACCATCGCCGAGCGCGTGAAGCGCGGCCACATCCATCTGCAGGAAACACTCTGCGACGATGTCGCCGCCGCGCTGCTCGCGCATCCGAATGTGCGGGCCGTGGCGGTATCGACAGAAAAACCCGACGTGTATCCCGACTGCGACGCGGTGGGCGTCGAAGTCTTCCGTATCAAAGAGGAACGAGCATGAACGCGCCCGAGACACTGCAAGCGCCCGACGAGCAAAAGCCCGCGCGCGAAGCGCTGACGCGCCGTCAGCAGAAGGAAGCCTACGAGAACAACAAGCTCTTCAAGCGGCTCGCGCGGCAAGTCGGCGAGGCGATCGGCGACTTCAACATGATCGAGGAAGGCGACAAGGTCATGGTGTGTCTGTCCGGCGGCAAGGACAGTTACGCGATGCTCGAAATTCTCATGCGCCTGCGCGAGCGCGCGCCGATCAACTTCGAACTCGTGGCCGTCAATCTGGATCAGAAGCAACCGGGATTTCCGGAGCATGTGCTGCCCGAATATCTGAGCAAGCTCGACATTCCGTTTCATATCGAGAACCAGGATACGTACAGCATCGTCAAGCGGCTGGTGCCGGAAGGCAAGACGACGTGTTCGCTGTGCTCGCGGCTGCGGCGCGGCATTCTGTACCGCGTGGCGGGCGAACTGGGCGCGACCAAGATCGCGCTCGGGCATCATCGCGACGACATTCTGCAGACGCTTTTGCTCAACATGTTCTATGGCGGCAAGCTGAAGAGCATGCCGCCCAAGCTGCAATCGGACGATGGCAAGAACATCGTAATTCGCCCGCTTGCCTACGTGAAGGAAACCGATCTGGAAAAATACGCCGCGTTGCGCGAGTTTCCGATCATCCCGTGCAATCTGTGCGGCAGTCAGCCCAACTTGAAGCGCGCGGAAATGAAGGCGCTGGTGCGCGATTGGGACAAGCGTTTTCCCGGTCGAGTGGACAACATGTTCAACGCGCTGACCAATGTCGTGCCGTCGCATTTGATGGATCACAAGCTCTTTCCGTTTGCCGGATTGCGCGCGACGGGCGAGGCGGACGCAAACGGCGATATTGCCTTCGACGAAGAACCGTGCGCGAGCGAACCGTCCGGGCCGGCAAACGCGATTTCAATCGTGCAGTTCGACGACCTTTGAGCCTTTCCCGACAAGGCGCAGCGTGGCATTTACCGCACTGCGTCAAAAGGCCTGCGTGCTATATTGGCCGCAACCATTCTTCGCAAGAAATCCGTCAATGAACATCGTGATTCTGGCTGCCGGCATGGGCAAGCGCATGCGCTCCGCTCTGCCGAAGGTCCTTCATCCGCTGGCGGGCAAGCCGCTTCTCGCGCATGTCATCGACACGGCGCGCACGCTTTCGCCAACGCGGCTCGTCGTGGTGATCGGTCACGGCGCGGAGAAAGTGCGCGAAGCCGTCGGCGCGCCCGACGTGCAGTTCGCCGTCCAGGACAAGCAACTCGGCACGGGCCACGCGGTGCAACAGGCGCTGCCGCTGCTCGATCCCTCCGTGCCGACGCTCGTGCTCTACGGCGACGTGCCGCTCACGCGCGCAAGCACGTTGCAACGCCTGCTCGATGCTGCCGGCGGCGAACGCTACGGCGTGCTGACGGTAACGGTGGCTGATCCGACCGGCTACGGCCGGATCGTGCGCGATGCCAGCGGTTCCGTGCAGAAAATCGTCGAACAAAAAGATGCGAGCGAGGAAGAGCGGCGGATTGCGGAGATCAACACGGGCATTGTCGTTTCGCCCACGCGCACGCTCGAAGCGTGGCTCGCGTCGCTTAAGAACAACAACGCGCAGGGCGAGTTTTATCTCACCGATGTAGTCGAGCGCGCCATCGAAGCGGGCGTCAAAGTGGTGACGGCGCAGCCCGATGCCGAATGGGAAACGCTCGGCGTGAACAGCAAGATTCAGCTGGCGGAACTGGAGCGCGTGCATCAGCGCAACGTGGCTTACGCGCTGCTCGAAGCGGGCGTGACGCTCGCGGACCCAGCCCGCATCGACGTACGCGGCACGCTCGAATGCGGCGCGGACGTTTTCATCGACGTGAATTGCGTCTTCGAAGGCCGCGTGACGCTGGCGGATAACGTGACCATCGGTCCGAACTGCGTGCTCCGCAATGCCACCATCGGCACAGGCGCGCGCGTGGACGCGTACACGCATATCGAAGGCGGCAAGACCGGCGCGAATGTCGTGCTCGGGCCGTATGCGCGGCTGCGTCCGGGCGCGGTGCTTGGCGACGAAGCGCACGTCGGCAACTTCGTCGAAGTGAAGAACGCGGTGCTAGGCCACGGTTCCAAGGCGAACCACCTGACCTATATCGGCGACGCGGACATCGGCGCGCGGGTAAATGTCGGCGCCGGAACCATCACCTGTAACTACGACGGCGCGAACAAGCATCGCACGATCATCGAAGACGACGTGTTCGTCGGCTCGGATACGCAGCTCGTCGCGCCCGTGCGCGTCGGTCGTGGCGTGACCATCGCGGCGGGCACGACCGTGTGGAAGGATGTCGGCGAAGGCGAACTCGTGCTGAACGAGAAAGTGCAGGTCAGCAAGCCGGGCTACGTTCGCCCGGTCAAGGCGAAGAAGGTCTGAACAACGCGCGCGGACTGCATTGCGGCGCGCGCACGAAACTAAGTCTGAAAGGATCAACGCCATGTGTGGAATTGTCGGCGCGGTTGCGCAACGTAATATCGTCCCGGTGCTCGTCGAAGGCCTGCGACGCCTCGAATATCGCGGCTACGACTCGTGCGGCGTCGCCGTATTGAGCAACGGCGAGCCGCGCCGCGCGCGCAGCGTCGCCCGCGTGGCCGATCTCGACGAACAGGTGAAGCAATCGGGACTCGCCGGCATGACGGCCATTGCGCACACGCGCTGGGCCACGCATGGCGCGCCCGTCACCGACAACGCACACCCCATCTTTTCGCGCGATACCGTGGCGCTCGTGCATAACGGCATCATCGAGAACTACGAGGCGTTGCGCGAGATGCTGCGCGGCAAGGGCTACGAGTTCGTATCGCAGACGGATACCGAAGTCATCGCGCATCTGATTCACAGCATGTATCGCGGTGATCTGTTCCAGACCGTGCGCGAAGCCGTCGCGCAATTGCATGGCGCGTATGCCATCGCGGTCATTCATAAGGATCAGCCGCATACGGTGGTGGGCGCGCGGCAGGGTTCGCCGCTCGTCGTCGGTCTGGGCGATGGCGAGAACTTCCTCGCGTCCGATGCGCTCGCCATTGCGGGCAGCACGGACCGTTTCTCGTTCCTCGAAGAAGGCGATGTCGTCGAACTTTCGCTCGATGGCGTGAAGATTTTCGATCGGGCGGGTCTGCCCGCGAAGCGCGAAGTGCGCGTGGTGACGGCGTACGGCGGCGCCGTGGAGCTTGGGCCGTATCGCCATTTCATGCAAAAGGAAATCTTCGAGCAGCCGCGCGCTATCACCGACACGATTCCGCAAGCCGATCACTTCGACCCGGAGCTATTCGGCGCGACGGCCGGCGAGGTGTTCGCGGAAATCGACAGCGTGCTCATTCTGGCGTGCGGCACGAGTTCGTACGCGGGTTTGACGGCGAAGTACTGGCTCGAATCGATCGCGAAGATTCCGACGCAGGTCGAGATTGCGAGCGAGTATCGGTATCGGGAGTCGGTGCCGAATCCGAAGGCGCTGGTCGTGGTGGTATCCCAATCGGGCGAAACCGCCGACACGCTCGCCGCGCTCAAGCATGCGCAATCGCTCGGCCACAAGCACACGCTCGCGGTCTGCAACGTTGCGACGAGCGCGATGGTGCGACAGACCGAGTTCGCGTTCCTGACGCATGCGGGCACGGAGATTGGCGTGGCGTCGACGAAGGCGTTCACGACGCAGCTCGTCGGCTTGTTCGTGCTGGCGGTGACGCTCGGTAAGCTGCGCGGTTTCGTCGATGCAAAGCAGGAGGCGGCTTATCTCGGTCAGTTGCGTCACTTGCCGGCGGCGTTGAATAGCGTGCTGGCGCTGGAGCCGCAGATCATCGCGTGGTCGGAGGAATTCGCGCGCAAGGAGAATGCGCTTTTCCTCGGGCGCGGGCTGCATTATCCGATCGCGCTGGAAGGCGCGTTGAAGCTCAAGGAGATTTCGTATATCCACGCGGAGGCTTATCCGGCGGGCGAACTGAAGCACGGGCCGCTCGCGCTGGTGACCGAGGCGATGCCGGTCGTGACCGTCGCGCCGAACGATACGCTGCTTGAAAAGCTCAAGTCGAACATGCAGGAAGTGCGGGCGCGCGGCGGTGAGCTTTACGTGTTCGCGGATGCGGATACGCGCATCGTCAGTGAGGCGGGCATTCATGTCATCCGCATGCCCGAGCATTACGGCGCGCTCTCGCCGATTTTGCATGTGGTGCCGCTGCAATTGCTGTCGTATCACACCGCTTGTGCGCGTGGGACGGATGTGGATAAGCCGCGGAACTTGGCGAAGTCGGTGACGGTGGAGTGAAGTTGGGTTGGTGCCGTCGCGAGTTTTGTAAAGCGCCCCTTCGGGGGCGTTTTTGTTGGATGGGCATATCCTGAAACAAGTGGCACCCTTTTTTAAGCGGTAAAACAACGCCGGTAAGCGTCAATTTTTGCATTTAACCGGCAAAAAAATGCGCTTCAACTTAGCAAGCTCAGCTGAGATTTCGGAGGAATCAGGCCAGCGCCTGCGCGCTCACCGCCTTGCGCAAAATCTCCAACAGGAAAGACGTGGCAAGCCGCGCCGGCATAACGACGCGCGCGCTGCGCGATGTCGAACGCGGCGGACAAGGGTCGCTCGATTCTTTTATCCGCGTCGCAATGGCATGTTGGGCCTTGCCGACAATCTGGATCTCCCTTTCGAACTCAAGCCGCGCTCCGATCACAAGGAAGTCTGCGCGGTCGAGGCCATGTACGGCGCCATTGCAACTGCGTGCGAGCTACGAATGCCCGTCACGGCTTATTTCGATCTCGGCGATTCCATGGCCGCCTTTGGTATCGAACGATTCGATCGCGCGAGCGGCATACGCGTCCCCATGCATACGGCAGCCGGCGTGGCGCACGCCGACTTTCGCGTCCCTCAGGGGGACTACGTCACGCTTTTGCGACTCACGCAGTTCATGACGCGCGATGCACGCGAAGTATTTCAGGCCTTCGAGCGATGCGTGTTCGACGTCGTCTTCGACAATCGCGACGATCACTGGACGCGGACGGCCGCTGGCAGTTTCCACCCGCGTACGACCTCACGTTTAATTCAGGTCCGGGCGGCGAGCATCAAATGGATGTCTGCGGAGAGGCAAGGGCCGTGACGCGCGAGCATCTCATGAAGCTCGCCAGCAAGACTAGCATCGCGCCACGTGTCGCTGCGCGCTCCATCGATCGAATCGCGACCATCGCATCGGACTTCAAACGCTACGCCGACCACCTGCCGATAACCGTCGAAACCCTCGACGCCATGACCAAGACGATCTCGACCAACCAGGTGCGCGTGGCCTGACGCCTGTGGACAACCCTGTCAACAGTTCGACTGTTCGTCTGTTGGCGGTTTCTGGATAACTTCGCGTTAACCCGCAAACATTGAAAGTTGTCCCAGCTTCCGTCCGCAAACGCGCTCGCCATACCGGACTTGTTAAATCGCCAACTCGTTGATCGGAAAAGCACGACGGTACTTATCCACTGAAACGCCTCGTGCTTGTTAACTATTACTACGTATACATACGAATCCTTTTGTTAACTTAGACAGACGAGGCACGCTGCTCAAAACCCGTGCGATGTTTCAGACCGCAGCCGACGCATGCACGTCTTTCAACCGCTCACGGCTGTTGCTCAGATGCAGGCGCATTGCTGCGCGTGCGTCGTCGCTGTCCTGACGCGCGATCGCCCGATAAATCGCCTTGTGTTCACTCAGAACATTGCGCAGGCGTTCGATCTGATCCAGCTCCGCCAACTCCGCCCGGCCAAGCCGCGTGCGAGGACTCACGCCTCGGCCCATCTGACTCAGGACGTCGTAGAAATATCGGTTACCGCTTGCCCGAGCAATTTGCAGATGAAACTCGACGTCGTGTTCGAGAACATCGGTGCTGCCGCTCGTCAGTTGATCCTCGAAGTTTTTGAGCGTCGCGGCAATCTGCTTCAGATGCTGCTCCGTACGGCGTCCCGCGGCGAGCGCGGCAGCCGCGCCTTCCAGGTCGATGCGAAACTCGATGATCGCCATGATGTCCAGCAGGTTCGACAACTCGACGCCCGGTAAGCGAACGGTCTCGCGCCCGGACGGCGCCAGAATGAAAGTGCCAACGCCATGCCGCGTCTCGACGACATTCGCCGCCTGCAACCGCGACACCGCTTCGCGCACCACCGACCGGCTCACCGACAGTTGCTTCATCAACGCGGCTTCGGTCGGAATTCGGTCGCCAGGTCGCAGAACGCCACGCTCGATTTCCTCGAACAACGTGGTGACAACTTTATCGGTCAGACTCGCCATGTTCTCTTGATGTTGGGAAGAATGGTGTGGTCGGACATCTTGTCCGCGCCGTGGGCAGCGCCTGTAACTTGGATGTCAGACAACGCATCATGTCGTCACGCCGTTCGTTCGTCAATTCGGCGATTCCAGCGCTCGCAGCGCTTAACAAATAGGATGTCATATAACTATCCGCGCTTAACGATACCCCTTTTAACGTCGCCGCAAAAAGGATTAAGGGTTAACTCCGCTGTCTAATGTGAATGAAAACACAGTACCCTGTGTTAAGACGTCTGATGACATTTGCAATCTCAGACACCGGCTTCTCATCGAAAGACAGTCGCTCAAGGAGACACCATGTCATCAACGGCACCTTATCAAGCTTTGCCCAATACCTTCCGGGCGGCGCTTCTCGCACGCAAGAAAGTGATTGGATGCTGGACGTCGCTTGCCAGTCCTATCGTCGCGGAATTGCTCGGCGTTGTCGGCTTCGACTGGATTCTGCTCGACGCCGAGCACGCGCCCAACGATTCCATCACGCTGATTCCGCAGCATATGGCGCTGAAAGACAGCGTCAGTGCGCCCGTGGTGCGGCCACCGGCCAACGACGCCGTCGCCATCAAGCGCTTGCTCGACGCGGGCTTCGTCAACTTTCTCGTTCCGTTCGTCGATAGCGCCGACGACGCTCGCCGCGCCGTGGCATCCACGCGCTATCCGCCGCAGGGCATTCGCGGCGTGTCGGTCGGGCATCGGGGAAACCGGTATGGCACGGTGCCCAATTACTTCGACCTGGCCAACGACAACATCGCCGTCGCGGTGCAGATCGAAAGCCGCGCGGCCGTCGAAGCCATCGACGAAATCGCGGCCGTCGACGGCGTCGATGCGCTCTTCGTCGGGCCTTCGGATCTCGCGGCATCGTACGGACATCTCGGCAATGCGAATCATCCGGACGTGCAAGCCGCCATCAAACATGTCTTCGAACGCGTGCACGCGGCTGGCAAGTCGAGCGGCATTCTCGCGCCAGTGCAGCAGGAAGCCGAGCGCTATCTCGCGCTGGACTGCACGATGGTCGCGGTCTGCGCCGACCTGGGGCTGCTCCGGAACGCCGCGCAGGGCGTGAAGAAGCACTTCATCCAGGAGTAAGCTGCGCGGGTGGCAAGACCCGCGGCTGACTTCGAGAATCGAATCTGAAAACCGACCAAGGAGCGACACAATGCAAAAGGCAGGCTTTATCGGACTGGGCATCATGGGCAATCCCATGGCCGCCAATCTCCTCAAGAACGGCGTCGAACTTGCGGCATTCACGCGCAGCGGCGTGCCCGCCGATCTGACCGGCGCGGGCGCCAAGGCGTGCGATAGCCCGGCGGATGTCGCCGCCCAGGCCGACATCATTTTCCTGATGGTGCCGGACACGCCCGACGTAGAGCGCGTGCTGTTCGGCGAGAACGGCGTCGCGCAGAACTTGCGCGCGGGTCAGATCGTCGTCGATATGAGCTCGATCTCACCCATCGCCACGCGCGAGTTCGCGGCGAAGGTGCGCGAGCGCGGCGCGGATTACCTCGATGCGCCCGTTTCCGGCGGTGAAGTCGGCGCGAAGGCGGCATCGCTCACCATCATGGTCGGCGGCGCGCAGGCGACCTTCGACAAGGTCAAGCCGTACTTCGACATGATGGGCAAGAACATCTCGCTGATCGGCGAAGTGGGCGCCGGGCAGGTCTGCAAGGTGGCGAATCAGGTGATCGTCGCGGCAACCATCGAAGCAGTCGGCGAAGCGCTGCTGCTGGCGTCGAAGGCCGGCGTCGATGCCGAGAAGGTTCGCACCGCGCTGATGGGCGGCTTCGCGTCGTCACGCATTCTGGAAGTGCACGGCGAGCGCATGACCAAGCGCACGTTCAATCCGGGCTTCCGGATCGAATTGCATCAGAAGGACTTGAATCTGGCACTGGCGACCGCGCAGTCGCTTGGCGTGTCGCTGCCGAACACGGCGACGTGTCAGCAGTTGTTCAACTCGTGCAGCGCGCATGGCGGCAAGGCGTGGGATCACTCAGGAATGGTTCGCGCGCTGGAGATCATGGCGAATCATGAGATTGGGCAGGAAAAGAAGTAAGACGCTGGTTCAACTGTCGTCGACAAGCCGGCGTTCGCCGGCTTTTGTTTTTGGCTGGCTCGTTGGAGCTTGGCCCTTGCCGTGAGGCTCGACGCGGGCGCACTCGCTATGAGTTGTCGGACGTCTCAATTGGCCTTTGCCCATTCGAACTGCTAGAAGGATCGAGCGCTGTAGAGGGCTTGTACGAAAGGACTTAAGCGCGACAGGGTAAACGCCGAATTGGTGTTCATGACGACTCGCGATACCATGTCATCTGACAACATATAACGGTATCGGCGTGCTTCTGCATGTCACATAACGCGCGCGAACCGCTGATCGTATATTGCGCGGAAAGACGGCGAAGACGCGCTACATCACTTTCATGGATACCGGCGTCGCGACGCGCGAGACATCGTCTTGGTTCTCCGCGTGCCATCGGTGCCGCGACTCTATGCGCTCTCGCGCGAAAATAAGCGCAGCGCAAACCAACCCAACGAAGCTCCGACCATGTCCACTCAAGCACCTCAAGCGAACGCCACACCCAAAGTCACCGACCTGCGCGTCGTACCGGTCGCGGGCCGTGACAGCATGCTCATGAACCTGAGTGGCGCGCACGGGCCGTTCTTCACGCGCAACATCGTGATCCTCACCGATAGCGCGGGCAATCAGGGCGTCGGCGAAGTCCCGGGCGGCGAGAGCATCCGCAAGACGATCGACGATGCGCGCGCGCTCGTCGTCGGGCAATCCATCGGCAACATGCAGGCGGTGCTGAACCGCGTGCGCACGCAATTCGCGGATCGCGACGCGGGCGGCCGCGGCCTGCAGACGTTCGACTTGCGCACGACCATCCACGCCGTCACCGCGCTCGAAGCGGCGCTGCTCGATTTGCTCGGTCAGCATCTGGGCGTGCCGGTCGCGGCGTTGCTCGGCGAAGGGCAGCAGCGCGACGAAGTGGAGATGCTCGGCTATCTGTTCTATGTCGGCGATCGCAACAAGACGGACCTGCCGTACGCGAGCGGCGCGGATGGCCGCGACGACTGGGAACGCCTGCGCACCGAAGAAGCGATGACACCGGAAGCGGTCGTCCGTCTGGCCGAGGCCGCGAAGGCGCGTTACGGCTTCAACGATTTCAAGTTGAAGGGCGGCGTGCTATCCGGCGACGAAGAGATGCAGGCGACGACCGCGCTCGCGGAACGCTTCCCGGAAGCGCGCGTGACGCTCGATCCGAACGGCGCGTGGTCGCTTGCCGAAGCCATCCGCCTGTGTCGCGACAAGCACGACGTTCTGGCCTACGCCGAAGATCCGTGCGGCGCGGAAAACGGTTACTCGGGCCGCGAAGTGATGGCCGAATTCCGCCGCGCGACTGGCCTGCCGACGGCCACCAACATGATCGCGACCGACTGGCGGCAGATGGGTCACGCAATCCAGTTGCAATCCGTCGATATTCCGCTTGCCGATCCGCACTTCTGGACCATGCAAGGCTCGGTGCGCGTCGCGCAGATGTGCAACGACTGGGGTCTTACGTGGGGATCGCATTCGAACAACCACTTCGATGTATCGCTCGCGATGTTCACGCATGTGGCCGCCGCCGCGCCGGGCAAGATCACCGCAATCGATACGCACTGGATCTGGCAGGATGGCCAGCGTCTGACGCGAGATCCGCTGCAAATCGTGGGCGGCAAGGTGAAGGTGCCGGAGCAGCCGGGTCTAGGCGTCGAACTCGATATGGATGAAGTGGAGAAGGCGCACGCGCTGTATCTGCAACACGGACTCGGCGCGCGCGATGATGGCGTCGCCATGCAGTATCTGATTCCGAACTGGAAGTTCGATAACAAGAGGCCTTGCATGGTGCGATGAGCGGGCAGTGATCTAAGGGACTGCGGCGAAAATGCTTCGTTTGGGGGCGGGGCATTTTTGTCGCGAGGGAAGAAGCAATCAGTAGTAGAACCTTGCGTCGATGACTGTCTGGCACTAGTGGCGCAACCCGCTTTGAAAAACCAAGCATTTGTTGGCGCACATTTATTTGAATTAGGAAATTTCTAGTGTCAGAACACCTAAGGCGTGGTTAAAGTCGTTTGACTAGGGGGTCAAATAAAAAATTTTGTTGGATGGCAGCCTTTTTGCGCCGTTCCTTAATGAACGGAGACTCTGACCCCGGCGTACTGAACCTTCCACGCTTGAGGCATTATCTTGGCGACAAAAAGCGCAGACGCGCCACTCAATGTAGAAGCGTTCGAACCACAGGCGCACGGCGAATTGCGGAAGATCCGCCGACGGTTGCCGCCGCTAAATGCGGTAAAAGTATTTGAATCTGTTGCTCGCTTGGGTTCATTAACGCAGGCCGCTCACGAACTCAACGTTACGCCATCGGCAATAAGTCAACAAATAAGAACATTGGAAGACTATATCGGCCGTAGGCTATTTCTTCAGCGCAAGCATCAGCTTATTCCAACCGACATTAGTAAAAGTGCCATTGCCGACATTTCCAATGCGCTTGACCTCATCTCGCGTGCGTTTCGGCCAACGGAACAGCAGTCTTCGCGCATAGCGATCAGCGCGCTCCCTGCGTTTGCCAGCCGATGGCTCAATCCCAGGTTGCCTGCTTTCTTCAAGGAAAATTCAGAAATCGAGCTATACGTCGACGGTTCCCCACGGCTCGTCGATTTCTCGAATGAATCATTCGACATGGCCTTTCGATTTGGCTCTGGACGTTACGAGCCACTAAGCGCCGACCTTCTTTTCAAAGAACGTTTTCAGGCCGTCTGCGCCCCTTCGCTCAAAGACGAAATAGAAACAAAAATTGCGGAGGGCAGCTTCGATGAAGTCTGCTTTATTCTCGATGTCGGTATGCGGTCAGGGGAGCAAGTGACGTGGAATGACTGGTTCGCAAAGCGAAGTATTGCGCCAAGACCGCCGGAGCGAAAAATGATTTGTACCGACGCGAACACCTCGATTGAAGCTGCGGTCAGTGGCTGCGGACTTTTGCTCGGACGCCATGTGTTGATTGGTGGCCTGCTGGATCAAGGGCTTTTGGTCGCACTGGATGAGCCGAGTTTTGAAACCGAACTCGGCTATTTTTTGGTTTATCCATCGTTCGTTGGTTTAACGTCCATCGCTCGTACACTTCGAGATTGGGTCATGCTTCAAACGGTTCAGACTCAGCAGCGACTTGATCAGCTGGCTTAAAATAGAGATAGACAGTAATTCTAAGCATCCCAAAGAAAAACTAAGTTTCATGGGCTCATTGCCGCATCGATAATCGTTCTGGTCTAAACGGAAATCGAGGCGGGCATGAAGGACCAACCACTTGTCGAAACAGCATCCGTGCTTCGAGAAATTCGTAGGCGCGGTCACTTGTTGGCAGGCGTGAGCAAGGGAATCATCGGTCTTTCCTCTCGCGATCCGCAAACCGGACATTGGCAAGGATTCGATGTTGAACTCGCTCGCGCTATTGCGGTTGCCGTGCTTGGAGACGCCTCGGCAATCGAGTTTTTTCCAATAGCGCCGGATCAGCGTTGCGTTGCGGTGGCATCCGGACAAGTTGACGTCGGAACGTTCAACGCAAGTGCCACGTTGGGTCGTGAACTGGAGCACGGCGTGATCTTCCCGAAGGCAATGTTATACGACGGGGAAGCGCTAATGGTGAAAGCGGTGGACATGGTTGGGTTGGACGCCAGGCAGGGTGTCCGTGTGCTGGCGAATCGCATCGTTGCCGTCCAGCGCGGTGCAACCACGCAGGTCAACCTCGAACGCTATTTCGGCGCGCGCGAACTCGCGTATGTGCAGCGTTCCTACGCAACGCCAGCCGAAGCTTTACAAGCGTACGCCGAAGGCGAATGCACGTTGTACGCTCTCGACCGTATTCCCCTGACTGGCGAACGTCTCCGACTGCCGGACCCGGACGCTCATGTCATTCTGGACGATCATATATCCAAGGAAGCAATGGGCCCCGTAATTCGTTATGGAGACCCTGCGTGGCAACGGGCGATTGCGTGGATCATGCGCGTTCTCATCGAAGCCGAGGAGCTCGGAATTAACGCAGGGAATTGCGACGACCTCGCTAAAAAGGGACCGGCTCATGTTCGTGAGTTCTTGAATGCTTCCGAGGACAAATCAAAGACACTCGGGCTCCAGCCAAGGTTTGCGCTACGTATCGTTCAGCAGGTTGGAAACTACGCGGATATCTTCGCTGCGCATCTTGGACATGCATCTCCCCTAAAGCTGCCCCGGCTGAAAAACGATCTGTGGTCGCGAGGGGGTCTTCTAATCTCCCCGGAATTTCACTGACTTGAAAGATTTTTGAGGCTGCCATTCGCAACGCGGGAGAGCGCTGCCCATACGTTGCTTTTGGCTGATAAAAAGAAAAGGAGCTCAACGTGCCGTCCCTTCAAAAAACAGACACAACGTATTCCGGTAATTCGCCTTTTGCGAAGAATCGAGGAACCATCGTGCTTGGCGTTGCCGTCAGCGATCCGCACGTGGTCGCGAATCATTTGATCGCAATGTACCTACGCCGCCAAAACTTCAAGGTAATAAATCTTGGCGCCTGCACTTCCAGCGAGGAATTCATGCAGGCGGCGAGCCAAGCAGACGATTTAGTCGCAATTCTGATCGGTAGCTTGAACGGTCACGCGAGAGCCGATCTGGCCGATCTGCCCGAGTTGCGTGCTCGCTACGACGTCACCGCTCCCATCATCGTTGGCGGAAATTTGTCCGTTGGAGCAGTCAAGAGCGACCAGGTCGTTCAGGACCTTCATGCATTAGGCGTCGACATGGTGTTGAGGCATCCAAGAGAAGTCATGCATGTGCTTTCGAATATGGCGCCAGCAGTTTTGCCGTTTCAGGTCGAGACACCCGAGTTCGTAGGTTAATTCGAATAAAAAGAGGAAACCGAATCATGCGCAAATCCATTGTCAAAGTCGCTATCGCAGGCGCCACAGGTGCCGTGGGTCAGGAATTGTTGCGCCTCATGGAGGAACGAAATATCGACGCCGAGTTAGTCGGCGTTGCCGCTTCGAGTCGGTCATCCGGAAAGGAGATTTGCTTTCGTGGCGAGGCCCGGCGCGTGGTTGATCTCGAGCATTTCGATTTTAGTGAAGTCGATATTGCCTTCTTCTCGGCCGGCTCGACCGTCAGCCGACATCACGCTCGTCGCGCCGCTGCTCAGGGCGCGCTCGTGATCGACAACACGAATGCGTTTCGCATGGATGGCGACACGCCGCTTCTCGTCCCACAAGTGAATGCGCACGTATTGGCGACCCGGCCACAGTCAAATATTATCGCCAATCCAAACTGCTCCACGATTCCTGTCGTTCGTTTGCTTGATCCCGTACACCGGATCAATCCGGTGCGAAAAGTAATCGCGGCCACTTATCAGGCTGCCTCCGGCGCCGGACTTACAGGGCTTGATGAGCTCAACGATTCCGTCAGGGAAATCCTCGACGGAGATACAGAGGAGCCAGTACACAGCCGATTCGTCGTTCCGCTTGGCTTCAACGTGGTTCCTTCCATCGATGTGCTGGAGGGGGATGGATTTACCTTGGAGGAGCGGAAGATGGTGCAGGAAACCCGCAAGATTCTGGAGGCGCCGCAGATTCATGTCAGCGCGACTTGTGTGCGCGTTCCGGTGCGGAACTGTCACAGTGCTGCGATCTATGTCGAATGTAGCCATGCGGTAGATACAGAGCAATTGAAAATGCTCTGGCGTGCCGCGCCCGAGATTCGGGTATATGACGGTGCGAACGCGACCGATGTACCGACGCCTCGAATGGTCGGTTCATCCGATTTCGTGCACGTTGGTCGAATCCGTCGAGATCCTGAGAACGCTGACGCATTCTGGTTCTGGGTGGTGTCCGACAACATTCGGATCGGTGCTGCGCTCAATGCAGTTCAAATCGCGGAGACGCTGATTGCCCAGCAGCGCTTTGACCTCCGCAATTCGCGCGGATTTGCCAACGCGTGAGGCACACGAAAGACGAGATCGGCATGAATAGAAATTATCCTCTCAGTGTGATGAAGTTCGGCGGCTCTTCATTCTCAGACCAGGCGCGCATGCACTTCGTCTGTCAGTGGCTCCGGCAGGAATTGCAACATCGAAGCCCCGCGCATCGCGTGATATTCGTGGTGAGCGCACCCACTGGACTGACGGAACAGTATCGAAGCACTTTGCTTGGGCTGAATGACAATCCGTCGGACCGTTTGATCGATGCCGGACTTCCGCTTGCGGACAGTATTGGCGCCGTCATGGTTGCCAGCGCTTTGCAGGCAGCCGGTGTGAATGCAACGGTCTCGCTTGGAAGTCAAATTGGAATACGGACCGACCTGAATTATTCACGTGCGCGCCTGACGTCGGTCGATATCCAACCCGTAGCGCGCTCCCTCGACCATCATGACGTCATTGTGATTCCGGGCGGTCAGGCGTCCGCTGAGGAGACCGGCGAAACAACATGGATGGAGAAAAACAGTTCCGACTTATCGGCCATTGCTCTCGCTGCCGCTTTCGGCTGTGAGGAGGTAGAAATATTCTCCGACGTTCCGGGTGTCTATAGTTGCGACCCGAGCACGGTCACGGATGCCCATCTGCTGCCGGCACTTTCGTACACGCAAGCAATGACGATGTCGCGTTGCGGTGCAAAAGTGCTTCATCACCGCGGTGTGGAGCACGCCGCGCAGCGTCGTGTACGCATCGTTTGCCGAGCAAATCACGATGAATTTTCTGCCGGTACTGTTATCGATTCGGATTCGCCCTTTGTACCGGCGGTAATTCCAGACACGCGCTCGCGCTGTTTCGCAGGAACAACGAACATGCGAAACAAGGGCGCCGCAGTCCTCAATCAGGCGGGCGTACCGAACCTCATGGTCGAGGACAAAGACGGCAGCGAAAAACTTGTTGTGACGTGCGGGTTTTTTGACTCGTCGCGCTTTCTGATCGATGACCACGGCCTCGACCTGCAGCCAATCGAAGGCCGACTTCTGACCGTTTGTCTCGCCGAAGGGAAGGTCCTGTACGAGCTCGTACCGCCTACACAGCTAGCCGAGCGTAGTCTGGAACAGCACGCACGATACTGCGCGAAGCCCAACTCAGGTGACGTAGCCGCTTCCATTGAGAGATCGCCGTTTAGTCGAATGCTTGCGGTGTGGGACCGTACGGAAGGAGTGCCCCATGTTTGATGAATATATTCAGCACGCCAGACAGTTTGGACATGAGGCACCGGAAACGGCTGAAGTGATCGACTATTTGCAGAGGCTGCCGAAAGAGACCGTGTATGACCGGTTGCTCGAAGCACGGCGCAGCGGTCGAATGCTGGTTCAACCACGCTGCGGTGTGGGTGGTCACGATAACATGCGCGGTCTGATCGCAGGACTGGAAGAATACGCTGCTCCCGATATCGCCACGATCACGATCGATGCCCATACCCGTCTAAAACGGTTCGATGTTGCCACCCAGCTTGCAAGAGAGCGGCCAAACGAACTAAATGGCTACCCTCTGGTCGCGCATGGATGGCGGCTTGGCAGAGAACTGAACGAAACGGTAATCGCGCCCGTGCAGATCCGTCATGGCTCGCCCGATCCCCGGCTGTTATACGAGGTCTCGCTCGCTTCGGGATTCAGCGCGTTCGAGGGCGGTGGGATCGGTTACAACATTCCGTATTGCAAGGACGTGCCGCTGCGCGACTCACTGAATTTGTGGAGCGAAGTCGATTTAAAGTGCGGCGAACTCGCGCGCCGAGGCGTGATCGTGGACCGAGAGTTTTTCGGTACTTTAACCGCCGTGTTAATGCCACCATCCATTCAGTTGGCAATCGCTTTTCTCGAGGCGATTTTGGCGCACACAGCCGGAGTACGTTGTCTTTCAATCGCTGTGTGCCAGACGGGGAACACCGTGCAAGACATCGCAATGTTGCGGGCCATACCTCGTTTGGCCGAGCTTTTATTGCCGGACTGCGTCGACGACGTTTTCCCTGTTTTTCATCAATTCATGGGTGCATTCCCTCGCGAACGGCAAGATTGTGACGCGCTGATCTTGCGTGGTGCGATGGTGGCCAAAGCAGGCGGCGCAGTAAAAACGATCAACAAGACTTACCAAGAGTCGGCTGGTGTGCCTTCTTTGGAGGCCAACGTCAGTGGAGTGCTCTTAAGTAAAGCCGCGAACAGCTGGATTCTCGATCTGGTCAATGCGCAAAAAGACAGCGTAGAAGATGAGTTGGCCTGGATACTCGCGGAAGTCTCGGCGCTGCTCTCGCCAGTTCTCGACGCAGACAATCTCATCGAATCGATATGTCGCGCATTCTCCACCGGTCAGCTTGACGTGCCCTTTAGCGCAAGTCGATACGCGCTTTCGCAGGTGGTGCCGATGCGGGCTCCAGACGGCGCAATACGCATGTTCGATTTCGGAAACTTGCCGATTCCTTCGCATTTGAAACGACGTCACCTCAAAGCCCTCGGCCATGTTCTCGAAGAGGACATCTTCTACAGACTTGAGGCCGACATTATGTGGTTCTGTCGTCATAAAAATCAGGAAGCACTCGCGGTGGAAGGAACGGACGGCGTCGCCTGATCGCACTTATTCTTTATCGAGTTGGGAGCATTGCGTTGAAAACCTATTCTTTGACAGAAACAGAACGAGCAGCGCTTAGTGATGCTTATATACATATCGAACCGCCGCACGGGAACTATTCGAAGGCTTTGGCGAGTCTTTATCGCGTGTTTGCAACGTTACCCGACGGACTCTTGTTCGAGATTTTTCAGTTTGGACGTGATCCGTCGAGTGCCGGTGTCATGCTCATTGACGGACTTCCAATAGACGACCCGTTGCCAGCAACACCAGTTCAAGGGCAAGTCGGCGTGACGCTTGCCGATAAGTCGGAGAAGTCGCTGCTTGGTTTGGCTCAGTTGATCGGAATACCGGTCGGCTATTTATCCGAGAAAGATGGCCAAGTCGTCCATCACGTCGTTCCAATGCGAGGCGGTGAATACACGCAATCGAATCGCAGCTCGAAGATCTTCCTGAACTTTCACAACGATTCAATGTATGACGAGTCGTTGATATTCAATTCGCACAATCCGGACTTTCTTCTCCTGCTTTGCTTGCGTGCGGATAAGGCCGGCACTGCGCGAACACTCTACGCCGATGCGCGCGACGTGGCATCCCGCTTGGACGCAAATACGCTTGTGATCCTTCGTCAGGCGCGCTTTCTAATGGCGGCTCCAAGCAACTACACGCTGTTGATTCACGGTGCGACAAACGGGGAAAAGGTTTGGTCGGCACCGGTTCCTATTCTTTCGGGCCCAGAGAACTTTCCAGAGATTTTTGTCGCGGCTAATGGAGTGCGGGCCATTGATATGGAATCTGAGCATGCATTGCGGACACTGCTCGATGCATGTCAACAAGTAGGCGAAAACAACGGAGTAGGTCTGCGCCCGGGCCAGGCATTGCTTATCAATAATCGGAAGGGAGTGCATGCGCGTACCGAATTCGAGGCCTCTTACGACGGTCTGGACCGATGGCTTTTACGCGCAAACATACGTAACAACCTATGGGGCATTCGCGATCGCGCCACTCGTGAGTGCCTGGTCTTCGCATGATCCTTCGGCGATGAAACGAATCGTCCCGACTCGGCCACAGCTAAATGATACACAAGGAGCATATTGATGATTGAACAGAACGAACCTTATATCCTGATTCTCGGCGGCGAATTTCCGCTCCGGGAGCGAGTCCTGGCAGGCGCACTACGCGCATCCAACGGCATGCGAGTGTTGACGTTGGCCAAGACGCGTACGTCTAACACAATCAAATTCTTCGACGGATTTATCTCCGCCGATGTGTCCGATCCCGAAGGCGTCCTCGCGGCCGTGCTCCACCATGAACGGGAGTTTGGCGCGCGTCCGGCCGCGGTGATTCCCATGAATGATTTCACGGTACGAAGTGCGCTGGAGGTTTCGCGTCACTACCAACTAAACCATAATTCCGCTGACACGGTGAACAAGTGTCGGGACAAATACCTGATGAAACAGGTGCTGGCCGAGGCGGGCTTGCCTGTGCCGCGTTTCGGCGCGTTCGCCACTCTCGACGAACTGAAGCAATTGACCAGGGATATTGGTCTGCCCGTTGTAATCAAACCGCGCGAACTTGCCGGGAGTGTAGGCGTCATCAAGGTAACAAGTTACGACGCCATTGAATCGGCATTCAGCCAATGTGTGGCAGATATCAAGGCCTTGAACGGCGCCTATATGACGCCGGAAGACGTATTTGTCGTGGAGGAATACATCCAGTCTGACAATGAGGTCAGCGTCGAGGTATTCAACCAGGGTGATATACATCGAGTTATTGCAGTGACCGACAAGTACCTCGGACCGGAACCCTATTTCGTCGAAACTGGACACTCGGTCCCATCTGTGCAAAGCGGCAACAAGAATTTGCGTGATGTAGCTGAACGCGCTTGCAAGGCACTTGGCATTCAATATGGCATAGCACACTTCGAAGCGCGGATCACTGAAAACGGCGATGTCCGAATCATTGAAGTCGGCGCACGTACGGGCGGCGATGCGATTATGGATCTCGTTGAACGATGCTATGGCGTCAACCCTTATCAATTGCACGTCGCATCTTATTTGGGAATGCCCGTTACGCTGTCAGACAGCCCCCGCTCACGTGGCCTCTCTGCGATTGCCTTCTTGAAAGCGCCGCAGGGAATGATCGAACGAGTGCGTATTCTCAAAGAACTGCCGGATGCAGTCGTCAATATGCAGGTCACCGCAAAGCCTCTCGACATGTCGGAGAAGCCATTGTCGTGGCGCGCCCGCGAGGGGTCTGTTGAATTCTTCTGGAATGCCAGAAAGCCTGAACACGATTTTGACGAGCATTTGCAAATTGCTCGGCAACTTTCTCGCGACATGTTCTCCATCAAGCGTTCCGAACATTGAAAAGGGTGAAGTCGGGTCTTGCTTGTCCCCGAGCCAAGACCTGAACAATTTTCTTGCTTTCGGGCAATCGCCCGGCCACTTCAACGGACAATCATCGATGCCATGCAGCACGCCACTCTCCGCCTAAAGCGATTCGTCGCTGCGCGCTTCCTCAGCGCCCTTGCCGATCAATTTCTCTTGTTCGCCGTCCCGTTGACCATCTTTAAAAGCACCGGTGAGCTCAAATATTCCGGACTCGCGTTTGTCATCGAGTGGATTCCGAGAATCGTGTTTTTTCCTTTGGCCGGGTTTGTCGCAGATCGGCTCAAGCCAGGACATTTGTTTTCCGGAATCGAATTTGGAAGAGCTTTAGTGCTGATTATTGCGCTTGCACTCATCGCATGTGGTGTAAGTACGTTCGGCGTTCTGTCCGTGATGATGGCCTTTCTCTCAATCGCCTATATTCTTTCATTCGTCGGCTCCGAGGCCATGCTTCCGCGCAATCTGGCGGCTTCAGAACTACCGAAGGCGCATTCCATGCTGCAGGCAGTCGAGCAGATTACGCAAGTGGCAGGGCCCGCGCTTGCGGCACTCATTTCGGTGTGGGATGGCTTGAATCCACTTCTCATGCTTGGCGCTGCGATGTTCGGTACAGCGTCGGTGATCCTTTTTGGTTTCAAGACGCAGCCCATGCCGGCCGATCAATCTTTTTCTCTGCGAGCATTACGCCAGTCTAATCAGCAAGCGCTGAAGGTATTAATGCAGAACAAGGTGTTGTTCCATCTTTCGGCATTGACTTGGGTCGTCAACCTCGTATACGGCGCGGCGCTGGTAGTCAGTGCGGCCGTCGTCGTAAAAGTCTTTGGATTGCCGGAAAGCCGCTTCGGCCTGCTTCAGACCGTGGCAGCCATTGCGTCGATTGGGGCATGCACGCTTGTACCGCGCATCGCGCGAAAACTCGGATTGCCTGCGCTCGGCATCAGTTCATTCTGCGCGATGATTCTGGCTGGTCTGGTACTCGCGCTATCCAACCAATATGCAGTCTATTTGGTGGGATACAGTGCGCTAATGGCTTGCGATGGCGCTTTCAGCGTCTATATCCGCACGGTGCGTAGTCAGATCATTCCAAAAGAACACCTTGGAAAAACCACGGGTGTCATTGGCTTGATGAACATGTGCTCCATCCCGCTTAGTGCAGCGCTAGTTACCGTGCTTTCGGCACATTTCTCGCCGTCTGGAATCTTCGGCGTAATCTTCGCCGTCGCTGCGACATTGGGACTTGCATTGATCCTTATCGGCCGAACGGCATTTGGTTACAACACCCTGCTACCGCCTGTGAAAGTGAACTGACATAAATCCGGTGACGGCTCTTTACCTACGAAGCGGCAAAGACACCGTCACCGGTCGCTACCCGCGGAACGTTCGCCTCAGTCGAATTACGTCGTCCCATTGATTCGTTCGGTCAGTGCAATTGCCGCAGCGGGATTGCGCTCCTTATATCCACTGATGACGTAAAGAAACACATCCCGTGAACCGACCTTCGCACCCGCGCTTGTCGATGCCCTCGCCATATCCTCAGGCACGCCACCCGCCGCCCATTCTTTCGCGCGGCTCGCCCAGCCATCGAGCGCCGCCTTCGAGTAACCTTGCTTCTGCTTCTCTGTCGTTCCCATGATGCGTGCATAGACGAATGGTGCGGTCGTATCCGCGATTTGCGGATACTTCGAGTCTCCCGCGACGACAATCGCCACGCGATGCTTTCGCGCCAGCGCCACGAATGCCGGATCGCTGAAACTCTCGTGTCTCACTTCGACGGCATGACGAATTGCGCGGCCTTCCACTTTCGCGGGCAGCAGCTTGAGGAAAGCGCCGAAGTCATCGGCATCGAACTTCTTGGTCGCTGCGAATTGCCAGTTGATCGGGCCGAGCTTGTTCTGTAGTTCCAGCACGCCGCTCTTGAAGAAACGCTCGATGGTTTCGCCCGCATCGGCGAGTACCCGGCGATTGGTCGCGTAACGCGGCGCCTTCAGCGAGAACACGAAGTCATCCGGGGCTTCATCGCGCCATTTAGCGAAGGTCTCGGGCTTTTGTGAGCCATAGAACGTGCCGTTCACCTCGATGGTCGTGAGCGCGCGGCTCGCGTATTCGAGCTCCTGCTTCTGCGCGAGTCCCTTCGGATAGAACGTGCCGCGCCAGGGCTCGAACGTCCATCCGCCGATACCGACGCGAATCCGCGCCGTCTTTCGCGTGGCCATATGTCGTCCTCGATGTCGTGTGTTCGCCGATGCGGCTTACTTGCGCCCAACCAGATAGGTCACGCCTTGCGGTCCGTAGCGTTCTTCATGCTCGAGATTCGCGGACAGCTGGAAGATCTCGCCGACGCGATACAGCCGCTCGTCATCGCCAACGCGGATGGTGATCTCGCCTTCGACAATTAGCGCCTTGGCTTCGAAGGGATGCGCGTGAATTTCCATTGCGCCGTTCGGCTCGCGCGTGACGGTCACGACTTCTTGAAAGCCCTCCTCGGGAAGAAGGGCGAGGAATTCGTCTCGGTGCATGGCGATCGTTCCAAGGTGAAAAGGAAAGCGCGCCCGCATACGAGAATGCGAGCGCACGGGATCATGCACCGGATGCTAACGCAACTTTCAGGCCGCGCTTGCTGCTTCAGTTGCCGAAGAATATGTCGCAGGGCGGGCCGCGCACGCACGGCTTGGAGATGCCCGCGTTGGTTCCGGTCGTGCCGATTGCGCCAGTGGCGCCACGAGAGGCGGGCGCGCCGCCATACGACATATCGCCCGTTTGGCCTTGCGTGCTGCCTTGCATCGCCGGTTGCGACGAGGTATCCGCCGTGGTTTGTCCCGGCACCTGCGCCGTGCGGTAATACGTTTCCTGCGCCGAGGCGCTGCCAGCAGCCACCAGTAGCGAGGCGGCAAGCGCCGTCGCGACGAGACGTGTTTTCATATCGACTCCTTGAATGAGATGCACGAACCGACAATGGCCGGGTCGCGCTATTCGTTGTAGCGAACCGTCGTTCGCACACGACGTGCCACGGTGCGTTCTACTCGATGGCAGTGCGCGAAGAGGCGTCAGGGCCGGTTCCGGTCGGCTTCTGCCATGCGACCACTTGCCGGACTTGTAGATATGCAATTCGAAGGCGACTGCGAAGCAGACAGGGACGAACGCCAGTAAGACCGCTGGCGGATGATCCACCCAGGACATGCCGCATTGCACACTTCGTTATAGGCCGCGCAGCCGCGATTGAACAGGGTATTTGCTGCATCGCTGGCAATTCGGTCGGTGGCCTGCCGCAAGCCGGGCGTGCGCGTCATCGTGAGGTCGGCCTAGAATGCCGAATGTGATCATCAAGGACATCGCCGACATGACTGTCATCATCTATCACAACCCGAAGTGCGGCACCTCGCGCAACACACTCGCGCTGATCCGCAATGCGGGCATCGAGCCGAAAGTCGTCGAGTATCTGACCGCGCCGCCGGATCGCGCGACGCTCACTTCGCTCATCGCGCGCGCCGGGCTTTCCGTGCGCGAAGCGCTGCGCGAAAAGGGCACGCCCTACGCCGAGCTCGGCTTGGGCGACACGAGTCTCACCGACGAGCAACTCATCGACGCCATGCTCGCGCATCCAATCCTCATCAATCGTCCCTTCGTCGATACCCCGAAAGGCGCGCGACTGTGCCGTCCATCCGAACTCGTGATCGATCTTTTGCCGGAGCCGCAAAAAGGACCTTTTGCAAAGGAAGACGGCGAAGTGGTTATCGACGAAGCAGGCAAACGCTTGCTCTGACTTGACCGTTACCTGACGTTACCTTTCTCGCGGGTCTGTTGCACCTGTGTCAGGAATCGCCTTCTAGACTGCACTTGACATCACGCAATCGGGGCAAGGAGAAGGCGACATGAAGAAGCAGCTTGCAACTGTGGCAATCGCGTTGGCAGGACTCGGGGGATTGGCGGTATCGACGGCAGCATCGGCGCATGTCGATGTCGCGGTAGGCGTCGGCGTGCCGGTTTATGCGCAGGCCCAGCCGGTCTACGTGCAGCCCGCATACGGATACGGCTACGGCGATGAACGCTGGCGCGAACACGAATGGCGACGCCACGAGCGCGAGCGTCATTGGCGGCATGAGATGCATCGCGAACAACGCTGGCGCGAACATCACGGCTGGTAAGCGCATCGACTTTCTGCGCCTGGAAACGCGGCGGGCCGCAAGGTTGCGCCGCGTTGCTTTTTCAATGATGCGAGAGTGCGCCGACGCGCACAGGCAACTCCGCCAGTCACTCTTCCTCGCCAATACCCGCCGGACGTTGACTCGGCGGCTTGCGCATCCAGCGCTTCAGCAAGCCTTTCTCGATGATCCGCCCAACCGTCAGCAGCACGATGAGAATCACCGTGGCGATCAGCGCGAGACTCCATACGCCGAGCCCACACAGAATGCCCACGGCCGCCGTCACCCAGATGGAAGCCGCCGTGGTCAGCCCGCGAATGCGGTTCTCGCGCGGATTCTGAATGATCACGCCCGCGCCCAGAAAGCCGATGCCCGTCACGATGCCTTGCACCACCCGCGAGACTTCGGTGTTGTGCGCGAGCGGCTCGGTGGCAAATCCGAGCGCACACATGGTCGCGATGCATGCACCTAGCGACACGAGCCCGAGCGTCTTCATGCCGGTCGGTTTGCCGTGCAGATCGCGATCGACGCCGATGATGCAGCCGATCGCCACCGCGACGAGCATGCGGACGACGGCATCGATGAGAATGGGTTGAGGAAGCATCGCGAAGAAACAGGACTGGAAGGGACGCTGCATCTTCGCATCAAAGGTCCGGACGCGCGCGGGATATTTTGGCGGGCTAACGTGCCGGTTCCTTGCAAGGAGACAACGTGAACCACCGTCCCAAATTCTCGATGATCGATGCCGCGCCGACGCCTGTCGGCCCGTTCTCCCACGCGGCAGAAGCCGACGGCTGGGTTTTCCTCACCGGCCAGATGCCGACCGACCCCAACGACGACAACGCCCCGCTGCCCGAGGGCGTCGCCGCGCAGACGCGCCGCGTGATGGATAACCTGATCCTCGTGCTGACAGGACTGGGACTCACGCTCGACAGCGTGGTGAGCGCGCGCATTTTCCTCACCGAGTTCAAGCGCGACTACGACGCGATGAACGCCGTGTACCGCTCCTACTTTCTGCCGAAGCCGCTGCCGGCGCGCACGTGCATCGGCGTGACGGGCCTTGCGCGCGATGCGCTCGTCGAGATCGATTTCGTCGCGCGGCGGCCCTGAAGTTCAACGCCGCTTCGATGCGTCGACCCAGCGAAACGTCAAGTTGATGCGTTCGCCGCGCGCGCCCGGCTCCTTCGGCACGCGATGCACCCATTCGAGCTGCGTGCGTCCGCGCATCACGAGCAGGCTGCCGTGCGTCAGCGCGAGCGCGTGCGTGGCATGCGTGCGCGCGTGGCGGAATTCGAATGCACGCGTGGCGCCAAGACTCACCGACGCGATCACCGGCTCGGGCCCGAGCTCGCGTTCCTTGTCGGCGTGCCAGCCCATGCTGTCGAGCCCCGTGCGATAACGGTTGAGGAGCACGCTGTTGAAACGCGCGGCGCACACGTCCTGAGCGGCATCGCGCAACCGGGCGACGGCGGGCGTCCACGGCTGCGGCACGTTGCGGATGCCCGAGTAGACATAGACGGCATCCGGCTCGCCTTGCCACGCGGTCAGGCGCGGCAGCGGCAAACGGCCGCGGGGCGTGTTCATCGTGTCCTGCTGCCAGCTTACTTCCGCGATCAGCTCGCCCATGAGATCGGAACCGGCGTCGGAGTCGATCCAGTCCGGGTGCCACACGATATCGGGTTTGGGAATGTCGTCGAAGAGATCGAACATGGGAACGCCGGCGTGCGCGGAAAAAGTCCACGATAGCAGAGCTGTCGCATGCTGCCTTGCGCCCTCATTTCATCAGGCTCGGGCGTTGTGCTACAGTCGCCTCGCCATCTTGAAAATGTACGAGGACACGCATGAACACCACCGCCGAAGCGACCGGCGGCGCGGCGTCGAGCCGGCGCATTCTGATTGTCGACGACAGCGAGGACGCCGCGCTTGCCATGTCGATGCTGCTCGAAGCATTGGGCCACGAAGTGCGCACGGAGCACGACGGTCCGCGCGCGTTGCAGTCCATCGACGATTTCAAACCCGACGTGGTGCTGCTCGATATCGGTCTGCCTGGCATGAACGGCTTCGACGTGGCGCGCGAGATGCGCAAGCGCCCCGTCACGCGCGACGCCTTGCTGCTCGCGCTGACGGGTTACGGCAGCGACGCGGATCGCCAGAATTCGATCGATGCCGGCTTCGATCATCACCTCACCAAGCCGGTTTCCATCGACGCTCTGGAAGCGCTGCTCGGCTAACGCCGCCTCATTCCTCGACGCGCAGTCTCGCCATATACGGCAAGTGATCGGACAGCCATGCGGTGTCCTGCGTCGGCACGAGCCATTCGACAGGCTTAAGACCGCGCACGAACATCTTGTCGAGCGCGAGCGCGGGCGAGAACGCCGGAAAGGTGCGGCCGGATTCGCCGAGCATCGTCGCGACCTCGCTCATGCCGAGTTCGCGAAAGAGCGGCACGGAATCGTTGCGCCAGTCGTTGAAATCGCCTGCCAGCACGAGCGGGCCTTCCGGCGCTTCCTTCGCAATCCAGTGCGCGATCCAGTTCATCTGACGCAGACGCGCGGAACGCGTGAGCGCCAGATGCGCGCACAAGAGCGTGATGGCCTTGCCGGCGAAAGTGGCGCGCGCGACCAGCAAGCCACGCTTTTCGAAGCGATGCGCCGAGATGTCCCAGCGCCCGGACAGATCCAGCGGATGCGGCGACAAGATGGCGTTGCCGTGCCGCCACGACGGCTTGAACACGTTCGGCCCGAGGGCGATCTGCAATTCGAGCGCGGTAGCGATTTCGGTGGCCTGGCAATGCCAGACATCGTCGAGCGGCGCTGCAAGCGGGTTGCCGAAACCGCTTGCGAGCACGGGCTGCGGCATGCGCCGCGCCATCGCTTCCTGGAGAAAATAGACGTCGGCGTTGGTGGTCTGAACCCACCGCTGCATGGCGTTCCAGGCGCGCAGTCCGAGCGGTGAGCGGCCCTTGTGGAGGTTCCAGCTTACGGCGGTGAAATCCGGCGTGCCGTTGTGCGTGGATGGACCTGGCGGAAGATGTTCTGGGTTTCGCATGCGTTCGTTGTGTGGTGGCGCGGCCTCTCTACTTTATGTCACGAAGGCCGTCATTGCGTTGCTGGTGCCGAAGCCATGCTCGCGCGCACTCGATACAGCAGCGTCGGATTGCTGTCGACGATCTTCCATTCGCCCCATTCCCCGGGCTTCAACACGAGGCCCGGATGCGATCCGCTCACCTGACGCGGCACCGGCGGCAACTTGCAGCCGGCCGCCGTGGTCCGCGAGGAATCATCCTGAAGCGTTTCCTGAGCGTCGATGGCGAGCGTGATGTCGTCGGCGCTCGCGTGCGTCGGCGAAACGGTGATGGTGCGCGTGAGATCGATGTCGCCCGCTGGCTGATTCGCACAGCCGACCTGATTCTGCGTGATGTTGTGATGCGTATCGGTGCGCGCCTGGCCGACATTCGTCGTGGCGGAAAACGAATCGATTTGTTGACCGTCGCGCACGACCTGCAACTCCCAGTCGACGGGCTGCGGCGTGCTTGACTGCGCCCAGGCAGGTCCCGCCGATACCACCACGAGGCACGCGCTTGCAGCAAGCGCAAATCGAAAGGGGAACGGCAAGACGGTTCGTGTTGTTCTTTGCATTGAAGGCTTCTCCGGCGCACGGGCGGTTCGGATGGCGGCGTTTCGCTTTTGCGCGTGATCTGCTTGGGCGAAAAGCCGCTGGATCGGCGTTTCCTCGGCGACTTGATTCTGACCGGGCTGCACGGCTACGGTTCAGCCAGAATCCTTACCAAAACCCGACATATGGGGCCGCGCAAAACACTTCGCAGCCAGGTTGGAAAAACGCCGCAGAAAAACAGCACGTTTCGAACCCGCTCGCGGCACGCTCACACGTGGGACGAACGATGATACTCGCGCCTGCGCTACGCGGCGGAATTGGCAGCAGACCCGCGAGACTGCTCGCTTGCGTGGTGTTTTGTCGTCGCTACACTGGCTTTGTCGACCAAAACAATGACGGGGTGTGACATGACGACAGCCGTGGTGAAACAGGAACTGGCGGTGGCATCGTTCAGCAAGGTCTACAGTCTCGACGACGTGGAAACCGCGCTCAACGATTTGTCCGAAGGCGCAAGCGACGCCCTGCGCGCCACTTACGAGAAGATGCTCAAGGTCGGCAATCTGCGCTTCTGCGTGAAGCCGAATCGCATGCCGTGCATCGACGACCTTGCGGCTTCCCTGCCGAACTTCGCGGAGCCGCTCGACGACATTCGCAAGCAGATCGCGCTGTGCCTCGAAACCGAGGACCGCCTCGAACTCATGCCAATACTGTTGCTTGGCGAACCCGGCATCGGCAAGACGCATTTTGCGAAGCAGCTTGCGCGAATGCTCGGGACCACGTCGCATTACGTGGCGATGAGCTCGCTCACCGCCGGATGGATTCTCTCGGGCGCGTCGTCGCAATGGCGCAACGCCAAGCCAGGCAAGGTGTTCGACGCCCTCGTGAACGGCAGCTACGCGAACCCCGTCATTACCGTCGATGAAATCGACAAGGCCACCGGCGACGCGCAATACGATCCGCTCGGCGCGCTTTACGCGTTGCTCGAACACGACACGGCGCAGACTTTCATCGACGAATTCGCGGAAGTGCCGATCAACGCGGGCAACGTCGTGTGGATTGCAACGGCCAACGACGCGCGCGCCATTCCCGAGCCGATCATGAACCGCATGAACGTCTACGAGATTCCCGCGCCGGATCGCGACGGCGCGCGTCGTATCGCGCAGGCGATTTACGACGACATCCGCACGACGCACGCGTGGGGCCGGCGCTTTCCCGAAACGCTCGGCGATGCCCCGCTCGATGCGCTCACGCAAGCCTCGCCACGCGGCATGCGGCGCGCGATGCTCAACGCGTTTGGCAACGCGCGTATCGACGGACGGCATCACGTCGAGGCGCGCGATATCCAGCTCGACCGTAATTCGCGCAGGAAAGCGATCGGTTTTTAAAGCGCACGAATTTTTGGAATTGCCAAAAAAGCCATGGAAACATGGCTTTTTTGTCATCGGACGGCCAGTTTCATGCCTTTTTCTGCATTGCTCCGTAATTCGGTGCAATTGCCATGCGTTTGTTGTGCAACTCGCAATAGTCAAGAACGTAGAATGGTTGCGAGCTATCTTGCGACGGAACGGACATGGATCGGATCGAGTGCGTGGTAATCGGCGCGGGCGTGGTTGGACTTGCGATTGCGCGGCAACTGGCAATGCGCGGGCGCGAAGTGATCGTGCTGGAAGCGGGCGAGGCGATCGGCATTGGCACCAGTTCGCGCAACAGCGAAGTGATTCACGCGGGCATCTACTATCCGCGCGGATCGCAGAAAGCCGAGCTGTGCGTGCGTGGGCGCGAAATGCTGTACGAATATTGCCGCGAGCATGGCGTGCCGCATCGGCAATGCGGCAAGCTGCTCGTTGCCACGGCGCGCAATCAGATTCCGCAGCTTGCGGGCATCGAACAGAAGGGCCTGGAAAATCGCGTGGAAGGTCTCGTGCGGATCAGCGGCGCACAGGCGGCGGAGATGGAGCCGCAACTGACGTGCGTCGAGGCGGTGTGGTCGCCGAGCACGGGAATCGTCGACAGTCACCAGTACATGCTGGCGCTACAAGGCGATGCCGAGAATCACGGCGCGAACATCGTGTTTCATACGCCGGTGGCCGCCATCGACGCGCGCGAGGGCTGCTTTATCGTCGAGACCGGCGGCGATGCCCCGGCGCGCTTCCGGGCGTCGTTTCTGATCAACAGCGCGGGGCTTCACGCGAACCGGATCGCCAGCAAGATTCGCGGTCTCGACGATCGTCACGTGCCGCCGCTCTACTTCGCGAAGGGCAACTACTTCAGCGTGAGCGGGCGCGCGCCGTTCGAACGGCTCATCTATCCGATGCCCAATGAAGCGGGACTCGGCGTGCATCTGACCGTCGACATGGGCGGCCAAGCCAAGTTCGGTCCTGATGTCGAATGGGTGCAGTCGCTCAATTACGATGTCGATCCGCGCCGCGCCGATTCCTTCTACGCCGCGATTCGTGCGTATTGGCCGGGTCTGCCTGACGACGCGCTGCAGCCGGCCTACGCGGGCATCAGGCCGAAGCTCTCGGGTCCGGGGCAGGCTGCCGCCGACTTCATGATTCAAGGCAAGTCCGCGCATGGCGTGCCGGGGCTCGTGAATCTGTTCGGTATCGAATCGCCCGGACTGACGGCTTCACTCGCCATCGCCGAGCGCGTGGCGGACATGATGCGTTAGCCGCTATTCCCCGGGTTCTTATCTATAACATTTGGCTTCATCGATTCGCTTCCGGATTGTTATGCTCGGGCATCGCCGTCGTCAGAACGGCGTTTTCCCCCAATACAACATGGAGCGAGTCACCATGAAGGCATCTCGTCGTACGTTTCTCATCACCAGCGTGGGCGTTGCATCGACGTTCGCGCTCGGCTCGAAAGCCGCTTTCGCCGACGCACCGAAGGTCGACGAAAACGATCCCACCGCCAAGGCGCTCGGCTACAAGGAAGACGCGACCAAGGTCGATAAGGCCAAGTTCGCCAAGTACGCCGCCGGCGAAGACTGCGGCAACTGCCAGTTCTATCAAGGCAAGGCCGCCGATGCCTACGCCCCGTGTCCGATGTTCGCGAACAAGCAGGTCGCCTCGAAGGGCTGGTGCGGCGCGTATGTAAAGAAGGCCTGAGCTTCCCTCGTTGGACGACGAACGCGCCTGGCGGCATTGCCCGGCGCGTTTTGCGTTGTAGCCGCTTGATAAGCAAACGCATGGTCTTTACACTCGCCAAGGCAAATTCAGCCTTACGCCTCGCCTGAGCAAATGCATTCGATGCGCCGGGCGATACGCGCACGACGCGGCCAACGGGGGTCCGTCCGATGGCACGAAACCCAATGATCGACAAACCAAAGGGATTCGCATGGCAGGCAGACCATTGAATGCGCGCGCCGTCGCGGCCGCGGTCATCGGCAATGCGCTGGAGTGGTACGACTTCACCGTGTTCGGCTTCATGACTGTCGTCATCGCCCGCTTGTTCTTTCCGAGCTATAGCGACTACTCATCCATTTTGCTGACCACCGCGACCTTCGGCGTCGCGTTCGTGATGCGGCCGGTCGGCGGCATCGTGCTGGGTCTTTATGCGGATCGCGCGGGGCGCAAGGCGGCGCTCACGTTGGTCATCGCGATGATGACCATCGGCATTCTGCTGCTCGCGATAGCGCCGCCATACTCGGCAATCGGGATCGGCGCGCCGCTCGTGATCGTGTTCGCGCGGCTGTTGCAGGGCTTCTCCGCCGGCGGCGAGTTCGGAACGGCGACCGCGCTCTTGATCGAAGCAGCGCCGTTTTCCCGACGCGGTTTCTACGGCAGTTTCCAGATGGCGAGTCAGGCGGCGGCGCTCTTGCTCGGCGCGCTCGTCGGCGCGGCGATCACGCGCGGACTGTCGCCCGAAGCGCTCGATTCATGGGGCTGGCGCGTGCCGTTCGTTCTCGGTTTGATCATCGGGCCAATCGGCCTGTACATTCGGCGCAACATGGCCGATACCGAAGCGTTCCTGCACGCGAAGAAGACCGCGCGCCGCGCGACGCTTGGTGAAGTCTTCCGCAATCACAGCCGCGAAGTGCTGTGCGGGCTCGGTTCGGTGATCGCGCTGACGGTGACGGTCTATGTGCTGATCGCCTATCTGCCGACCTTCGCGGTCAAGCAACTCAAGCTGCCGCTCGGGCAGTCGTTCACGGCGCTGATCGTCGGCAATCTCATCTTGACCGTGCTTTCGCCGGTGGCGGGCGCGTGGTCGGATCGTATCGGACGCAAGGGCCTGACCTTGTGGTCGCTTCTCATCACGCTCGTGATCATCTATCCGCTCTTCGCATGGCTCGCCGCCGAACCGAGCGTGGCGCGGCTCGTGGTCGTGCAGGCGCTCTTGTCGATCACGCTGTCCGGTTACTACGGGCCGTTCGGCGCGCTGATCGCGGAACTGTTTCCCGCGCATATCCGCTCGACCGGGCTTGCGCTCGCGTACAACATCGCGGTGATGCTGTTCGGCGGCTTCGGGCAGTTCATCGTGACGTGGCTCATCAAGACGACGGGCTCGCAACTCGCGCCGACCTTCTACGTGATGGCGGGACTCGTGCTTTCGATTATCGCCGTGGCCTGCATTCCGGCGACGCGTCACGTCGATGTCGACGAGGCGCGTGACGGCATCCGCTAGGCGGTCGAGCGCCTGCGCGACGCTTCAACGCTCCAGACCCGCTGCGACGAGCAATTCCGCCAGGACTTCAGAGAGACCGCCTTCGTGGTTCGCGGCGCGTTCCTTCAATTGCGTCACGAGCTTCTCGTCCAGCTTGCAGGCAAACGGCACGAGACCCTTGGCCTGATCCAGCTTGCGCTGCTCGCGGCGATCCAGTTTCGGCGCTTCCGCTGCGCCCACGCGCGGCTTGCCGCCTTGCTTCAGGTCGTTGGCGAGCTTGAACGCCTTGGTTTGTTCCAGTTGAAATTTGTTCACGCGATGCTCCGTTGCGGCGTTTTGATAGGCAGGGGCCGTATTGTACGTGGAGGTTCACACGCGGCTTGCATCCGCGAGACCGTCGATGCGCTCGCGCATGCGCTTCCAGTGCGAGCCTTCCCAGAAGACGCGGCGGCAGACATCGCAAGTCACGAAACGCGTGTGCCGTTCGCGCACGCCTTCGGGCACGCGGTCGTCGATCTCGCGCGCTGCCGCGCGACGCAGCGGCGCGTTGCACATGAGGCAGAGGCGAAACGCGCGCACATGCGGCGCGAGATCGAGACGTTCCGCCACTTCACGCCATTGCTCGTCGGCATGCAGTGCGCGCACGTAGCAGCCGTGCAGCACATTTTTTCGCTTGAGCAATTCGCGGTCGCGCGTAAGGACGATGCGTGCTTCATCGTGCGCAAGGCGCTCGATTTCATCGTCGGCGAAGTTGTTGTCGTAACGCGTGTCGAAACCCGCGAGCCGCAACAGTTGCGCGAGGCCGCCGAGATGCGCATCGGCGATAAAGCGCAGATTTTCCGCGACGAGCGCCGGCCGCAAAAGCCGTGCGCCGTCGGCCATACCGGGCGGCACGCGCCGCGCGGGATAGATCTCGATGACATCGTTTTCTTCGATTGGCGCGTCGAAGCCGGCCGGATTCCCGTTGCGCACGATCAGCGCCACTTCCGTGTGCGGCACGCCCAGCGCTTCGATCATGTGCTTGGCCGACGAAGACAGCGGACAGGCGCAAGCGAATGCCTGCCCGCGTTGGGGCCGCGCCAGAAAGTCGTTCAGTTCGCGATGGAAGTGAAAGCGCGCCGTGACCATGCAGTCAGTATCGCATCGGCGGATTCGGCGTGCTGCCGGTCGATGTGCTCTACTGGCGCTCGGTCGGCAATCAACGAATGGAGCGTAAGCATGGATATCGGATTCATCGGTCTGGGTGAAATGGGCGCGGCCATGGCCGTCAACGCGCTGAAAGCGGGCCACGCGGTGCGCGTCTGGAACCGCTCGCGCGACAAGACGCGTTCGCTCGCGGACCAGGGCGCATCCGTGGTCGATACCCCCGAGCAGGCATTTGCCGGCGATGCCGCCTTTTCGATGCTCGCGGACGATCAAGCGCTGCGCTCCGTGCTGATCGATGGCGGCTTGCTCAAGCACGCGCCGAAAGGCCTCGTGCACGTGAACATGGCAACCATTTCGGCGGCGCTCGCCGTCGAACTCGCGCAATTGCACGCGCAGCATGGCGTCGCTTACGTGGCCGCGCCCGTGCTTGGCCGGCCGGATGTCGCGGCGGCGGGCAAGCTCAACATTCTCGCGGCCGGCGCCGATGCCGACATCGCGCGCGTGCAACCCGTCTTCGACGCGCTCGGTCAAAAAACCTGGCGCGTGGGCCACGAACCGCAGCACGCCAACGTGCTCAAGCTGGCGGCGAATTTCATGCTGGCGTCGGCGATAGAAAGTTTCGGCGAAGCGGCCGCGCTCGTGAGCGGACACGGCATCGAGGCGCAGACGTTGCTCGACGTCATCACGAATTCGCTGTTTCCGGGGCCGGTTTATCAGGGCTACGGCAAGATGATCGCGGAGCGTCGTTACGAGCCCGCGCTCTTCAAGGCGCGGCTCGGTCTGAAGGACGTGCGCCTCGCGATAGCCGCGGGCGACGCGGTCAACGTGTCGCTGCCGGTCGCGAGCGTGGTGCGCGACAACCTCGTCGACGCGCTTGCCCACGGCGACGGCGAAAAGGACTTCGCGGTGCTCGGGCAAGTGGCGGCGCGCCGCGCGGGACGATGATCGTTGAAAAGAAACGTCTGTTCTAACGGGTTCGTGATTTGCTGGGATGGCTATGCATCGAACGTAATTAAAAATAGCTGGGAGACGTCATGCCATCGAACCGCATCGCCTTCGCCGCGCTTTGCTGGGGCGCCTTGTCGAGCGCGCCCGCTCACGCCGACGACACCCCGAGCCCGTGCGATGCGCTGAAGCGCATCGTGGCGGCGGCGCCGAATTTCTCGTCACTCTCCGCAATCGATGGACGGCCCGTCGCGTTGGCATACGGCGACGGCGCGAGCTGCGCGGCGTCGCAAAGCAACTATCGATGCACCTGGACGCCGCACGGCGGAGCAAGCGCCGATGCGCTGCAAAGCGTCGCGGCGGACATCGCTTCCTGTCTGCCGGACGCCACCCACGATCAGAATTCACCCGCGCGCCAGCACTTTTATCTTGGCGCACGCGGCGCGCGCACGGAGATCGCGGCATCGCAGGCGAGCGAGAACAAGCTGAAGCTCGAAATCTACGGCAACCGGTGAGGCTATCGTGACGAAGCGCATCCTCATAGCCGACGCCGACGACGACGCCCTGAGCGGTCTCGCCAATCTCCTGAATGGAATGGGGCACGAAGTGGCGCTCGCCGCCAATGGCGCGCAAGCCGTGCACGTGGCCGCGCAGTTTTCGCCGGATGTCGTGATTCTGGATATCGGCGCGCCGCTGTTGGATGGGCTCGCCGCCGCGCGTGATTTGCGCCGCACGCCCACAGGTCACGCGATGATGCTCGTTGCGCTCACGGGTTGGGGTCAGCCGCAACACCGCGAACTAACGATGGATGCGGGCTTCGACGTACATCTAGTGAAGCCAATTTCATCGGATCAACTGCAGTTCATTCTCTCGATGACGCAGCCGTGAAATATTCCGTGTTGATCGCATGCAACGGAGATGTTGCATCGCATCAAATTTAACGATATAGTTACTCCTGTCTCCTCCATGTCTCCACTGATATGGATTCAGCCCGCCAAACTAGGCGGGCTTTTTTTCGTCCGCAGCAAACCATGCAGCCAATAAAAAGCCGATCCGCTGACGAAGCGAACCGGCTTTTCTGCTTTCCGAGGGATAACGATCAGCGCGTGAGCCCGGCTTCCTCGTCGGCACCGATGGCCAGATTCATGCATTGAATCGCCGCGCCGGATGCGCCCTTGCCAAGATTGTCGAGCCGCGCCACGGTCACGAAACGCTCTTCGTTGCCGAACACGAAAATCTCGACACGGTTCGTGTCGTTGCACGCTTGCACGTCGAAGAAACCGTTGTCGAGATTGCTTTCGGCATCGAACGGAAGCACGCGCACGAACGGCTCGTTGTTGTAGTACTCGGCGAGCATATCGCGCACGTCCTGCGGTTTCGCCTTGCGCGCGAGCTGGTCGGGGGAGAAATATGTCGTCACCGCCAGACCCTTCAGGAACGGGCCGACTATTGGCGTAAAAATCGGCGCGCGCTTCAAACCCGTGCGCACCGACATTTCCGGCAGATGCTTGTGCGTGAGGCCGAGCGCGTACGGACGCGGACTCGCCAGACGCGCGTCGCCGCCGGCTTCGTATTCGGCGATCATCTTCTTGCCGCCACCGCTGTAGCCGGTGATCGAATAGGCGTGCGCGTCGAAATCGGCGGATACGAGACCGCCCGCGACGAGCGGTTGTACCGACAGTACGAACGCCGATGCATGGCAGCCCGGTACGGCGATGCGCTTCGCAGTACGCAGACGTTCCCGCTGCGCGCGCGACAGTTCGGGCAGACCGTACGCCCAGTCGTCCTGCGTGCGAAACGCGGTGCTGGCGTCGATCATGACGGTGCGAGCGTTGTCCTTGTCGACGAGCGAAACCGATTCGCGCGAGGCGACATCCGGCAGGCACAGAAAGGTCACGTCGGATGCGTTGATGAGGCGGCGGCGTTCCTCGACGTCCTTGCGCTTCGTGTCGTCGATACGCAGCACTTCGATGTCACGGCGTCCCGACAGATATTCGAAAATCTTAAGGCCGGTGGTGCCTTCCTGTCCGTCGACAAATACTTTCGTGGTCATCTCGATCTCACTGGTTCGGCGCGACGACGCAAATGGTTGCAACGCCTACGCGCTCGCCGCAAAAACGGACATTTTAAGGCGTTTCCGAGACGCGTTGATGTCCGTTGTCCGCAACGAGCGCGTGCAGGCTGTCAAACGCGCCGCCCAAGCGGCGCGCGTGCCTTACTTGCCGGTCCAGCGAGCAGTCACGGCAGCGATTCGCGCGCCAAACACGCGGGCGCTTTCGAGATCGCCGGGCGGCGGCGCTTCGTCCGGCGATGCATCCGCGGGCGATTGCGTCAGCAACCCGGTCGAGCCGCCGACGAAGTTCAGGTCGTTGCGGGTGGCGGCCTTCGTGTTCGACGGCATCATGCCGGTGCCCGCCCAGATCATGCCGTGTTGCATGGCGAGCGTGACGAAGTAGGAAATCGTCAGGAACTTGTCGCCGTTCATGGTCGCGGAATTGGTGAAGCCAGCCGCGATCTTGTCTTTCCATTTTTGCGCGAACCAGGGTTTGGAACTGGCGTCGGCGAATTTCTTGAAGTCGGCGGACGGGCCGCCCATGTACGTCGGCGAGCCGAAAACGATGGCGTCGGCGGCATCCAGTTCGGCCCAGGCGGCGTCGTCGAGATCGCCGACTGCGATCAGTTTGGCGTTGGCGCCTGCGTCCGTGGCGCCGGCCAGCACGGCTTCGGCGGCTTTCTTCGTGTGGCCGTAGCCGCTGTGATAAACGATGATGATGTTCGACATGGTTTCCTTTAGCCGCGATGAATTCGCGGTGCGTCTCGACTGCACGCGTGTGGGTTTGCTCTTCGTGGCGACGGCATGAAAGCCACCACTCGACGAAGGCGGCGGGCGAGCGGAACCAGTCTAGCAAAGACAAATTTCGTTCTGCGGACACGGATGCGGCAGCGTTACGCTTGCCGGCCCGTTCATTACCGGCCGTAAGTGAAGGTCAACTGCGCCGAAGCGATGCTTACCGTGCGGATTTCGTGTTCGAACATCAGCGCGGGCGTACCTTGCCGCAGTCGCAGGTCGTCGCTGCGCAGCGCATACACCGTCACGATATAGCGGTGCGCCTTGCCAGGCGGAGGGCACGGACCGCCGTAACCGTCGGTGTCCCAGTCGTTGCGGGCTTCCACCGCGCTCATTTTGCGCAGCGCGCCGGCGGCGCTCGCATTGGCCGGTATATGCGTCACACCCGCCGGAATGCCGGCGACGGCCCAATGCCACCAGCCGCGGCCGGGGGCGTCGGGATCGAATACGGTGATCGCAAAACTGCGCGTATCGGTGGGCGCGCCGCGCCATGAAAGCTGCGGTGAGCGATTGCCGCCCTTGCAGTCGGATTCATTGAAAAGAAGATCGCGCGAAACCGGCTTTCCCGGAACTAGATCGACGCTTGAAACGGTGAATGCCGGTTCAGCCACGGCGTCTTGTGGCATGAAAATCACCGCCAATATCCACGTCGAGAGTGCGAATAACGTAAGACCGGCCGGACTCTCGGTTCGACATGCGAGGCGCATGTAGCTGACTCCTGTCAGTGCCGTTGCGCCTTATATCAGCGTTTCGATGGCTGCAACGATGTTTTTTGTCTCAGTGATGCGCTTCATGCCAAGTTGCAGTTTAACATTGCAACAAAGCATTAAAAGCTTGCACCTTGAGACTAAACCTATGGCGCAGTTCAAATGTGTCTGAAATTAAAAACGAGATGACGCCTTGACGGCGGCGACTTCGGCAGCTATCAAAGAGAAAATGAATATCCCGACAGTGATTCGCGCGGCATCAGACGAACCAATATTCTGGGGCAGTAAATGAGCCAGCGAATAAAAGTCATCATTGCAGACGATCATCCGGTCATCTTGTTCGGCGCCACTCAGGCGCTCAACAAGTTTCCGGAGGTCGACGTCATTGGTCAGGCCAAGCAATCCACCGAGCTTATTCAATTGCTGCAAAAATCGCATTGCGACGTTCTCGTAACCGATCTTGCAATGCCGGGCGGCTCTTATGGCGATGGCATGCCGCTGCTCGGCTATATCGGCAGGCAATTTCCCCGGGTAAAACTCGTTGTCCTGACCATGCTGGAAAACCCGGCCTTGCTCAAACGTCTGCGCGAAGTCGGTGTCATGTCGATCATCAACAAAGCCGACGACATGAACCATATCGGCTGGGCAATTCAGCACGTCATGCGCGGTCAGGAGTATCTCGGGCCATCGGTCAAGGCGGCGCTCGACAGCATGGGAATGAGCGGAAGCGGTCAGCAACGCAGCGTGATTCTTTCCAAGCGTGAACTCGAAGTGGTGCGGCTCTTCGTCTCGGGCATGACGATCACTGAAATAGCGGGGCAATTGCGGCGCAGTATTAAAACCATCAGCACGCAAAAGAACACCGCTATGCGCAAACTGGGTATCGAGCGAGATTCCGAATTGTTTCAGTATGCACAAAGTAATGGCTTGATGAATCTCTCGGCATATTCGGGCGACGGTTCCGTGGAAGACGTGCCCATTCCAGATTCAAATTAGGTTCGCACCATTTAACCGCTGGACGAATTGAAAAAAGCCGCTGATGTCATGTCAGCGGCTTTTTCGTTTTCATTCTCAACCAGCGATTGCTTTAAAGACTTATTGCGGCGCAGCCGTCGCTCCGCCGTGTGCCGCCGACCATTCGGCAGGCGCGTGCAGGAACTTCTCGACCTCATCCAGCGTCTTCGATTCGAAATAGCCTTGTTCCTTGGCGACGCGCAGCACGTCCCACCACGTCGCGAGCGCGTGCAGATTCACGTCGATATCCTTCAGCACCGACACGCTCTCTTTAAAAATGTTGTAGTGAAAGAGCACGAAGCAGTCGTTCACCGTTGCGCCGGCCGTGCGCAGCGCATTAATGAAGTTGATCTTGCTGCGGCTGTCGGTGGTCAGGTCTTCCACCAGCAGCACGCGCTGGCCTTCGGTCAGAAGACCTTCAATCTGCGCGTTGCGACCAAAACCCTTGGGCTTCTTGCGAACGTATTGCATCGGCACCATCAGGCGATCCGCCAGCCACGCCGCGAAAGGAATACCCGCCGTCTCGCCGCCTGCAACCGCGTCGATTTGTTCGTAGCCGACGTCGCGCAGAATGGTCGCCTCGGCCATTTCCATCAGACCGCGACGCACGCGCGGATAGGAAATCAGCTTGCGGCAGTCGATATACACTGGGCTCGCCCAGCCGGACGTGAAGATATACGGTTTTTCCGCGTTGAAGTGCACCGCCTGTACTTCCAGCAAAATCTTGGCGGTGGTGTCGGAGATCGTCTGGCGATCGAAGCCTGTCATGGGCGAATCCTTGGACTTGGATGGTGGCGCTTGGTCGAAGCGGGAGGCGGCCGCGTGGGGCCCTGGCGCATTAACAGGCAGAACGAGCCGCTTTTGGACGGCGTTCGTGCGGTTCCTGCGCGCGTAGGCCGAAATTTTACCCGAGGTGAGACGTTCGGGCGAGCGGCGCTCGGGACAGCGCCTATTTTTTGAGCGTCTTGTAGCCGCGTGGTCGTCGCACTTAAACTCGCGCAACTTCGCCCGCCGTGCTCCCACATGACTCCCGCTTCCCCTTCCGTCGATACCCCGAATCACCGCCACGCGCTGCACGCGCTCATCGCTTCCATTCTCGGCTATGCGATGGATGGCTTCGATCTCCTGATCCTCGGCTTCATGCTGCCCGCGATCGCCGTGGATCTGCACCTCACGCCCGCGCAGGCAGGTTCGCTCGTCACGTGGACGCTGGCCGGCGCGGTCGCGGGCGGCGTGGTGTTCGGCATGCTCTCCGATTACTTCGGCCGTGTGCGCATGCTGACCTGGACCATTCTCCTGTTCGCCGTCTTCACCGGCCTGTGCGCGCTTGCAAGAGGATACGGCGACTTGCTGGTCTATCGCACCATCGCGGGCATTGGGTTGGGCGGGGAGTTCGGCATTGGCATGGCGCTCGTCGCCGAGGCATGGCCGGCTCGGCTGCGGGCGCGCGTGTCCTCGTATGTCGGGCTTGGCTGGCAACTCGGCGTGCTTGCCGCCGCGCTTCTCACGCCGCTTTTGCTGCCGATGATCGGCTGGCGCGGCATGTTCGCCGTCGGCTTGTTGCCGGCGGTCGCGTCGTTCTTCGTGCGGCGCAAGGTCGCCGAACCCGTGCTCTTCACGGAACGTCGCGCGAAGCACGCGCCGCGCAAGCTGCCGCTCGGACGTCTCTTCGACACCGCGCGCACGACGCGTGCGAGCCTCGGCGTGATCGTGCTGTGCTCGGTGCAGAATTTCGGCTATTACGGGCTGATGATCTGGCTGCCCAGTTATCTATCCAAGACCTTCGGCTATTCGCTCACGAAGTCGGGTCTCTGGACCGCCGTCACCGTGCTCGGCATGGCGCTCGGCATCTGGCTCTTCGGCGTCGCGGCCGACCGCTTCGGCCGCAAGCCCGCGTTTCTCTTCTATCAGATCGGCGCGGTGGCAATGGTCTTCGTCTATTCGAACTTGACGAGCCCCGGCGCGTTGCTGGTAGGCGGCGCGGTCATGGGCGTGTTCGTCAACGGAATGATCGGCGGTTACGGCGCGCTCATCTCCGAAATCTATCCGACCGAGGCGCGCGCCACCGCGCAAAACGTGCTGTTCAATATCGGCCGCGCGGTCGGCGGACTGGGTCCGGTCGTGGTTGGCGCGCTTGCCGCGAAGTATTCGTTCGCGACTGCGCTCGCATTGCTGGCATCGATCTATTTACTCGATATATTTGCCACGCTCTTTCTCATTCCCGAAAAACGCGGCGCCGAACTCGACTGATTGACCGTTCGGCCTAGGGAAAATGCTGCTGCGCGCCATCTGGAAGGCGAGGTGTACACTGGTCGTCCCAAAAATTAAAGCTCCGGCCGTCCCGTTTGATCCTTACGGGCGGCACGCCGCGTCTATCCGATGCGCCGGGCGACTGAAGACATTGGTCCATCGAATCACACTCCACACTCAATGTTGAGCGGTCGTCGGCGGTGTGAACCCTGTTCAAAATATTTCTAACGTCTCAGGCTAATCATGGACGAACAACTGAAGCAAAGCGCTCTCGCATATCACCAATATCCGCGTCCGGGCAAGATCTCCGTCACGCCGACCAAACCGCTTTCCAATCAGCTGGATTTATCGCTTGCGTATTCGCCGGGTGTAGCCGCCGCATGCATGGCGATCTTCGACGAACCGCTCGACGCGCAGAAATACACCTCGCGCGCGAATCTCGTCGGCGTGGTGACGAACGGTACGGCGGTGCTCGGCCTCGGCAACATCGGTCCGCTCGCGGCCAAGCCGGTGATGGAAGGAAAAGGGTGTCTGTTCAAGAAGTTCGCGGGCATCGACGTGTTCGACATCGAGCTCGACGAGACCGATCCCGACAAGCTCGTCGATGCAATCGCCATGCTCGAACCGACGCTCGGTGGCATCAACCTCGAAGACATCAAGGCGCCGGAATGCTTCTATATCGAGAAGAAGCTGCGCGAGCGCATGAAGATTCCCGTTTTCCATGACGATCAGCACGGCACGGCGATCATCGCATCGGCGGCAATTCTCAACGGCCTGAAAGTGGTCGGCAAGAAGCTCGACGAAATCAAGCTGGTTTGTTCGGGCGCGGGCGCAGCCGCTATCGCGTGTCTGGACTTGCTCGTCGATCTGGGCTTGAAGAAGTCGAACACGCTCGTCGTCGATTCGAAGGGCGTGATCTACGAAGGACGCGGCAACCTCGATGTGTCGAAGGAGCGCTATCAGGCGACCACCGACGCGCGTACGCTCGCCGATGCCATCGATCAGGCCGACGTTTTCCTCGGTTGTTCGAGCGCGGGCGTGCTCAAGCCCGAGATGGTCAAGGTGATGGCCGACAAGCCGCTGATTCTCGCGCTTGCCAATCCCGAGCCGGAAATTCGTCCGGAGGAAGCGAAGAAGGTGCGGCCGGACTGCATCATCGCGACTGGCCGTTCGGACTATCCGAATCAGGTCAACAACGTGCTGTGCTTCCCGTTCATCTTCCGTGGCGCGCTGGACGTGGGCGCCACGACCATTACCGAAGAGATGAAGCTCGCGTGCGTGCGCGCGATCGCCGAACTCGCGGAAGAAACCGACCAGGGCGATGAAGTCGCGAAAGCCTACGAAGGCCATTCGCTCGAATTCGGTCCGGAATATCTGATCCCGAAGCCGTTCGATCCGCGACTCATCATCAAGATTGCGCCGGCCGTGGCGCAGGCCGCGATGGATTCGGGCGTGGCGACGCGTCCGATTCAGGACATGGACGCGTATCGCGAGACGCTCGGCGCGACGGTGTATCGCACCGGCATGGTGATGCGGCCGGTGTTCGTGGCGGCGAAGGCTGCGCCCGCGCGCATCGCGTTTGCAGAAGGTGAAGACGAGCGCGTGCTGCGCGCAGCGCAGTTCGTGTTGCTGGAGAAGATCGCGAAGCCGATCATCATCGGCCGGCCGGCTGTCGTCGAAATGCGTCTGCAGAAGATGGGCTCGAAGCTCAAGCCTGGCGTCGATTTCGAGATCGTGAATCCGGAAGACGATCCGCGTTATCAAAAGAGCTGGCAGGCGTATCACGAAATCGCCGCGCGTGAAGGCGTGACGCCCGAAAGCGCGAAGGCCGCGCTGCGCAAGTTCAACACGCTGATCGGCGCGATCCTGGTTCATACCGGCGACGCCGACGGCATGATCTGCGGTCTCATCGACACATATCAGGATCACCTCAAGTTCATCGATCAGGTGTTGGGCAAGTCCGAAGGCGCAAACAACTTCGCGGCGATGAATCTGCTGATGCTGCAAGGGCGCAATCTCTTCATCAGCGATACCTACGTCAACGAAACGCCAACGCCCGAGCAGCTTGCCGACATGACGATTCTCGCCGCGCGCGAGATCGAGCGCTTCGGCATTTCGCCGAAGGTGGCGCTGGTGTCGAACTCGAACTTCGGCAGCGTGCCAAGCGCGTCGAGCAAGCGGATGGCCGAAGCACGCAAGCTGATCGCAGAACGCGCGCCGGACCTCGAAGTCGATGGCGAAATGCACGGCGACGCCGCGTTGTCCGAAGCGGTGCGCAAGGCTTCGTTCCCCGGCACGACGCTCACCGGCGAAGCGAACCTGCTCATCATGCCGAACGTGGAAGCCGCGAACATCACGTACAACCTGCTCAAGATGGTGAGCGGCGAGGGCGTGACGGTCGGACCGTTCCTGCTGGGCGCGGCAAAGCCCGTGCACATCCTGACGCCGGCCGCGACCGTGCGACGGATCATCAATATGACGGCGGTGGCTTCGGCGAACGCGAAGGTGGCGAATAACAAGTAAGGGCAAAACGGCGGCTTCTCGGAGAGGTCGCCGCTTCTCTTTGGACGCACGAAAGACAAAAGGGCGGTCCTCGCGGATCGCCCTTTCGTTTCAAACAGCGCGTAACCCAGGCCTTACGCTACCTGTCGCGCCTGACCGCCCTCGTTGTTTCTCCACCGCGTCAGCAGCGCATTCCACTTGATCCGCGCCGCCTTCACGTTGTTGTCCTTCACGTGGCCGTAACCGCGCATCGAATCCGGCAGATTCGCCAGTTCGATGGCAAGCGCCAGCTTCTGCGGCGTCAATCCACCGATCAGCTCCTTCACCAGCGCCTCGTATTCCACGATCAGCGCGCGCTCCATCTTCCGCTCCTCGGTTCTGCCGAACGGATCGAGCGCCGTGCCGCGCAGAAACTTGAGCTTCGCGAGCCCGCGCATGGCGGACATCATCCACGGGCCATATTGCTTTTTCACCAGATGGCCGTGCTGGTCCTTCTTCGACATGCTCGGCGGCGCGAGATGGAACTTGATCTTCCAGTCGCCTTCGAAACTGTTCTTCACCTTGTCGAGAAAAGCGGGGTCCGCATAGAGACGCGCGACTTCGTACTCGTCCTTGTACGCCATCAGCTTGTGCAGATTCTTCGCGACGGCTTCGGTCAATTGATATTGGCCATCGCCGACGCCGAGTTCCGCCTCGGCGGCACGTACCATTGCGACGAGTCGGCCATAACGCGTTGCATACGCGGTGTTCTGATACTTCGCAAGATAGTCGAGGCGCTTGTCGATGAGCGCGTCGAGCGCCTTCGGCGTGTGCAGCGCGATGATCTTGCCCGCGCCTTCCGGCGCGCTGCCGCGTTGCGCTTCGGTCAGCTTGCGTAGCGAGTCGAGATCGTGCGCGGCGCGACGGCCCCATTCGAACGCGGCCAGATTCTTTTCGACTTGCACGGCGTTCAACTCGATCGCGCGCACGAGCGATTCATGCCGCAACGGCACCCAGCCTTTTTGCCATGCGTAGCCGAGCACGAACGGATTCGTGTAGATGGCGTCGCCCATTAGCGCGACGGCGAAGCGGTTGGCATCGACGAGCGCGACATGTTCGCCCGCCGCCGCACGGATGTCGGCTTCAGCGCTCGCGCCGGGAAAGCGCCAGTTCGGGTCCTTGATGAACGCAGCGGTCGGCGTCTGCGCGCTGTTCACGACCACGCGCGTGTGATCCGGCTGCATGCGCGAGCCGCATTCGTCGCTGGCGGTGACGATCGCATCGCAACCGATGACGAGATCCGCCTCGCCCATGGCAATGCGCGTTGCGTGAATATCGCCCGGACGGTTGGCGATCTGCACGTGGCTCATCACCGCGCCGCCTTTCTGCGCGAGGCCGGTGACGTCGAGCACGGTCACGCCTTTCTGCTCCAGATGCGCCGCCATGCCGAGCAGCGCGCCGATGGTCACGACGCCCGTGCCGCCGACGCCCGTCACCAGCACGCCATATGGCCGGCCGATATCCGGTAGGTCAGGCGCGGGCAGGGCCGGCATGCCGCCGGCTTCGACAGTCGTCGCTTTGGGCTTCTTCAACTGACCGCCTTCGACCGTGACGAAACTCGGGCAAAAGCCGTTCAGACACGAATAGTCCTTGTTGCAGCTCGACTGATTGATCTGCCGCTTCGTGCCGTACTCGGTATCGAGCGGTTCGACCGAAAGGCAGTTCGACTTCACCGAACAGTCGCCACAACCTTCGCAAACCGCTTCGTTGATCACCACGCGCTTCGCCGGATCGGGAAACGCGCCGCGCTTTCTGCGGCGGCGCTTTTCGGTCGCGCAGGTTTGGTCGTAGATCAGGATGGACGTGCCGGGAATCTCGCGTAGTTGCCGCTGAATGTCGTCGAGTTCATCGCGATGATGCACGTCGATGCCCGGCGCGAGTCCCGTGCTCGGCGTGTACTTCTCGGGCTGATCCGTGACGATGACGATGCGCGCCGCGCCTTCCGCCGCGAGCTGATGCGTGATCTGCGGCACGGTCAGCACGCCGTCGACGGGTTGGCCGCCGGTCATCGCGACGGCGTCGTTATAAAGAATCTTGTAGGTGATGTTCACCTTCGCCGCGATCGCCGCGCGAATGGCGAGCAGGCCGGAGTGGAAGTAGGTGCCGTCGCCGAGATTGGCGAAGACGTGCTTGTCGTTCGTGAACGGCGCCTGGCCGACCCACGCGACGCCTTCGCCGCCCATCTGACTGAACGTGCTCGTGCTGCGGTCCATCCACACCGTCATGTAGTGGCAGCCGATTCCCGCCATCGCGCGCGAGCCTTCAGGCACGTTCGTCGACGTGTTGTGCGGACAGCCCGAGCAGAACCACGGCTTGCGCTCCACTTCCACACGCGGACGCGCGAGCGCTTTCTCTTTCGCCTCGATCACGGCAATGCGCGCCGCGATGCCCGCGCGTACATCGGCGGGCAGATCGAACTTTTCGAGACGCGTCGCAATGGCCTTCGCGATGATCGCTGGCGAGAGTTCGTAGTGCGCGGGCAGCAACCAGTTGCCCATCGGCACGGACCATTCGCCGCCTGCACCGTCTTTCTCGTCGAACTTGCCGAAGACGCGCGGACGTTGCGCATCGGGCCAGTTGTACAACTCTTCCTTGATCGCGTATTCGAGAATCTGGCGCTTTTCCTCGACCACCAGAATCTCGTCGAGACCGCGCGCGAATTCGTGCGCGCCTTGCGCTTCGAGCGGCCACACGCAGCCGACCTTATAGAGACGAATGCCGATTTGCGCGCAGGTGGCGTCGTCGAGACCGAGATCGGTCAACGCCTGACGCACGTCGAGGTACGCCTTGCCCGCCGTCATGATGCCGAAGCGTGCGTTGGGCGAATCGATTTCCACGCGGTCCAGCTTGTTCGCGCGCACGTAGGCGAGCGCGGCGTACCACTTGTAGTCGAGCAGACGCGCTTCCTGCACGAGCGGCGGATCGGGCCAGCGAATGTTCAGGCCGCCGTCGGGCATGGCGAAATCGGTCGGAATCACGATCTTCGTGCGATGCGGATCGATATCCACCGACGCCGACGATTCCACCACGTCGGTCACGCATTTCATCGCGACCCAGAGGCCGGAGTAGCGGCTCATCGCCCAGCCGTGCAGGCCGAAGTCGAGATATTCCTGCACGTTCGACGGAAACAGAACCGGCAGGCCGCACGCCTTGAAAATGTGTTCGGATTGATGCGCGAGCGTCGATGACTTCGCGGCGTGGTCGTCACCAGCGAGCACGAGCACGCCGCCGTGCGTCGCCGAACCAGCCGAATTGCCGTGTTTGAAGACATCGCCGGTGCGGTCGACGCCCGGACCCTTGCCATACCACATCGAGAAGACGCCGTCGTATTTGGCGCTCGGGTACAGGTTGACCTGTTGCGAGCCCCAGACGGCGGTGGCCGCGAGGTCTTCGTTGACGCCGGGCTGAAACACGACCTGATGTCCGGCGAGATGCTTTTTCGCCTTCCAGAGCGACTGGTCGAGTCCGCCGAGCGGCGACCCGCGATAACCGGAAATGAATCCAGCGGTGTTAAGGCCAGCGGCTTTGTCGCGCTCTTGCTGCAGCATCGGCAGACGCACCAGCGCCTGGATGCCGCTCATATAGGCGCGGCCGCGTTCCAGCGTGTATTTGTCGTCTAGCGTGACGGATTTGAGTGCGGCTTCTAGCGAAGCTCTTTGTTCTGCGTCTAGCGGGGCGTTCATTCTGTGTACTCCTCCACCCGAGTTTGGGATCACCAAAGCATGTTCCGGGCCGCAGCGTCTTGTGAACGCTCAGGCCGGGACTTCCCAGTTTGCCGATGCTCACGGATTTCAGACAGTGGTACTAACCCGTTGAAAAATACGCACTTACTCGCGCTTTGCATTAAAACGTTGCCGCAAGTGGGCGATTCAGGACAGTTTTGTTACGGCGTGTAAGTTCGACCGAATCGCGGAACCCATGCGCGGATGCATGTCTAAATGAACGCTTGTGGGGAATGCGCGCCATTCCGGAAGGAATGCGGCGGTCGTTGCAAGTGCCGTAAATCGCAGTCAGAAGGAGTCAATAAAAAATGAAGCAAGGTCACATCCAGAGCTTTTTAATGGTCTCGGCGGCCTTTTTCGCTATCAACGCACCGATTGGCGGTGCGCGTGCGAATGCGCCGCAAAATGCGGCATCGCCCGTTCCGCGAATTTCGCAAGTCCGCGTGCCGTCGGCACAAACCGGCGCCGGCATGCGCCGTAAATCCGAACGCAGCGACGACACGGCCGCATAAAGCCAATCGCTCTATTCTTTGCGGCTCGGCGTTGTCGAACGAACCGCGGAAAAGAAGAAGGGACATGAACCTGAGTGGTCATGTCCCTTTTCTTTTAGCGCTTACGCTGGTTACTAGTTGGCGGTCGTGTCTTTGAGCACGCCACGGCGCATCTGATCCAGTTCGATCGATTCGAACAGCGCCTTGAAGTTGCCTTCACCGAAGCCCTGATTGCCCTTGCGCTGAATGATCTCGAAGAAAATCGGCCCGATCTGGTTCTCGGTGAAGATTTGCAGCAGGATTTCGTCGTGCACACCGTCGATCAAAATCTTGCGCTTCTTTAGTTCCGCGACCGATTCGCCGTGGTCCGGCACGCGCCGGTCCACGAGTTCATAGTAAGTGTCGATGGTATCGAGAAGCGCGATTTTCGACGCGCGAAGGCCGTCGACCGTGTTGTAGATGTCGTCCGTCCCGAGCGCGATGTGCTGAATGCCTTCGCCGCGATACGCGTCCAGATATTCCTGAATCTGGCCGGCATTTTCCGAACCTTCTTCGTTGATCGGAATACGGATCTTGCCGCAGGGCGAGCTCATCGCCTTGGACTTGACCGCCGTCACTTTCCCTTCGATGTCGAAATAACGCGCTTCGCGGAAATTGAAAAGCCGCTCGTAAAACTCGGCCCATTCGACCATCCGGCCGCGATGCACGTTATGCGTGAGGTGATCGATATACGTGAGGCCGTTGCCAACCGGATTCGGCGAAGCGCCGGGAATTGGCTCGAAATCGACGTCGTAAATGCTGATGTCGCCGATGCTGCCCGGCTGCGCGCCGTTTTTGCCGCGCCAGCGATCGACGAAGTAGATCAGCGAATCGCCGATTCCCTTGATCGCCGGAATGTTCAATTCCATCGGGCCGTTCTTGTTGTCGAAGCCCCACGCGCCCAAGTCCAGCGCGCGTTTGTAGGCTTGAGCGGCATCGGCGACGCGGAATGCGATGGCGCAAATCGACGGGCCGTGCAGACGCGCAAAGCGCTGCGCGAACGAATCCGGCTCTGCATTGACGATGAAATTGATTTCGCCTTGCCGGTAAAGCGTCACGTCCTTGTGACGGTGCCGCGCAATGGCGGTGAAACCCATTTGCTCGAACAGTTTGCCGAGCGCGACGGGATCGGGCGCGGTGTATTCGATGAATTCGAAGCCGTCGGTGCCAACGGGATTTTCCCAAGTCGATGCGGTCATGCGCGTGTCTCCTGATGTTCGTTTCGATATCGAGACAGTCTAGTCAAGCTGGAGCAGCAAAAGCTTGCGAAACAAATCGCGTGTTTCTAGAATTGCGCAACAACCTGCCGTATCGCGCCTCAAACGAGCCAGAACGTGCCTGGAATAGAACTCGACACCATCGACAGGAAGATTCTCGCGATCCTTCAGGAAAACGGCCGGCTTTCGAATCAGGAAATCGCGGATAGAGTCAGTTTGTCACCGAGTCCGTGCTTGCGGCGCATTCGGCGCCTGGAAGAACTTGGCGTGATTCGCGGCTACGTCGCGCTGCTCGACGCGAAAAAGCTCGGGCTTGGGCTGCTCGCCTACATCAACGTGCGACTGGAAAAACGCGGCGGCGTTCCACTCGCGGCCGGGTCGCAGAATCCGCCAACGCATGCCGATCTGTTTCGCGACGCGGTGCGCGCGTGGGACGAAGTCGTCGCGTGCGACGCGATGACTGGCGAAATGGACTTTCTGCTGCGCGTTCAGGTACGCGACATGGAGCACTTTTCGCGCTTCATGCAGGAACGACTGCTGCACCATCCTTCGGTGATCGACGTGCGTTCGAGTTTCTCGCTCGAACGAATCAAGGACACGACGGCGCTGCCGTTGCGTTGAAATGAAGAAAGGGCGGTCAGAGCCGCCCTTTCTTTGGTGAGATACGTGGACTGCGATTCAGGCCACGGTTGCCGCAGGCATGAACGCCTGAAAAACCTTCGACGCCCGATGGGCCTGCCGTTTGATCGCGTAATCGAAGACGGCGGCCTGTTCCTGAAGCATCTCGGCCATGATGCTGCCTTGATCGGCGGGCGCGAGCGAGAGATACGCGTCCGCTTCGCCATATGCGTATTCGATCTTCATCCCCGATTTCCGGGCGATGTGCATCATGGTCTTGTTGCGCGACAAACAATGCATGTAGAGCTGCGAGACTTTCGAATTGCGGCTGCGCATGGCGGCGCGCTCGAACATTTTGGTGCCGATGCCCCGGCCACGCGCGCTTTCGAGAACCGAGACGCCGAACTCGGCGGTACGCTTTTCGCCATCGACTGGAAGATAGGCCAGATGGCCGACGCCGATCAACTGCAGCGCGTTGTCGAACACGCCAAAAACGGTGTCGTTAGCAAAGTTGATGTTGCGAACGTAATTTTCGATGACGTGATCCGGCACGATCTGCCCGAAACGCAGCAGTCGGTCGTCTTCATCGAGCGCGAGGAAGTGTGTCTGCAGCCGTTCGCGATCAGCCGACGACAACTCGCGGACCAGAACCGGCAGACGCGCGGATGCAGGCAGCGGATCGCTAGCGACTATCTGCGCGGCAGTGCGGTCGATGTTCAATTCCACGATGATTCTCCTCGGTGATGCGGGCATGTTGCACAGCAAAAACAATTTTAGCCCAATCGAGGAAAGCGGGTACGGGAAAACCCTTAATCAAAGCTGGAGGAGACGTTCTAAATAGCTACGGAAAACGTTTGTATTCTATATAAATCAATGACTTATAGAGTGTGTCAGCGTGCAACAGCTTCATTGCTGCAACGCAATATCGCTCAGGCTTCGGTGTTCAGGCCGTTTTCGATCATCGCGACGACTTGCTCGCCGAACTCACGATATCCGAGCCTGCCGCCCGGTTTGAGCCACGTGAAAGTCCAGTTGATCATGCCGAAAACCATCATGGTCAGCGCGGTTTGGTTTTCTCTCGTCACGCGCTTCGGGTACGCGCGCGCCAGTTGCCGCGCGAACGCAGCGACGATATCCCGCTGGCGATCCAGCACGATCTCGCGCTGCACGTCTTCCAGATATTTGACGTCGTTCAATAGCGCGACGTGCCGGCTATGAGAGGTCTCGTATTCGGCAAGGAACGCCCGCACCAGTTCAGCGAAAGCCTCGCGCTCGCCCAGTCCGCGTCGCTGGCTCGCGGCTTCCACTTCCGCGATGATCAGCATCAGCCGCTTGGTGTAGCGGTCGAGCAGATCGAAAAGAATCGCTTCCTTGCTCTCGTAATAATGATAGAGGCGCGCTTTCGACGTGCCGCTCGCGGCTGCCAAGTCGGCCATCGACGTGCTGGGGTAACTCGTCTGCGCAAATTTCGCGGCGGCAAGCTCCAGAATCTGCTCGCGTTGCGTCTCGTGATCGGGCGCTTTGGTTCGGGCCATTGGGTCGGAAGATGCGTTCTTGTCGGTTTTAGCGCCGCAATTCGGCCTGCACGATATCCGACGGCGTGCCGCGTATTTTAAGCCGCCCCGCCGTGACGAGTTCGCGGCATCGCCAGAAAGCGATCGAATCGCTGAGAAGGAAATCGAAGCGGCGCGCCATTGCGCCACCGGCGATCCGCCGCGCGGGCTGCCATTCGGGGCTGGCTAGGTCGAGCAGGGCTTCGTCGACGTCGAACCAGCTTCCCGAAACCAGCATGTTGTCGCGCAGCCGACGTGTCTCCGCGCTCGCATGCTTCGCCTCCTGCCATTCGAGCGCCAGCCGGCTAATGCGCAGCACCGAAATCGGCGCGGCGCTCGGCAACTTCTTTAGCAACTGTCCAGGTGAAAACATGCCGACAGCGGTCGCGCGATCGGCACGCCGGAGCGGATCTGAATGCGCGTCGGATGCTTCGATCGGCAGGTCGTCGTAGTTGAGCTTCGCCTCGTTAAGACGTTGCGGCACGTTGCGCAGATGGTAGGCGACGCGCCGCAAGGTGAGCTGGTCGGCCGCACTCTGTCCGTGCCACACGACAATCTGCGCGTCGCCGCGCACGAGGCGTGTCAAGAGCGCCTGCTGCGCTTCGAGCTCGTCCTCGAATTCATTCGTGCTGGTGAGCACTTGACGCCAAAACGCTGCGCGCGTGAGCGAAGTGTCGTCGGCGTCTCTGAGCGGGCCGACCGCGAGATCGTCGCGCAGAGGGATGACACGGTCTGGACGGTCGGCTAGTCGAAGCGCTTCGGTGAGAGACAGGGCCGCGCTGTCGCCATTGGTGACGTGGATCGTGGTCATTGTTGTGGATTTGCCAGAAGGACTCGCGTTTTGCCGCTCGGACGAGCAGCAATCAGTCTACGCGAATCGATTTGCGACCGGCTGTGGGCTGGCGCGCTTCGGCAAACCATTTCAGAAGCGCGAACGGCGCGACCGCGAGGCCACGCCGTTCTAGCCGAAAGACGCCTTACCGCGTGCCGCTGGCGGTGAAATCCTCGGCATCGACGTCGTAGCCGGACGGTTCCCAGTGCACCGCGAACAGCGCAATCAAGCCGAGAAGCGGCGCAACCGCGATGATCCAGAACACCTTCGTGCCCAGCGCCGCCGACAGCACCGGAAACAGGAACAGGGACACGGTGGAACTAGCGCGCATCAACGTCTGATTGAAGCCGACGCCCACGCCGCGCAATGACGTCGGATAACTCAGCGACGCAAACGTCATGCTGTGCGAGCCTGGTCCGACGCCCTGGCCGAGCAGGAACGCGGCGAGCAGCGCGATCGCGATCGCCACCTGCGCACCGGTTGCCGGTTTGCCGACGACAGCGAGCCCGACGAGCGCCACCAACTGAAACGCGTAGCCGATCACGGTCAGATTCCACGCGCCGTACTTCGGCACGGTGCGCACGGAGAACAGGCCGCCCGCGAACGCGAACAGCAGATTGAGCGCGAGCGAGGCGAGGATCGTGGTGAGCATCGACTGCGCGAGGAAGCTCGAAATGATCACCGGCAAGCCGAACGCGACCGCGTTGTAGGCGAAGGACGATGCAATCGCAATGACGGTCGCGAGCACGGTTCTGCGTAAATACACGCCGCGCAGAAGCGCGCCGTAGTTGCTCCACGTCGCCTTGCGCGCCTTCGGAACGGTCGACGCAGCCGCTTCGACGCGAACCTCGACGCCATACGAACGTTTGAGAATCTCGGCGGCGCCCTTTAGATCGCCCTGATTCGCGGCCCACACGGGCGACTCGCTCATGTAACGGCTGCGAATTGCGATGATGAGAATGGCCGGCACAGCGCCGAAGCCGAGAATCAGCCGCCACAGCAAGCCTGCGTGATGCGCCGGCAGCACCGCGTACAAACCGAGCACCAGCAGATAGGACACGCTGATCGCGGCGTACCACGTTGGACACCACATGGCGACGCGCGCGGCCTTGTTGCCACGGCCTTGCAGACGCGAAAATTCGGCGAGAAAGGCCATTGCCACCGGAAGATCGATGCCGACGCCCAGCCCCATCACGAAGCGCGCGCCGCCGAGCACCCACGCGTTGGGCGCGAACGCGCAAGCAATGGCCGCGATCACAAAGAAGAACATATCGGCCATGAAGACGCGGTATCGGCCGATCTTGTCGGTGAGATAGCCGCCGAGAAATGCGCCGATGATCGCGCCGAACGTGATCGCCGATGCGACGAAACCGGTTCCCGTCGGGCTCAGCGAGAACTCACGGGCGATGTCCTTGATGCCGAACGCGAGCGCGCCGAGATCGTAGGCATCGAGGAAAATGCCGCCGAGCGCGATGGCGACGACCACGCGCGCGTCGCTGCCGATGGCGGCGCCACGATTGACGAGGCTGGAGACATCGGCGGCGCTGCGGATGACGGGGCGCGCATCGGCGGCGGCCGGAGCGGAAGCGCGTTCGGACGCGAGTGAGACGGACATAAGCGGGCGGAAAGTGAAAAAGTGTTGATGCAGCGAATCGCGCGATGCTACTGGCAGGGCTTGCCGCGACCAAATTCTTTTTTGTTATTTAATGACTTACGCGCGCCGGCGGGCTTTTCAGGCTGCAAGTTTCATCGGCGCGGATGCGACAATCGCGGCTCTTTCTCTTTTTCCATTCAGCATGGCGCCTGCAGAAAACATCGAAACGGTGAACGTCGCGGTCGTCGGTGGCGGACCGGCCGGGCTCATGGCCGCCGAGGCGCTCGCGGCGGGCGGCGCGCGCGTGGATGTCTTCGACGCGATGCCATCGGTCGGCCGCAAATTCCTGATGGCGGGCAAGGGCGGCATGAATCTGACGCACTCCGAAGCTGCCGACGCGTTTCTAGGCCGCTACGGCGCGCGCAGCGCCGAAATCGCGCCACTCCTTGCTCGCTTCGATGCCGACGCGCTTCGCCAATGGGTGCACGGCCTTGGCGTGGAAACGTTCGTCGGCAGTTCCGGCCGCGTCTTTCCGCGCGACATGAAGGCCGCGCCGATGCTGCGGGCCTGGCTGCATCGGCTGCGCGCGTCCGGCGTGACGCTGCACATGCGGCATCGATGGCTCGGTTTCACCGACGACGGCGCCTCGATCTCGCGCTTCGCGACGCCCGACGGGGAAAAGTGCATTCGTCACGACGCGCTGATTCTCGCAGCGGGAGGCGCGAGCTGGCCGCAACTCGGCTCGGATGGCGGCGCAATCGCGCATCTCGCCGCGCGCGGTGTGCCGGTGCGGCCTTTCGTGCCGTCCAATTGCGGTTTCGATACCGACTGGTCGCCGCATTTCCAAAGCCGCTTCGCGGGCGAACCGCTCAAGGCGGTGGCGATCGGTGTGGCGCGCGCGGACGGCCGGCTCGACTGGCGCACCGGCGAAGCGCTGATTACGGACCACGGTATCGAAGGAAGTCTGATTTACGCGCTGTCGGCGCCAATCCGCAATCGGCTCGCCGAAAACGACGGCGGAGCATCGACCATTCTGCTCGATCTCGTTCCGCAGCTTTCCGCCGAGCGGGTGCGTGCGGAGGTGCTGCATCCTCGTGGCGCGCGCTCGCTGTCGAGTCATTTGCAAAGCCGCCTTCATCTGACCGGCGTGAAAGCGGGCTTGCTGCGGGAATGTCTGACAAAGGCGGATTTCGGCGATCCCGAAACGCTCGCCGCTCGCATCAAGGCGCTGCCGTTGCGCGTTTTACGCCCGCGTCCGATCGCCGAGGCGATCAGCAGCGCGGGCGGCGTGGCGTTCGAAGCGCTCGACGAGCGCTCGATGCTTACCGCGCTGCCCGGCGTCTTCTGCGCGGGCGAAATGCTCGACTGGGAAGCGCCGACAGGCGGTTATTTATTGACGGCGTGTTTTGCGAGCGGGCTCGTGGCTGGGGAAGGCGCGCTCGCTTGGCTGGCGTCGCGCGGCTGAAGCGCGCTCAGGCCGCCACCAAGCGCCACAACGAAGTCACTTCCTTCGAGCGCGCCGCATACAGCGGATCGGTTTTATCGAATGCACGCGGATGCTGCGGCCGAATATCGATGCGGCCATCCACTTTCAATTTTGCCGCGTCGATCCACTCCTGCAACTGCGCGCGCGTGCGCAGCCCGAGATGCTCGGCGAAATCGGACAGAATCAGCCAGCCTTCGCCGCCGGGCGTGAGATGCGCGGCGAGGCCATCGAGAAAGCCGCGCAGCATCCGGCTTTCGGGATCGTAGATCGCGTGCTCGATCGCCGAACTCGGCCGCGCGGGCAGCCACGGCGGATTGCACACGACGAGCGGCGCGCGTCCTTCAGGAAAGAGATTCGCTTCGACCACATTCACTTGGCGATTCAGCCCGAGCTGCCCGATGTTCTCGCGTGCACAAGCCAACGCACGCGGATCGAGGTCCGTCGCGACGATTCGTTCGACGCCGCGCCGTGCAAGCACCGCCGCCAAAACGCCCGTACCGGTGCCGATATCGAAGGCCAGCGAAGTCGACGGAAGCGGCTGATTGGCAACGAGGTTGATGTATTCGCCGCGCACAGGCGAGAAAACGCCGTAATAGGGATGAATTTTCCCGCCCACCGCCGCGACATCCACGCCTTTCTTGCGCCACTCGTGCGCGCCGACTAGCCCGAGCACTTCTCGCAACGAAACCACCGACGCGTCACGAGCCGCGCCGTACGCTTCTTCGCACGCTTCCTGTACATTCGGCGCGCGGCGCAGCGGAATCGCATACTGCTCGTCTAGCGGCAGAAGCAGCATCGCCAGCGTTCGCGCACGTTGCGACTGCGCCAGACGATGCAGATTGAAGGTATCGACCGGCGAAGCAGCCGCCGCTTTTTCCCTTTCCGCCGCCGCCTTTTTCGGCTTGCGCGGCTTGTTGTCGATACGGCGCGCCATCGCCTGAAGCAACTGCCGCGCGTTTTGATAATCTCCGCGCCAAAGAATGCCGGTTCCTTCGCAGGCAAGGCGATACGCGTTGTCGGCCGTCATCTGGTCGTCGCCAATGACAATACGCTTAGGCGCCGGGTTGCTGCTTTCCGAACGCCAGCGGGCGGAGCGTTCTTCGCCGTCCTCTTCCCAGTGCAGGATTGGCGGAGTGTCGGCGTGAGGCGTGCTTTTAGATTGCATTGTTGTCTTTTGATGTGCGGGCCAGCGGCTGCCGGCCGCAAAGTGAACTGGCAGCATTTTGATGCCATTTCACTCGCGCCGGTCGCACCTTTCGAGTTTTGAAGGCGAATCGGGCGCGGTCGATCAGGCACAATCCACGTTTTGTCACAATCGAGCGCTCGTCGGAACGCCATCGCCGAATGAAATTCAGAATCATTGCCTCGCTGTGCGCGGCCGCGCTTGCCGCGCAATTCGCCTTCGCGCCGCAGACGCTCGCCGCCGAACCCGCCGACGCCGCGGCCAATGAACATTGGGTCAGCGCCTGGGGCACGGTTTTGCAGTCCATTCCCCAATTAGCCAATCTGCCGCCGCTGTACCGGGCACCTGAAGTGGGCGGGCGGACGGTTCGGCAGTTGATCTATCCGCAACTCGACGGGAAACGACTTCGGCTGCGCGTCAGCAATCTGTATGGAACGGAGCCGCTTGTCATCGAATCGATGAGCGTCTCGAATGCCGTCAGCGGCAGCAGTCCGGCCATCCGCGCGGGTAGCGCAAAGCCAGTGGCGTTCGGTGGACACAACGCGGTAACCGTTCCGCCAGGCGGCCAGGCGACCAGCGATCCCATAGCGTTCGATGTCACCGCGTTCCAGCCAGTCGCTGTGAGCACATTCATGGGTAAGGATCAGAAACTCGTGGCGTGGCATCGGGTCTCGAGTCAGGTGAATTACGTTTCGTCGCCCGGCAATCACGCAAACGACGCTTCCGCCGATGCGTTTCGCACGCGCTTCACCCAATACGCGTGGCTGACGAATGTGTCGGTCGAGCATCTGTCCGCGCAGACGGTGGTGGCAATCGGCGATTCAATCACGGACGGCATGCGCTCGACGCTGAATGCCAACCGAAGCTGGCCGGATGTGCTCGCCAGACAGGTCGCGCAGAAAAGTGGCGGTCAGGCGGCGATAGTGAACGCGGGCATCAGCGGCAATCGGCTCCTCAGCAATTCGCCGTGCTATGGAGAGGCGCTCGTCAGCCGTTTCGAGCGCGACGCGCTGCGTCAGCCGGGCGTGCGGGCGATTATCGTGTTGATCGGCATCAACGACATCAACTTTGCGGCGATGCCCGCGCACGCCGGACTCGACTGCGACGCGCCGCACACGGAAGTCAACGCCGACGCGCTGGTGCGCGGATACCAGCGGCTGATTGCGCAGGCGCATCAGCGCGGCATCAAGATCTACGGCGCGACGCTCACGCCCGCAGCGCTGTCGCCGGAACGCGAGGCCATCCGGACGGCGGTGAACGCGTCGATCCGTTCGAGCCATGCGTTCGATGGCGTGATCGATTTCGATCAAGCGCTTCGCGATCCGGCGCGCCCGAACGTCCTGCAACGGCGTTTCGATAGCGGCGACCACATCCATCCAAGCGATGCCGGCTACGCAGCGATGGCCGCAGCCGTTCCCTTCGACATGGTGTTTGGGCAGGCAAAAGCGGCGCATTGAGGTGCTTCAAAAAAAGTTGGCTCGCTGTCTTGCCATCGGCGTTCGCATCGCCTAATATTCCGCTCCTCGTCGCAAGACGGGAGCCGCCAGCGAAACAGGCGGACTCGAAGTCGGCAGATTTTGATGCGAAAGCGGAAATAAGCTGTTGACAACGAGAAAAAGATTCCTCATAATCTCGTTTCTCTGCTGCGGATGCAGCGACGCAAGACGAAGCGGTGCTGAGCAAAATGCTTGGTGCGCTTGGCGGGAAGTCTTGGCGAATGTGCTC
>NZ_JALQDA010000022.1:0-614 GCF_023631485.1 Caballeronia sp. GAFFF2 | reverse complement strand
TGATAGTGCGGATCTCCCGTGTGAAAGTAGGTAATCGTCAGGCTCCTCATGCAGCAACAAAAACCCCACCCCCAAACAGGTGGGGTTTTTGCATTTCGCTTTCAACTATAAGTGAGAGCCTCAGTTGATGCGGGTCGCGCGGAAAGCTTGACAACACCGTGTTTCTTCCCCATAATCGATAGTTCTCTGCGGAGGGGTGCCCGAGTGGCTAAAGGGGGCAGACTGTAAATCTGTTGGCTTACGCCTACGTTGGTTCGAATCCAACCTCCTCCACCAGAATTCAAGCGGTAGGGAATCCAGCCCAAGCGGGTGTAGCTCAATGGTAGAGCAGAAGCCTTCCAAGCTTATGACGAGGGTTCGATTCCCTTCACCCGCTCCAGTGTCGGTTTGTAGTGCCCATGTGGCTCAGTGGTAGAGCACTCCCTTGGTAAGGGAGAGGTCGGCAGTTCGATCCTGCCCATGGGCACCAGAAGTATTAGTCTAGTAAGTTGCGCGTGGCGCAAGGTGCGGAAATCCTGTTAGGAGTCGAAAATGGCCAAAGGTAAATTCGAGCGGACCAAGCCGCACGTGAACGTGGGCACGATCGGTCACGTTGACCACGGCAAGACCACGCT
>NZ_JALQDA010000021.1:0-102473 GCF_023631485.1 Caballeronia sp. GAFFF2 | reverse complement strand
AAAGGTAAATTCGAGCGGACCAAGCCGCACGTGAACGTGGGCACGATCGGTCACGTTGACCACGGCAAGACCACGCTGACGGCAGCGATCACGACGGTGCTGACCAAGAAGTTCGGCGGCGAAGCGAAGGCATACGACCAGATCGATGCAGCGCCGGAAGAAAAGGCACGTGGTATCACCATCAACACCGCGCACGTCGAGTACGAAACGGCTAACCGCCACTACGCACACGTCGATTGCCCGGGTCACGCTGACTATGTGAAGAACATGATCACGGGCGCAGCGCAGATGGACGGCGCAATCCTGGTGTGCTCGGCCGCTGACGGCCCGATGCCGCAAACGCGTGAGCACATCCTGTTGGCGCGTCAGGTCGGCGTGCCTTACATCATCGTGTTCCTGAACAAGTGCGACATGGTGGACGACGCCGAGCTGCTCGAACTCGTCGAAATGGAAGTGCGCGAGCTTCTGTCGAAGTACGACTTTCCGGGCGACGACACGCCGATCATCAAGGGCTCGGCCAAGCTGGCGCTGGAAGGCGACACGGGCGAGCTGGGCGAAGTGGCGATCATGAATCTGGCCGACGCGCTGGACACGTACATCCCGACGCCGGAGCGCGCAGTGGACGGCGCCTTCCTGATGCCGGTGGAAGATGTGTTCTCGATCTCGGGTCGCGGCACGGTGGTGACGGGTCGCGTGGAGCGCGGCGTGGTGAAGGTTGGCGAGGAAATCGAAATCGTCGGTATCAAGCCGACGGTGAAGACGACTTGCACGGGCGTGGAAATGTTCCGCAAGTTGCTGGACCAAGGTCAAGCGGGCGACAACGTCGGTATCCTGTTGCGCGGCACGAAGCGTGAAGACGTGGAGCGTGGCCAGGTTCTGGCCAAGCCGGGTTCGATCACGCCGCACACGCACTTCACGGCTGAAGTGTACGTGCTGAGCAAGGACGAAGGCGGCCGCCACACGCCGTTCTTCAACAACTACCGTCCGCAGTTCTACTTCCGTACGACGGACGTGACGGGCTCGATCGAGCTGCCGAAGGACAAGGAAATGGTGATGCCGGGCGACAACGTGTCGATCACGGTGAAGTTGATTGCACCGATCGCCATGGAAGAAGGTCTGCGCTTCGCTATCCGCGAAGGCGGCCGTACCGTCGGCGCAGGTGTGGTTGCCAAGATTATCGAGTAAGAGCCAGAAATCTCTCGGTAGTCTGTAGTTTTCGGGGTCGGCGAAACCGTCGACCCCAAATGGTTTAGGGGTATAGCTCAACTGGCAGAGCGTCGGTCTCCAAAACCGAAGGTTGGGGGTTCGATTCCCTCTGCCCCTGCCAAATTATTGCGCCAAGTGGCGCTGCTTAAGGTGTTATGGCGAATCCTTCCGTCGAAACTGTAAATACTTCCGGCGACAAGTTGATGTTGGTGGCGGGCGTATTGTTGGTCTTGGCCGGGTTCGTGGGTTTCTTCTGGCTGTCAGGCCAAGAGTGGTACGTCCGCGGCGCAGCGCTGGCTGTTGGTGTCATCGCGGGTGTCGCAGTCGGCCTCCTCTCGACGCCGGGCAAGGGCTTCATCGCCTTCGCGAAAGACTCCTATAAGGAAGTCCGCAAGGTTGTCTGGCCCACCCGCAAGGAAGCAACGCAAACGACCCTCGTGGTCTTCGCGTTTGTTTTAATCATGGCCATCTTCCTTTGGCTTAGCGATAAGTCGATCGAATGGGTGATTTTCTCGGCGATTCTGGGTTGGAAATGATATGAGCGATACTCCGGCATCCCCGAGCGGAAAACGTTGGTATGTGGTGCACGCCTACTCCGGAATGGAGAAGAGCGTGCAACGTGCGCTTCAGGAGCGTATCGACCGAGCAGGCATGCAAGATCAGTTCGGTCAAATTCTCGTCCCGACCGAAGAGGTGGTTGAGGTCAAGGGCGGTCACAAGTCGGTTACTGAGCGTCGTTTCTTCCCCGGCTACGTCCTGGTGGAAATGGAGATGACGGACGAAACTTGGCACCTGGTGAAGAACACTGCGAAGGTCACCGGCTTTGTTGGTGGAGCGCGCAATCGTCCGAGTCCCATCTCGCCGCGTGAAGTCGAAAAGATCATGTCGCAGATGCAGGAAGGCGTCGAAAAGCCTAGGCCCAAGACGTTGTTTGAAGTTGGCGAGATGGTTCGAGTGAAGGAAGGTCCTTTCACCGACTTCAACGGCAACGTCGAAGAAGTGAACTACGAAAAGTCCCGAGTCCGTGTGTCTGTCACGATTTTTGGGCGCTCGACGCCGGTCGAACTCGAGTTCGGTCAGGTCGAAAAGGTTTAAAAAGTTTCATCGCGTGAGGCCTTTGGGTTCTCGCGCGATTTTGCGCTTACAGCCCGCGTAATGGCTGTTGAGGAGCGTCAGTAGGCATCGTTGTTGAACGCGCGCTATCACTCATCGAACGTTTCGGCGTTCAGCAGAGGTTTTCAAAATGGCAAAGAAAATCATCGGCTTTATCAAACTGCAGATTCCTGCAGGTAAAGCCAACCCGTCGCCGCCGGTCGGTCCGGCACTGGGCCAGCGTGGCCTGAACATCATGGAGTTCTGCAAGGCGTTTAACGCGCAGACTCAGGGCATGGAGCCGGGTCTGCCGGTGCCGGTCGTGATTACGGCATTCGCGGACAAGAGCTTCACGTTCATCATGAAGACGCCGCCCGCTACCGTTCTGATCAAGAAGGCAGCCAAAGTCGATAAGGGTTCGGCAAAGCCGCACACCGATAAGGTTGGCAACATCACCCGCGCTCAAGCGGAAGAAATCGCGAAGACCAAGATGCCGGATCTTACGGCAGCTGATCTTGACGCCGCCGTGCGCACGATCGCCGGCAGCGCCCGTTCGATGGGCATCACTGTGGAGGGCGTGTAAATGGCTAAGCTTTCTAAGCGCCTTCAGGCATTCGCAAGCAAGGTTGATCGCCAGAAGCTGTACCCGATCGACGACGCATTGGCTCTCGTGAAGGAATGCGCAAGCGCCAAGTTCGACGAGTCGATCGACGTCGCAGTCCAACTCGGCATCGACGCGAAGAAGTCGGACCAAGTGGTTCGCGGTTCGGTCGTTCTGCCGGCAGGCACGGGCAAGTCGGTTCGTGTTGCTGTGTTCGCGCAAGGCGAAAAGGCCGAGCAAGCACGTGCAGCGGGCGCAGACATCGTGGGTATGGAAGACCTGGCCGAGCAAGTCAAGGCTGGTAACCTGAATTTCGACGTCGTGATCGCTTCGCCGGACACGATGCGCGTCGTCGGTACGTTGGGCCAGATCCTCGGCCCCCGCGGCCTGATGCCGAACCCGAAGGTCGGTACGGTCACGCCGGACGTCGCGCAAGCTGTGCGTAACGCGAAGGCTGGTCAAGTCCAGTTCCGCGTCGACAAGGCCGGTATCATTCATGGAACGATCGGTCGCGCATCGTTCGAACCTGCTTCGCTGCGTCAAAACCTGGCAGCACTGGTCGATGCGCTGCAAAAGGCGAAGCCGGCCACGAGCAAGGGCGTATACCTGCGCAAGATCGCTCTGTCGAGCACGATGGGTGTCGGCGTACGCGTGGATCAAGCCACGCTCGCGCAGCAGTAAAGAATTTGGGCGCGGTCTTGAGACCGCGCTGTAAAGGGCTTTGGGCGGTTGCGAGGTTGCAGTCTGAATCGAGCAACCGGTTGTCAAAGACCGTTGGTGGTGGCGTCGCGGTCGGGCACTGCCTTAATTCAAGCCAACGCAGATGGCGAACCCGAAACGGTTTTGCAGTGGTTGAAGTCGGTTGTCGTGCGCTGTGATGCGAACACCAATCGATCGAGATACTCCTAACAGTCGGACGCCGTTGTCGAACGTGGTGCATGAGGGTTGGTAACCCGAGTGCATCGAATCTGGAGGTTTAACCGTGCCACTGAACAAAGAAAGTAAGCAGGCAGTCGTCGCTGAAGTCGCCGCGCAAGTCGCGAAGGCTCAGACGATGGTGCTCGCTGAGTATCGTGGGATCACGGTTGGCGATCTGACCAAGCTGCGCGCGAAAGCGCGTGAGCAACAGGTGTATCTGCGCGTGTTGAAGAACACGTTGGCGCGTCGCGCCGTCGAAGGTACCCCGTTCGCTTCGCTGGCTGAGCAGATGACCGGTCCTCTGATCTACGGCATCTCGGAAGATGCCATTGCCGCTGCCAAGGTCGTCAATGACTTCGGCAAGAGCAATGACAAGTTGATCATCAAGGCTGGTTCCTACGAAGGCAAGGTGATGGACAAGGCAGGCGTGCAAGCGCTGGCCAACATCCCGAGCCGCGAAGAACTGCTCTCCAAGTTGTTGTTCGTCATGCAAGCACCTGTTTCCGGCTTTGCGCGCGCTTTGGCCGCGCTGGCAGAAAAGAAACAAGGCGAAGCTGCATAACGCACACGCTTGGGCGCCAGTCGCTCAGTTAGGTATTAGCTAGATCGCTAGCTCGATCCGAATTCAATCTAGGAGTATTTCAAATGGCAATCGCAAAAGAAGACATCCTCGAAGCCGTTGGCTCGATGTCGGTTCTCGAACTGAACGAGCTGGTCAAGGCGTTCGAAGAGAAGTTTGGCGTGTCGGCAGCTGCTGTTGCAGTCGCTGGCCCCGCAGGCGGCGGCGCTGCTGCTGCTGTTGAAGAGCAAACCGAGTTCACCGTAAACCTGCTCGAAGTTGGCGCGAACAAGGTTTCCGTGATTAAGGCCGTTCGTGAACTGACGGGTCTTGGCCTGAAGGAAGCGAAGGACCTGGTCGACGGTGCACCGAAGCCCATCAAGGAAGCGGTGCCGAAGGCTGCTGCTGACGAAGCAAAGAAGAAGTTGGAAGACGCAGGCGCGAAAGCTGAAATCAAGTAAGTTTCATTGCGCTGTGTTGAGGCTGGCGGTTTTCCACCGCCGGCCTTTTTGTGCTTTGTGAGGGCAGAGTTTTTATGCGTGTAATCAGGCATAAATGTCCTCGCAGAGGCCAAAGAGAACAGTCGGATCAGCATGAATTTCCGGCAGTTCTCTTTGTCTTCTGAAGCGACTGCAGAAGGCAAGTTTGGTCGGGTAGCGGGAAACACAGGCATCCGCTGCCGTCAGCCAGCGGTTGGTAGCGGCCAACCACCAAGCTTCTAGATTCGCGCGTCCTCCCCGGACATTCGCGCGAATCTCAGTCGGTGAACACCGGGCCGTGACGTCGAGGTATCCCGCCTCGCCAACGCCCGCCGTGATTCGGAGATCGTATGCAATATTCCTTCACCGAGAAGAAGCGTATTCGCAAGAGTTTCGCGAAACGCCCCATCGTTCACCAAGTTCCCTTTTTGCTGGCGACCCAGCTTGAATCATTCCAGACGTTTCTGCAAGCGGATACGTCCTCCACGCAGCGTAAGGCGGAAGGCCTGCAAGCTGCATTTACCTCTGTTTTTCCGATCGTTTCGCACAACGGGTTTGCGCGTCTCGAGTTCGTCAGCTACATGCTGTCGCCACCCGCGTTCAACATCAAGGAATGTCAGCAGCGCGGCCTGACGTACTGCTCCGCCTTGCGCGCGAAGGTGCGTCTGGTTTTGCTCGACAAGGAATCGCCGAGCAAGCCGGTGGTCAAGGAAGTGAAGGAACAGGAAGTGTACATGGGCGAAATTCCGCTCATGACGCCGACGGGTTCGTTCGTCATCAACGGTACCGAGCGCGTGATCGTGTCGCAGCTTCACCGTTCGCCTGGCGTGTTCTTCGAGCACGACAAGGGCAAGACGCATAGCTCCGGCAAGCTGTTGTTCTCGGCTCGTATCATCCCTTACCGCGGTTCGTGGCTCGACTTCGAGTTCGACCCGAAGGACGTGCTGTACTTCCGCGTCGACCGTCGCCGCAAGATGCCGGTCACGATTCTGCTCAAGGCTATCGGCATGACGCCGGAGCAAATCCTCGCGAACTTCTTCGTGTTCGACAACTTCGCGCTGATGGGCGAAGGCGCGCAAATGGAATTCGTGCCGGAGCGTCTGCGCGGTGAAGTCGCGCGCTTCGACATCCAGGACCGCGATGGCAATGTCATTGTCACGAAGGACAAGCGAATCAACGCGAAGCACATTCGCGACCTCGAAAACGCCAAGACGAAGTTCATCTCGGTGCCCGAGGACTATTTGCTCGGTCGCGTGCTGGCGAAGAACGTGATCGATCCGGAAACGGGCGAAGTGATCGCGAACGCCAACGAGGAAATCACGGAGACGGTGCTCGAAAAGCTGCGCGAGGCGAAGGTCAAGGAAATCCAGACGCTCTACACGAACGATCTGGACCAAGGCCCGTATATCTCGTCGACGCTGCGTATCGATGAAACCGCCGACAAGATGGCCGCGCGTATCGCGATCTACCGCATGATGCGTCCGGGCGAACCGCCGACCGAAGAAGCAGTCGAGGCGTTGTTCAACCGTCTGTTCTACAGCGAAGACGCGTATGACCTTTCGAAGGTCGGCCGCATGAAGTTCAATCGCCGCGTCGGCCGTGATGAAATCATCGGCCCGATGACGTTGCAAGACGACGACATCCTCGCGACCATCAAGATTCTCGTCGAGCTGCGTAACGGCAAGGGCGAAGTGGACGACATCGACCACTTGGGCAATCGTCGCGTGCGTTGCGTCGGCGAACTGGCGGAGAACCAGTTCCGCGCGGGTCTCGTGCGTGTCGAGCGCGCGGTGAAGGAGCGCCTCGGTCAAGCCGAAAGCGAAAACCTGATGCCGCACGACCTGATCAACTCGAAGCCGATTTCGTCGGCAATTCGCGAGTTCTTCGGTTCGTCGCAGTTGTCGCAGTTTATGGACCAGACCAACCCGCTGTCGGAAATCACTCACAAGCGCCGTGTTTCGGCACTTGGCCCGGGCGGTTTGACGCGTGAGCGCGCTGGCTTCGAAGTTCGCGACGTGCACCCGACCCACTATGGCCGCGTGTGCCCAATCGAAACGCCGGAAGGTCCGAACATCGGCCTGATCAACTCGCTGGCTCTTTACGCGCACCTGAACGAATACGGCTTCCTCGAAACGCCGTATCGCAAGGTCGTGGATAGCAAGGTGACGGATCAGATCGACTATCTGTCAGCGATCGAAGAAGGCCGTTACGTGATCGCGCAGGCGAATGCCGCCGTGGGCGAAGACGGCACGCTGACCGACGAACTGGTTTCGTCGCGTGAAGCAGGCGAAACGCTGATGGTCACGCCGGACCGCATCCAGTACATGGACGTGGCGCCGTCGCAGATCGTGTCGGTGGCGGCATCGCTGATTCCGTTCCTTGAGCACGATGACGCGAACCGCGCATTGATGGGTTCGAACATGCAGCGTCAGGCAGTGCCGTGTCTGCGTCCTGAAAAGGCCGTGGTCGGTACGGGTATCGAGCGCACGGTCGCGGTCGACTCGGGTACGACGGTGCAGGCATTCCGCGGCGGTGTCGTGGATTACGTCGATGCCGGCCGTATCGTGATTCGCGTGAACGACGATGAAGCCGTCGCCGGCGATGTCGGCGTGGACATCTACAACCTCATCAAGTACACGCGTTCGAACCAGAACACGAACATCAACCAGCGTCCGATCGTCAAGGTGGGCGACAAGGTTGCGCGCGGCGACGTGCTGGCCGACGGCGCATCCACGGATCTGGGTGAGCTCGCGCTCGGTCAGAACATGCTGGTCGCGTTTATGCCGTGGAACGGCTACAACTTCGAAGACTCGATCCTGATCTCGGAAAAAGTCGTGGCGGACGATCGGTATACGTCGATCCACATCGAAGAACTGAACGTCGTGGCTCGCGACACGAAGCTCGGACCGGAAGAAATCACGCGCGACATCTCAAACCTTGCGGAAGTGCAGCTTGGCCGTCTGGATGAGTCGGGCATCGTGTACATCGGCGCGGAAGTCGAAGCGGGCGACGTGCTGGTCGGCAAGGTCACGCCGAAGGGCGAAACCCAGCTGACGCCGGAAGAAAAGCTGCTGCGCGCGATCTTCGGTGAGAAGGCGTCGGACGTGAAGGACACGTCGCTGCGCGTGCCTTCGGGCATGAGCGGTACGGTGATCGACGTGCAAGTGTTCACGCGCGAAGGCATCACGCGTGACAAGCGCGCGCAACAGATCATCGACGACGAACTGAAGCGCTATCGCCTCGACTTGAACGACCAGTTGCGTATCGTGGAAGGCGACGCCTTCTCGCGTCTCGCACGTATGCTGAACGGCAAGGTCGCGAACGGCGGTCCGAAGAAGCTGGCGAAGGGCACGGCGATCGATCTTCCGTACCTCGAAGACCTCGATCACTACCACTGGTTCGATATCCGCCTCGCGGACGAAGAAGCAGCGGCGCAGCTCGAAGCCATCAAGGACTCGATCGAACAGAAGCGTCACCAGTTCGACCTCGCGTTCGAGGAAAAGCGCAAGAAGCTCACGCAGGGCGACGAATTGCCGCCGGGCGTGCTGAAGATGGTCAAGGTGTATCTCGCGGTCAAGCGTCGTCTGCAGCCTGGCGACAAGATGGCGGGTCGTCACGGTAACAAGGGTGTCGTGTCGAAGATCGTTCCGATCGAAGACATGCCGTACATGGCCGATGGCCGTCCGGCCGACGTCGTGCTGAATCCGCTCGGCGTGCCGTCGCGGATGAACGTGGGTCAGATTCTCGAAGTGCATCTGGGCTGGGCCGCGAAGGGTCTTGGCTGGCGTATCGGTGAAATGCTGCAGCGTCAGGCGAAGATCGAAGAACTGCGTCAGTTCCTGACCCAGATCTACAACGAGTCGGGCCGCAAGGAAGAGCTGGAAAGCTTCTCCGACGACGAAATCGTCGAACTGGCGAAGAACCTGCGCGAAGGTGTGCCGTTCGCAACGCCGGTGTTCGACGGCGCAACGGAAGACGAAATGTCGCGCGCGCTGAATCTGGCTTATCCGGATGACATCGCGAAGAACCTCGGCATGACGCCTTCGAAGAATCAGGTCACGCTGCACGACGGCCGAACGGGCGAACCGTTCGAGCGTACGGTCACGGTTGGCTACATGCACTACCTGAAACTGCATCACTTGGTCGACGACAAGATGCACGCGCGTTCGACCGGCCCGTACTCGCTCGTCACGCAGCAGCCGCTGGGTGGTAAGGCGCAGTTCGGTGGCCAGCGTTTCGGTGAAATGGAAGTGTGGGCGCTCGAAGCGTACGGCGCGTCGTACGTGCTGCAGGAAATGCTGACGGTCAAGTCGGACGACGTGACAGGCCGGACCAAGGTTTATGAGAACCTGGTCAAGGGCGATCACGTGATCGACGCCGGCATGCCGGAATCCTTCAACGTGTTGGTGAAGGAAATCCGCTCGCTCGGTATCGATATCGATCTCGACCGCAACTAATCGGACTACGGAGAGAAAGCAATGAAAGCTCTGCTCGATCTATTCAAGCAAGTCCAGCAAGAAGAAGTATTCGACGCGATCAAGATCGGTCTGGCTTCGCCCGACAAGATCCGTTCGTGGTCATTCGGCGAAGTGAAGAAGCCGGAGACCATCAACTACCGTACCTTCAAGCCGGAGCGGGACGGTCTGTTCTGCGCGAAGATTTTTGGTCCGATCAAGGACTACGAATGCCTTTGCGGCAAGTACAAACGTCTGAAGCACCGCGGCGTGATCTGCGAAAAGTGCGGCGTCGAAGTGACGCTCGCCAAGGTGCGTCGCGAGCGCATGGGCCATATCGAACTGGCCTCGCCGGTTGCGCACATCTGGTTCTTGAAGTCGCTGCCGTCGCGTCTGGGCATGGTGCTCGACATGACGCTGCGCGACATCGAACGCGTGCTGTACTTCGAGGCATACGTGGTGATCGATCCGGGCATGACGCCGCTGAAAGCGCGGCAGATCATGACCGAAGAGGATTACTACAACAAGGTCGAAGAGTACGGTGACGAATTCCGCGCCGAGATGGGCGCGGAAGGCGTGCGCGAACTGCTGCGTTCGATCAACATCGACGAACAGGTCGAGATGCTGCGCACCGAACTCAAGAACACGGGTTCGGAAGCGAAGATCAAGAAGTACGCAAAGCGCCTTAAAGTGCTCGAGGCTTTCCAGCGTTCGGGCATCAAGCCTGACTGGATGGTGCTCGAAGTGCTGCCGGTGCTGCCGCCGGAACTGCGTCCGCTCGTGCCGCTGGATGGCGGCCGTTTCGCGACGTCGGACCTGAACGACCTTTATCGCCGCGTGATCAACCGTAACAACCGGTTGAAGCGTCTGCTCGAACTGAAGGCGCCTGAAATCATCGTCCGCAACGAAAAGCGGATGCTGCAGGAAGCCGTCGATTCGCTGCTCGACAACGGTCGTCGCGGTAAGGCAATGACGGGTGCGAACAAGCGTCCGCTGAAGTCGCTCGCCGACATGATCAAGGGTAAAGGCGGTCGTTTCCGTCAGAACTTGCTCGGTAAGCGTGTCGACTATTCGGGCCGTTCGGTGATCGTGGTCGGCCCGACGTTGAAGCTGCATCAGTGCGGTCTGCCGAAGCTGATGGCGCTCGAACTGTTCAAGCCTTTCATCTTCAACAAGCTGGAAGTGATGGGCGTAGCTACGACCATCAAGGCCGCGAAGAAGGAAGTCGAGAACCAGACGCCCGTGGTGTGGGACATTCTCGAAGAAGTCATTCGCGAACATCCGGTCATGCTGAACCGCGCGCCTACGCTTCACCGACTCGGCATTCAGGCTTTCGAGCCGGTGCTGATCGAAGGTAAGGCAATTCAGCTGCACCCGCTCGTTTGCGCGGCGTTCAACGCCGACTTCGACGGTGACCAGATGGCCGTTCACGTGCCGCTGTCGCTGGAAGCGCAGATGGAAGCGCGTACGCTGATGCTCGCGTCGAACAACGTTCTGTTCCCGGCCAACGGCGACCCGTCGATCGTGCCGTCGCAGGATATCGTGCTGGGTCTTTACTATGCATCGCGTGAAGCGGTGAATGGCAAGGGCGAAGGCATGACGTTCACGGGCGTGTCGGAAGTGATTCGCGCGTACGAGAACAAGGAAGTCGAGCTGGCATCGCGCGTCAACGTGCGGATCACGGAAATGGTCCACAACGAAGACCAGAGCGAAGGCGCGCCGAAGTTCGTGCCGAAGATCTCGTTGTTCGCAACGACGGTCGGCCGCTCGATCCTGTCGGAAATTCTGCCGCCGGGGCTGCCCTTCACCGTGCTGAACAAGCCGTTGAAGAAGAAGGAAATTTCGCGTCTGATCAACACGGCGTTCCGCAAGTGCGGTCTGCGCGAAACGGTGATCTTCGCCGACCAGCTGATGCAAATGGGTTTCCGTCTTGCAACGCGCGCCGGCATCTCGATCTGCGTGGACGACATGCTCGTGCCGCCGCAGAAAGAGACGATCGTCGGTGACGCCGCGAAGAAGGTGAAGGAATACGACCGTCAGTACATGTCGGGTCTCGTCACCGCGCAAGAACGCTACAACAACGTGGTCGACATCTGGTCGGCAACGTCGGAAGCGGTCGGCAAGGCGATGATGGAACAGCTTGCAACAGAGCCGGTGACGGATCGTGACGGCAAGGAAACGCGTCAGGAATCGTTCAACTCGATCTACATGATGGCCGACTCGGGCGCGCGCGGTTCCGCGGTGCAGATTCGTCAGCTCGCCGGTATGCGCGGCCTGATGGCGAAGCCGGACGGCTCGATCATCGAGACGCCGATCACCGCGAACTTCCGCGAAGGCCTGAACGTGCTGCAGTACTTCATCTCGACGCACGGTGCACGTAAGGGTCTGGCGGATACGGCGTTGAAGACGGCGAACTCGGGTTACCTGACGCGCCGTCTCGTCGACGTGACGCAGGATCTGGTCGTCGTCGAAGAAGATTGCGGCACGTCGAACGGCGTGGCGATGAAGGCGTTGGTCGAAGGCGGTGAAGTCGTCGAAGCGCTGCGTGACCGTATTCTCGGTCGCGTCGCGGTGGCGGACGTCGTCAATCCGGAAACGCAAGAAACGCTGTACGCATCGGGCGATCTGCTCGATGAAGACGCGGTCGAGGAAATCGAACGCCTCGGTATCGACGAAGTGCGCGTGCGCACGCCGTTGACCTGCGAAACGCGTTATGGCCTGTGCGCTTCGTGCTATGGCCGCGACCTGGGTCGTGGTTCGCGCGTGAACGTCGGCGAAGCGGTTGGTGTGATCGCGGCGCAGTCGATCGGTGAACCGGGCACGCAGCTTACGATGCGTACGTTCCACATCGGTGGCGCGGCATCGCGTGCGGCGGTTGCTTCGACGGTCGAAGCGAAGTCGAACGGTACGGTGCGCTTCACGGCCACGATGCGTTACGTCACCAACGCGAAGGGCGAGCAAGTCGTCATCTCGCGTTCGGGCGAGGCGATCATCGCGGACGACCTCGGTCGCGAGCGTGAACGTCACAAGATCCCGTACGGCGCCACGTTGCTGCAACTCGACGGCGCGCAGATCAAGGCCGGTTCGCAACTGGCTCAATGGGATCCGCTGACGCGTCCGATCATCACCGAGTGGGGCGGTACGGTGAAGTTCGAAAACGTCGAGGAAGGCGTGACGGTCGCGAAGCAGATCGACGACGTCACGGGTCTTTCGACGCTCGTCGTAATCGACGTGAAGCGCCGTGGTTCGCAGGCTTCGAAGAGCGTGCGTCCGCAGGTGAAGCTGCTCGACGCGAACGGCGAGGAAGTGAAGATCCCGAACACCGAGCATTCGGTGCAGATCGGCTTCCAGGTCGGCGCACTGATCACCGTAAAGGATGGTCAGCAAGTGCAGGTTGGTGAAGTGCTGGCACGTATTCCGGTTGAAGCGCAGAAGACGCGTGACATTACCGGTGGTCTGCCGCGCGTGGCCGAACTGTTCGAAGCGCGCTCGCCGAAGGACGCTGGCATTCTGGCGGAAGTCACGGGCACGACGTCGTTCGGTAAGGACACGAAGGGCAAGCAGCGTCTCGTTATCACGGACCTCGAAGGCAATCAGCACGAGTTCCTGATCGCGAAGGAAAAGCAGGTGCTGGTGCACGATGGTCAGGTCGTCAACAAGGGCGAAATGATCGTCGACGGTCCTGCCGATCCGCACGATATCCTGCGTTTGCAGGGTATCGAGGCGCTGTCGCGTTACATCGTGGACGAAGTGCAGGACGTGTACCGTCTGCAAGGCGTGAAGATCAACGACAAGCACATTGAAGTTATCGTGCGTCAGATGCTGCGTCGGGTCCAGATCACGGACAACGGCGACACGCGCTTCATCCCGGGCGAACAAGTCGAGCGGTCGGACATGCTCGATGAGAACGACCGCATGACCGCGGACGACAAGCGTCCGGCCACGTACGAAAACGTGCTGCTCGGTATCACGAAGGCTTCTCTGTCGACCGATTCGTTCATCTCGGCGGCGTCGTTCCAGGAAACGACCCGCGTGCTGACCGAAGCGGCGATCATGGGCAAGCGTGATGATCTGCGTGGCCTGAAGGAAAACGTGATCGTCGGCCGTCTGATTCCGGCTGGTACGGGTCTCGCGTTCCACAAGGCGCGCAAGAGCAAGGAAATGTCGGATCGCGAACGCTTCGACCAGATCGCTGCTGAAGAGGCATTCGATTTCGGTACGCCGGAAACCCCGGCAACGGAGCAGGCGCCGCATACCAACGAGTAAGTTCTCTCGCTGGATTGTCGGTTGCAACATCGAACCGCTCGGCTTTTAGCCGGGCGGTTTTTTTTCGCCGGTTCGTTTTCGACGATTTCCACTCTGCCGATTGGCTAACGCTGCAACGAGCGCCTCGGCAGGCGAGCATGCGTTGTTAGAATTCGGTATCTCCATGTTGTAGTGAGCGTCTCCCGTCCATGTCCCGTCCGCTGCAGATCCTCAAGGAAGTTTTCGGCTATCCGGCTTTTCGCGGACAGCAGGCGGATATCGTCGAACACGTCGCCAACGGTGGCGACTCGCTCGTGCTCATGCCGACGGGCGGCGGCAAATCGCTTTGCTATCAAATTCCGTCGCTCGTGCGCAAGGAGGCGGGTTTCGGCGCGGGAATCGTCGTGTCGCCGTTGATTGCGTTGATGCAGGATCAGGTCGCGGCGCTCACCGAGCTTGGCGTGCGCGCGGCGTACTTGAACTCGACGCTCTCCGGCGCGGAGGCCGCCGCCACGGAGCGCGCGCTGCGCAACGGCACCATCGACCTTTTGTATGTGGCGCCCGAACGTCTCATGACGCCGCGCTTTCTAGAATTGCTCGAAAGCGCGCGCGTGGGTCTTTTTGCCATTGACGAAGCGCATTGCGTGTCGCAATGGGGACACGATTTTCGCCCGGAGTACATCCAGCTTTCCGTGCTGCACGAACGGTTCCCTTCGGTGCCGCGCATTGCGCTCACGGCGACCGCGGACGCGATCACGCGCGACGAGATCGTGCATCGGCTGGCGCTCGACGACGCGCGTATCTTCGTATCGAGTTTCGATCGGCCGAATATCCGTTACCGGATTGTCGAGAAGGACAACGCACGCTCGCAGTTACTCGATTTCATCCGCGCCGAGCATACGAATACGGACGGCACGACGGACGCAGGCGTCGTTTATTGTCTGTCGCGTCGCAAGGTGGAAGAGACCGCCGAGTGGCTGAAGGGGCAGGGCGTGCGCGCGCTGCCGTATCACGCGGGCATGGAATTCGAGACGCGGCAGAAGCATCAGGAGATGTTTCAGCGCGAGGAAGGCGTCGTGATGTGCGCGACGATTGCGTTCGGCATGGGTATCGATAAACCAGATGTGCGCTTCGTCGCGCATCTGGACTTGCCAAAGAGCGTCGAGGGCTACTATCAGGAAACCGGACGCGCGGGTCGTGACGGCATGCCGGCGAACGCGTGGATGGCTTACGGACTCGGCGATGTCGTGCAGCAGCGCAAGATGATCGACGAATCCGAAGCCGACGAAGCCCACAAACGCGTACAGACCGGCAAGCTCGATGCGCTTCTTGGCTTGTGCGAAACGGCTGCCTGCCGGCGGGTGCGGCTGCTGGCTTATTTCGGCGAGACGAGCCAACCGTGCGGCAACTGCGATACATGCCTGGAACCGCCCGCGTCGTTCGATGCCACGCGCGAAGCGCAAATGGCGCTGTCCTGCGTCTTCCGCGCGCGCAAAGCGAGCGGCTTCCATTTCGGCGCGGGACATCTGATCGACATTCTGCGCGGGTCGCGCAGCGAAAAGGTCCTACAGCGCGGACACGAGAATTTATCGACGTTCGGCGTCGGCGCCGCGCTTTCCGAGCCGGAGTGGCGCGCGGTGTTTCGGCAGCTCGTCGCTTTTGGCTATTTGGCGATCGACCACGACGGCTTCGGCGCGCTCGTTCTCACCGATGCGAGCAAGCCCGTGCTGAAAGGCGAGGAGCACGTCACGCTGCGCAAATACGTGAAGCCGGTGCGTAGCCGGCAATCGTCGGGACGCACGCGGGAACGCGCCGATCCGACCACGGGCATGTCGCAACGGCAGAAGTCTCGCTGGGAGCGTCTGCGCATTTGGCGCGCAGAAACCGCCAAGAGCGACGGCGTGCCGGCCTACGTCATTTTTCATGACGCCACGCTTGCCGAAATAGCTCGAAGCGATCCCGATACGGTGGATGATCTGCGTCATATCCCGGGCATCGGCGCGCGCAAGCTGGAGCGTTTCGGCGACGAGTTGCTGGATGTCGTGACGACTGAATAAGCCAACGCTTTGCGCGGTACTCCGAAATGCGCGCAACGTGTTGACCCAATTGGGATTTTCAGCATATCATGCTAGGTTCTCGTTCTTGGTCCGTTTTCGGAACCGGCTTAGCGCCGCGTACGACAAGGGATCGAGCTTCTTCGAGAACGTTAGACGCGCATTTTCCGACGCTTTGCCCGTCGAGAATCGCGCCGAATTTGATCATTTTCAGGAATAAACGATGCCAACCATCAATCAATTGGTTCGCAAAGGCCGCACGTCGGAAACGACGAAGAGCAAGTCGCCGGCCCTGCAGGACTGCCCCCAGCGTCGTGGCGTGTGCACTCGTGTGTACACCACGACGCCTAAGAAGCCGAACTCGGCACTTCGTAAGGTTGCGAAGGTTCGCCTGACGAACGGTTTCGAAGTTATTTCGTACATCGGTGGTGAAGGCCACAACCTGCAAGAACACTCGGTCGTGCTGATTCGCGGCGGTCGTGTCAAGGACTTGCCTGGCGTGCGTTACCACATGGTTCGCGGCTCGCTGGATACCCAGGGCGTCAAGGATCGTAAGCAAGCTCGTTCGAAGTACGGTGCGAAGCGCGCGAAGGCTGGCAAGTAAGTCGCCGGTCTGCAGTCATCTGCAAGTTGTTTGAGGTCGCCGTAAGGCGGTTTAGGCGGTGGTACTGGATGCCAGTGCTATCGAGTAAGTGGTCACCCGGCCAAGCTGGTTTTGTCGAAAAGATGGATCGGGTTTGTTGGTGGCCGCGGAGCTTAAAGACTCGTTCAGAGTCGGCTCCAACTGAAAAGGTAAAGGAAGAATCATGCCGCGTCGTCGCGAAGTCCCCAAGCGGGAAGTGTTGCCGGACCCGAAATTCGGCAACGTAGATGTAGCCAAGTTCATGAACGTGCTGATGCTCTCAGGCAAGAAGTCGGTTGCCGAGCGTATCGTGTACGGCGCTTTTGAACAGATCCAGACCAAGGGTGGCAAGGACCCGCTGGAAGTGTTCACGGTTGCGCTCAACAACGTGAAGCCGGTGGTCGAAGTGAAGAGCCGTCGCGTTGGTGGTGCCAACTACCAAGTTCCGGTCGAAGTGCGTCCCTCGCGTCGTATGGCATTGGCGATGCGTTGGTTGCGTGAAGCCGCGAAGAAGCGCAGCGAAAAGTCGATGGCCCTGCGTCTTGCAGGCGAACTCTCCGAAGCGGCAGAAGGCCGTGGCGGCGCGATGAAGAAGCGCGACGAAGTTCACCGCATGGCAGAGGCCAACAAGGCATTCTCGCATTTCCGTTTCTAAGCTCCCGCTCGTAGGGCAAACGGAAAAATAAGGGCGGGTGCGCTACTCCAGGCGCCTCGCCCGTTTGTGTTAGGACGCTGCCGGCTCGTTATAGATCGAGTCGGCGGGTCGACCAAAAAAGGATCCAAAGTGGCTCGCAAGACACCTATCGAGCGCTACCGCAACATCGGTATTAGCGCTCACATCGACGCCGGCAAAACGACGACGACCGAGCGCATCCTGTTTTACACGGGCGTGAACCACAAGATCGGCGAAGTTCACGACGGCGCTGCAACGATGGACTGGATGGAGCAGGAGCAGGAGCGCGGCATCACCATCACGTCGGCTGCTACCACGGCCTTCTGGAAGGGCATGGGCGGCAACTATCCCGAGCACCGCATCAACATCATCGATACCCCGGGGCACGTCGACTTCACGATCGAAGTGGAGCGCTCGATGCGCGTCCTCGACGGCGCGTGCATGGTCTACTGTGCAGTGGGCGGCGTGCAGCCGCAGTCGGAAACCGTGTGGCGTCAGGCTAACAAGTACAAGGTTCCGCGTCTCGCGTTCGTCAACAAGATGGACCGCACTGGCGCAAACTTCTTCAAGGTCTATGACCAGTTGAAGACGCGTCTGAAGGCGAACCCGGTTCCCGTCGTCGTGCCGATCGGCTCGGAAGAAAACTTCAAGGGCGTGGTCGACCTTCTCAAGATGAAGGCGATCATTTGGGACGAAGCGTCCCAGGGCACGAAGTTCGACTACGTCGACATCCCCGCTGAACTCGTCGACACGTGCAACGAGTGGCGCGAGAAGATGATCGAGTCGGCTGCCGAAGCCAGCGAAGAACTGATGGAAAAGTACCTCGGCGGCGAAGAGCTGACCGAAGCGGAAATCGTCAAGGCGATCCGCGACCGGACCATCGCGTGCGAAATTCAGCCGATGCTGTGCGGCACCGCGTTCAAGAACAAGGGCGTGCAGCGCATGCTAGACGCCGTGATCGACTTCCTGCCGTCGCCGGTCGACATTCCGCCGGTTACGGGTGAACTCGAAAACGGTGAGAAGGGCGAGCGCCGTGCTGCCGACGACGAAAAATTCTCGTCGCTGGCATTCAAGATCATGACCGACCCGTTCGTCGGTCAGCTGATCTTCTTCCGTGTGTATTCGGGTGTGGTCAATTCGGGTGACACCGTGCTGAACGCGACCAAGGACAAGAAGGAACGTCTGGGTCGTATTCTGCAGATGCACGCGAACCAGCGCGAAGAAATCAAGGAAGTGCGCGCAGGCGACATCGCGGCAGCCGTGGGCCTGAAGGAAGCGACCACGGGCGACACGCTGTGCGACCCGCAGAGCCCGATCGTGCTCGAACGCATGATTTTCCCGGAGCCGGTGATTTCGCAGGCAGTTGAGCCGAAGACGAAGCCCGACCAGGAAAAGATGGGTCTGGCGCTGAACCGTCTGGCTCAAGAAGATCCGTCGTTCCGCGTTCAAACGGACGAAGAGTCGGGCCAGACCATCATCTCGGGTATGGGCGAGCTCCACCTCGAAATTCTGGTCGACCGGATGAAGCGTGAATTCGGCGTTGAAGCAACCGTCGGCAAGCCGCAGGTTGCGTACCGCGAAACGATCCGCGCGACGGCTGCCGATGTCGACGGCAAGTTCGTCAAGCAGTCGGGTGGTCGCGGCCAGTATGGTCACGCGGTCATCACGCTCGAGCCGAACGAGCAGGGCAAGGGCTACGAGTTCCTGGACGAGATCAAGGGCGGTGTGATTCCGCGCGAATACATCCCGGCGGTGGACAAGGGTATCCAGGAAACGCTGAAGTCGGGCGTGCTCGCTGGCTTCCCGGTCGTCGACGTGAAGGTTCACCTGACGTTCGGTTCGTACCACGACGTCGACTCGAACGAAAACGCGTTCCGCATGGCCGGTTCGATGGCCTTCAAGGAAGCAATGCGCAAGGCAAGCCCGGTCATCCTCGAACCGATGATGGCCGTGGAAGTCGAAACGCCGGAAGATTACATGGGCAACGTGATGGGCGACTTGTCGGGCCGTCGCGGTATCGTCCAGGGCATGGAAGACATGATCGGCGGCGGCAAGATCGTTCGCGCCGAAGTACCGCTGTCGGAAATGTTCGGCTACTCGACCTCGCTGCGCTCGCTGTCGCAAGGCCGTGCTACGTACACGATGGAATTCAAGCACTATGCTGAAGCTCCGCGTAACGTTGCCGAAGCGATCATCAACGCCAAGGGCAAGTAAGCCCTGCAAGTCATTCGGCGAGCCATAAGCTTTAACCGATAAACAATCTCTGAAAGAAGGTAATCATGGCAAAAGGTAAATTCGAGCGGACCAAGCCGCACGTGAACGTGGGCACGATCGGTCACGTTGACCACGGCAAGACCACGCTGACGGCAGCGATCACGACGGTGCTGACCAAGAAGTTCGGCGGCGAAGCGAAAGCATACGACCAGATCGATGCAGCGCCGGAAGAAAAGGCACGTGGTATCACCATCAACACCGCGCACGTCGAGTACGAAACGGCTAACCGCCACTACGCACACGTCGATTGCCCGGGCCACGCTGACTATGTGAAGAACATGATCACGGGCGCAGCGCAGATGGACGGCGCAATCCTGGTGTGCTCGGCCGCTGACGGCCCGATGCCGCAAACGCGTGAGCACATCCTGTTGGCGCGTCAGGTCGGCGTGCCTTACATCATCGTGTTCCTGAACAAGTGCGACATGGTGGACGACGCCGAGCTGCTCGAACTCGTCGAAATGGAAGTGCGCGAGCTTCTGTCGAAGTACGACTTTCCGGGCGACGACACGCCGATCATCAAGGGCTCGGCCAAGCTGGCGCTGGAAGGCGACACGGGCGAGCTGGGCGAAGTGGCGATCATGAATCTGGCCGACGCGCTGGACACGTACATCCCGACGCCGGAGCGCGCAGTGGACGGCGCCTTCCTGATGCCGGTGGAAGATGTGTTCTCGATCTCGGGTCGCGGCACGGTGGTGACGGGTCGCGTGGAGCGCGGCGTGGTGAAGGTTGGCGAGGAAATCGAAATCGTCGGTATCAAGCCGACGGTGAAGACGACTTGCACGGGCGTGGAAATGTTCCGCAAGCTGCTGGACCAAGGTCAAGCGGGCGACAACGTCGGTATCCTGCTGCGCGGCACGAAGCGTGAAGACGTGGAGCGTGGCCAGGTTCTGGCCAAGCCGGGTTCGATCACGCCGCACACGCACTTCACGGCCGAAGTGTACGTGCTGAGCAAGGACGAAGGCGGCCGCCACACGCCGTTCTTCAACAACTACCGTCCGCAGTTCTACTTCCGTACGACGGACGTGACGGGCTCGATCGAGCTGCCGAAGGACAAGGAAATGGTGATGCCGGGCGACAACGTGTCGATCACGGTGAAGCTGATTGCACCGATCGCCATGGAAGAAGGTCTGCGCTTCGCTATCCGCGAAGGCGGCCGTACCGTCGGCGCAGGTGTGGTTGCCAAGATTATCGAGTAAAATCTCGGGCTCACCTGTCGTTGCAGTACTGAAGTAACGTGACCGAGGCCGGGTGTTCGCACCAAGCGAATGCCCGGTCTCTCGCTCTTTTGCCAAATCGGCGGTGCAACATCGCCTCGCTCTTTTAAGGAATCGTCATGCAGAACCAAAAAATCCGTATCCGTCTGAAAGCATTCGACTATCGCCTGATCGATCAATCGGCAGCCGAAATCGTCGATACGGCGAAACGGACTGGTGCAATCGTCCGTGGCCCGGTGCCGCTGCCGACGCGCATTCAGCGCTTTGACATTCTGCGTTCGCCGCACGTCAACAAGACGTCGCGCGATCAGCTCGAAATCCGTACGCATCAGCGCCTGATGGACATCGTCGATCCGACCGACAAGACGGTCGACGCGCTGATGAAGCTCGACCTGCCGGCTGGCGTCGACGTCGAAATCAAGCTGCAGTAAGCCTCTAGAGCTTCACCGGGTTTTCGGGTGAAGCTAAGTCTTTGATTGCTTGCAGAAAACGAAAAGCCTTGTTATACTCCAAGGCTTTTCGCGCACTTGCGCAAAAAAGTCCGCCCAGTTTCTCGTAACGAAGTGGACATTTTGTAATCAGCCCCGACCAATCGCAGTCGGGAATGGAGAAAACGATGAGCCTTGGACTCGTAGGTCGCAAGGTTGGCATGACCCGTATCTTCACGCCTGAAGGGGACTCGATTCCCGTCACCGTGCTGGACGTGTCGGACAACCGCGTGACGCAGATCAAGACCGTTGAAACGGATGGTTATACCGCCGTTCAGGTTGCATTCGGTGCTCGCCGCGCATCGCGCGTGACGAAGCCGCTGGCGGGTCACCTCGCCAAAGCCGGCGTTCAAGCTGGTGAAATCCTCAAAGAATTCCAGATCGAATCCGCGAAGGCCGCCGAATTGGCGAACGGCGCTGTGATCGGTACGGACATTTTCGAAGTTGGCCAGAAGGTCGACGTGCAAGGTACGTCGATTGGTAAGGGCTACGCCGGTACCATCAAGCGTTACAACTTCGCCTCAGGTCGTGCCTCGCACGGTAACTCGCGTTCGCACAACGTTCCGGGTTCGATCGGTATGGCGCAGGATCCGGGTCGTGTGTTCCCGGGTAAGCGCATGACGGGTCACCTCGGTGACGAAACCGTCACGGTTCAGAATCTCGAAATCGCTCGCATCGACGCCGACCGCAATCTGCTGCTGGTTCGCGGCGCGGTTCCGGGTGCGAAGGGCGGCAAGGTATTCGTGACGCCGGCCGTCAAGACGCGTGCTGTGAAAGGAGCGAAATAATGGAACTTAAGCTCCTGAATGCCAATGGTCAGGAAGCTGCTGGCGTGAACGCATCGGACGTCGTGTTCGGTCGCGATTACAACGAAGCCCTGATTCACCAGGTCGTCGTGGCTTATCAAGCCAATGCACGTAGCGGCAACCGCGCTCAGAAGGATCGTGAGCAGGTCAAGCACACCACCAAAAAGCCGTGGCGTCAAAAAGGTACGGGTCGCGCTCGTGCCGGTATGTCGTCGAGCCCGTTGTGGCGTGGCGGTGGTCGTATCTTCCCGAATTCGCCGGAAGAAAACTTCTCGCACAAGGTCAACAAGAAGATGCATCGCGCAGGTCTCTGCTCGATCTTCTCGCAATTGGCTCGCGAAGGCCGTATCTCGGTGGTCGAAGACCTCGCGCTTGAAGCGCCGAAGACCAAGCTGTTGGCCGATAAATTCAAGGCGATGGGTCTCGATTCCGTGTTGGTCATCACCGATACGGTCGACGAGAACCTGTACCTCGCGTCGCGCAATCTGGCCCACGTGGCCGTTGTCGAGCCGCGTTACGCCGACCCGCTCTCGCTGATCTACTTCAAGAAGATTCTGATCACGAAGGCTGCGGTCGCTCAGATCGAGGAGTTGCTGTCATGAGCGAGATTCGCAAAAACGATCATCGTTTGATGCAAGTTCTGCTCGCGCCGGTGATCTCCGAAAAGGCGACGCTGGTGGCCGACAAGAACGAACAAGTCGTGTTCGAAGTCGCCCCGGACGCCACGAAGCAGGAAGTAAAGGCTGCTGTCGAGCTGCTGTTCAAGGTCGAAGTCAATTCCGTCAACGTGCTCGTCACGAAGGGTAAAGCCAAGCGCTTTGGCCGCTTCAACGGCAAGCGCAAGGACGTGAAGAAGGCGTACGTCTGCTTGAAGCCCGGCCAGGAAATCAACTTTGAAGCGGAGGCCAAGTAATCATGGCAATCGTTAAAGTTAAGCCGACTTCGCCGGGTCGCCGCGCGATGGTCAAGGTGGTCAACAAGGATCTGCATAAGGGCAAGCCGTTTGCGGCGCTGCTCGATTCGCAGTCCGTGACCGCCGGCCGTAACAACAACGGCCGCATCACCACGCGTCATAAGGGCGGTGGTCATAAGCAGCACTACCGTATCGTCGACTTCCGTCGCAACAAGGACGGCATTCCGGCAAAGGTCGAGCGTCTCGAGTACGACCCGAACCGTAGCGCGAACATCGCGCTGGTTCTTTACGCAGACGGTGAGCGTCGCTACATCATCGCGCCGAAGGGCGTGGTCGTTGGTACGCAGCTCATGTCCGGTTCGGAAGCGCCGATCCGCGCAGGCAACACGCTGCCGATCCGCAACATTCCGGTCGGTACCACGATCCACTGCATCGAAATGCTGCCGGGCAAGGGTGCGCAAATCGCGCGTTCGGCTGGTACGTCCGCGATGCTGCTGGCGCGCGAAGGCGTCTACGCGCAGGTTCGTCTGCGTTCGGGCGAAATCCGCCGCGTGCACGTCGAGTGCCGCGCAACGATCGGTGAAGTGGGCAACGAAGAGCATAGCCTCCGTCAAATCGGTAAGGCTGGCGCGAACCGCTGGCGTGGTATCCGTCCGACGGTGCGCGGCGTTGCAATGAACCCGGTCGATCACCCGCACGGCGGTGGTGAAGGCAAGACGGCTGCAGGTCGCGATCCGGTGAGCCCGTGGGGCACGCCGACTAAGGGTTATCGCACCCGTAGCAACAAGCGCACGACGACGATGATCGTCCAGCGCCGTCACAAGCGTTAAGGAGTAGGCAATGACACGTTCTGCTAAAAAAGGTCCGTTCTGCGACGCTCATTTGCTGAAGAAAGTTGAGTCGGCTGCAGCTACGCGCGACAAGAAGCCGATCAAGACCTGGTCGCGTCGCTCGACGATTCTCCCGGACTTCATCGGTCTGACGATCGCTGTTCACAACGGCCGTCAGCACGTTCCGGTGTATGTCACGGAAAACATGGTCGGCCACAAGCTTGGCGAGTTCGCATTGACCCGTACGTTCAAGGGTCACGCGGCCGACAAGAAGGCCAAGAAATAAGGGGCTATCAAGATGGAAGTGAAAGCAATTCATCGCGGTGCCCGCATCTCGGCGCAGAAAACGCGCCTTGTGGCTGACCAGATTCGTGGTTTGCCGGTCGACAAGGCGCTGAACGTTCTGACGTTCTCGCCGAAGAAGGCGGCGGGTATCGTCAAGAAGGTCGTGCTGTCTGCGATCGCGAATGCGGAACACAACGAAGGCGCCGATATCGATGAGCTCAAGATCACGAGCATCTATATCGACAAGGCTGCTTCGTTGAAGCGTTTTACCGCACGCGCTAAGGGTCGTGGTAACCGCATCGAGAAGCAATCCTGTCACATCACTGTGACGGTCGGGAATTAAGGAGCCATACGATGGGACAAAAAATTCATCCGACTGGCTTCCGTTTGGCCGTCAGCCGCAACTGGGCTTCGCGCTGGTATGCGAACAACAGCAACTTCGCGGCGATGCTCCAGGAAGACATCGGTGTTCGTGAGTACCTGAAGAAGAAGCTGAAGAACGCTTCGGTTGGTCGCGTCATCATCGAGCGTCCGGCAAAGAACGCGCGCATCACGATTTACAGCTCGCGTCCGGGCGTGGTCATCGGCAAGAAGGGCGAAGACATCGAACTGTTGAAGGCTGAACTGCAGAAGCGCATGGGCGTTCCGGTTCACGTCAACATCGAAGAAATTCGCAAGCCGGAAACCGATGCTCAGCTGATCGCTGACTCGATCACGCAACAGCTCGAACGCCGGATCATGTTCCGTCGCGCGATGAAGCGTGCGATGCAGAATGCCATGCGCCTTGGCGCGCAAGGTATCAAGATCATGAGCGCGGGCCGTCTTAACGGTATCGAAATCGCTCGTACCGAGTGGTATCGCGAAGGTCGCGTGCCCCTCCATACGCTGCGTGCCGATATCGACTACGCAACGTCGGAAGCGAAAACCACGTACGGCATCATCGGCGTGAAGGTGTGGGTCTACAAGGGCGACACGCTGGGCCGTAATGAAGCGCCGGTGGTGGAAGAAGTGGCGGAAGACAAGCGTCCGCGCCGCAACGCACGTCCGGGTGGCGATCGCCGTCCGCGCCGTGATGGCGAAGGCGCTCCGGCAGGTGCTCGTCGCGGCGGTCCCCGTCGTGGCGGCGCTGGCGGTGACGCGAAGAGTGGAGAATAACGATGCTGCAACCGAAACGCAGAAAGTATCGCAAAGAGCAGAAAGGTCGTAACACCGGCAAGGCGACGCGCGGCAACGCGGTGTCGTTCGGTGAATACGGTCTGAAGGCTATCGGTCGCGGCCGTTTGACCGCGCGTCAAATCGAAGCCGCGCGTCGTGCAATGACGCGTCACATCAAGCGTGGTGGCCGGATCTGGATCCGCATTTTCCCGGACAAGCCGATTTCGCAGAAGCCGGCAGAAGTACGTATGGGTAATGGTAAGGGTAACCCGGAGTACTACGTCGCTGAAATTCAACCGGGCAAGATGCTGTACGAAATGGACGGTGTCACCGAAGAACTGGCGCGCGAAGCGTTCCGTCTGGCTGCAGCCAAGCTGCCGCTCAAGACGTACTTCGTCGTGCGTCAGCTCGGCGCCTAAGGAGTAAATGATGAAGGCATCTGAACTTCACCAGAAAGACCAGGCCGCGCTCAACAAAGAGCTGACGGACCTGCTGAAGGCGCAATTCGGCCTGCGCATGCAACTCGCGACCCAGCAGCTCACGAACACGAGCCAGCTGAAGAAGGTTCGTCGCGACATCGCACGTGTGCGGACCGTCCTGACTGAGAAGGCGAACCAGAAATGAACGATAGCGTAAAAACCTCGCTCAAGCGGACGCTGGTCGGCAAGGTCGTCAGCAACAAGATGGACAAGACGGTCACCGTTCTGGTCGAGCACCGCGTGAAGCATCCGATCTACGGCAAGTACGTCGTGCGTTCGAAGAAGTACCACGCGCATGATGACGCCAATACGTACAACGAAGGCGATCTCGTCGAAATCCAGGAAACTCGTCCGATTTCGAAAACCAAGGCTTGGGTTGTATCGAAGTTGGTTGAAGCGGCGCGCGTGATCTAAGTCTGTAGTTGTAGTGCCGCGATGCAGTAACTAGTGTCGCAGTAAGTTTCGCTTGCAAGACCGAGATTATTTGTTATAATCTCGGTCTTCCCTCTTTGTGGGAGCCCCGTCGCGGGCGAAACTGGTGGGGGAAGCCGGTTCAGGCGCCAGCCTGAGTCGACAGATTCACCGGATTGCGATGGCGGGTTTCGTCTGCCCTCGCTGCCTGTTCTAACCCAAGCAGCCGATTGGCTGACGGGACCAAGACTGACCGGATGCGCCATGGTGGTGTGACCGGATTAAGTTGGGAAAGATAAACCATGATCCAGACCGAAACTCGGCTTGAAGTGGCCGACAACACGGGTGCGCGTGAAGTCATGTGCATCAAGGTGCTCGGCGGTTCGAAGCGTCGTTACGCTAGCATTGGCGACATCATCAAGGTGACCGTCAAGGAAGCGACGCCGCGCGGACGCGTAAAGAAGGGCGAAATTTATAACGCCGTGGTCGTTCGCACGGCCAAAGGCGTGCGTCGCCAGGATGGCTCGCTCATCAAGTTCGACGGCAATGCCGCCGTACTGTTGAACACGAAGCTCGAGCCGATCGGCACGCGTATTTTCGGGCCGGTGACGCGTGAACTGCGTAGCGAACGATTCATGAAGATCGTTTCGCTCGCGCCGGAAGTGCTGTAAGGAGTCGCGATGAACAAGATTCGCAAGGGTGACGAAGTTATCGTCACTACCGGCAAGGACAAAGGCAAGCGCGGTACCGTGCTGGTCGTTGCGGAAGAGCATGTCACGGTCGAGGGTATCAACCTCGTCAAGAAGCATGTGAAGCCGAACCCGATGAAGGGTACGACGGGCGGTGTGGAAGCCAAAACGATGCCGCTGCATATTTCGAACGTCGCATTGGTCGACGCGAATGGCAAGGCGTCGCGTGTGGGCATCAAGGTCGAAGATGGAAAGAAGGTTCGCTTCTTGAAGTCGACCGGCGCCACGCTTAACGCCTGACGCGGAGTTAAAAAATGGCTCGTCTGCAAGAAATTTACAAAGAAACGGTTGTGCCGCAACTGGTTGAAAAGTTCGGCTACAAGTCCATCATGGAAGTGCCGCGCATCACCAAGATCACCCTCAACATGGGTCTTGGCGAAGCGGTCGCTGACAAGAAGATTATCGAAAACGCCGTGGGCGACCTGACGAAGATCGCTGGCCAAAAGCCGGTTATCACGAAGGCGCGCAAGGCAATCGCGGGCTTCAAGATTCGTCAAGGCTACCCGATCGGCGCGATGGTCACGCTGCGCGGTCAAGCCATGTACGAATTCCTGGACCGCTTCGTGACGGTTGCGCTCCCCCGTGTGCGCGACTTCCGTGGCGTCTCGGGCCGTGCATTCGACGGTCGTGGTAACTACAACATCGGTGTGAAAGAGCAGATCATTTTCCCCGAAATTGACTACGACAAGATCGACGCGCTGCGTGGGCTGAACATCAGCATCACGACCACCGCGAAGAGTGACGACGAAGCAAAGGCGCTGCTCGCCGGCTTCAAGTTCCCGTTCAGAAACTGAGGTTACCGTGGCTAAACTGGCACTGATCGAACGTGAAAAGAAGCGCGCACGCCTCGCAGCCAAGTACGCTCCGAAGCGTGCTGAGCTGAAGGCTGTGATCGACGACGCAAGCAAGTCGGACGAAGAACGCTATATCGCCCGTCTCGCGCTGCAACAATTGCCGCGTAACTCGAACCCCACTCGCAAGCGTAACCGCTGCGCGATCACGGGTCGTCCTCGCGGCACGTTCCGCAAGTTCGGACTCGCGCGTAGCAAGATCCGCGAAATCGCATTCCGCGGTGAAATCCCTGGCCTCACCAAGGCGAGCTGGTAATAGGAGAAACATAAATGAGCATGAGTGATCCTATCGCCGATATGCTGACTCGCATCCGCAATGCGCAGATGGTCGAGAAGGTTTCGGTGACTATGCCCTCGTCGAAAGTCAAGGTTGCGATTGCGCAGGTTTTGAAGGACGAAGGTTATATCGACGATTTCGCAGTGAAGGCTGAAGGTGCGAAGTCGGAATTGAACATCGCGTTGAAGTACTACGCTGGCCGTCCGGTTATCGAGCGCCTCGAGCGCGTCTCGAAGCCTGGTCTGCGCGTGTACCGCGGTCGCAACGACATTCCTCAGGTGATGAATGGCCTGGGCGTTGCAATCGTCTCGACGCCGAAGGGTGTGATGACTGACCGCAAGGCGCGCCAGACCGGCGTCGGTGGCGAAGTCATCTGCTACGTCGCTTAACGCCGAAGGGAGAAGAAACATGTCTCGAGTAGGTAAGAGCCCGATCGCGTTGCCGCAAGGCGCCGAAGTGGCCGTCAAGGGCGACGTCATCACCGTCAAGGGTCCGCTCGGCACGATCTCGCAAGCGGGTAATCCGCTGGTGAGCGTGGCGAACGACAACGGTACGTTGAATTTCGCGCCGGCTGACGAAAGCCGCGAAGCGAACGCGATGTCCGGCACGATGCGCGCCCTGGTGGCGAACATGGTGCATGGCGTCACCAAGGGTTTCGAACGCAAGCTGACGCTGGTTGGCGTCGGTTATCGTGCACAAGCGCAAGGCGACAAGCTGAATCTGTCGCTGGGTTTCTCGCACCCCGTGGTGCACCAGATGCCGGAAGGCGTCAAGGCTGAAACCCCGACGCAGACCGAAATCGTGATCAAGGGGATCGACAAGCAGAAAGTCGGCCAAGTCGCGGCGGAAGTTCGTGGCTATCGTCCGCCGGAGCCCTATAAGGGCAAGGGCGTGCGTTATGCCGACGAGGTCGTGATCCTCAAAGAAACGAAGAAGAAGTAAGGGTGCGCAATCATGGATAAGACTCAATCTCGCCTGCGCCGCGCTCGTCAGACGCGTATCAAGATCGCTGAGCTGCAGGTCGCGCGTCTCGCCGTGCATCGCACGAATACGCATATCTACGCGCAAGTGTTCTCGGCATGCGGCACGAAGGTGCTTGCAAGCGCCTCGACGCTGGAAGCCGAAGTGCGCGCTGAACTGGCTGACAAGTCGGGCAAGGGCGGCAACATCAACGCTGCAACCCTGATCGGCAAGCGTATTGCCGAGAAGGCGAAGGCTGCCGGCATCGAATCCGTCGCCTTTGACCGCTCGGGTTTCCGCTACCACGGCCGCGTGAAAGCGCTGGCTGATGCCGCGCGCGAAGCCGGGCTCAAGTTCTAAGGGAAGAATTCGTCATGGCAAAGATGCAAGCGAAAGTTCAGGCTGACGAACGCGACGACGGCCTGCGCGAAAAGATGATTTCGGTCAACCGCGTGACCAAGGTCGTGAAGGGTGGCCGGATTCTCGGTTTCGCCGCACTGACCGTGGTTGGCGACGGCGATGGCCGCGTCGGCATGGGCAAGGGCAAAGCGAAGGAAGTTCCGGTCGCCGTTCAAAAGGCAATGGAGCAAGCCCGCCGCAACATGTTCAAGGTGCCGCTCAAGAACGGTACGTTGCAACACGAAGTGCACGGTAAGCATGGCGCTTCCGCAGTCCTCCTCGCTCCGGCGAAGGACGGTACTGGCGTGATCGCAGGCGGCCCGATGCGCGCAGTGTTCGACGTGATGGGCGTGCAGAACGTGGTGGCCAAGAGCCACGGTTCGACGAACCCGTACAATCTCGTTCGTGCAACGCTCGACGGTCTGCGTAAGCAGTCCACGCCGGGCGACATCGCGGCGAAGCGCGGCAAGTCCGTCGAAGATATTTTGGGCTAAGCCTCGAGGTCATCATGTCTGAGAAAACTGTCAAGATTCAGCTCGTCAAGAGCCTGATCGGGACCCGCGAAACGCACCGCGCTACGGTGCGTGGCCTCGGCCTGCGTCGCCTCAACTCGGTGAGCGAGCTGCAGGACACGCCGGCAGTGCGCGGGATGATCAACAAGGTTTCGTACCTCGTTAAGGTCATCGGCTAAGGCCGCCGACTAGGATCCAAGGAGTTGAACATGGAATTGAATAACCTGAAGCCGGCAGAAGGCGCGAAGCACGCTAAGCGTCGCGTCGGTCGCGGCATCGGTTCGGGCCTCGGCAAGACTGCAGGTCGCGGCCACAAGGGTCAGAAATCGCGTTCGGGCGGCTTTCACAAAGTCGGCTTCGAAGGCGGTCAGATGCCTCTGCAGCGTCGTCTGCCGAAGCGCGGCTTCACTTCGCTGACGAAGGAATTCGTCGGTCAAGTGCGCCTGGCTGATCTCGAGAAGCTGCCGGTCGACGAAATCGATCTGTTGGCTTTGAAGCAAGCGGGTCTGGTCGGCGAGCTCATCAAGAGCGCGAAGATCATCAAGACCGGCGAGATCACCCGCAAGGTCACGGTGAAGGGTCTGACGGCAACGAAGGGCGCCCGTGCAGCAATCGAAGCCGCTGGCGGCTCGTTCGCCGAGTAACGCGATTTCGCCGTTACTAGCACTAGCATCGGAGAAGGTTCTTGGCTAACAGCCCGAGTCTCGCAAAACCCGGTCGAAGCGCGGCGAAATTTGGCGATCTGCGTCGGCGTGCAGTGTTCCTGCTGCTGGCGTTGGTTGTCTACCGCATTGGTGCGCATATTCCGGTTCCCGGCATCGATCCGGATCAGCTGGCGAAGTTGTTCCAAAGCCAGTCGGGCGGCATCCTTGGCATGTTCAACATGTTCTCGGGTGGCGCGCTGTCACGATTCACGATTTTCGCGTTGGGCATCATGCCCTACATTTCGGCCTCGATCATCATGCAGTTGTTGTCGATCGTGTCGCCGCAAATGGAGGCGTTGAAGAAGGAAGGACAGGCAGGTCAACGAAAGATCACGCAGTACACGCGGATCTTCACGGTGGTTCTGGCAACCTTCCAGGCTTTCGGTATCGCGGTGGCGCTGGAAAATCAGCCCGGCCTGGTACTGGATCCCGGCATGGTGTTCCGGCTGACGACGGTGGTCACGCTGGTGACGGGCACGATGTTCCTGATGTGGCTTGGTGAGCAGATCACGGAGCGCGGTCTTGGCAACGGCATCTCGATCATCATTTTCGGTGGTATCGCGGCAGGCTTTCCGAATGCAATCGGCGGTCTGTTCGAGCTGGTTCGCACCGGTTCGATGAGCATCATCTCGGCGATCATCATCGTCGCGTTGATCGCGGCGGTTACGTATCTGGTCGTGTTCATCGAACGCGGTCAGCGCAAGATCCTCGTGAACTATGCGAAGCGCCAGGTCGGTAACAAGATTTACGGCGGACAGTCGTCACATCTGCCGCTGAAGCTGAACATGTCGGGTGTGATTCCGCCGATCTTCGCGTCGTCGATCATTCTCTTCCCGGCAACCATCCTGAACTGGTTCAGTTCGGGAACGCGTACCGGCTGGTTCGCGAACACGTTGCACAGCGTGGCTGAAGCCCTCAAGCCCGGTCAACCTGTGTACGTGCTGTTGTATGCGTTGGCTATCGTGTTCTTCTGCTTCTTCTACACCGCGTTGGTGTTCAACAGCAGGGAAACCGCCGACAACTTGAAGAAGAGCGGTGCGTTCGTTCCGGGTATTCGTCCGGGCGATCAGACTGCACGGTACATCGACCGCATCCTCACGCGTCTGACGCTGGCCGGTGCGATCTACATCGTGTTTGTGTGCTTGTTGCCTGAGTTTCTGGTGTTGCGCTGGAACGTGCCGTTTTATTTTGGTGGAACGTCGCTGCTGATCATCGTCGTCGTCACGATGGACTTCATGGCTCAGGTGCAGTCGTACGTTATGTCGCAACAATATGAATCGCTGCTCAAGAAGGCAAACTTCAAGGGCGGCAACGTCCCGATGCGCTAGTTAGGACTATGGCCAAAGACGATGTAATCCAGATGCAGGGCGAGGTCATTGAAAACCTCCCCAACGCTACTTTCCGGGTGAAATTGGAAAATGGCCATGTCGTCCTGGGACACATATCCGGAAAGATGCGGATGCACTACATCCGTATCCTACCGGGCGACAAGGTTACGGTTGAATTGACGCCTTACGATCTGTCTCGTGCACGGATCGTGTTCCGGGCGAAGTGATTTGAAAAAAGGGTAATATCATGAAAGTGATGGCATCGGTTAAGCGCATTTGCCGCAATTGCAAGATCATTAAGCGCAAGGGCGTTGTGCGCGTGATTTGCAGCTCTGATCCGCGCCACAAACAGCGTCAAGGCTGAACGCCGCGCTTTTTGCTTGCGCTTTTTGTTTGAGGAAAAACAATGGCTCGTATCGCAGGGGTTAACATCCCGAATCACCAGCATACCGAGATCGGCCTGACGGCAATCTTCGGCATTGGTCGCACGCGTTCCCGCGGCATTTGCAGTGCTGCTGGTGTGGAATTTTCGAAGAAGGTCAAGGACCTCACCGACGCAGACCTCGAAAAGCTGCGTGACGAAGTGGGCAAGTTCATCGTCGAAGGCGATCTGCGCCGTGAAGTGACGATGAACATCAAGCGCCTGATGGACTTGGGTTGCTACCGCGGCATGCGTCATCGCAAGGGTCTGCCCCTGCGTGGCCAGCGCACGCGCACCAACGCCCGTACTCGCAAGGGTCCGCGTCGTGCAGCGCAATCGCTGAAGAAGTAAGCGGAACTGACAGTTACAGGAAAACGTAATGGCTAAGGCTTCGAACAACTCCGCGGCGCAACGCGTTCGCAAGAAGGTCAAGAAGAACGTCGCCGAGGGCGTGGTTCACGTTCACGCGTCGTTCAACAACACCATTATCACGATCACCGATCGTCAAGGTAACGCGCTGGCATGGGCGACCTCGGGCGGCCAGGGTTTCAAGGGCTCGCGTAAGTCGACGCCTTTCGCAGCTCAGGTTGCAGCAGAATCGGCTGGCCGCGTGGCAATGGAATACGGCGTGAAGAACCTCGAAGTGCGGATCAAGGGCCCCGGCCCTGGCCGTGAGTCGGCGGTGCGCGCGCTGCATGGTCTTGGCATCAAGATCACCGCGATCTCCGACGTGACGCCGGTCCCGCACAACGGCTGCCGTCCGCCGAAGCGTCGTCGTATCTAACGTCGCGCATCAGTTGATTCGCGACCGCATGTTTCCTGTCGATGCGAAAGCGTCGGCGGGCTTCGTGCGTTATGCATCTGCTTCGCGCATTTCACTAAGCCCACCGTTCGGCCTATAGGGTTCGAACTAGCGCAGACGAAAGTTTGCGTGATCAATTTTTAAGGATTCAAAGTGGCACGCTATACCGGTCCCAAAGCCAAGCTGTCCCGCCGTGAAGGCACCGATCTGTTCCTGAAGAGCGCACGCCGCTCGCTCGCCGACAAGTGCAAGCTCGACAGCAAGCCTGGTCAACATGGCCGCATTTCGGGCGCACGTACGTCCGACTACGGCACCCAGTTGCGCGAAAAGCAAAAAGTGAAGCGTATCTATGGCGTGCTCGAGCGTCAGTTCCGCCGCTACTTCGCTGAAGCCGACCGCCGCAAGGGTCCGACGGGCGAGAACCTGCTGCAATTACTCGAATCGCGCCTGGACAACGTCGTTTATCGCATGGGCTTCGGCTCGACGCGCGCTGAAGCACGTCAGCTCGTGAGCCACAAGTCGATCGTCGTGAACGGCCAAGTTGCGAACATCCCGTCGCTGCAAGTGAAGTCGGGCGACGTCATCTCCGTGCGTGAGCAGTCGCGCAAGCAGGCTCGTATCGTCGAAGCGCTGTCGCTCGCCGAGCAAGGCGGTATGCCGAGCTGGGTGTCGGTCGACGCCAAGAAGTTCGAAGGAACGTTCAAGTCGATGCCGGAACGCAGCGATATCGCTGGCGACATCAACGAAAGCCTGATCGTCGAATTGTATTCGCGTTAATCGCGCGGTTAATCGCGCGGTAACCGGATTGGCAGCCGGGGACCCTGATTGCCGGTGGCAAGAGGGCGGCCTCGGCTGTTTTTTTCAGGTTGTTACCGGTCAGCCTTATCGGTGTAACGAGCCGAGGGTATTGAAAAGGAAAACCTATGCAAACCAGTTTGTTGAAGCCCAAGATCATTGCAGTTGAATCGCTTGGCGAGAGCCATGCGAAAGTGGTTATGGAGCCGTTCGAACGCGGCTATGGCCACACCTTGGGCAACGCGCTTCGGCGCGTGCTGTTGTCGTCGATGGTGGGCTACGCGCCGACCGAAGTGACGATCGCAGGCGTAGTGCACGAATACTCGACGCTCGACGGTGTGCAAGAGGATGTGGTCAACCTGCTGTTGAACCTGAAGGGCGTCGTCTTCAAGCTGCATAACCGCGACGAAGTCACGGTGACGCTGCGCAAGGAAGGCGAAGGCCTTGTCACGGCTGGCGATATCGAACTCGCGCATGATTGCGAGGTCATCAATCCCGGTCACGTGATTGCCCACCTTTCGAAGGGCGGCAAGCTCGACGTCCAGATCAAGATTGAAAAGGGCCGTGGCTACGTGCCGGGCAACGTGCGTCGTTATGGCGAGGAATCGGCCAAGATCATCGGTCGTATCGTGCTTGACGCGTCGTTCTCGCCGGTTCGCCGCGTGAGCTATGCCGTGGAAAGCGCGCGTGTCGAACAGCGTACCGACCTCGACAAGCTCGTGATGAACATCGAAACCAACGGCGTGATCTCGCCGGAGGAAGCGATCCGTCAATCGGCGCGCATTCTGGTCGATCAGTTGTCGGTCTTCGCAGCGCTGGAAGGCACGGAAGCGGCAGCGGAAGCGCCGTCGCGTGCGCCGCAGATCGATCCGATCCTGCTGCGCCCGGTGGATGACCTGGAACTCACGGTTCGCTCGGCGAACTGTCTGAAGGCCGAAAACATCTACTACATCGGCGATCTTATCCAGCGTACGGAAAACGAACTGCTGAAGACGCCGAATCTGGGCCGCAAGTCACTGAACGAAATCAAGGAAGTCTTGGCTTCGCGCGGTCTGACGCTCGGCATGAAGCTCGAAAACTGGCCGCCGGCTGGTCTCGACAAGTAAGCGCAAGAGTCAATCGCGTTACTGGCAAAGACGCGGATTTTGCTTTAAAATCCGCGTCTTGCTTTTTCTTCGACCGGCCCGTGCGCCACTTTAGAGCGCAATAGAAGAGCTGGATCAAAACTCGTTTAAGGAACTGAAATGCGCCATAAGCATGGTTTGCGGAAACTGAACCGCACGAGCAGCCACCGTCTGGCAATGCTCCGTAATATGTCGAACTCGCTGATCGAGCACGAAGTCATCAAGACGACGCTGCCGAAAGCCAAGGAACTGCGCAAGGTCGTCGAGCCCCTCATCACGCTCGGCAAGAAGCCGTCGCTGGCAAATCGTCGTCTGGCTTTCAATCGCCTGCGCGATCGTGACTCCGTCGCAAAGCTGTTCGACGTCCTCGGCCCGCGTTACGCAAGCCGTCCGGGTGGCTACCTCAGCATCCTGAAGTTTGGTTTCCGTGTTGGCGACAACGCACCGATGGCGCTGGTTCAACTGATGGACCGCCCGGAAGTCGAAGAAACCGAAGAAGTTCAGGAAGCTGAATAAATTCGGTTGGTGGTGAACGAAAAGGTCAAGCGTAGCTTGGCCTTTTTGCATTGTGGGCTTCGGAGTCGTTGCGGTCGTCGAAGTGAGCGGAGTGCTACGATAAGGCCCGATCCACAAGTCTCACGCACCGCGCCGCACCGGAGCCCGAAGTGAATTTCCCTGTCGTCCTTATGCTGACCACCGTTCCGGATGCACACGCTGCCGACAAGTTGGCGCAAGCGGTGCTCGAGGCGCGCCTGGCTGCGTGCGTGACGAGGCTCGGCGAAGTGCAATCGCAATATCACTGGAAGGGCGCACTGGAAACATCGCGGGAAGTGCAGTTGCTCTTCAAGACGAGCCTTGCGTGCAGCGCCGAATTGCAGCGCTTCGTCGCGGCGGCGCATCCTTATGAAACGCCCGAAATTCTTGTCTGGCAGGCCGATGCATCGCCGGGATATGGACAATGGGTCAATGCAGAAACGCAGCGTCCTCTTCATGTTTGATCTTCCTCGTCTCGTTTTGCGTTGGCTGATGATGGCCGCGACGCTCGCCTTTCTGCCTTTGGCGATAAACGCCGCGCACGCCGCAGACGACTTCCTCGATCCCGCCGTCGCCTTCCAGTTCAGTGCGTCCGAACAGCCGGGCGAAGTGGACGTGCGTTATAAGATCGCCGACGGCTACTACATGTATCGCGAGCGCTTTGCCTTCGCGGTCAAAAGCGGCGAGGCAATTATCGGCGCGGCGCAACTGCCCGCCGGCAAGGTTCATTTCGACCAGACATTTAACAAGGACGTCGAAACCTATCGCGGCGAACTACTCATCCGCATCCCGGTGACTCAGGCAAAGGGGCCGTTCGAGCTATCGGTTACGTCGCAAGGTTGCGCGGATCAGGGCATCTGCTATCCGCCGATGGAGCGCGTTTATCGCGTCAAGGGCGACGCGTTGCAAGCTGCGAGTGCCAGTTCTGCGACGTCTCCAGCGACAAACACTGCGTCGTCCCAATCCTGGTTCGAACGCGCGACGAGCGCCGACTACGCGCAATCGATGCTCGAAGGCGGCGGCTTCTTCGCTGTGGTCGGCTTGTACTTTCTGGCGGGCATGGTGTTGAGCTTGTTGCCTTGCTCGTATCCGATGATCCCGATTCTTTCCGCGATCATCGTCGGCGAAGGCGCGCGCGTTACGCGCACGCGTGGTTTTGCGCTGTCGGTGTCGTACGTCGTCGGCATGGCGCTTGTCTATACCGCGCTTGGGATTGCCGCGGCGCTCGTCGGTCAAAGCCTCGGCGCGTGGCTGCAAAACCCGTGGGTGCTGGGCGCGTTCGGCATCCTGCTCGCGGTTTTCGCGATCGCGCTGATCTCGGGAGTCGATATCGCGTTGCCGGAGCGCTGGCAAAGCGGCGTCAACGAGGCGTCTCAGAAACGCGGCGGCGGTAAGTTCGCGGCGGTCGCCGTGATGGGCGCCTTGTCGGCGCTCGTCGTCGGCGCGTGCATGACCGCGCCGCTTTTCGCCGTGCTCGCGTTTGTCGCGCACACGGGCGACGCCGTGCTCGGCGGGGCCGCGCTGTTCGCCATGGGTATCGGGCTTGGCGTGCCGTTGCTGATCATCGGTCTCGGCGCGGGGTCGGTGCTGCCGCGAGCGGGCGCCTGGATGGACGGCGTGAAGGTGTTTTTCGGCGTCGCGTTGCTTGCGGCCGCTTTGTGGATCGTGTGGCCGGTCATCGGTGGCGTCGCGCAAATGTTGCTGGCCGCGCTTTGGCTGCTGGTCGCGGCGGCATCGCTCGGCCTATTTGCGTCGGGCGCGATCGCGCCGGTCAACGTCTGGAAGCGGCTGGGGCGCGGCCTGGGCGCCGCGTTTGCCATCTGGGCGGCGGCGTTGCTGGTCGGTCTTGCCGCGGGATCGACGGATGCGTTGCGCCCGCTAGCCGTACTAGCCGCGCGCGGCGGCAGCAATGCAGGCGCGACGGCACGAGCATCGGGGCCGATCTTCGCGCCGGTCAAGTCATCGACGGAACTGGATTCGGCAGTGAAATCGGCGGCACGTCCTGCCATGCTCGACTTTTACGCCGACTGGTGCGTGTCCTGCAAGGAAATGGAGAACCTGACTTTCTCCGACGCCCGCGTTCAGGCGCGTCTCGCGCAACTCAATCTGTTGCGTGCGGACGTGACCGCGAACAACACCGATGATCAGACCTTGCTCAAGCGCTTCAAGCTGTTCGGCCCGCCCGGCATCATCTTCTTCGATGCGCAAGGCAACGAGGTCGCGCGCGTGGTTGGCTATGAATCGGCGGATACGTTTTTGAAAAGCCTCGATAAAGTCAGTCCGGCGAACGGATGACGAAGGGCGATGCATTGCGCACCGCCCTGAAACGACTTACTTCGACGCCCGCAAAATCTTCGCGGCATCCAGCGCGAAATAGGTCAAGACGCCATCCGCGCCCGCGCGTTTGAACGCGAGCAGCGCTTCCATCATCGTCTTGTCGTGATCGAGCCAGCCGTTTTGCGCGGCGGCCTTGATCATCGCGTACTCGCCGCTCACCTGATAGGCGTACGTCGGAAAGCGGAACTCGTCCTTCACGCGCCGCACGATGTCGAGATACGGCATGCCGGGCTTGACCATCACCATGTCCGCGCCTTCCTCGATGTCCATGCGCACTTCGCGCATCGCTTCATCAGAGTTCGCCGGGTCCATTTGATACGTCATCTTGTTGCCCTTGCCGAGATTCGCGGCGGAGCCGACGGCATCGCGGAACGGGCCGTAGAACGCCGATGCGAATTTCGCCGCGTAAGCCATGATGCGCGTGTGGATGTGGTCGTCGCTTTCCAGCATCTCGCGGATGGCGCCGATGCGCCCGTCCATCATGTCCGACGGCGCCACGATATCCACGCCTGCTTCTGCCTGGGTGCGCGCCTGATCGACGAGAATCTCGCTCGTTTCGTCGTTCTTCACGTAGCCTTCTTCATCGAGCACGCCGTCCTGGCCGTGACTCGTGTACGGATCGAGCGCGACATCGGTGAGCACGCCGAGCGTCGGGAAGTTCTTCTTCAGTTCGCGCACGGCACGCGGAATCAGACCTTCGGGATTGATCGCCTCGCGTCCATCCGGTGTTTTCAGCGACGGTTCGATTGCCGGAAAGAGCGAGATCACGGGCACGCCCAGTTCGACGCACTGCTCGGCCACGCTCATCAACAAGTCGACGGACGTGCGCTCGACGCCGGGCATCGACGGCACGGCATGCCGCACGTTGGTGCCTTCGACGATGAACACGGGATAAATCAGATCGTTCGTGGTGAGGATGTTCTCGCGCATCAGACGGCGTGAGAAGTCATCGCGGCGCATGCGGCGCGGGCGATGATGGGGATAGAAACTCATGACTTGGCTCGGTTTGAAGTGCTTCGGGGACGAGGATGAAAACGCGCTTCGAATATGCTCGAAGCCTTGCCGGGCAAGCGCTCGGAGCGGTCCGGAAACGTTTTGAGACAATGGTATATCATACCGATCGAGTAAGGCGCTTCGCGCTGAACTCCCCGCTTCTCCTCCCTGAGCGGGTGCCTGTCGTTATCGATCAGGCTGTTAACCCGCCGTCATGCGGCGGGTTTTTTTCATGCCGCACGCGATAATTTTCACTCCGCGAAGTCTTCCGAAGCCGCTTGCTTAGGCGCGAGCCAGCCTTCAATAAGCTCATGCGCTTCTTCCAGTCCCGTGCGCTTGAGCGCTGAAAAAAGCTGCACGCTCAATTCACCGCGATAGCCCGCATCCTTGTACTCGCCGAATGCTTTTTTCGTCGCGCGCAGGGCGTTGGTCATCTCCTGTCGCGTCAATTTGTCGCATTTGGTGAGCAGCGCGTGAATGGGCTTACCGGTGGGCGCGAACCAGTCGATCATGATCTGGTCGAGCTCGGTGAGCGGACGACGCGAGTCCATCATCAGGATCATGCCGCGCAATTGAGCGCGGCTTTGCAGATACGTCGAAAGCAATTGCTGCCAGTGCGCCTTCGCGGCGCCGGGTACTTCGGCATAGCCGTAACCCGGAAGGTCGACCAGAAAGCCGGTCGGTTCGTCTTCAGGCCCGACGGAGAAGTAGTTGATGTGCTGCGTGCGTCCGGGCGTCTTGCTGGCGAACGCGAGCCGCTTCTGATTACAGAGCACATTGATCGCAGTGGACTTGCCTGCGTTAGAACGGCCGCCGAAAGCGATTTCAGGTTGCGGCGTCGGCGGCAGATCACGAAGGTGATTGACAGTGGTGAAGAAGCGAGCTTGATGGAGCAGAAATGGCATTTGGCGGGTCGACTGAGAGAGCTGCGAAAACATGAAGCCTTGAGAACCCGGCAAATACTGGGCATGCCCCGACTGGCGTCTTTGCGTGTAGCGGGTTATTGTACAATACGACGGTTTTTTAAAGATCCGCACGGGCACGGAAGACCCGGGTTGCAAGCGCACCCACAATGGAGCGAGACAGTTTTAAGGGCGTCTTTTGAGCCCTTTCGTTCGGGTCATGTTGTGGCCGTTCCCGGTTTGCCGCCGTCGTTTTTTGCAGAACCTCACATTCTCACAAGACGAAAAACAGGGTACGCGAATGAACCGACTGTACAGGTCTCTGATGTTGATTCAGGCAGCGGCGGCTTTCGGTGGATTGATAACAGCATCAGCAAACGCGGCGGAGCCCGCGCAACCGGCAAAGCCGGATGTGGCCCGAGGTCAGGCCATTGCAACCCAGGTGTGCGCGGCGTGTCATGCGGCGGATGGCAACAGCGCTGGCGCGGCGTTTCCCAAGCTCGCGGGCCAGCACGCCGAATACATCGTCAAGCAGTTGAAGGATTACAAGACGCAGCCGGGAGCCAAGGCGCCGGCGCGTAACAATCCGATCATGGCGGGCATTGCGGGCGCGTTGTCGGATCAGGACATGATCAACGTCGCCGCATACTTTACGTCGCAGAAGGCCAAGCCCAACTTTGCGCGCGACAAGAACGACGTTGTGCTCGGGCAGAAGATTTATCGCGGCGGCATCGCGGACAAGGGTGTGCCGGCGTGCGCGGCGTGCCACGGCGCTACAGGCATGGGTATCCCGGTGCAATATCCGCGGCTGTCGTGGCAGTGGGGCGATTACACGGTGGCGCAGTTGAATGCATTCGCGCAAGGCACGCGTAACAATAGCGAGCCCATGCATGCCATCTCCTCCCGTTTGAGCGAAACGGAGATGAAAGCGGTGGCGGATTACATCGCCGGTTTGCATTGATCCGGGCAGGGCATGTGTTCTTCGGCATCGAACCCGGTAATCGTCGATACTGAGTTGGCCCAAGCGTTGCCCGTAAGTTGCCACTGAGCAAACATTAAGCAGCCGGTCCAACGAGGCCGGCGCGAAAACAAGAAAAGGGTGGGACGTCGGTCGACGAGACCGCTCGCGTCGCCACCCTTTTTTGCTGTCAGTCGGAGTTTGAATGAGCGTCACCACATCGGGATTGCAGTCGAAGTCGAGCCGTCGCGCGGTCAGGCATTTTGTCGAACTCGTGAGTTCGATGCGCTTCGCCATCGCCTTGCTGGTCGTACTGGCCATAGCAAGCATCATCGGCACGGTGCTTACGCAAGACGACCCGTACCCCAACTACGTCAATCAGTTCGGCCCGTTCTGGGCGGACATCTTCCGCGGCATCAGCATCTACACCGTGTACAGCGCGTGGTGGTTCATGCTGATCCTGATCTTTCTCGTGATTTCGGTCTCGCTATGCGTCATTCGCAACGGCCCGAAAATGATCGCGGACCTCAAGAGCTGGAAGGATCGCGTTCACGAAGGCGGCTTGCGCGCGTTTCATCACAAGGGTGAATTCGTGGTCAGCGCGGATCGCGCGCAGACGGCCGCCACGCTCGAACGTCTTTCCGCGAAGATGGGTTATCGCTTTGTCACGCGTCAGATTGACGCAGGCTCGACGCTCATCGCGGGCAAGCGCGGGGCGCTCACGAAGATCGGCTACATCTCGGCGCATCTGGCTATCGTGATCATTTGCGTCGGCGGGCTGCTCGACAGCAATCTGCCCATCAAGCTGCAGATGTGGCTCTTCAACAAGACGCCCATTCAGACCAACGCGGTCATCAACGACATTCCGGCGGAGCATCGCCTGTCCGTGTCGAATCCGACGTTTCGCGGTTACGCGTGGGTCCCGGAAGGTCAATACGTCGGCACGGCAATCTTGAATCAGCAGGACGGCTCGATCATTCAGGACTTGCCGTTCTCGATTCAACTCGACAAATTCATCGTCGATTACTACTCGACCGGCATGCCGAAGCTGTTCGCGAGCGACATCGTGGTGATCGACCACAAGACCGGCAAGCGCATTCCGGCACGCGTCGAAGTGAACAAGCCGTTCACGTACGACGGCGTGTCGATCTATCAGTCGAGTTTTCAGGACGGCGGCTCGAAGATGCAGATGACCGCCTGGCCCATGAGCGGCGGCAGCGCGAAAACCACGCCCTTCAACGGTACGATCGGCGGCACTGCGCCCGTGAATCAGCAGATTGCCGGTGCGCAAGGCCAAACGGTCGAATTCACCGATTTCCGCGCAATCAACGTCGAAAACATGACGGACGGCAACGGTGCGCCGGACGCACGCGGCGTCGGCAAGAAGGAAACCTTGCGCGATGCGTTCGACGAGCGCCTCGGCTCCGGCGCAAAGACGTCGAAGCCGACGGATCTGCGCAATATCGGCCCATCGGTGCAGTACAAGGTGCGCGGCACGGACGGTCAGGCGCGCGAGTACAGCAACTACATGTTGCCAGTCGATGTCAGCGGTCAGCGGATGTTCCTCGCCGGCATGCGCCTGAGCCCAAGCGATCCGTTCCGCTACTTGCGCATTCCTGCCGACGAGCAAGGCACGGTGAAGGAATGGATGAATCTGCGCGCCGCGCTTGCCACGCCCGCGACGCGCATCGAGGCTGCGCATCGGTTCGCGCAGCGTTCCGTGCCGCAGGATAACGGCGATTTGCAGAAGCACCTGGACGAAAGCGCGATCCGCGTGCTAAATCTTTTCGCCGGCGCGGATGAATCGGGCAACGGGTCCACGAATCCGCAAATGAGCGGCGGATTTCAAAGTATCGCGGCGTTCATCGATCGTTCGGTGCCGAAGGGCGAGCAAAAAAAGGCCGCCGGTTTGCTCATGCGCATGCTGGAAGGCGCAATGTGGGACGTCTGGCAGATTTCCCGCGAACAAAACGGCGAGCCGGCCGCAAAAGTGGACGAGAAAAACAGCGCCTTCGTTCAGTCGTCCATCAACGCGCTTTCCGACAGCTTTCTGTACGGATCGCCGGTATTTTTGCAGCTCGACACCTTCAAACAGGTGCAAGCATCGGTATTCCAGCTAACGCGCGCACCGGGCAAAAAAGTGGTGTATCTTGGCAGCCTCCTGCTCGTGCTCGGCATTTTCTCGATGTTTTACGTGCGTGAACGCCGGCTCTGGTTCTGGCTCAAAGATTCAGGGCAAGGCGGTGCGAGCGTTTTGATGGCAATGTCCACGGCGCGCCGCACGCTCGATTTCGAGAAGGAATTCGAGCGTACGCGCGCGACGGTCGCGGCGGCGCTCGGGACCACGCCAATCGATCCGGCGGCGCAGCATCCGTCGAAAGCATCGGCGACGCAAACACACGAGCCATCCGCGGCCTCCGGCTCGGAAGTATCAACACGGTAAGATCATGGACCTTTCTCAGACCTCCTCCCACGCGCAGCCCAAGACGGAACGTCCGGCATCATCGTCGTCGGGCCTGCCCGATGTCGCCGTTTTCGACGATCGTCCGTTCCTCAAACGCCTGGGCGCAATCGACTGGCTGTTCGCCATCGCGATGGTCGCGGGCGCGGGCTTCGCGCTCAACCGCTATCACGCGTTCATGGACGTGTACGACATGGCGGTGCTGGTCGCCGCGGTGCCGACCTTCGTCGTGCTCGGCTGGCGCTGGAAACCGGCGCGGCTGCTCATTGCGACGATCGCGGTCATGTCGCTGTTCTCGATTCAGCTCTATCAGCACGACCTCGCGCGCGCCGAAACCAACTTCTTCCTCAAATACTTCCTGTCGAGCCAATCCGCGATTCTGTGGATGAGCGCGCTCTTCATCCTGGCGACGCTCTTTTACTGGATCGGCCTCGTGTCGCGCTCGCAGACGGGCGGAGCAATCGGCTCGCGCATGACGTGGGTCGCGGTGCTCATGGGCTTCACGGGCCTGATGGTGCGCTGGTACGAGTCGTACATGATCGGCGCGGATGTCGGACACATCCCCATCTCGAACCTGTACGAAGTGTTCGTACTGTTTTGCCTCATCACGTCACTGTTCTATCTCTACTACGAACAGCATTACGCGACGCGTCAGATGGGCGCGTTCGTGCTGCTCGTGATCAGCGCGGCGGTCGGCTTCCTGATGTGGTATTCGATTGCCCGCGACGCGCAGCAGATTCAGCCGCTCGTGCCCGCGCTGCAGAGCTGGTGGATGAAGATTCACGTACCTGCGAACTTCATCGGCTACGGCAGTTTCGCGCTTTCCGCAATGGTTTCCGTCGCGTATCTGGCGAAGCAGCGCGGCTTTTTGGCCGACCGTCTGCCGTCGCTGGAAGTACTCGACGACGTGATGTACAAGTCCATTGCGGTCGGTTTCGCGTTCTTCACCATCGCGACCATTCTCGGCGCGCTGTGGGCCGCCGAAGCGTGGGGCGGTTACTGGAGCTGGGACCCGAAGGAAACGTGGGCACTGATCGTCTGGCTGAACTACGCGGCGTGGCTGCACATGCGGTTGATGAAGGGCCTGCGCGGCGCGGCGGCGGCGTGGTGGGCGCTGACGGGATTGATCGTCACGACCTTCGCGTTTCTGGGCGTCAACATGTTCCTTTCGGGACTGCACAGTTACGGCAAGCTCTGATCTCGCAGCATCGAAAGAAGAGAAACCGCCATGCGTCGCGCTGGCGGTTTTTTTTTGTCTTGTGATGGAATAGCGGCATCCGGTTTGCTGTTTGCACGTATATGAATGGATGGGCGGCGTATCCAATGCCGCGCAAGCAAAGGGAGTATGGCTCCATGTGGATCAGACGTAATCGCGCGCTTTATGGTGACGATATCGCCGCGCACGAAATCACGCCGCGCGATGTGTTCGAGAATCGGCGGCGTGCGCTGCGTTCGATCGGCGTGCTGGCGGCGACCGGCTTGACTGGCGTGAGCGGCATCGCGAATGCAGCGTTTACATCGCCGGATGCGAAGGGCCAGAAACTCGCGGCGAAGGCGAATCCGAAGTTCATCGCGCTCGACAAGGCGACGTCGCTCAAGGACATCACGAGCTACAACAACTTTTACGAGTTCGGCACCGACAAGGGCGATCCCGCCGAACACGCGGGCACGTTGCGGCCGAGGCCGTGGAAAGTGTCGGTCGAAGGCGCGATCAAGAACCCGAAAACCTACGACATCGACGAGCTTCTGAAGCTCGCGCCTCTCGAAGAACGTTTGTATCGCCTGCGATGCGTCGAAGGCTGGTCGATGGTCATTCCGTGGATCGGCGTCTCGCTGTCCGAGCTCATCAAGCGCGCGGAGCCCACGGGCAGCGCGAAGTACGTGCAGTTCATCACGCTTGCCGATCCTTCGCAGATGCCGGGTCTTTCGACGCCGATCCTCGAATGGCCGTATTCCGAAGGCCTGCGCATGGACGAAGCGATGAATCCGCTCACCTTGCTCACCGTCGGCTTGTATGGCGAAGTGCTGCCGAATCAGAACGGCGCGCCGGTGCGTATCGTCGTGCCGTGGAAATACGGCTTCAAGAGCGCGAAGTCGCTGGTCAAGATTCGCTTCGTTGAAAAGCAGCCGCCGACGAGCTGGAATCTATACGCGCCGACGGAATACGGCTTCTATTCCAACGTGAATCCTGGCGTGGATCATCCGCGCTGGAGTCAGGCGACGGAGCGGCGTATTGGCGAGGACGGTTTCTTTGCGCCCAAGCGCAAGACGCTCATGTTCAACGGATATGGCGATCAGGTTGCGTCGCTCTATCAGGGCATGGACCTCAAGAAAAACTTCTGAACGATGCCCACTGCATCCGAACTCAAGGGATCGCAAACGCGCGCGAACGTGCGGTCCGGGCCGCGCTGGATCGCGCCCGCAAAAGTGATCGTGTTCATCGCGGCGCTCTATCCGCTGGCGCGCATTGTGTTGCTCGGCATCATGGGCGGACTGGGCGCGAATCCGATCGAGTTCATCACGCGTTCGACCGGCCTTTGGACACTCGTCTATCTCTGCATCACGCTCGCCATCACGCCGGTGCGCCGGCTCACGGGCGTGACGGCGCTCGTGCGCTTTCGCCGCATGATCGGCCTTTACGCGTTCTTCTTCGCCGTGCTGCACTTCACGACATACATTTGGTTCGATAAGTGGTTCGATGTCGCCGCGATGTTGAAGGACATCGGCAAGCGGCCGTTCATCACCGTGGGCTTCGCCGCGTTCGTGTTGCTGATACCGCTCGCGGTGACATCGCCGAAAGCGATGGTCCGCAGGCTCGGCCGCCGCTGGCAGATGCTGCATCGGATCATCTATCTCGTCGCTATTCTGGCCATCCTGCATTTCTGGTGGATGAAGGCCGGCAAGCACGATTTCGCCTTGCCGAAGATTTACGGCGCAATCGTGATCGTGTTGCTGGGCTGGCGGCTGATCGCGTGGCTCAAAGGACGAATCGAGCGACGCCGGTTGAGCGCATAAAAAAAGCGATGCCACGGCATCGCTTTTTTGGCTCACGGCACGAAGATTCAGTCCGGCAAAATGGATTCGCCCGCGAACAACTGCTTCACTTCTTCGCGTTCGCGCACCACGCGCGCGCGTTCGCCATCGACCATGATTTCAGCGGCGCGCGCACGCGTGTTGTAGTTCGAGCTCATGACGAAGCCATACGCTCCCGCCGAAAGAATGGCGAGCAAGTCGCCTTGCTCGACGGCCAGTTCACGATCGCGTCCGAGCCAGTCGCCGCTTTCGCAAACCGGGCCGACGACATCGTATAAACGCGCGCTTGCCTTGCGTTCCATGACCGGCACGATGCGATGAAACGCCTCGTACATGGCGGGACGCGCGAGGTCGTTCATCGCGGCATCGACGATAGCGAAGTTCTTCTCTTCACCCGGCTTCAGATACTCGACGCGCGTTAGCAGCACGCCCGCATTGCCGACGAGCGAGCGTCCCGGCTCGAAATACACTTCGCGCTGACCGTGGCCGCGCTCTGCGAAATGCGCGAGCAACGTGCGCACGAAGTCGCCGATATCCGGCGGCGTTTCGTCGTCGTATGTAATGCCGAGACCGCCGCCGACGTCCACGTGACGAATGCTCATGCCGTCGGACTCGATCTGTTCGACGAGGTCGAGCAGCTTGTCGACGGCATCGAGATACGGGCTCACTTCGGTGATCTGCGAACCGATATGACAGTCGATACCCACGACATCGAGATTCGCCATGTCACGCGCTTCACGATACGTCGCGCGCGCGTCGCCGAAGGCCACGCCGAACTTGTTCGACTTCAAACCGGTGGAGATGTACGGATGCGTTTTGGCGTCGACATCGGGATTCACGCGCAGCGACACGGGCGCCTTCTTGCCAAGCGACTTCGCGACTTCGTTGAGCGCGTGCAACTCGGGAATGGACTCGACGTTGAAGCACTTCACGCCCGCTTCGAGCGCCTCGCGCATCTCGGCCGCGCTCTTGCCGACACCCGAGAAAACCGTGTTGGAAGCCTTGCCGCCCGCAGCCAGCACACGCGCCAGTTCGCCCGACGACACGATGTCGAAGCCCGCGCCCAGGCGCGCGAAGACGTTGAGCACCGCGAGATTGCTGTTCGCTTTGACCGCGACGTGCACCGTTGCCTTTCGGCCCGCGCAGGCATCGGCGTAAGCGCGATAGGCGCGCGTCAGTGCATCGCGCGAATAGACGTAAAGCGGCGTGCCGAACTGTTCCGCGAGCGACGCGGCGGGGACGCCTTCGACGTGCAACGCGCCGTCGACGTAGTGGAATGCGGAATCGTTCATGCGTGGATTCGGATGTACGCGGCTTGGTGCGCGTGAGGCTTAGGTCAGTACCCGGCGGGCGCCGGTTTCAGAGTGGTGTCCGGCGAAAGCGACAGCGGCGCGCCGGAGGTATCGGGAATGTCGCCAGTCTCGCTCGCAGCCGATGCAGCGCTTGCCTTGTCGACGGAAGCGGAAGGCGGCGTATCCTGAAGGTCGCTAGGACGCTGCGGCAGTGGCGGGACAGTGGGAAGATAGAGCGGACCACGTTGTCCACAACCGCCGAGTGCGAGTGTTGCCGCGGCGCTCATGCTCAAAGCCGCTACAATCGCGCTCATCCTGAAAACGACTCGCATGACCGTCCCTGTACCATTGAATCGATGGAGTTTAGCATGACAGACCAGGAATACCTGAGCTTGGCAGAGGCCGCGCTGACGGCCATCGAACGTGCTGTGGATCGGGCTGAAGCCGATATCGAATTCGAGCGTAGCGGCAATGTGCTCACGCTGGAATTCGAGAACCGCACGAAGGTGATCGTCAATCTTCAGCCGCCGAAACACGAGATCTGGCTAGCCGCGAAGGCGGGCGGTTTTCACTACAAATACGTGGATGGCGCCTGGCGCGACACACGCGACAACAGCGAGTTTTTCGCCACGCTCACGAAGTATTCGACCGAACAGGCGGGCGAGCCCGTTCGCTTTTCAGCGAAGTAAGGCGCGCCCGGCAAGGAACGTCACTGTCCCTTGAACAGATTCATGATGTCCTGCTTTTCCTGCTCGCCGACTTCGGGCGCCGGAGCCGTGACGCCCGACACGCCCGCGGCCGACGACGCCTGACTCACGCCGATTGTCGCGATGAAGCCGTGGCCCGGCGTCATGTCGTCGAAGTACAGTTCGCCACCGAGCGAGGTCACGTCGGGCGGCGTCATCGGCTTGTACTCGGGCAAGCCCTTCAGCGCGCGCGTCATGTAATCCATCCACACGGGCAGTGCGAGACCGCCGCCCGTTTCCTTGTCGCCGAGCGTGCGCGGATTGTCATAGCCGATCCACGCAATCGCCACGAGCGAACGCTGATAGCCCGCGAACCAGGCATCGCGCGAATCGTTCGTCGTGCCGGTCTTGCCTGCGAGGTCGGTGCGCTTCAACTGATTCGTCTTGGCCGCCGTCCCGTGCTGCGCGACGCTTTGCAAAAGGCTATTCATCACGAACGCGTTGCGCGGCGTGATGGCAAGCGGCGCGCTTTGCTGCGCGACGAGCGGTTGCGGATGCGACACGACCGCGCCGTATGGGTCGGTGATATCGGCGATCAGATACGGATTCACGCGATACCCGCCATTGGCGAACACCGCGTAGCCCGTCGCCATCTGCAGCGGCGTGACGAGACCCGCGCCGAGCGCCATCGGCAGATACGCGGGGTGCCGGTCCGCGTCGAAGCCGAAGCGCGTGATGTACTGCTGCGCGTACTTCGTGCCGATGGTGTTCAAAATGCGGATGGACACCATGTTCTTCGATCTCTGCAGCGCGGAGCGCATGGTCATGGGTCCGTCGAAGCCGCCGCCGTAGTTCTTCGGCTCCCACGCCTGACCACCGGTTTCGGCGGCGGTGAAGAAGAGCGGACCATCGTTGATGATGGTCGCGGGCGACAAGCCTTTTTCCAGCGACGCCGAATAGATGAACGGCTTGAAGCTCGATCCCGGCTGACGCCACGCTTGCGTCACGTGATTGAACTTGTTCTTGTTGAAGTCGAAACCGCCCACGAGCGCGCGGATGGCGCCGTCCTGCGGCACGAGCGAGATCAGCGCGCCTTCCACTTGCGGCAACTGCGTGATGATCCACTCGCCGTCGTCGTTCTTCATGAGCCGCACGATCGCGCCAGGACGAATGCGGGCATTGGGCTGTGCGCGCGTGGAGAGCGCATTGGAGACGAAGCGCAGATCGGCGCCGTTGATGGTCGCCACGTTGCCGTCGATGAAGCTCGCCTTCACTTCCTTCGTGCTCGCCGACGTGACCACCGCCGCGACGATCTCGCCGTTGTCCGGATGCTCGGCAAGCGCGTCGTCGATAGCCTGCTCGCGGTCGTCCGCATTCGCGGGCAGATCGATGAAACCCTCGGGCCCGCGATATCCATGCCGGCGTTCGTAGTCCATCAGCCCCTTGCGTACCGCGCGGTAGGCGGCGTCCTGATCGGCGGAATCGATCGTGGTCACGACATTCAGACCGCGCGTGTACGCCTCTTCCTTGTACTGCGCGTACATCATCTGCCGCACCATTTCCGCGACGTATTCGGCATGCACGCTGAACTCGCGGCCTTGTCCCTTCACGACGAGCGGCTGATTCTTCGCCTGGTCGTATTCGTCCTGCGTGATGAAGTTGAGTTCGCGCATGCGCTGAAGGATGTACTCCTGCCTCACCTTCGCGCGCTTCGGATTCACGACCGGGTTATAGGCCGACGGCGCCTTCGGCAGACCGGCGAGCATGGCGGCTTCCGCGAGCGAGATGTCCTTCAGATCCTTGCCGAAGTACACCCGGGCGGCGCTCGCAAAACCATACGCGCGCTGTCCGAGATAGATCTGATTCATATAGACCTCGAGAATCTGATCTTTCGTCAGGGCGCGCTCGATCTTGTAAGCGAGCAGCATCTCGTAGATCTTGCGCGTGTAGGTCTTCTCGCTCGACAGGAAGAAGTTGCGCGCGACCTGCATGGTGATCGTGCTTGCGCCCTGTGACGCGTGACCGTTCGACAGCGCCACCGTGCCCGCGCGCAGGATGCCGGTGAGATCGACGCCGCCGTGGTCGTAGAAACGCGAGTCCTCGATGGCGAGCACCGCTTTCTTGAGATGGTCCGGCACGTCGCGAATGCGCACGACGCTGCGCCGCTCTTCGCCAAATTCGCCGATCAGCACGTGATCCGCCGTATAGATGCGCAGCGGCACCTTCGGCTTGTAGTCAGTGAGCGCATCGAGCGAAGGCAGGTTCGGCATCGCGACGACGAGCGCATACCCGAGCACGAGCGCCGCGCAAACGATTAGCGCGAAAAAGCTGATGACAAGCGCGGAAAGCAGCCGCAAATACCACGGTCGCCTGGTCGTCTGACCTTCGGGCGGTTTGGATGGCGGGTTGGTCGGGGAAGAGGATTGCATGGCACCACCAAAAAACAGTCTCGGGATTATAGCCGTCCGGGTTTCGAGCCTTTCTTAAGACTTGCGACGAATCGCGGGCGTGCTTCGGTCCCGTTTCTCCTGCTTCGGAACTTCGTCCCTTCAAGATACGCGGGATCGTGCGGATAAGCACCTCTGAAACGCGCCAAACACACGCGTTAGCCATTTGGCTGAATGTTCGAAAGACGCGCGGCTCACCACAATTCTTCTCGTGCAAGCGCTCGAAAGGTTCGGCGCGCAAGAGACGATGGAGTGAGTCATGAACAAGGCCTTATTGACAGTTACGCGCCGCTTTGCAGCGGGTATCGATGTGAGCGAAAGCGCGGTGCGGATAGTGGTGCTCAGCAAGCGCGTGCGTTCGCCCTCGGCGGTGTGCGTCGAGCATATCGATTGGGTGGCGCTCGAACCGGGCGCGGTGATCGACGGCGAGTTCGTCGATCGCGCCGCCGTGATCGCGGCGCTCTGCGATACCGTCGAGCGCTTGCCGCAGAACGGCGTGTCGCGCGCGCTGCGTTGCGCAATGGGCTTGCCGTCGTCCGCGACGCTCACCACGCGCGTGCCGCTCACCGCGTTGCTGGAGACGCGCGATGCGCCCGCGCTCGTGGCGGACGGCGATCCGCGCGGCGTGCTCGAACCCGCCGTGCTCGCGGAGGCCGAGCGCATCTCGGGCATCGAACGCGGCGCGCTCGCGGTCGACTGGTCAGTCGAAACACTGGAGGACGGCCGCGCGCAAGTCGCGATTGCCGCCACTGCGCGCCGGCATGTCGAGGCGCGCGTCGAAACGGCGGCTGCGGCGGGAATCGCGCTGTCCGCCATCGACGGCGAACCGGCGGCCGCCATGCGCGCAATGCGTCATTCCGGCAAGGTGGAGCTCGGTCCGGATGCGCGCTTCATGTTTTGCTGGCTCGAAAAGACGGGGCTGCACGGCTGGGTCGCCGGCGCTCACGGCGTCGAGTCCGAAGTGCGGTATCCGGCGCCCGAGCATTCATGTCTCGCCGACGCGCTCCGCGATCTCGCCGGCACCGATGCGCCGCTCGACTGCGTGTACGTCGGCGGCGAAGCGGACCTGATGGCGCAGGCCGCGCTGCCACTTCCCGCGCTGGCGAAGATGTTCGGCTGCCCGGCGCTGCCGTTCGAGTGCGCGCCGTATTGCAATGGCGTGGCGGGCATCGATGCGTCGCTCAAACATTCGCCGCTCTTCGCGGTGGCGTTCGGTCTGGCGTTGCGCGAGGTGCTGCAATGAGCGGCGCGAGCGTGGTCGAAGGCTTCAACCTGCTTCCTTACCGCTTGCGCAAGCGCCGCGAGATGCGCCGTCAGCGGCTCGCGATTCTCGCGGCGGCGAGTCTTGCCGGATGCGCGGCGGTCGGCGCGGTCGCGGGCTGGGATGCCTTGCAGCGCGCGCGTCTGGATGAACGGCGTCTCGCGCTGGAAGCGTCGCTACGGACATCGGGCGCGCAGCTCGAAGAGCACGCACGGCTCACGCGTGCCGAAGCCGATCGGCGGCGCGCGCGCCAAAACGCGCAACCGCTTGCCGCGCCGCGCGACCGTTTTCTCGCGCTTCTCGACGCGCTGGCTGACGCGCCCCGGCAACCCGGCGTCGAGCTGCAACGCGTCTCGCAACGGACCGACGAAGTCGAACTCGCGGCGCTCGCGCCCGATTCGCAAGCGGCGGCGAACTGGCTCAAGCGTCTGGAGGACGTGCGCGACGTGCAGTCGGTGGAAGTGATCGAGATGAAGCGGCGGCCAACCACGCCGGCGCCGGCGAGGCGCGATGCCGTATCGAACGTCGAACGCTACGAATTCACGGCGCTGGTGCGCTACGCACGCAAAACCGCGGCGGCGGCAAAGACCGCGCAACCCGCGCTCGCCGTCCGCCGCACGACCAACACCGCTCACGGGAGCAGTCAATGAACACGATGTCCTTTAACGATGCCGGCCGTCTGCGCTCAGTCGCGGCCTTCCATGAATGGCCGCTTCGATGGACGCTCTGCGGCGCGATGCTTCTCGCGGCGATCATCTGCGTCATCGGCGTGCAGGGCTGGCGCGCGGCCGGTCTGATCGATCTCGATGCAAGCCACGCGGCGCTCTCCGCCGCGCAGGAGAAAGCAGGCCAACTGCGCGGTATCGAGGCGCAATTGCCCGATCTGCGCAAACGCGTGGCGGCGGGCGGTCTGAACCCCGAACACTGGACTGCCGCCGATGCGCTGCACGCCGTAGCCAGTCTCGCCGCGCAAAGCGGGTTGCACGTAACGGAGATCGAGCCGCTTCAGACGAAACTCGCCGAGGCCCAGGCACCGCGCGCGCTCCGGTTTCGCGCGGAAGGCGGCTTTGCCGAGATGAAGCGGTTCATCGAGGCGCTCGCGGGTTTGCCGCGTCTCGTCATACCGGAAGGCGTGCAAATCCGGCGGCAGTCGGGTGTACTTTCCATCGATACGACCTTGCGCATCCACGACGATCTTCCGGCCGTGCCGCTGCCCGAACCGGCGCGCACGAACGCCTTCGTCATCGATCCGTTCGGCAAGGAAAGCGCCGGTGGCTTCTCGCGCAGCGCGGACTTGTTGCTCGTCGGGACGCTTCTCGGACGTCATCGCGCGATGGCGCTGATGCAGAGCAGCGAGGGCGTTGGCGACTTCCGGCCCGGCGAGAAGATCGGAGACGAATGGCTCGGACGCGTGCGGCCGCGCGCGGTCGAGCTCGCGAGTGACGACGGCGCTTCGCGCACGCTGAGTTTCGTGGAGGACCGCAAGTGATCGCGCCGCCAACTTTTCGTCTCAAGAGGCTCGTTCTGGCGCTGGCGCTCCTTTTCGCGTCGCACGCGGTCTGGGCCGAAGCCGACCAAAGCGAACCCATTGCGCCTTTGCCGCCGTTGCCCGCGGGCTACGAGACCTTGCCGACCGACCAGTTCGCCATCGATACGAGCGCGCCGCCCGCGCTCTTGTCGCCGCCCGTCGCGCAGAGTGCGGAGCCCGTGGCTGCCGCGAAGTCATCGACGGATACGAGCGAGTCGCTCGAAGGCCCGCCCGTGCCGATGCCGCAGCCAGAACGTCTGAGCACGCAATCGACCGGCAGCGCCGACGACGGCAAGCCGATCACGCTCGATCTCAAGAACGCCGACCTGGGTGCCGCGCTGCATGCGTTTGCCCGCTTCAGCGGGCTCAATATCATCGCGAGCGACAAGGTGCGCGGCCAGGTGTCGATCAATCTCGTCGCCGTGCCGTGGCGCCGCGCGTTCGACACGCTGCTCGACGTGAACGGCCTCGCCATGGAGCAGCACGGCAACGTGATCTGGGTCGCGCCGCTCGCGGAACTCGCCGCACGCGAGAAGCTGCGCTACGAGACGCACGCGCGCGCCGCCGATCTCGAACCGCTCGCAAGCCGCACGTTCGTGCTGCGCTATCCGCGCGCGGAAGACGTCCGCAAGCTGCTGACAGGCTCCGGGAGCCAGCGCGTGCTGTCCAAACGCGGCTCCGCCATGGCCGACACGCGCACCAATCTGCTCTTCGTGACGGACCTCGACGCGCGCGTGAAGCAAATCGCCGAACTCGTCGCGCAGATCGACAAACCCACGCCGCAGGTCGTGATAGAAGCGAAGATCCTGGAAGGCGAGGCGGGCATTTCGCGCACGCTTGGCGTCAAGCTGGGCGTCGCGGGCGTGAACGACCCGGCGCGCGGTCTCTCGGGCGGCAAGGACGGCGTCGTGTACGATTTATCGGCGCGGCCGATCAACGGTTTCGACGCCGCCACGGCCGGACTCACGCTGTTCGCGGCTCAGGCCACACGGCTTCTGAACATCGAACTGAGCGCGCTCGAAGCCGAGGGACGCGGTCAGATAGTCTCCCGGCCGCGTGTGGTGACGGCTGACCGCGCGAAGGCGCTGGTCGAGCAGGGCACGGAGCTGCCGTATCAGGCGAAAGTGGGCAACGGCGTTTCCGGCGTGCAGTTTCGGCGCGCGGCGCTCAAACTGGAGGTCGAGCCGCAGATTACCCCGCACGGGCACGTCATTCTTGATCTCGATGTCGCGAAAGACAGCGTCGGCGAGCAGACCGACGCGGGTCCGGCCATCAACACCAAGCACGTCCAGACGCGCGTGGAGGTCGAGGACGGCGGCACGGTGGCGATCGGCGGCATCTACTCGGAAGACGAGCGCAACGACGTCACGGGCGTGCCCGGACTGTCGAAGCTGCCGTGGCTCGGCTGGCTGTTTCGCCATGACGCGCGCCGCAGCTCGCGCAACGAGCTGGTGATCCTGATTACGCCGCACGTCATTGCTTCGAGTGGATGAAGGCGGAAAGAAGCGGAAAGCGGGGCCGCGAGCGGGCGGCCCGACTCGACAAAGCGGGCTATTTGCCCTTAAGCTGCCGCACGAACAAAATTCGATTGACTTGAAGGAAACCGAGTTGCAGGAAGGGCACGCGAACGCGAACATCTTTTTCGTCGGACTCATGGGGGCGGGTAAAACCACCGTGGGCCGCGCGGTTGCGCGCCGCTTGCAGCGCTCATTCATCGATTCGGATCAGGAAATCGAGGCGCGCACTGGCGCGCGCATCCCGGTGATCTGGGAGCTCGAAGGCGAGGCGGGTTTTCGTCAGCGCGAAGCCAACGTTATCGACGAGCTGTCGCAAAAGAGCGGTATCGTGCTTGCTACGGGCGGCGGTGCGGTGCTGCGTCCGGAGAATCGCGAACATCTGAAGAATCGCGGCGTCGTCATCTATCTGCGTGCAAATCCGCACGATCTCTGGCAGCGCACGCGGCGCGACAAGAACCGGCCGCTTTTGCAGACCGACGATCCGCGCGGCAAGCTGGAAGCGCTCTTTCAGACGCGTGATCCGCTCTATAACGAGTGCGCGCATTTCGTCGTGGAAACCGGCCGACCTACCGTCAACGCGCTCGTCAACATGGTCCTGATGCAACTGGAGGTGGCCGGCGTCATCAAACCGGCTCAGTCATAATGTCCGTCATGATTTCCCCCTCGATTACCGTCGACGTCGAACTGGGCGAACGCGCCTATCCCATTCATATCGGTGCGGGCCTCATCGGTCGCACGGAGCTTTTCGCGCCGCATATCAAGGGCGCGTCGGTCGCCATCGTCACCAACACCACCGTCGACCCGCTCTACGGCGACGAACTCCGCGCCGCACTCGCCACGCTCGGCAAGAAGGTGACGACCGTCGTGCTGCCGGATGGCGAAGCGCACAAGAACTGGGAAACGCTCAACACGATCTTCGACGCGCTCCTCAGCGAACGCTCGGACCGCAAGACCACGCTGATCGCACTCGGCGGCGGCGTGGTGGGCGACATGACCGGCTTCGCGGCGGCATCGTATATGCGCGGCGTGCCGTTCATTCAAGTGCCGACCACTTTGCTCTCGCAAGTGGATTCGTCGGTGGGCGGCAAGACGGGCATCAATCATCCGCTCGGCAAGAACATGATCGGCGCGTTCTATCAGCCGCAAGCGGTGATCGCGGACATCGGCGCTTTGCGCACGCTGCCGGAGCGCGAACTGGCTGCGGGACTCGCGGAAGTCATCAAGACGGCGGCAATCGCGGACGCCGAGTTCTTCGAGTGGATCGAAGCGAACATCGCGAAGCTGAACGACCGCGACGAAGAAGCGCTTGCTCACGCGGTCAAGCGTTCGTGCGAGATCAAGGCGTCGGTGGTGGCGTCGGACGAACGCGAAGGCGGACGCCGCGCAATTCTCAACTTCGGTCATACCTTCGGGCATGCCATCGAAGCGGGCCTGGGCTACGGCGAATGGCTGCACGGCGAAGCGGTGGGCTGCGGCATGGTGATGGCGGCGGATCTTTCCGTGCGCCTCGGCAAACTGGATGAACCCGCGCGTAAGCGTCTCGTGCGCGTGATCGAAGCCGCGAAGCTGCCGGTCGTGGCGCCCACGCTCGGCGCGGGGCGTTATATCGATCTGATGAAGGTCGACAAGAAAGCCGAAGCCGGCGAGATCAAGTTCATTCTGCTGACCCGCTTCGGCGAGGTTGAAATAGCAAAGGCGCCCGACCACGCCGTGCGCGAGACGCTCGCCGCAAGCGTCTGAGTATTGGATCGGCGCCGACCCGGCGGCAATGCCGGAGACAACCGGAACCACGACTTGAGCGGAGCAGCCGGTGAGCGAAATAGAAAGTCTACTTCCGTCGAGCGGGCCGCCATCGGGCTCGTTCGAAGCGTATCTCGCGCCGTACGCGGCGCATTCGGCGTTGTCGCGCGGACGCCGGTATGCCGAAGCGCCGCCTGCCGCCCGTACCGAATTCCAGCGCGACCGCGACCGCATCGTGCACTCCACTGCGTTCCGGCGGCTCGAATACAAGACGCAGGTGTTCGTCAATCACGAAGGCGACCTCTTTCGCACGCGTCTCACGCATAGTCTCGAAGTCGCGCAGATCGCGCGTTCGGTCGCTCGCAATCTGAATTTGAACGAAGATCTGGTCGAAGCGATTTCGCTTGCGCACGATCTCGGCCACACGCCGTTCGGTCACGCGGGGCAGGACGCGCTCAACGAATGCATGCGCGATCACGGCGGCTTCGAGCACAATCTGCAAAGCCTCGCGGTGGTGGATCAGCTTGAAGAGCATTACGGCGCATTCGACGGCCTCAACCTCTGCTTCGAGACGCGCGAGGGCATTCTCAAGCATTGCTCGCGCGAAAATGCGCGCAAGCTCGGCGATCTCGGCGAACGCTTTCTCACGGGCAAGCAGCCGTCGCTCGAAGCGCAGATCGCCAATGTCGCCGACGAAATCGCCTACAACAATCACGATGTCGACGACGGCTTGCGCTCCGGCTTCATCACGCTCGAACAGCTTTCCGAAGTCAGCCTCTGGCATACGCATTTCGATGTCGCGCGCGCCGCGTATCCGGACATCGGCGGACGCAGGCTGATTCACGAGACCATTCGCAGCATCATCAACACGCTGATCGTCGATCTGATCGAGGCGACGAGCCGCAATCTCACGCGCGTGGCGCCGAAGTCCATCGACGATATCCGCAACGCGCCGCCGCTCGTCGCGCATAGCGATGAAATTGCCGCGCAAGCTGCCGCGCTCAAGCGTTTTCTGTTCAGGAACCTGTACCGGCACTATCGCGTGATGCGCATGGCAAACAAGGCGAAGCGCGTCGTGACGGGTCTCTTCGACGCGTTCACCGACGACCCGCGCCTGTTGCCGCCCGCTTATCAGGCGCGTCAGGCCGCGGTGGAGGAGTCGGCCAACGACGCGAGTTCAACCGGGCACGACAGCTCGCAGGCGCGGCTCGTCGCGCATTACATCGCGGGCATGACCGACCGCTATGCACTGAAGGAGTATCAACGCCTGTTTGTCATCGACAACAACTAATATCGCGCGTTTCAACGCGCAAGAATCAATTCAAGGAGACTTTCTCGATGAGACGCATGCCCTCGTTCCGCTCGATTGCAGCAGCTGCCGTGCTCGCGTTCGCCGGCAGCACCGCAGCGCAGGCCGCGACGGAAATCCAGTTCTGGCACGCCATGGAAGCCGCGCTCGGCGAGCGCGTCAACGACATAGCCAACGACTTCAACGCGTCGCAGAGCGATTACAAGATCGTCCCCGTGTTCAAGGGTACGTATGATCAGACGCTCGCGGCGGGCATCGCGGCGTTTCGCAGCGGCAACGCGCCCGCGATCCTGCAAGTCTACGAAGTCGGCACGGCAACGATGATGCAGGGCAAGAAAGCCGTCGTTCCGGTCTACGACGTCTTCAAGCAGGCAGGCGTGCCGCTCGACGAGAAGGCCTTCGTGCCGACCATCTCCGGTTACTACAGCGACGCGAAGACCGGCCATCTCATCTCTATGCCGTTCAACAGCTCCACGCCGGTTCTGTACTACAACAAGGACGCCTTCAAGAAGGCGGGACTCGACCCGAACCAGCCGCCGAAGACCTGGGCCGATGTCGAAACCGACGCAAAGAAGATAAAGGCCGCCGGTTACTCGTGCGGTTATTCGTCGGGCTGGCAAAGCTGGATTCAGCTCGAAAACTACAGCGCGTGGCATGCGGCGCCGTTCGCGACGAAGAACAACGGCTTCGACGGGCTCGACGCCAAGCTCGACTTCAACAAGCCGCTGCAAGTCGCGCATATCGCCTTCCTGCAGAAGATGGCGAAAGAAGGCAACTTCACCTACGTGGGCCGCAAGGACGAGCCGGTCTCGAAGTTCTATAGCGGCGATTGCGGCATCATCACGAACTCGTCGGGCTCGCGCGCGACCATCAACAAGTTCGCGAAGTTCGAATACGGCGTCGGCATGATGCCTTACGACGCGAGCGTGAAGGGCGCGCCGCAAAACGCGATCATCGGTGGCGCGAGTCTCTGGGTGCTGTCGGGCAAGGACCCGGCCGTGTACAAGGGCGTCGCGAAGTTTCTCGCTTATCTGACCTCGCCGCCGGTCGCGGCGAAGTGGCATCAAGACACGGGCTATCTGCCGGTCACGCAAGCGGCCTACGAACTCACGCAGAAGCAGGGGTTCTACGACAAGAATCCCGGCGCGGATATCGCCATCAAGCAGATGCTGAACAAGCCGCCGCTCGCCTTCACCAAGGGTTTGCGTCTTGGCAACATGCCGCAGATTCGCACCGTCGTCGATGAAGAACTGGAGCAGGTCTGGGCGGAGAAGAAGACGCCGCAACAGGCGCTCGATTCTTCGGTTTCGCGCGGTGACGAACTGCTGCGCCGCTTCGAAAAGAGCGGTGGTTAAGCGCCCATGACGCAGCGCGCCCGCGTGTTTCTCGCGGGCGCCGTTTCAGGAAACATCGATGGAAAAACGGTCTCGTTTCGATACGAGCGTCCTGCCGTATCTGCTCGTTGCGCCTCAGCTCGCGATCACCGCGCTGTTCTTTCTGTGGCCGGCGGGCGAAGCGCTCTGGCAATCCACGCAAAGTCAGGACGCGTTCGGCACGTCGAGCGAATTCGTCGGCCTCGCGAACTTCAAGCAGCTTTTCGCGGACCCGCTTTATCTGTCGTCGTTCAATACGACGATGATCTTCTGCGCGCTCGTTACCGTGTCGGGACTCGTGATCTCGCTGCTGCTTGCCGCGTGCGCCGACCGCGTGACGCGCGGCGCGAAAGCGTATCAGACGCTGCTCATCTGGCCATATGCCGTCGCGCCCGCGATTGCGGCGGTGTTGTGGTCGTTTCTGTTCAACCCGAGCATTGGGCTCGTGACGTATGCGCTCGCGAAGCAGGGCATCGTGTGGAACCACGCGCTGAACGGCACGCAGGCCATGTTTCTCGTCGTGCTCGCGTCGGTGTGGAAGCAGGTCAGCTACAACTTCCTGTTCTTCTATGCGGGACTTCAGGCAATTCCGCAGTCGCTGATCGAAGCCGCGGCCATCGACGGAGCCGGTCCCGTGCGACGCTTTTTCGGCATTGCGCTGCCGCTGCTTTCGCCGACGAGTTTCTTCCTGCTCGTCGTGAATCTGGTCTATGCATTCTTCGACACCTTCCCCGTGATCGACGCCGCCACCGGCGGCGGCCCGGCGCAGTCGACCAAGACGCTCATCTACAAGATTTTCGCGGAAGGCTTTCAGGGTCTCGACATCGGTAGTTCGGGCGCGCAATCGGTCGTGCTGATGGTGATCGTCGTTGCGTTGACCATCGTGCAGTTCCGCTTCGTCGAACGCAGGGTGCAATATTCATGATCGAGAACCGACGCGGCTTCGATATCTTCTGTCACGCGGTGCTGCTCGTAGGCGTCGCGCTGATCGTGTTTCCGGTGTATGTCGCGTTCTGCGCGGCCACGATGAATTCGAAGGAAGTCTTCACCGTGCCGCTCTCGCTCGTGCCGAGCACGCATCTCTTCGAAAACGTGGCGAACATCTGGACGCACGGCAGCGGCAACGCGGCGGCGCCTTTCGGACGCATGCTGATCAACAGCCTCGTGATGGCGCTCGTGATCTCCATCGGCAAGATCGCGGTGTCGATCATCTCGGCGTATGCGATCGTGTTCTTCCGCTTTCCGTTCAAGAACTTAGCGTTCTGGCTGATCTTCGTCACGCTCATGCTGCCGGTGGAAGTGCGTATCTTCCCGACGGTGCAGGTCGTGTCGTCGATGCATCTGTCGAACACGTACGCCGGGCTGACGCTGCCGCTCATTGCATCGGCGACCGCGACCTTTCTGTTCCGCCAGTTCTTCATGACGCTGCCGGACGAACTGATGGAAGCGGCGCGCATCGACGGCGCGGGGCCGCTGCGTTTCTTCTGGGATGTCGTGCTGCCGCTGTCGAAGACGAACATCGCGGCGCTCTTCGTCATCACGTTCATCTACGGCTGGAATCAGTATTTGTGGCCGATTCTCATCACCAACGAGCAGTCGCTGCAAACCGCGGTGGTGGGCATCAAGAGCATGATCGCATCGGGCGATACCGCGACCGAGTGGCATCTCGTCATGACCGCGACCTTGCTCGCCATGTTGCCGCCGCTCGCGGTCGTCCTGACGATGCAGCGCTGGTTCGTGCGCGGCCTCGTCGATTCGGAAAAATAACCCAACCACCTTGGCATGACGCCCGAGAACAGAAAGCGTCCGCTCGGGCTCAAACGGGAGACTTCAAACATGATTCTCGAAATCGCGCAGTTGCCGGTCATGGCCGGCGAGGAAAGCGCATTCGAAGCCGCTTTCGACGAAGCGCAGAAGATCATCGCGGCGCAGCCGGGCTATCGTTCGCATGAGCTCGTGCGCGGGGCGGACGCCGGCAACGGCTCGCAATACGTGTTGCTCGTGCGTTGGGATTCGGTCGCGGCGCACGATCCGGGCTTTCGGCAATCGGCGGGTTACCAGCAATGGCGCGCGCTGCTGCATCGCTTCTATGAGCCGGGCATCGCGGTCGCGCATTTCGCGACGGTGTGCGGCGCGCTGCGGGACTGATCGATGGCTGCGTTGAATCTCAAGGCGGTCAGGAAAAGCTACGACGGCAAGAACTTCGTGCTGCACGGCATCGACGTGGCAATCGCGGATGGCGAGTTCGTCGTCATGGTCGGTCCTTCGGGCTGCGGAAAATCGACGTTGCTGCGCATGGTCGCGGGGCTCGAAAGCGTGTCCGAGGGCGAGATCCAGATCGGCGGCAAGGTCGTCAACAAGCTGGAGCCAAAGGATCGCGACATCGCGATGGTGTTCCAGAACTACGCGCTCTATCCGCATATGAGCGTCGCGCAGAACATGGCTTACGCGCTCAAAATCGGCGGCGCGGATCGCGCGACTATCGAGAGCCGGGTGGCGAATGCGGCGCGCATTCTCGAACTCGAACCGCTGCTCGCGCGCAAGCCGCGCGAACTGTCGGGTGGGCAGCGTCAGCGCGTTGCCATGGGCCGCGCGATCGTGCGCGAACCGGCCGTGTTCCTCTTCGACGAACCGCTCTCGAATCTCGACGCCAAACTGCGCGTGCAAATGCGCCTCGAGATTCAACGCCTTCACGCGCGACTCGCAACCACGAGCCTTTACGTTACGCACGACCAGATCGAAGCGATGACGCTCGCGCAACGCGTCATCGTCATGAACAAGGGACACGCCGAGCAGATCGGCGCGCCGACCGAAGTCTACGAGCGGCCGGCGACGGTGTTCGTCGCGAGCTTCATCGGCTCGCCCGCGATGAATCTGCTCGAAGGGCGCTTGTCGGAAAACGGCTCGACGTTCGAGGTGGCGGACGGCGGACCGAAGCTGCCGGTTGCGGGCGCTGCCGGTTTGAACGGCACGATGCACGGCCGCGAGTGGATCATCGGCCTTCGTCCCGAGCATATGACACCGGGCATCGTCGGCGCGGCGAGCGCGACGCTCGATGTCGATTCCACCGAGCTGCTCGGCGCCGACAATCTCGCGCACGGCAAGTGGGGCAAGCACGACGTGGCGGCGCGTTTGCCGCATACGCACCGGCCGCAGCGTGGCGAAAAGCTGGCGGTGTCCGTGCCGCCGCAACAACTGCATTTCTTCGATCCGGCGAGCGGTCGGCGCGTCAACTGAAGGGAGTATCCGCGATGAGAACCTGGCCTTATCCCGCAATCGTCGCGCATCGCGGCGGCGGCAAGCTCGCGCCCGAGAACACGCTCGAAGGCATCGACGAAGGCGCGCGGCGCGGTCTGCGCATGATCGAATTCGATGCAAAGCTCTCGGCCGACAATGTGGTTTTTCTGCTGCACGACGATGACGTCGATCGCACGTCGAACGGTCATGGACCCGCGCGCTCGATGACTTACGCGCAAATCCGTGCACTCGATGCGGGCTCGTGGTTCGGCAAGCCATTCGCGGGCGCGCATATGCCGACGCTCGCTGAAGTACACGCGCGTTGCACGGAACTCGACATGGCGGCAAACGTGGAAATCAAGCCGTGTCCCGGACGCGAGGTCGAGACGGGTGAGCTTGTCGCGCGTGAGGCGGCGCGCTTGTGGGCGAGTGCGGAACCGGCGCCGTTGTTGTCGTCGTTTTCTTACGAGGCGCTGGAAGCCGCGCGCGACGCGGCACCAGAGCTTCCTCGCGGCATGCTGTACGAGGAAGTTCCGGTCGACTGGCGCGAACAGACGTCGGCACTCTCATGCGTGTCGCTGCATGCGAGTCACCGGCACTTGAGCGAAGCACTCGTTCGCGAAATCAGGGACGCGGGCTTGCGCGTACTTGCCTATACACCGAATGAACCTGAGCGCGTGAAGTTGCTCGCCCAATGGGGAGTCGATGCGATCTGCACCGATCGCATCGATATCATTGGTGCGGATTTTCTTGCGGGAAGTTGAACGACGCGCGCGGCGCCATTGATACTGGCGCCGCTCGTTCGGTCAGCGAGCGCGGGCCAGCAAAACGCCCGCGACAAGCGCCAGGCCGCCGACGAGTGCAATCGTCTGCCAGGGCTTTTCGTGCAGATACGCGTCGGCGTCGTCTAGAGCAGCGCCGGCGCGTTGTCGGAGCGCGGCGTGCGTGTCGTTCAGACGGGAACGTGCGCCGTCCAGTTGCGAACTGATTTGCTTGCGCAAGATGGCGGCATCGGCCGATGCGCCGTTCGACAGCGTTTCTTCGAGATCGGAAAGCAGCGCGCGCAACTCGCCGCTGATGTCCTCGGCGGCATCACGGCCATGACGCGCCATACGGCGCGCACGGCGGTTGGTGCTGCTCCAGGAATCTCCGATGGCGTCTCGCGTGTTAGGCAATGCGTTCATAGATCGCTCCGTCGATGGATGAATCGTGGATGGATGACCACACCGCTCGCGAAGAGCGGGAAATCGATGATGCAGCAAATTCGATGCCCATGGGCGCGCACGGTCGTGTCACCAGCAAGACTGTCGGTGAACGGCGTTGCGACAGCGTAATAAATGCGCAAGCTCCGCAAATGCGCGGGTCACATTTACAAGAGCCGGTAAAATCAAATGCCGCCACGCTTCATGCATGGCGGCGCTTTTATTTGCATGCCCGCAAATAAAATTTCGGGAACGCCGTGGTTAATCCAGCGTTCTTAGAAACGATAGCCGACACGCAAATAAGTCACGATGGGATTCAACGTGATCTTCGCTTTCGACTGCACGTTCAACGTGCCAACCGGCGTCTGCGCTTGCGAGTTCAAAGTCGCCGTTGCCTTCAACGGAATGAACGACACGGAAAAACCCGCGAACCAATGCTCCGTGAAGTTATAGACGGCGCCCACGTTGAACACCGGCGCCCACGAACTATCCGTGTCGACGGAGGTCGGACCATGCAGGACGTTGCCTTCGAACGATGAGTTCGTGATCTTGGCGTCGGTGAACCAGGTGCGCGTTACGCCAATGCCGACGAACGGACGAAACTTCGCTTGAGGAGCATTAAAGAAGTATTTGAAAAGCAGCGTTGGGCTCCATTGTTTCGCGCTGCCGAGCTTGCCGTATTGCGAGAACGAGCCTGTGCCTTCGAGGTCGAAGGAGGGCGGAATGCCCATTTCGAATTCCGCCGCAATGTGGTCGGTGGCAAAGTAACCAAGCGTGAAGCCTGCCGTATCCGCGCTTGAAATGCCAGCGCCCGTGCCCTGTACGTCGATATTGACGGGAGATCCGCCTACACTTGTCTCTTTGAGCGGGCCGCTGCTGTCTTGCGGGGCGAAGTGAAACCAGCCAGCGGTTGCGTAGAAGGAACCCGCCGACTGTGCGTGCGCCGCGCTGGCTACACACGCAAATGCCGCTGCTCCCACCATGACTTGTTTTATTTTCAATTTGTGCTCCTCCAGAAAAGCACGCTCATTATGAGCATAAGATTTCAAAGTAACCATAGCGTCGCCGTAGAGCATTTTCCCTAAGACGTGTGCGGCGTTGGAATCGTGTTGCATGGCATTTGCATGTGTTTCGTCCACGCTGCCTCAACATCTCCACAAGGTCCCCGATTGGGGTAACACAAACGCGACCAATGGAATATCCAGAATGGCACGGCTTGCACGACTTTATGTTCCCGATCAGCCGCAGCATGTCATCCTGCGCGGTCTCGACCAGCAACCTGCCTTCGTCGACGACCAGGACTACGAGCTTTTCATCGACTGCTTGAGAACTGCATCACGTGATCATCATCTTTCCATTCATGCATATGCGTTGATGCCGCAGGCGGTGCATCTGCTTGTCACGCCGCGCGACGAATCGAGCCTCCCCAAGGCGATGCAGGCAGTCGGGCGTCGTTACGTGGCGCATTTCAATCGCCGTTACACGCGGCGCGGGACGTTGTGGGAAGGGCGATATCGCGCAACGGTCATCGAGGGTGAACGTTATTTCCTGCTTGCCACGCGCGTGGTTGAAACCGCGCCGGTTCGCGCGGGTCTGGTTGCCGCGCCGCAGGACTACAAGTGGTCGAGTTTTCGGCACCATATCGGGCTGACGCTCGACGGACTGATCACCGATCATCCGCTTTTCTGGTCGCTCGGCAACACGCCGTTCGAACGCCAGCATGCCTACAAGGAGTTGTGCGATCAGCCGCTCGACGAGCGTGAGGCTAATCGTCTCCTGCAAGCCACACTGAAAGGCTGGGTGCTCGGCAGCGATGCGTACCGCGATTGGGCATCGCGTGCGGCGAACCGGCGCGTGTCGCCATTGCCGCGCGGACGGCCGCGTAAAGTGCGCGAGACGCCTCAATCTCAATAACCACGGGCATCGCGGATAACGACGCTTCAACAGGACGGCGGCACGAAGATTCGGGCGCGCCGTTTCTTTTTGCCCAATACCGATATGGAACCAATATTTTGGGGCATACGTGCACCATATCGATAATTAGTGACGCATCATCATATTTTATTTGCCATCTCTTTGATTGGTCGCGTATATTTCGATTTCCGGCGGTTTTTGCGGCGCAGCGCGCCCGTTGCACGACCGGCTTCGCGGCTTCCAAGTTGAAATAAACGCCGCGGGCGACATAAAAAATGGTTCAACGGCCGAGTCGGCCCCTCACAGTAGAGACGGTGTCCCCATGAACGATCATCAGCAACCGGCAGTCGGTTCGCCTCCCGCCGCGCAGGGCATGTATGACCCTGCCAACGAACATGACGCCTGCGGCGTCGGTTTCGTCGCCCATATCAAGGGGAAAAAGAGCCACGAGATCATTCAGCAGGGTCTCAAGATCCTCGAGAATCTCGATCACCGTGGCGCCGTCGGCGCCGATCCGCTCATGGGCGACGGCGCGGGCATTCTGATTCAGGTTCCGGACGGCTTCTATCGCGAAGAGATGGCCAAGCAAGGCGTGACTTTGCCGCCTGCCGGCGAATACGGCGTCGGCATGATCTTCCTGCCGAAGGAACATGCTTCGCGGCTCGCGTGCGAACAGGAACTGGAACGCACGGTGAAGGCGGAAGGCCAGGTCGTGCTCGGCTGGCGCGACGTCCCGGTCGACGGCAACATGCCTATTTCTCCGACCGTGAAAGCGAGTGAGCCGCTCATCCGCATGATCTTCATCGGGCGCGGCAAGGACATCGTCGTGACGGATGCGCTCGAGCGGAAGCTCTACATCATCCGCAAGACGGCGAGCCACCGCATTCAGGCGCTCAAGCTCAAGCACGGCAAGGAATACTTCGTGCCGTCCATGTCGTCGCGCACGGTCGTCTACAAGGGCCTGCTTCTGGCCGGTCAGGTCGGCGTGTATTACCGCGACCTGCAGGACGAGCGCGTGGTCTCGGCGCTCGCGCTCGTGCACCAGCGCTTCTCGACCAACACGTTCCCGGCGTGGGAACTGGCTCACCCGTATCGCATGATTGCGCACAACGGTGAAATCAACACCGTGAAGGGCAACGTCAACTGGCTGAACGCGCGCACCGGCGCGATCGCCTCCTACGTGCTCGGCGACGATCTGCCCAAACTCTGGCCGCTGATTTATCCCGGCCAGTCGGACACGGCTTCGTTCGACAACTGCCTCGAACTTCTCGTGATGGCGGGCTATCCGCTCGTCCACGCCATGATGATGATGATTCCCGAGGCATGGGAACAGCACACGCTCATGGACGACAACCGCCGCGCGTTCTACGAGTATCACGCAGCGATGATGGAGCCGTGGGACGGTCCCGCCGCCATCGCGTTCACGGACGGCCGCCAGATCGGCGCCACGCTCGACCGTAACGGCCTGCGTCCGGCGCGCTATCTCATCACCGACGACGACCTCGTGATCCTCGCGTCGGAATCGGGCGTGCTGCCTATCCCGGAATCGAAGATCGTCAAGAAGTGGCGTCTGCAGCCGGGCAAGATGTTCCTGATCGACATGGAACAAGGCCGCATCATCGAGGACAAGGAGCTCAAGGACAACCTCGCGAACGCGAAGCCGTACAAGAGCTGGATCGACGCCGTGCGTATCAAGCTCGACGAAATCGAGCCGAAGGCGGAAGACGTCGAAACGCAGCGTCGCGAAGCCGCCGCGCTGCTCGACCGTCAGCAGGCGTTCGGCTATACGCAGGAAGACCTCAAGTTTCTGATGGCGCCCATGGCGCAGTCGGGTGAAGAGGCCGTGGGCTCGATGGGCAACGACTCGCCGCTCGCGGTCATGTCCGGCAAGAACAAGACGCTCTATCACTACTTCAAGCAGTTGTTCGCGCAAGTGACCAACCCGCCGATCGATCCGATCCGCGAGAACATGGTGATGTCGCTGGTCTCGTTCGTCGGTCCTAAGCCGAATCTGCTCGACACGACCAACATCAACCCGACGATGCGTCTCGAAGTGTCGCAGCCCGTGCTCGACTTCAAAGACATCGCGAAGATTCGCGCCATCGACAAATACACCGGCGGCAAGTTCAGCTCGTACGAACTGAACATCTGCTATCCGGTGGCTTGGGGCAAGGAAGGCGTGGAAGCATGCATTGCGTCGTTGTGCGCCGAAGCCGTCGATGCCGTGAAGTCCGGTTACAACATGCTGATCGTGTCCGACCGCAAAATGGACCGCGACAATGTCGCGATTCCGGCGCTGCTCGCCACGTCAGCCATCCACTCGCATCTCGTGCAGCATGGTCTGCGCACGAGCACGGGTCTCGTCGTCGAAACCGGGTCGGCGCGCGAGACGCATCACTTCGCGCTGCTCGCGGCGTACGGCGCGGAAGCCGTTCACCCGTACCTCGCGCTGGAAACGCTCGCCAACATGGCGGAAGGCTTCAAGGGCGATCTGTCGGCCGAGAAAGTCATCTACAACTTCACGAAGGCGGTCGGCAAGGGCTTGTACAAGGTCATGTCGAAGATGGGCATTTCCACTTACATGTCCTACACCGGCGCACAGATTTTCGAAGCGGTCGGCTTGTCCTCCGAGCTCGTGGAGAAGTATTTCCGTGGCACGGCGTCCAAGGTCGGCGGCATCGGCATCTTCGACGTGGCGGAAGAAGCCATTCGCCTGCATCGCGATGCCTTCGGCGACAACCCGGTTCTCGCGAACATGCTCGATGCGGGCGGCGAATACGCTTATCGCGTGCGCGGCGAAGAGCATATGTGGACGCCGGATGCCATCGCCAAGCTGCAACACTCGGCGCGCAGCAACTCGTATCAGACGTACAAGGAATACGCGCATCTGATCAACGACCAGACGAAGCGTCACATGACGTTCCGTGGTCTCTTCGAGTTCAAGCTCGACCCGTCGAAGGCCATTCCGCTAGACGAAGTGGAGCCGGCGAAGGACATCGTGAAGCGTTTTGCGACAGGCGCGATGTCGCTCGGCTCCATCAGCACGGAAGCGCACGCCACGCTCGCGGTCGCCATGAACCGTATCGGCGGCAAGTCGAACACGGGCGAAGGCGGCGAGGACGAGAAGCGCTACCGGAACGAACTGCGCGGCATTCCGATCAAGACCGGCGACACGCTCAAGTCCCTGATCGGCGATGAAATCGTCACCGACGTCGCGTTGAAAGACGGCGATTCGCTGCGCTCGAAGATCAAGCAGGTTGCATCGGGCCGCTTCGGCGTGACGGCGGAATATCTGTCGTCGGCGGATCAAATTCAAATCAAGATGGCGCAAGGCGCGAAGCCGGGCGAAGGCGGTCAACTGCCGGGCCACAAGGTTTCCGACTATATCGGCAAGCTGCGTTACTCGGTGCCGGGCGTCGGTCTCATTTCACCGCCGCCGCACCACGATATCTATTCGATCGAAGACTTGGCGCAGCTCATTCACGATCTCAAGAACGTGAATTCCGCGGCGAGCATTTCGGTGAAACTGGTGTCCGAAGTGGGCGTCGGCACCATCGCTGCGGGTGTGGCGAAGGCAAAGGCGGATCACGTCGTGATCGCGGGCCATGATGGCGGCACGGGTGCATCGCCCTTGTCGTCGCTCAAGCACGCGGGCACGCCGTGGGAACTCGGTCTCGCCGAAACGCAGCAGACGTTGGTGCTGAACCGTCTGCGCGGCCGTATCCGCGTGCAGGCCGACGGCCAGATGAAGACCGGCCGCGATGTCGTGATCGGCGCGCTGCTCGGCGCGGATGAATTCGGCTTCGCGACGGCGCCGCTCGTCGTCGAAGGCTGCATCATGATGCGCAAGTGCCATCTGAACACGTGCCCGGTCGGCGTCGCGACGCAAGATCCGGTGCTGCGCGCAAAGTTCACTGGCCAGCCGGAACACGTCGTCAACTTCTTCTTCTTCATTGCGGAAGAAGTGCGCGAGATCATGGCGCAACTGGGTATCCGCAAGTTCGAGGATCTGATCGGCCACGCCGAATTGCTCGACACGAAGAAGGGCGTCGAGCACTGGAAGGCGAAGGGTCTCGACTTTTCGCGCGTGTTCTATCAAGTGCCGGTGGGCGCGGAAGTCGCGCGCAAGCACGTCGATGTGCAGGACCACGGTCTGGACAAGGCGCTCGATCACGTGTTGATCGAGAAGTCGAAGGCGGCGATCGAGAAGGGCGAGCACGTTTCGTTCATCCAGCCGGTGCGCAACGTGAACCGCACGGTCGGCGCCATGCTGTCCGGGTTGATCGCGAAGAAGTACGGCCACGACGGTTTGCCCGACGACTCCATCCATATCCAGTTGAAGGGCACGGCGGGTCAGAGCTTCGGCGCGTTCCTCGCCAAGGGCGTGACACTCGACCTCGTCGGCGACGGTAACGACTATGTCGGCAAGGGCATGTCGGGCGGGCGCATCATCATTCGCCCGACCAACGACTTCCGTGGCAAGTCCGAGGAGAACATCATCTGCGGCAACACGGTGATGTACGGCGCTATCGAAGGCGAGTCGTACTTCCGTGGCGTCGCGGGCGAGCGCTTCTGCGTGCGTAACTCGGGCGCGACGGCAGTCGTCGAAGGCACGGGCGATCACGGCTGCGAATACATGACGGGCGGCACGGTGGTCGTGCTCGGCGAGACGGGCCGTAACTTCGCGGCGGGCATGTCGGGCGGCGTCGCGTTCGTGTTCGATCCGGACGGCACGTTCGGCGCCAAGTGCAACAAGACCATGGTGGCCCTCGATCCGGTGCTGCAACAGGCCGAACAGGAGCGCACGGTGGATCGCGCGCTGTGGCATGCCGGCAAGACCGACGAAGCGCTGCTCAAGGGTTTGATCGAGCGTCACTTCCAGTTCACCGGATCGCCGCGTGCCAAGGCGCTGCTCGAAAACTGGGATGCGTCGCGCCGTCAGTTCGTGAAGGTGTTCCCGACCGACTACAAGCGCGCGCTCGGCGAGATCGGCGCGAAGAAGGCAAAGGACGCACTCGCGGCCTGAGCGGTCTCACTATAGAAGAGCTCTCCGGTACGCCGGAGAGCGAGTTCCTCACCAAATACAGAGAAAGAAGAGAACCACATGGGCAAGGCAACCGGTTTTCTCGAGTTCGAACGCCGCCACGAGGCGTACGAAGCACCGCTGACCCGCGTCAAGCATTACAAGGAATTCGTCGCCGCGCTGACCGATGAAGACGCCAAGGTTCAGGGCGCACGCTGCATGGACTGCGGCATTCCGTTTTGCAACAACGGTTGTCCGGTGAACAACATCATTCCGGACTTCAACGATCTCGTGTTCCGTCAGGACTGGAAGAGCGCGATCGAAGTGCTGCATTCGACCAACAACTTTCCCGAGTTCACGGGACGCATTTGTCCGGCGCCGTGCGAGTCGGCTTGCACGCTCGGCATCAATGACGATCCGGTGGGCATCAAGTCGATCGAGCACGCGATCATCGACAAGGCGTGGACCGAAGGCTGGGTCGCGCCGCAGCCGCCCAAGCACAAGACCGGCAAGAAGGTTGCGGTGGTCGGCTCCGGTCCCGCCGGGCTCGCGGTCGCGCAGCAACTGGGACGCGCCGGTCACGACGTGGTCGTGTTCGAAAAGAACGATCGCATTGGTGGTTTGCTGCGTTATGGCATTCCCGACTTCAAGCTGGAGAAGTGGCTGATCGACCGCCGCATGCGCCAGATGGAAGCGGAAGGCGTGTCGTTCCGCACCAACGTGTTCATCGGCAAGGACGCGCTGCCGGGGCACATCGGCAATACGGCCAAGGAAACCATCACGCCGGACGAACTGAAAGAACAGTTCGATGCGGTCGTGGTGGCGGGCGGTTCGGAAACGCCGCGCGATCTGCCGGTGCCGGGGCGCGAGCTGGAAGGCATCTATTACGCGATGGAATTCCTGCCGCAGCAGAACAAGGTCAACGCAGGCGACAAGCTCGCGGAGCAACTGGTCGCGAAGGGCAAGCATGTTGTCGTGATCGGCGGGGGCGACACGGGTTCGGATTGCGTCGGCACCTCGAACCGGCATGGCGCTAAGGGCGTGGTGCAGTTCGAACTGCTCGCGCAGCCGCCCGAGGAAGAGAACAAGCCGCTCGTGTGGCCGTACTGGCCGATCAAGCTGCGTACGTCGTCGTCGCATGAAGAGGGTTGCGAGCGTGACTGGTCGGTTGCGACGAAGCGTTTCGAAGGCAAGAACGGCAAGGTCGAGAAGCTGATCGCGGTGCGCGTCGAGTGGAAGAACGGCAAGATGCAGGAAGTGCCGAACAGCGAGTTCGAGCTGAAGGCCGACCTCGTGCTGCTCGCCATGGGCTTCACGCAGCCGGCTTCGCCGGTGCTGGATGCGTTTGGCGTCGACAAGGACGCGCGCGGTAACGTGCGCGCCTCGACCGAAGGTGACAAGGCGTATTACACGTCGGTGGACAAGGTGTTCACCGCGGGCGATATGCGGCGCGGTCAGTCGCTCGTGGTGTGGGCGATTCGCGAAGGGCGTCAGTGCGCGCGGTCGGTGGACGCGTATTTGATGGGCAGTAGCGAATTGCCGCGATAAGAGAGCGGGGTTGATGGGAGAAAAGGGTGGGCCGTTTTGGGTTCGCCCTTTTTTGTTGGCGGGGGTTATGCCACCAAAAAAAAACCGCACCCACAATTGCTCGCGGATGCGGTTCTTCATTCAGCAAGAGACGGAATCAAGCCTCCGCCATCGTCCTCTCTATCTCGATCCGATAATCATGGAACAGCGCCACCGACTCCCGGTGCGCAACGCTCAAAATCGCCGCCTTCGGCAAACGTTCGACGAGCGTGTTGTAGATATGCAGTTCGTTATCCGCATCGAGGGCGCTGGTGGCTTCGTCGAGGAACAGGAAGTCGGGCTTGTGCAGCAGCACGCGCGCGGCGGCAAGACGCTGTTGCTCGCCCGGCGACAAGCTGCGCGCCCAGTGCGCACTTTCTTCCAGGCGGTCGCCATACTCGGCCAGATTGCACAGACGCAGCGCCTCGCGCGATTCCTCGTCGGTGAAGGTGCCACCCGGCGACGGATAGCTCAACGCCGCGCGCAGCGTGCCGATCGGCAGATAGCTCACTTGCGGGATAAACAGCATCTTCGCGTCGACGGGTGCGTCGATACTACCGTCGCCGAACGGCCAAAGTCCCGCCAGCGCCCGCATCAGCGTGCTCTTGCCCGCGCCCGACGGCCCGACTATCAGCCAGCGCGATCCCGGTTCTATCGTCACGTCGCCCACGCGCGAAAGCGGCGTGCCATTCGGCAACGCGAGCGCAAGCCCCTTGGTCGTCAGCGCTTTCGTGCTCGTGTAATGCAGGTTGATACCGCCATGCGCCGTTGCCGGCGACGTTTCCTCGCGGATATGCGTCGAGCGCATCACACGCTTGAATTCGCGCAGACGATTCACCGTGGCGCGCCATTCGACCAAGGTCGAGTAACTGTTGATGAACCAGGAGAACGAATCGCTGACCGTGCCGAACGCCGATGAAATCTGCATCAAGACGCCGAACGAGAACGCGCCCGCGAAGTAGCGCGGCGCGGCAACCATGATCGGGAAGATGATGGCGATCTGTCCGTAGAAACTAAGCACGAAGGTCATGCGCTTCGTGTACTTCATGATCATCCACCAGTTGTCGCGAATGCGCTGGAAAATGGTCTTCGCGTTGGCCGTCTCGGTGGCGATGCCATCGTAAAACGCGATCTGCTCGGCATTCTCGCGCACGCGAATCAGCCCGAAGCGGAAATCAGCCTCGACCTTCTGTTGCTGGTAGTTGATCGACACCAGCGGATGCCCGACCTTCTGAATGATGACCGAGCCGATGATCGCGTAAAGCGCCGCCGCCCAGACCATGTAGCCGGGAATGACGAGCGGCGTGCCGAATGCCGTGATGGTCAGCGCGCCCGCGAGCGTCCACAAAATGGTGATGAACGTGACGAGCGTGACGAGCGTGGAAAGCAGATCGAGCGACAGAGACAGCGTGGTGGTCGCGAAGGATTGCAGGTCGTCGCTGATCCGCTGGTCGGGGTTATCGGCGAGACGGTCGCGTTCTATGCGGTAAAAAGCGCGGTCGCCGAACCACTGTTCGAGATACTTGTTGGTCAGCCACTGGCGCCAGCGGAAGCCGAGCATCTGCCGCAGATACCTCCCATAAACCGCGAGCAGAATGTACGCGAAGGCGAGGCCGGTGAAGACCAGCAGCAGGTGCGGAAAGTCGTGGACGTTCTTGTTCTGCAGCGCGTTGTAGAACGCCGCGCTCCAGCTGTTGAGCCGCACGTTGATCCATACGACCGTCATGTTGATCGCGATGATGGCAACGAGCAGACCCCATGCGAAGCCGCGCTCCTCCGAGACCCAGTAGGGCTTGATGAGGCTCCACGCAGAGACCGTGTCGGCTTGTTGCTGCGTGTTTTCCGGTTGAGAATTGGCCATGACCTTCCTGATGATATGCCGGTCCGAGTTACGAATGGACGCACCGCGCCGCGATACTCGCACGCGCAGCCTCTTTCCTGTCCCGCAGATTGTTCAGAGGTTCCCTTAACTGCCGCTTAATTCCGTGCTCATTCGCACAACCATGCGGAGAACCATGCTCGCGGCATTGTGCCAGAGTGCCGACTGAGGCGACCAAAGGCGGGGAATCCCGGTTTGCAGCGGCTTTGGCTTTCATGGTCTAATGATCTTCGACGAAACAGGGGTGCTTCGCGCGCGATGTCATCGAATTATCGGTGTGCTGGCGCGGCGAGGCTGAGAGAGACCCTTTGCACCCGATCCGGGTAATACCGGCGAGGGAAGTTTCCGGAGAACGCGCGGCCGTCGCGCCTTTCCTCCAGGTTCTTCCATCATCTTTCTTTTCCGCCTGGCGCGCGTTGTTTGCGTTGCCGCTGCCGGGCCGGTCTCTCCTCTGCAAGTTTTGTCTTCGCGTTCGTGCGTTTGCTGCACGGCGTTATCAGTCGTGGATAAGACCGGAGCGGCGCCCAGCCTCGTTTCGATCGACAGGAGACATTGGAAAAGTGAACACGATCGATCAGCCCGCCGCGCGCCGGCCAGACTTCGCCGTCATCGGCGGAGGACTCGTCGGGCGGCTCGTGGCGTGGCAACTCGCGGGCGCGGGCCACGGCGTCGCGCTATACGAGCGCGGCGACGAGGCGGGCACGCAGTCGGCTGCGTGGGTGGCCGCCGCGATGCTCGCACCGCTCGCCGAGGCGACGAGTGCGGAGCCGCTCGTCGTCGAACTCGGCGCGGCGTCGCTGGAACGCTGGCCGGGTCTCATCGCCGAGTTGCCCGAGCCGGTTTACTTTCAGCGCAACGGCACGCTCGTCGTCTGGCACGGCGCGGATCGCGCGGAAGCGCCGCTATTCGAACGCAGGTTGCGCGCCAACGCGCCTGCAAGCTTGCTCGATGGCGGCTTCGTCAAGCTCGCGGGCGCGGAAGTCGCGCAAGCGGAACCCGCGCTCGGCACGCGTTTCGCGCAAGGCTGGCTGCTGCCGCACGAAGGTCAACTCGACAATCGTCAGGCGCTTCGAGCGCTCGCGGCCGGACTTACGGCGCGCGGCGTGCGCACGCACTGGAATTCTCCGGTCGATGCCATGCCCGACGCGCGCTGGATCATCGATTGCCGTGGGCTGGGCGGCAAAACTGCGTGGCCCGCGTTGCGTGGTATTCGCGGGGAAGTGGCGCGCGTGCATGCGCCGGGCATCGGGTTGTCGCGGCCGGTGCGGCTGCTGCATCCGCGTTATCCGCTGTATATCGCGCCGAAAGAGGACGATCTTTACGTGATCGGCGCGACCGAAGTCGAAGGCGAGGACATGTCGCCCGTGAGCGTGCGCTCGGCGCTGGAACTGATGAGTGCGGCGTTCGCGGTGCATCCGGGTTTCGGCGAGGCGCGCATCCTCGAACTCAATTCTCAGTGTCGGCCGACGCTGCCGGATCATCGGCCGGCCATCGTCTGGGACGGGGCGCGGACCGTGCGCGTGAACGGCCTGTATCGGCACGGCTTCATGATCGCGCCGGAAGTCGCCGATGCCGCCTGCGCACTCGCCCAAGCCATCGCCGGCGGAACCGTCGCGGACGCCGCATCGTTCGCGGATTATCGCGGCGGCGCGCGCTGGTCCGAACTTCTGCATAGCGAACCGGCCATCGCGGCCGCGCTCTAGTCATCGAAAGTCAAAGCCATGAACATCCACATCAATCAGCGCGAATTCAGTCTGACCGATGCCGCCACCGTCACCGACGCGCTCGCCGCATTCGGCGCCAAACCGCCGTTCGCGGTCGCGCTCAACGGGCAGTTTGTCGCGCGCGGCGAGCACGGCACGAAGACGCTTCGAGCCGGCGACAAGCTCGACGTCGTGTCGCCCGTCGCGGGCGGCTGAATCCACCGAATCCGAAGGATCGAATCATGACCTCACACACCGCCGCCCATAGCCTCACGCTCTACGGCCAGACGTTCCCGAGCCGTGTGCTGCTCGGCACATCGCGTTATCCGTCGCTGCAATCGCTTTCGGATTCCATCGATGCCGCGCGGCCCGGCATGGTGACCGTCGCGCTGCGCCGTCAGTCCGAGACTGGCGAGGCCGGTTTTTTCGATGTCCTCAAGCGTCACGGCGTCGCGCTGCTGCCGAACACGGCGGGCTGCCAGAGCGTCGATGAAGTGCTGACCACCGCCTACATGGCGCGCGAGGTTTTCGACACGCCGTGGATCAAGCTGGAACTGATCGGCGACGACTACACGTTGCAGCCCGACCCGATCGGCCTCGTCGAAGCGGCGGGCAAGCTCGTGCGCGACGGCTTCAAGGTGCTGCCTTATTGCACCGAGGATCTCGTGATCGGCCGCCGTCTCCTCGATGCCGGCTGCGAGGCGTTGATGCCCTGGGGCGCGCCCATCGGCACCGGCAAGGGCGTGACCAACCCCTACGGTCTGCGCACGTTGCGCGAGCGGCTGCCAGACGTGCCGCTGATCGTCGATGCAGGCCTCGGCGTGCCCTCGCATGCGTGCCAGGTGATGGAGTGGGGTTTCGACGGCGTGCTCTTGAACACCGCCGTGTCGCAGGCGACCTTTCCGTCGCAGATGGCGCGCGCGTTCGCGCTGGGTGTCGACGCCGGGCGCACGGCGTTTCTCGCCGGTCCGATGGCCGAGCGCGACAGCGCGCAGGCCAGCACGCCGGTCGTTGGCATGCCGTTCTGGCATCAGGACGGAGGTGCTGCATGAGCTTGCTCGGACACGAAGTTCTCTGGCCGCCGGCGGATGAGTTGATCGAAGTCGCCGAACGTATCCGCGCGCGGCTCGGCGAGTGGCCCGCGCCGCCAACGCGCTGGCGCATCTGCCTGACCGTGCCGGATACGCCAAGTGCGCAGGATCTGCTCGTCGTCAACGAGCCGTACGCCGCGGACAATGCGACGGTGCTGGAAGCGTACGAACGTCGCGTGATATTGCTGCATGCAGGCGCGCGCCATGTTCTCGAAGGCGAGCGTTCCGACGACTGGCTGGCCGCGCTGGCGGCGTTCCTCGACTGCAATTTCGAACCGCACGATGCGCTCGTCCTGGCAATGGCTTGGCGCGCCGGCGACGAACAGAAAGAAGACGCGTGGCCAAGCGACTTCGACACGTTCCCGCGCGTCGGCGATCTTCCACCCGCGCCGGAACCTGCTTTTCCCGCTTGCCCGGACAAGCTCGGTCTTTACCCCGTCTTGCCGAGCGCGAATTGGGTCGAACGCGTGCTGGACCTCGGCGTGCGCACGGCGCAGTTGCGCCGCAAGACCACCGACGCAGCGGACCTTCACGGCGAAATCGAGCGTTCGGTCGTGGCGGGGCAGCGGCATCAGGCGCAGCTTTTCATCAACGATCACTGGCGCGAAGCGATCGCCGCACGCGCTTACGGCGTGCATCTCGGTCAGGAAGATGTCGAAACCGCCGATCTGCAGGCAATCGCGCAAGCCGGCTTGCGCCTCGGACTTTCGACGCACGGCTATTACGAGATGCTTCGCGCGCTGCACTTCCGGCCGAGCTATCTCGCGCTCGGCGCGGTGTTTCCCACCACGACGAAAGTCATGCCTACCAAGCCGCAAGGCCTGGCGCGGCTTACACGCTACGTAAAACTTCTGAAAGGACGCGTGCCGCTCGTCGCGATCGGCGGTATCGACGGCAAGGTATTGCCCGAGGTGCTGGCGACCAGCGTAGGAAGCGCTGCTGTCGTGCGTGCCGTGACAGAAGCGGCGGACACCGAAGCCGCCGTCGAGTCGCTACAACAAAGCTTTGCAAATCAAGGGTAAATGTTCTGAAAATCATATCGGGTAGAGCGTAGGTAAAGCACCGATTGCGCGCAGGCCCTATAATTCGGCCTCTTGCGTCCAAGGAATTTCTTACCTCGTGCCAGCTTTCCCCGAGCCCCTGCTAGAGCTTCGCGACGTCGATTTCGGTTACGGTAATCGGCCCGTTCTCTCGAACCTGAACATGCGTTTCACGCGTGGTCAGGTGGTTGCGGTCATGGGTGGCTCCGGCTGCGGCAAGACGACAACCTTACGGTTGATCGGCGGGCTGGTGAAAGCCAGCCGCGGTCAGGTGCTGTTCGCGGGCAAGGACGTCGGCACGCAATCGCACGACGGTCTTTACGCGCTGCGCCGCCGGATGGGCATGCTGTTTCAATTCGGCGCGCTGTTCACCGACCAGACCGTGTTCGAGAACGTCGCGTTTCCGCTGCGGGAACACACGGATCTGCCGGAAGAGCTCATCCGCGATCTCGTCCTGATGAAGCTCAACGCGGTCGGCCTGCGTGGCGCGCGCGATCTCGCGCCGTCGGAGATTTCCGGCGGCATGGCGCGCCGCGTCGCGCTTGCCCGCGCCATCGCGCTCGATCCCGAACTGATGATGTACGACGAGCCGTTCGCCGGTCTCGATCCCATCTCGCTCGGCATAACCGCGCAACTCATCCGCACGCTCAACGACGCTCTCGGCGCCACGTCCATTCTCGTTTCGCACGATGTGCCCGAGTCGTTCGCCATTGCGGACTACGTGTACTTCGTCGCGAACGGCGGCATTCACGCGGAAGGCACGCCGGAGCAATTACGCGCGTCGGAAGACCCGACCGTGCGTCAGTTCATCGACGGCACGCCGGACGGTCCCTTCAAGTTTCATTACGCGAGCCAACCGCTCGCGGCGGATTTCGGCATCGGAGGGAAAGCATGATCAGCGCACTCGGACGCTGGGTGCTCGACGGTTTCGGAACCGCCGGTTATGCAATGCGCATGCTGTTGCGCCTCGTACTCGAATTCTTCCCGCTTTTGCGGCGGCCGCGTCTCGTCACGAAGCAAATTCACTTCGTCGGCAATTATTCGCTTGTCATTATCGCGGTGTCGGGCCTGTTCGTCGGCTTCGTACTCGGGCTGCAGGGTTATTACACACTGAACCGCTATGGTTCGGAGCAGGCGCTCGGACTGCTGGTCGCGCTCTCGCTCGTGCGCGAGCTCGGGCCGGTCGTCACGGCGCTGTTGTTCGCCGGCCGCGCGGGTACGTCGCTGACTGCCGAGATCGGTTTGATGAAGGCGGGCGAACAACTCACGGCAATGGAAATGATGGCCGTCGATCCCATGAAAGTGGTGGTCGCGCCGCGCATGTGGGCGGGCATCATCGCCATGCCCGTGCTGGCGGCCATTTTCAGCGCGGTCGGCATAATCGGCGGGTATGTGGTCGGCGTGTTGCTGATCGGCGTGGATTCCGGCGCGTTCTGGTCGCAGATGCAAGGCGGCGTGGACGTGTGGCGCGATGTCGGCAATGGCGTCATCAAGAGCATCGTGTTCGGCTTCGCGGTGACGTTCATCGCGTTGTTCCAGGGCTACGAAGCACGGCCTACGCCGGAAGGCGTGTCGCGCGCGACCACGAAGACGGTCGTGTACGCGTCGCTCGCGGTGCTCGGCCTCGATTTCCTGCTGACCGCGTTGATGTTCAGCTGATGTCCAGCTAATGAACCAAATGCAAAACGCCCGCGAGGGCGTGGGCGTTGTGAAGGGCACAGACCTCACACGCGCTCTGCGACAAGATTCTCTTTGGGAAGACGATGAAAAAGACTGCTCTCGACTTTTGGGTCGGCCTCTTCGTGGTGCTCGGTTTCGTGGCGCTGCTGTTCCTTGCGCTGAAGGCGGGCAACATGAGTTCGCTGTCGTTCCAGCAGACCTACGCGGTGAAGCTCAAGTTCGACAACATCGGCGGCCTTAAAGCGCGCGCGCCGGTCAAGAGCGCGGGCGTGACGGTCGGGCGCGTCGGCTCGATCAGTTTCGATGGAAACACGTATCAGGCGGTGGTCGCCATCGACATCGACAAGCAATATCAATTTCCGAAAGATTCGTCCGCCAAGATTCTGACTTCCGGTCTGCTCGGCGAGCAGTACATCGGCTTGGAGCCGGGCGGCGACGATCAGATGCTCAAGAATGGCGACACCATCACGATGACGCAGTCCGCCGTGGTGCTGGAAAATCTGATCGGACAGTTCCTCTATAACAAGGCAGCGGATTCCGGCGCGTCGAAATCCTCGGCGGCGCCGGCGGCAACGGCAGCTCCCGCACCGGCATTTCCGGGTGCGGCAAGCGCGATGGGCGCGAGCGCAGCCTCGGGTACGGCTCAATAAGGAGAAACAACATGCACTCGACAGGGATGCGGCGCGCAATCGTTCTAGCGGCAACGGTGGGCATGTTCGGCGGGTGCGCGACAGTGACCACTCCGACCAAGGGCGATCCCTTCGAGAGCTACAACCGGACGATGTTCACGATCAACGACAAGGTCGATCAATACGCGTTCAAGCCGGTGGCGCAGGCTTACGTCTGGGCCGTCCCAGAACCCGTGCGCAACAGCGTCACGAACTTCTTCTCGAATATCGGCGATGTCTACATCGCGGCGAACAATCTTCTGCAACTGAGAATCGCGGATGGCGTGTCTGACATCATGCGCGTCGCGATCAACACGGTGTTCGGCGTGGGCGGTCTGTTCGACGTGGCGACCGTCGCCAAGCTGCCGAAGCATTCGGGCGACTTCGGTCTCACGCTCGGCCACTACGGCGTGCCGCCTGGCCCGTACGTCGTGCTGCCGCTCCTTGGACCAAGCACCGTGCGCGATACCGGCGGCCTCGCGGTCGATTATTTCGGTAATCCGCTGAGTTACGTGCAGCCGGATTCCGTTAGCTGGGCCTTGTACGGCGTAAATCTCGTGAACACACGCGCGAACCTGCTGGATGCATCCGACATTCTTTCGGATGCCGCGCTCGACAAATACTCTTTCGTTCGTAACGCATACCTGCAGCGGCGGCAATATCTGATTACCGGTGGCGAAGGCACCTCGCCCGATTACAGCGAAGCGCCGCTTCCAAACTACGATGCGGAAGGCGCGGAAGCCGCGACTCCGGCGGGCGCTTCGGCCACGGCGGTTCCGTCCGAAGCGGCATCGGGCGCGACGCCTGCTTCTGGAGCCGCTGGCGCGCCGCGCGCAGCGAGCGACACGGGCAACAACACGGTTCCGGGACATCAGTACGTTCCGCCGCGCGCGCCTGGATTCCCTTCGTTCCGCTTGCGTTGAGCGGACTGGCGCTAACGGCCGGTAAAATACTTGGCAGCATTTTTTACAGTTTGACAGGCGCGCGGTCTGAACTCGTTCTAGCCAGCGCGCTCAAACTCAAGCCCCTTTTTTTGCAGGATCTGCGATGAAAAAAATCTTTTTGCTTCCCATCTTCGCCATGCTGATCGCGTTCTGCGGCGCGGCGTCGGCGCAATCCGTCGACTCGAGCGCGCCCGACGTGATGATCAAGACCGTCACGCAACAAGTGCTCGACGACATCAAGTCCGACAGCAAGATTCAGTCGGGCGACATCCAGCGCATCACTGAACTCGTCAATCAAAAGATCCTGCCGTACACGGACTTCACACGTACCACGCGTCTCGTGATGGGGCGCAACTGGAACACGGCAACGCCCGAGCAACAAAAGCAAATCGTCGAGCAGTTCAAGATGCTGCTCATTCGCACGTATTCGGGCGCGCTCGCTCAGGTTCGTAACCAGACGGTGCAGTACAAGCCATTCCGCGCGTCGCCGGAGGACACGGATGTCGTGGTCCGCTCGGTCGTGATGAACAACGGCTCGCCGATCGAACTCGACTACCGCCTGTACAAAACGCCGCAAGGCTGGCGCGTGTACGACATCAACGTGCTCGGCGCATGGCTGATCCAGGCGTATCAGCAACAGTTCAACGAGCAGATTTCGCAGAATGGCGTGGCTGGCTTGCTGCAATTCCTCACGCAGCGTAATCAGCAACTCGCGAACGGCAAGGCATCGTGAGCACGCAGGCAAATGCGCAAGTCGCGGGCGGCCGCTTCCAGACGGCCGCCACGCTGACCCACAAAAGCGCGAAGGCTGCGCTCGACGCGGGTTTGTCGCGTATCGCGGCGGGTGCAACCGAAGTCGACTGCGCGCCGCTCACGCATTTCGATTCATCCGCGCTCGCCGTGCTGCTTGCATGGCAGCGCGCCGCCACCGAGCGCGGCACGGCGCTTGGCGTCGTGAATGTTCCTTCCAAGCTTGCCAGTCTCGCGCAAGCTTACGGCGTCGACACGCTGCTCTCCTTCCGACATTGATCCTGTCCTGACGCCATATCAGGTGCGGCAACCAGGCTTGCGTTGCCGCGATCAGGATCGCTCCGAAGTCGGCTCCATCCGGTTTGCCCTATAATCAAATGCTTTTTCGGGCCCGCACCCGGCAATTTTTCGATCGAGCCCGGGTCCGTCAAGCGTTATCCGCACAATCGAGGCGCGGCCACACGAGGCACGCGCACTGTCAATGTCAGCCATAGAAATCCGAAACGTCAGAAAGCGCTACAAGCAGCTTCAGGCGCTCAAAGGCGTGAGCCTCACGGTTGAAGAGGGCGAATTCTTCGGCTTGCTCGGCCCCAACGGCGCCGGCAAGACCACGCTGATCAGCATCCTTGCCGGACTCGCGCGCGCCGATAGCGGCACGGTGTCCGTGCGCGGCCACGATGTCGTGAGCGACTTCCGCGCGGCGCGCCGTGCGCTTGGCGTGGTGCCGCAAGAACTGGTGTTCGATCCGTTCTTCACCGTGCGCGAGGCTTTGCGAATTCAGTCGGGCTATTTCGGTTTGCGCAAGAACGACGACTGGATCGACGAAATCATGGCCAATCTCGATCTCACCGAGAAAGCGGACGTCAACACGCGCGCGCTCTCGGGCGGCATGAAGCGACGCGTGCTGGTGGCGCAGGCGCTGGTGCATCGGCCGCCGGTGATCGTGCTCGACGAGCCCACGGCGGGCGTCGATGTCGAACTTCGTCAGACGCTCTGGAAGTTCATCTCGCGATTGAATCGCGAAGGGCACACCATCGTGCTGACCACGCATTACCTCGAAGAAGCCGAGGCGCTATGTGATCGTCTCGCCATGCTTCGCCGTGGTGAAGTCGTGGCGCTCGAGCGCACGAGCACGCTTCTGCAACGCTTTTCCGGTCTGCAACTTTATCTGCGCTTTTCGAGCGGCTCGCTGCCCGTGGAACTGCGTCCGCTGGAAGTCGATCCGCACGCGGTGTCCGGCATGCAGCATCTGCTGCGCCTTTCGAGCTACGACGATGTCGAGCCGATTCTCGCGAAGTGCCGCGCGGCCGGTTGCGCGCTGGATGAAATCGAGGTTCGCAAAGCCGATCTCGAAGACGTGTTCGTGCAAGTCATGAACGAACCCGACGTGGTCGAGGGACTTTCATGAGCGGCTTTCAGACGTTGTTCTACAAGGAGCTTTTGCGCTTCTGGAAGGTATCGTTTCAAACGGTGCTCGCGCCGGTCGTCACGGCGTTGCTGTATCTGACCATCTTCGGTCACGCGCTTTCCGGGCACGTACAGGTTTATGCTGGCGTTGGTTATACAAGCTTTCTCGTGCCCGGCCTCGTGATGATGAGCGTTTTGCAGAACGCGTTTGCGAATAGCTCGTCGTCGCTGATTCAATCGAAGATCACAGGCAATCTCGTGTTCGTGCTGTTGCCGCCCATTGCGCATTGGGAAATGTTCTTTGCGTATGTCTTGGCATCGGTAGCGCGTGGACTTTGTGTCGGGCTTGGCGTTTTCGTCGTGACGATATGGTTCGTCCCGATGTCTTTTTCCGCGCCGTTCTACATCATTGCGTTCGCGATCCTCGGTTCGGCAATCCTCGGTACGTTGGGTTTGATTGCCGGCATCTGGGCAGACAAGTTCGACCAGTTGGCCGCGTTTCAGAACTTCCTGATCATGCCGCTCACGTTTCTTTCCGGCGTGTTCTATTCGACGCATACGTTGCCGCCGGTTTGGCGCGCGGTGTCGCATCTGAATCCGTTCTTCTACATGATCGACGGTTTTCGCTACGGCTTTTTCGGTCTTTCGGACGTGAATCCGCTGGTGAGCATGGGTATCGTCGCTGCATTCTTGGCCGTGCTCGCGCTCATTGCCGTGCGTCTGCTCGCGAGCGGCTTCAAGCTGCGTCACTAATTCTTTAGGAGACTTTCATGTTGCCGACTCCCGAGCAAGTGAAGGACTACATCGCTGGCGGCCTCGCCTGCCAGCATCTCGAAGTCGAAGGCGATGGCCAGCACTTCTTCGCGACCATCGTGAGCGACGCGTTCGTCGGCAAGCGGCTGATCGCGCGGCATCAACTGGTCTATGCGGCGCTTGGCGAGCGCATGCGCGAAGAAATTCACGCGCTCAGCATGAAGACGCTCACGCCCGACGAATTCAAAGCCGCGTAAATACGCGACATTCGTAGCAATACGCAACACGCAACATCCCGTAACACCCGGCAACACCGGCAGGAAACAGTGCGAATCATTCAAGACAACCGCGGCGCCGAAAGCGGCTCCGCAGCAGGACGCTCGGTCGAAGGACACGTCATCATGGATAAACTGGTCATCACGGGGGGCGCGAAGCTCTCCGGCGAAATCACCGTATCGGGCGCGAAGAACGCGGCTCTGCCGATTCTGTGCGCAAGCCTTCTCACGGCCGACGACGTCCATCTGTCGAATGTGCCGAATTTGCAGGACACGCGCACGAAGCTCAAATTGCTGCGCCAGATGGGCGTGCACTCCGAAGCGTCGAGCGATGGCCGCGTGACGCTCAACGCATCGAAAGTGGACAACCTCGTCGCGCCGTACGAAATGGTCAAGACCATGCGCGCGTCGATCCTCGTGCTCGGTCCGCTCGTCGCGCGCTTCGGCGAGGCGAAGGTATCGTTGCCCGGCGGCTGCGCAATCGGCGCGCGTCCGGTCGATCAGCACATCAAGGGTCTGCAGGCGATGGGCGCCGAGATCAATATCGAGCATGGCTTCATCGAAGCGCGCGCGAAGCGTCTGAAGGGCGCGCGCATCGTCACCGACATGATTACCGTCACCGGCACCGAAAATCTGCTGATGGCGGCAGTGCTCGCGGACGGCGAGACGGTCATCGAAAATGCCGCGCGCGAGCCGGAAGTTACCGACCTCGCGCATTTGCTCGTGAAGATGGGCGCGAAGATCGATGGCATCGGCACGGATCGGCTCGTCATCGAGGGCGTCGAGAAGCTGCACGGCGCGAAGCATAGCGTGGTGCCGGACCGTATCGAAGCGGGCACGTTCCTGTGCGCGGTCGCGGCCGCGGGCGGCGATGTCACTCTGCGCAACGTCACGCCGTCGCTGCTCGATGCCGTCACCGCCAAGCTGCGCGAAGCGGGCGTGAGCATCGAGGAAGGCGACGACTGGATGCGCGTGCGCATGAACAAGCGCCCCGAAGCGGTCAACATCCGCACGTCCGAATATCCGGCGTTCCCCACTGACATGCAGGCGCAATTCATGGCGCTGAACACTATTGCCAAGGGCACGTCGCAAGTCGTCGAGACGATCTTCGAAAACCGCTTCATGCACGTGCAGGAACTGAACCGGCTTGGCGCGAGAATTACCATCGACGGCAACACGGCGCTCGTCTCGGGCGTGGACATGCTGTCGGGCGCGAAGGTCATGGCGACCGATCTGCGCGCGTCGGCAAGTCTCGTGATCGCGGCAATGTGCGCCGATGGCGAAACGCTCATCGACCGCATCTATCACCTGGATCGCGGCTACGACCGCATGGAGTCGAAGCTGACGGCGGTCGGCGCGCGGGTGAGCCGTATCAAGGGCAGCGGGAGCGAACAATGAGTTCGTTGCCGCAGACGTCGTCCTCGCTTGCCGCCAATGCGCCGCTGACGCTCGCGCTGTCGAAAGGGCGTATCTTCGAGGAGACGGTGCCGCTGCTCGCCGCTGCCGGCGTGGAGGTCGTGGAAGATCCGGAAAGCTCGCGCAAGCTCATTTTGCCGACGACGAATCCGAATTTGCGCGTGATCATCGTGCGGGCCACCGACGTTCCTACCTACGTCGAATACGGCGCGGCCGATTTCGGCGTGGCGGGCAAGGACGTGTTGATCGAGCATGGCGGAAGCGGGCTTTATCAGCCGGTTGATCTGAACATTGCGCGCTGCCGGATGTCGGTGGCCGTGAAAGCTGGCTTCGATTACGCGAACGCGGTGCGTCAGGGCGCGCGTCTGCGTGTCGCGACGAAATATACGGAAACCGCGCGTGAGCATTTTGCGGCGAAGGGCGTGCACGTCGATCTGATCAAGCTTTACGGTTCGATGGAACTGGCGCCGCTCGTCGGTCTGGCCGATGCCATCGTCGATCTCGTCAGTTCGGGCGGCACGCTGCGGGCGAATAATCTGGTCGAGGTTGAAGAGATCATGCAGATTTCGTCGCGCCTCGTCGTGAATCAGGCCGCGCTCAAGCTGAAGCGCGCGGCGCTCAAGCCGTATCTCGACGCTTTCGAACGCGCATCGGCAGGAACGGATAATTAGGGCAGCCGCGTAGTCGCGCGGCGAGCCACAGCAAACGGAAAACCAGCATGTCTATCAAGATTCGCAAACTCGATTCCAGCACCGACGGTTTTCAGAAAGCTTTGCGCGCGGTTCTCGCATTCGAGGCGAGCGAGGACGAAGCAATAGAGCGCTCGGTCGCGCAAATTCTCGCGGATGTCAAAGCGCGCGGCGACGCCGCCGTGCTCGACTACACCAACCAGTTCGATCGTCTGAAGGCGCACAGCGTCGCGGCGCTCGAATTGCCCGTGGCGGAACTCGAAGCCGCGCTGGAAGGGCTTGAGCCGAAACGTCGCGCGGCGCTCGAAGCAGCGGCTGCTCGCGTGCGCGGATATCACGAGAAGCAACGCATCGAATGCGGCAGTCATAGCTGGCATTACACCGAAGCCGACGGCACGGTGCTCGGCCAGAAGGTGACGCCGATCGATCGCGCGGGCATCTACGTGCCGGGCGGGAAGGCGGCGTATCCGTCGTCCGTGCTGATGAACGCCATTCCGGCGCGCGTCGCGGGCGTCAAGGAAATCGTGATGGTCGTGCCGACGCCCGATGGCGTCAAGAACCCGCTCGTGCTCGCGGCGGCGCTGCTCGGCGGCGTGGACCGCGTGTTCACCATCGGCGGGGCGCAGGCGGTTGGCGCGCTGGCGTACGGGACCGAATCCGTGCCGGCGGTCGACAAGATCTGCGGGCCGGGCAACGCGTATGTCGCATCGGCGAAGCGGCGCGTGTTCGGCACGGTCGGTATCGACATGATCGCCGGGCCGTCCGAAATTCTCGTCATCTGCGACGCCACCACCGACCCGCGCTGGGTCGCGATGGACCTGTTCTCGCAAGCCGAACACGACGAACTCGCGCAATCCATTCTGCTGTGTCCGGACGCGGCGTTCATTCGGCGCGTCGAAGAAGCCATCGTCGAATTGCTGCCGGCCATGCCGCGCCGCGAAGTCATTCAGCGCTCGCTCGAAGACCGCGGCGCGCTCATCAAGGTGAAGGACATGGCCGAAGCGTGCGCGATCGCGAACGATATCGCGCCCGAGCATCTGGAGATTTCGGCGCTCGATCCGCATCAGTGGGCTGCGCAGATCCACAACGCGGGCGCCATGTTCCTCGGCCGCTACACGAGCGAAAGCCTCGGCGATTACTGCGCGGGCCCGAACCACGTGTTGCCGACTTCACGCACGGCGCGCTTCTCGTCGCCGCTCGGCGTGTACGATTTCATGAAGCGTTCGAGTGTGATCGAAGTGAGCGCGGAAGGCGCGCAGACGCTCGGCGAGATCGCGGCGGAACTGGCTTACGGCGAAGGTTTGCAAGCGCATGCGAAGAGCGCGGAGTATCGGATGAAAAACGTCGGCTGAATCTGGCCGGCTTAGACGACCAAGGCGGCCTGAGAGCCGCCATATGTCCGGCGCAAAGACGTCGGCGACATCATGACCACACCTCAAGACATCCTGCGTCCCGACGTCCTTTCCATGACGAGCTATCCCGTGGCCGATTCCACGGGCTTGATCAAGCTCGACGCGATGGAAAACCCGTACTCCTTGCCCGCCGATCTCGCCAAGCGTCTTGGCGAACATCTCGCGGGCGTGGCGCTGAACCGTTATCCATCGCCGCGTCCGGCGGACCTGCTCGCCAAGATCAAGCGTGCAATGAAGGTGCCGGAAGCCTGCGACGTGCTGCTCGGCAACGGCTCGGACGAACTGATCAGCATGATGTCGATGGCGTGCGCCACGCCCGGCGCGAAAGTCGTGGCGCCGGTGCCGGGCTTCGTGATGTATCAGATGTCGGCGAAGTTCGCGCAGCTCGAATTCATCGGCGTGCCGCTCAACGCGGACTTCACGCTAGACGCAAACGCGCTCATCGCGGCTATCGACGAACATCAGCCCGCGCTCGTTTATCTCGCGTACCCGAACAATCCGACCGGCACGCTTTACGCCAATGCCGACATCGAGCGCGTGATCGCGTCGGCGAAGAAGAGTCTCGTGGTCATCGACGAGGCTTATCAGCCGTTCGCGGAAAAGACGTGGCTGCCGCGCGCGGCCGAGTATGACAACGTGGTCGTCATGCGCACGGTGTCGAAGCTCGGACTTGCGGGCATCCGGCTCGGTTATCTGGTCGGTCTGCCCGCGTGGACCATGCAATTCGACAAGGTGCGCCCGCCGTACAACATCAACGTGCTAACGCAGGCAACCGCTGATTTCCTGCTGGATCATCTCGATGTCCTCGACGCCCAGGCCGCCGATCTGCGCGCGCAGCGCGCCGTCCTCGCGCGCGAAGTCGCCGCGCTGCCCGGCATGACGGTGTATCCGAGCGCGGGCAACTTTCTGCTCGTGCGCGTGCCGGATGCCGCCGTCGCGTTCGAAACCCTGCTGACTTCGCGGGTTCTCGTCAAAAACGTGAGTAAAATGCATGCTTTGCTGGCAAATTGCGTGCGTTTGACGGTCGGCACGGCCGAGGAAAACGCGCACATGGTCGCGGCGCTCAAAAAGCTCGCGCTCAACTAAATCCCCACTCTTCGAAAGCCTCAAGGAAACACCATGCGCATTGCGGAAGTCGTTCGCAACACCAGCGAAACGCAGATCCGTGTGAAGCTCGATCTGGACGGCACCGGCAAGCAGAAGCTCGCCACCGGCGTGCCGTTTCTGGATCACATGCTCGATCAGATCGCGCGACACGGCCTGTTCGATCTCGAAGTCGAAGCGCATGGCGACCTCCATATCGACGATCACCACACCGTCGAAGACACCGGTATCACGCTGGGTCAGGCGGTGGCGAAAGCCATTGGCGACCGCAAGGGCATTCGCCGTTATGGCCACTCGTATGTTCCGCTCGATGAAGCGCTGTCGCGCGTCGTGATCGATTTCTCCGGCCGTCCGGGCCTCGAATTCCATGTGCCGTTTACGCGCGCGCGCATCGGTACGTTCGATGTCGATCTCACCATCGAATTTTTCCGTGGCTTCGTGAATCACGCGGGCGTGACGCTGCACATCGACAATCTGCGCGGCATCAACGCGCATCATCAAGTCGAGACCGTGTTCAAGGCGTTCGGCCGCGCGTTGCGCATGGCCGTCGAAGCCGACGAACGCGCCGCAGGACAAATTCCTTCCACCAAAGGCAGTCTCTGATCAGCCCGTTCCAAGCGACGCAGCAATGCGTCGCGCACGAAAGGCTCGCCCGCGATGGATCTCTTCAAGTCGTTCATATCCTTGCTCGCGCTGATCAATCCGGTCGGCGCGATACCGTTTTTTCTTAGCCTGACCGCGCAACAATCCGATCTCGAAAAGCGCAACACCATCCGCGTGGCATCGATCTCGGTGTTCTGCGTAATCGCGATCACCGCGCTGCTCGGGCAGCAGATCATCGCGTTCTTCGGCATTTCGGTCGGTTCGTTCGAAGTCGGCGGCGGGATCATCATGCTGCTCATGGCGATCAGCATGTTGAACGCGCAAGTCGGCAACGCGCGCTCGACCGTCGAGGAGCGCATGGAAGCCGAGGAGCGCAATAGCGTTGCCGTTGTGCCGCTCGCGATTCCGCTGCTCACCGGGCCGGGATCGATCAGCACCGTGATCGTCTATGCTGCAAATGCGCAGCATTGGTACGACCGCTTCGGGCTCGTCGTGCTGGGCGCGATCATCGCAGCGTTGTGTTTCGGCGCGTTGAATCTGGCCGAGCCGATCGCGCGCTGGGTCGGGCGCACGGGTATCAATATCGGCACGCGTCTCATGGGTTTGATGTTGTCCGCGCTGGCGGTGGAGTTCATCGTCAACGGGTTGAAGGCCTTGATGCCATCTTTGAAATGAAAACTTCGATAGCGATTGTTGATTACGGAATGGGCAACCTGCGCTCGGTGTATCAGGCGCTTAAGAAGGCCGCGCCCGACGCCGACGTGGCGATCGTCGATCAGCCCGAGGCCATTCGCGCGGCGGATCGTATCGTGCTGCCGGGTCAAGGCGCGATGCGCGATTGCATGGGCCATTTGGGCGCGTCGGGCTTGCAGGATGCGGTGATCGAAGCGTCGCGCAACAAGCCGATGCTCGGCGTTTGCGTCGGCGAACAGATGCTGTTCGACTGGAGCGAAGAAGGCGACACGAAGGGCCTCGGGCTTTTCCCCGGCAAGGTCGTGCGCTTTCAACTCGAAGGCCAGTTGCAGGACGACGGCTCGCGCTTCAAGGTCCCGCAAATGGGCTGGAACCGCGTGCGTCAGACGCAAGCGCATCCGGTGTGGGACGGCGTGGCGGATGGCGCGTTCTTCTACTTCGTGCATAGTTACTACGTCGTGCCGGACAACCCGGCGCACACTTCGGGCGAAACCGTTTATGGTTCCGCGTTCACATCGGCGGTGGCGCGCGACAACATCTTCGCCACGCAATTCCACCCCGAGAAGAGCGCCGACGCGGGCTTGCGGCTGTATCGCAACTTCGTTCACTGGAACCCGTAAAGCGCGCAACCGGGCGTTGCAATACTTGTACTACACTAGCGAAGCGGCCCGCTGTAAGGCACCGAGACCTCACGCGTGGCCGTTTCGATCAACTCAATCCAGAAAATACGCGATACCTATGCTGCTCATTCCGGCCATCGATCTCAAAGACGGTCAGTGCGTGCGCCTCAAACAAGGCGATATGGACCAGGCGACCATTTTTTCAGAAGATCCGGCGGCAATGGCCCGGCACTGGGTCGACCGAGGGGCGCGCAGACTACACCTCGTCGATCTGAACGGCGCCTTCGCGGGCAAGCCGAGGAACGGCGACGCTATCCGCGCAATCATCGACGAAGTGGGTAGCGAGATTCCCGTGCAACTAGGCGGCGGCATTCGCGACCTGAACACCATCGAGCGCTATCTCGACGACGGTCTCTCGTTCGTCATCATCGGCACGGCGGCGGTGAAGAATCCCGGCTTCCTGCAGGATGCGTGCAGCGCGTTCGGGGGGCATATCATCGTCGGGCTCGACGCCAAGGACGGCAAAGTCGCCACCGACGGCTGGAGCAAACTGACCGGCCACGAAGTAGTGGATCTCGGGCGCAAGTTCGAAGACTACGGCTGCGAGTCGATCATCTACACGGACATCGGGCGCGACGGCATGCTTCAGGGCATCAATATCGACGCCACCGTGCGGCTCGCGCAAGCCGTGAAGATTCCTGTTATCGCGAGCGGCGGACTGTCGAGCATCGCGGACATCGAGTCGCTCTGCGAAGTCGAGGGCGAAGGCATCGAAGGCGTGATCTGCGGTCGCGCCATCTATTCCGGCGACCTGGACTTCACTTCCGCGCAAACGCGCGCGGATGCGTTGCGCGAAGCGGACGGCGCCTGAGGCTCTTTCGGGCGCGAGCACGTTGCAGCACGCCGGGCGGCGGCTTTTGCCGCCCTTCATTCGTTTTGGACCTGCAGTGGCGGAACATGGCTCTCGCTAAACGCATCATCCCCTGTCTCGACGTGACCGCCGGGCGCGTCGTCAAAGGGGTCAACTTCGTCGAACTGCGCGACGCGGGCGATCCCGTGGAGATCGCGCGACGTTACGACGACCAAGGCGCGGACGAACTCACGTTCCTCGACATCACCGCGACTTCCGACCAGCGCGACCTCATTTTGCCGATCATCGAATCGGTCGCGTCACAGGTGTTCATTCCGCTGACCGTCGGTGGCGGCGTGCGCGCCGTCGAAGACGTGCGGCGTCTGCTCAACGCCGGCGCGGACAAGATCAGCATGAATTCGTCGGCGGTGGCGAATCCGCAACTCGTACGCGATGCATCCGACAAGCACGGTTCGCAATGCATCGTCGTTGCCATCGACGCCAAGCGCGTTTCCGCCGATGGCGAGCCGCCGCGCTGGGAAGTGTTCACGCACGGCGGGCGCAAGGCAACGGGCATCGACGCGATCGAATGGGCGCGCAAGATGGCCGAATTCGGCGCGGGCGAAATTCTGCTGACCAGCATGGATCGCGACGGCACCAAGTCCGGCTTCGACCTCGCGCTCACGCGCGCCGTGTCGGACGCCGTTCCCGTGCCGGTGATCGCTTCGGGCGGCGTCGGTACGCTCAAGCATCTGGCGGATGGCATCACGGAAGGCCGCGCCGACGCCGTTCTGGCCGCGAGCATCTTTCACTATGGCGAACACACGGTCGGCGAAGCCAAGCGCTTCATGGCCGAGCAAGGCATTTCGGTGAGGAATTGACGGTGACGGATCAAGCCGATTGGCTCGACAAGGTGAACTGGGACGCGAACGGCCTCGTGCCGGTGATCGCGCAGGAAGCGTCGAGCAACGACGTGCTCATGTTCGCCTGGATGAATCGCGAGGCGCTCGCCAAAACCATCGAACTGAAGCGCGCCGTCTATTTTTCGCGTTCGCGTCAGCGCCTGTGGTTCAAGGGCGAGGAATCGGGGCACGTTCAGCATGTGCACGAAGTGCGGCTCGATTGCGACGAAGACGTCGTGCTGCTCAAAGTCGAACAGGTATCGGGGATCGCGTGCCACACCGGCCGTCATTCCTGCTTTTTCCAGAAATTCGAAGGAACGGCGCAAGACGGCGCGTGGGTCGCAGTCGAGCCGGTCCTGAAAGACCCCGAAAGTATTTACAAATGACGCAAACCACCACGCAGGACACGCTGCTGCGCCTCGCCGCGGTTATCGACGGTCGAAAAGGCGGCGATCCGGAACAATCCTACGTTTCGCGACTCTTTCATAAAGGTGACGACGCGATTCTGAAGAAGATTGGCGAGGAAGCGACGGAAGTCGTACTCGCCGCGAAGGATGCGCGCCAGGGCGGCGCGCCGAAAGCGCTCGTCGGGGAAGTCGCCGACCTGTGGTTCCATTGTCTCGTGATGCTGTCGCATTTCGACCTGAGCCCCGCCGACGTGATCGCCGAGTTGGAACGGCGCGAAGGTTTGTCGGGTATCGAAGAAAAAGCGCTGCGCAAAACGCGCGAGCGCGAGCAAAACGGCAGCTGACGAGACGCCCATTGCGAAGGAGGGCCCCGTGAATACGCCTCACGAACAGTACCCGCCGCCGGTGTATCAGAATCAGCTCGACCCGCAGCGGCTGAGCAGCCTCAAGACGCTCACGCATGTTTTGTATGCACTTTACGCGCTCTATTGGCTAACGGGCGGGTTGACCGTGCTCGTCGCGATCATCATCAATTATCTGAAACGCGGCGATACCGTCGGAACGCCTTACGAAGCCCATTTCACCTGGCAGATACGCACGTTCTGGTGGGCTGTCCTCGGACATCTGGTTGGCGCGGCGCTCATTTTCGTCGGGATCGGCTTTGTGATTCTTTTCGCGGTCGGCATCTGGACGCTTTATCGCGTCATCAAAGGTTGGCTGTATCTCTATGAAGGAAAAACGTTCGACCCACGCGCGTGGTTTTGAACGGCAACGCCTGGCAACGGGAGACACGGGAATTTCATGAGCCAAGACAACTGCATTTTCTGCAAGATTGCGTCAGGACAACTGCCAAGCACGAAGCTCTATGAGGACGACGAGTTTGTCGCCTTCAACGACATCAATCCGGCCGCGCCGGTTCACGTGCTCGTCATTCCCCGGAAGCACATTGAAACGCTGTCGCACTGCACGGAAAGCGACGCGCCGCTGCTTGGTAGAATGGTAAGTCTCGTTGGTCGTCTGGCAAAAGATCTCGGCGTCTCCTACACGGACGGCGAGACGGGATTCCGGACGGTGATCAACACGGGGCCGGGCGGTGGACAGGAGGTTTATCACATCCACGCGCATTTGCTGGCAGGAGAGCGTCCGTGGCGCCGGATGGGCTGAAAACCGCAAATTTTGTCGGCAAACGCCTTTCCAATGCAATATTGGACGCGCAGAATCGGTATTCATAGCCGAAGTGACTTTTTCGGCGCGGGCCGCAAGGCCGATCTTCCGTTCGCACAAAGCCGTTGCGGCGGAATTACGGAGAATTTTCATTCATGGGTTCGTTGAGCATTTGGCATTGGTTGATCGTCCTTTTGATCGTGGCGCTCGTCTTCGGCACGAAGAAACTGCGCAACATCGGTGGCGATTTGGGCGGCGCGGTCAAGGGCTTCAAGGAAGGCATGCGCGATGGTGAGCAGCCGGCTTCGACCACCGATCCGCGCGAGCTGCCGCGCAACGGTGCGGTTGACGTGGAAGCGAAGGACAAGACCCGTTCGGGCGACTATCGCTAATCCGGTCATCGACCGCAATCTTTCACTTACTCTTCAATGCTCGATCTCGGTCTGACCAAGATGGCGCTGATTGGCGTCGTGGCGCTCGTGGTGCTTGGGCCTGAGCGCCTGCCCGGGGTTGCGCGCACGGCCGGCGCACTGTTCGGGCGCGCGCAGCGCTATATCAACGACGTCAAATCCGAAGTGGCGCGCGAGATGGAACTCGACGAGCTTAAGAAGATGCGCACCGACTTCGAAACCGCTGCGTCGAACGTCGAAACGTCGATTCACGACAACCTGAAGCGCCACGAAGCCGAATTGAACGACGCGTGGAGCCAGGGCACGTCCGTGTCGCCGAGCGTCGCGAGAGAAGAGGCCGAGGCGATCGGCGGCAGCGCGGCGGTCACGGACAAACCGTGGATGCGCACATCGGGCATCCGGGCGGCGCGCAAGAACTGGCGCGTCAAACAAAGCGCCATCCCCAACTGGTACAAGCGAACGAATCTGCGCCGCACGCGGGTTCAATCTGGCGCGGCTCGCGTTGCGCGCCACACGCCAGAAACCTTGCGCCGCCCGACCCGGTTTTTCTGATCCGGGCCACTTCCTTTCATCGATGATCCATACCGAGGGCCGGCGTGAGCGACCCGCTACAAAATAAAGACGAGCCCGTCGAAGAGACGTTCATTTCGCATCTGGTCGAATTGCGTGACCGCATCATCAAAGCGGGCGCTTCGGTTATCGTGGTGTTCGTCTCGCTGGTGTACTGGGCGCCGGACATCTTCAAGTTACTGGCCCGGCCGCTGATGCAGAACCTGCCGGCCGACGGCAAGATGATCGTCACCGACGTGACCGGCTCGTTCTTCGTGCCCATGAAGGTGACCATGCTCGTCGCATTCGTCATCGCGCTGCCGCTTGTGCTGTATCAGCTTTGGGCGTTCGTGGCGCCGGGTTTGTACCAGCACGAGAAGAAGCTCGTCGCGCCGCTCGTGTTCAGCAGCTACGCGCTCTTTCTTTGCGGCATGGCTTTCGCGTATTTCGTCGTGTTTCCGACCATCTTTCGCGTGATGGCGCATTACAACGCGCCGCTCGGCGCGGAGATGACCACGGATATCGACAACTACCTGAGCTTCGTGCTCACGATGTTCCTCGCATTCGGCGTAACGTTCGAAGTGCCGATCGTCGTCGTGTTGCTGGCGCGCATGGGTGTCGTGTCCATTCAGAAGCTCAAGCAGATTCGCCCGTATGTGATTGTCGGCGCGTTCGTCATTTCAGCGGTCGTTACCCCGCCAGACGTTTTCTCGCAACTGATCCTGGCCATTCCGCTCATCATTCTCTACGAAGCGGGGATTATTGCGGCGCGGCTGGTGGTTGGAAAGCAGCCAATCAAAAGCGAAGAGGCGACGGCCGAGTAGGTGCGGCGTATTGCCGCGGCAGTGAAATGTCGGATGCGCAAAAAAGGCAGCTTCGATTACCGAAGCTGCCTTTTTGTTTTCAACGGAGAACCGAGTTTATTCGTCGCCCTGATCGTTTCCTTGATCCTCGTCTTCCGGTAACTGTGGCGCGCGCGGCTGAGCCGGGCGCTTGCCGATAGTCACGTTGATATCGAGTTCCTTGTTCTTGCGCATTAAATGAACTTTCACCGACGTGCCCGGTTTGATCTGCGCGACCACGTTCAGGAGGCGCGTGGTGTCGGTGATGGTGTCGTCGTTGATGCTGACGAGAATGTCGCCCGGCTTGATGCCTGCCTTGTCCGCCGGGCCGCCTTGCAGCACGCCGGCCACGATGGCGCCAGATTTTTGGTCGAGCCCGAACGATTCCGCGATCTCCGGCGTCACGTCCTGCGGCTCCACGCCAATCCAGCCGCGCGTGACCGTGCCCGTCGTGATGATGCTCTCGAGCACGCTGCGCGCCGTCGACACCGGGATCGCAAAGCCGATTCCCAGTGAGCCGCCGCTGCGCGAATAAATCGCCGTGTTGATGCCGAGCAGATTGCCGTTCACGTCGACGAGCGCGCCGCCCGAGTTGCCGGGGTTGATTGCCGCGTCGGTCTGAATGAAGTTCTCGAACGTGTTGATGCCGAGGTGATTGCGCCCGAGCGCGCTCACAATGCCCATGGTTACCGTCTGCCCGACGCCGAACGGATTGCCGATAGCCAGCACGACATCGCCGACGCGCGTTTGGTCCATGCGGCCGAGCGTGATGGTCGGCAGATTCGTCATGTTGATCTTGAGCACGGCGAGATCGGTTTCCGGATCGACGCCGATTACCTTCGCGCTGGACGTGCGGCCGTCGGCAAGCGCGACTTCGATTTGATCGGCGCCATCGACGACATGCTGGTTCGTTAGAATGTAACCTTCCGAGCTGACGATGACACCCGAGCCGAGATTCGACGCTGGCGGCTCGTCACTCTTGCGCTTGTTTTTATCGCCGAAGAAGTAGCGGAACAGCGGGTCTTTGGCGCGCGGGTCCGGCGGCAGATTGCCGTCCTTGCTGGAAAAGACGTTGACCACAGCGGGCATGGCCTTTTGCGCGCCTTCGGCATAGGAAGATTGAAGCGGTCGCGAGCCTATGCTCGGCGCCACTTCCTGCAGCGCGACTATTGGTTCGGCGAGTTGCTTGCCGAATTGGCCCTGACGTTGAAGCCACTGCGGTTTCAAGGTCGCGATGATGAACATCAGGGCCAAAATCACGGTGACCGCTTGGGCAAAAAATAGCCAGAAGCGTCTAAGCATTTGAAGGGATAGAGGAATTCATGGATCGGATCGAACTCGAATTGTATCTGAACAATCTGCTGGAAATCGGCCGCTTCAAGGACTATTGCCCGAACGGTCTACAGGTGGAAGGCGCGCGCCGGGTTCAGAAGATCGCAACCGGCGTGACGGCCTCGCTCGCCTTTCTCGAAGCCGCGCTCGAGTGGGGCGCGGACACGGTACTCGTGCATCACGGCTACTTCTGGCGCAATGAGGCGCCGCAGTTGACGGGACGCAAGTATCAGCGAATCCGCACGCTTATCGCCAACGATATCAACCTGTTTGCCTATCATTTGCCGCTCGATTCGCATCCGGAGTTCGGCAACAACGCGCAGCTCGGCGCGCGCCTCGGCTTGATCGCGGACGGCCGTTTTGCAGGCCAGGATCTCGGGTGGATCGCGCCGCTCACCATGCCGCTCTCGCTCGAACACTTCACCGCAACGGTCGAAAACGCGCTCGGCCGCAAGCCGCTCGTATTCGGCGATTCAGACCGCGAACTGCGTCGCGTCGCGTGGTGCACGGGCGGCGCGCAAGGATACTTCGAAGAAGCCATCGCGGCGGGCGCGGATGTCTACGTCAGCGGCGAAGTCTCCGAGCAGACCATGCACATTGCGGCGGAATCGGGCGTGGCCTACATCGCGGCGGGCCATCACGCGACCGAGCGCTACGGCGTCCAGGCGCTGGGTAATCACCTGTCGGAAGAATTCGACATCGAGCACGTGTTTATCGATATCGACAATCCGGTATAAATGTTTTGCGCCGATTATCGTTTTAATCGGCCTTGCAGTTGCCTTAAATGATTGCTTCACAAGATGGCGCGAAAACGTGCGGGAAAACCCGGAAAGAACAATCACTTGGAGTGATTTTTCCTATTCGGGCCTTGTAAATGCCAACTCCATTCGCGCACACTAGCGACGGAACACTGATGTGACGGTATAAATCCAACTCAGAAGTGGGGCGTGTGATGCGAGACAAGGACGATAAGCACGATGGGCGCGTTGACGGTAGCCGCCGTACCTGGCTGATAGCGACGACCGTAGCAGGTGGTGTCGGAGGTGTAGCAACAGTAATTCCGTTTGTAGGGTCGTTCGCTCCGTCGGAAAAGGCGAAGGCGGCAGGCGCGCCGGTCGAGGTCGATATCAGCGGACTCAAGCCCGGCGAAATGATGACCGTCGCGTGGCGCGGCAAGCCTGTGTGGATCGTCAACCGCACCGACGAAATGCTTTCGGACGTCAAGAAAGCCGACACCGAAGTGGCCGATCCGAAATCGAAGATGGAATTCTCGATGCCGTTGCCGGAGTACTGCAACAACGAGTTCCGTTCCCGCACCGATCACAAGAACATTTTCGTGGCGGTGGCCGTGTGCACGCATCTGGGCTGCACGCCGACCCCGCGTTTCACCGAAGGCGCCCAACCCAATCTTCCCGATAACTGGCCCGGCGGTTTTCTCTGCCCGTGCCACGGCTCGACCTATGACATGGCGGGCCGCGTCTTCAAGAACAAGCCCGCGCCGCAAAATCTGGACGTGCCTCCGTACATGTTCACTTCCGCGACGCAACTCGTGATCGGCAAGGACGAAAAGGGAGAGGCTTAATGGCGACCGCAGACAAGGATGTGGAGACGACGGGCCTGATCGGCTGGATCGACCGGCGATTTCCGCTCACCGCGACGTGGAAGCAGCACGTTTCCGAGTACTACGCGCCGAAGAACTTCAACTTCTGGTACTTCTTCGGCTCGCTCGCGCTGCTCGTGCTCGTGCTTCAGATCGTCACGGGCATCTTTCTCGTCATGAACTACAAGCCCGATGCGACGCTCGCGTTTGCATCGGTCGAATACATCATGCGCGAGGTGCCGTGGGGCTGGCTCATTCGCTACATGCATTCGACAGGCGCTTCGATGTTCTTCGTCGTCGTCTATCTGCACATGTTTCGCGGGCTGATGTACGGCTCGTATCGCAAGCCGCGCGAACTGGTGTGGATTTTCGGCTGCGCAATTTTCCTGTGCCTCATGGCCGAGGCGTTCTTTGGCTATCTTTTGCCGTGGGGGCAGATGTCGTTCTGGGGCGCGCAGGTGATCGTGAATCTGTTCTCGGCGATTCCCTTCATCGGCCCGGATCTGTCGCTCTGGATTCGCGGCGATTACGTCGTGTCGGACGTCACGCTGAACCGGTTCTTCGCGTTCCATGTGATCGCGATTCCGCTCGTGCTGATTGGCCTCGTCGTGGCGCATCTGGTCGCGCTGCACGAAGTCGGCTCGAACAACCCGGACGGCATCGAGATCAAGGCAAAGAAGGACGCGAACGGCATTCCTATCGATGGCATTCCGTTCCATCCGTACTATTCGGTGCACGACTTCCTGGGCGTGTCGGTCTTCCTTCTGATCTTCGCGGCGATCATTTTCTTCGCGCCGGAGATGGGCGGCTACTTCCTGGAAGCGAATAACTTCGTGCCGGCCAATCCGTTGCAGACGCCGCCTGAAATCGCGCCAGTCTGGTACTTCACGGCTTTCTACGCGATGCTTCGCGCCACCACCGATCCGTTCAAGATCGTACTGATGGTCATCATCGCGCTGCTTGGCCTCTTTGCGCTGTTGCGCGCGCGCGGCAGATGGCGGATCGGCTTGCCGGTGCTCTCGCTCGCGGTGATCGTCTTCATGGCGCTGACGGAGTCGAAATTCTGGGGCGTGGTGGTCATGGGCACGGCGGTCGTATCGCTCTTTTTCCTGCCCTGGCTCGATCGCAGTCCGGTGAGGTCCATTCGCTACCGGCCGTTTTTCCATAAAGTGTTCTACGGCATCTTCGTGGTCGTGTTTCTCGTGCTGGGCTTCTTGGGAACGAGGCCGCCGTCACCGGTGGGGACGCTGATCGCGCAGGTTTGCGCGCTGATCTACTTCGCGTTTTTCCTCGGCATGCCGTTCTGGACGCCGCGCGGCAGATTCAAGACGCCGCCCGAGCGAGTGACTTTCAAACCTCACTGAGCACTCGTCCGGAGACAAACACAATGAAAAAATGGCTCGGTTCCCTGGCAATCATCGGCGCGGCGATGTTCGCGTTCGGCGCGAGTGCGCCGGCGTACGCGCAGGAAGAAGCGGTGCTCGACCGCGCGCCCGATAACGCGGACAATTTTGCTTCGTTGCAGCACGGCGCCCAAATCTTTGTAAACTACTGCCTGAATTGCCACAGCGCCAATCTGATGCGGTACAACCGGCTGACCGACCTCGGCATCACGCCACAGGACGTTCAGGAAAATCTGCTGTTTTCGACAGACAAGATCGGCAACACGATGTCCATTGCAATGCGCCCGGAAGACGCGAAAGCGTGGTTCGGCGCGTCGCCTCCGGACTTGTCGGTCGAAGCGCGGGCGCGTGGCAAGGACTGGTTGTACACGTACTTGCGGGGGTTTTATCGCGATCCGGCGCGGCCGACCGGCTGGAACAATCGCGTGTACGAGAATGTCGGCATGCCGCATGTGCTGTGGACGATGCAGGGTCTCCGCGATGCAAAATTCGAAACCGAAACCGACGAGCACACCGGCGAAAAGGTAAAGAGATTCGTGGGTTACACTCAGGTTAGCCCGGGTTCCATGTCCTCCGTGGATTATGATAATGCTGTGGCCGATCTGGTTTCGTACCTCTCGTGGATGTCCGAACCCGCCCAGCAGACTCGCAAGCGCCTCGGCGTATGGGTCCTGCTGTTCCTGGCGTTGTTGAGTTTCCTCGCATGGCGCCTGAACGCGGCATACTGGAAAGATATTAAATAGCGCGCCCTAGACGGCGTGGGTCGGCACGACGGCGTTTCCCCGGGAAGCGTCGCGGCCGGCCTTTCGAGTTTACTGAAGGAACTTTAAAGACATGATGGTTCTGTATTCCGGCACTACTTGCCCGTTCTCCCAGCGCTGCCGGCTGGTGTTGTTCGAAAAGGGCATGGATTTCGAGATTCGCGACGTCGATCTGTTCAACAAGCCGGAAGACATCGCGGTCATGAACCCATACGGTCAGGTGCCGATCCTCGTCGAGCGTGACCTGATCCTGTATGAATCGAACATCATCAACGAATATATCGACGAACGGTTCCCGCATCCGCAGCTCATGCCGGCCGATCCGGTGCAACGCGCCCGCGCGCGCCTGTTCCTGCTGAACTTCGAGAAAGAATTGTTCGTGCACGTCGGCACGCTCGAAAACGAGAAGGGCAAAGCCGCCGAGAAGAACCACGAGAAGGCGCGCAGTGCAATCCGCGATCGTCTTACGCAGCTCGCGCCTATTTTCCTGAAGAACAAGTACATGCTCGGCGAAGAGTTCTCGATGCTCGACGTGGCCATCGCGCCGCTGTTGTGGCGTCTGGACCATTACGGCATCGAGTTGTCGAAGAATGCTGCGCCGTTGATGAAGTACGCCGAACGCATTTTCAGCCGTCCGGCCTATATTGAAGCGCTGACGCCTTCCGAAAAGGTGATGCGTCGATAGTTTGCGGGCATCGGAGCGCGGCGGCGCGCATTTCGCCCGCCGCGCTCCTGTAGAGGAAAGTTGATGCAAGAGATTTCCACCAAGCCGTATCTGCTGCGCGCGCTCTATGAGTGGTGCACGGATAACGGGTTCACCCCACACATCGCGGTGCGGGTCGACGGCGCCACGCGGGTGCCGCGTCAGTTCGTGCGTAACGACGAAATCGTGCTGAACATCAGTTTCGAGGCGACGAGCCAGCTTCAGATGGGCAACGAATGGATCGAATTCAGCGCGCGTTTCTCGGGTAAGTCGCACAAGATCGAAGTGCAGGTTACGAACGTGCTGGCCATCTATGCACGAGAGAACGGGCAGGGAATGGCGTTCCCCGTCGAGCCTTCATCGCAAACGGCTATCGACGCGTCGGGCGCGAGCACCGCGCCGCATTCGGTCGAGCGAGACGAAAGTATCGTGGAAGACGCGGTAGAGGAACTGTCCGACGCCGACGGGACTTCGTCGAGCGACGACGTTTCGGCAAGCTCGGATGACGATGCTTCAAAATCATCTGGGCGATCGCACCTCAAAGTCGTCAAATGAAGTAGAATTCCGTCCTTCGCCGGCTTAGCTCATCTGGTAGAGCAGTTGATTTGTAATCATCAGGTGGCGGGTTCGAGTCCTGCAGCCGGCACCAAGACTAACGTCGACGGGTCGTGCGATGTCCGCACGACCCGTTTGGTTTGAGCGGGTTGTATGTTCCGCAGTGGTCTGAAGAAGCTGAAAGGCAAGTCAATAAGAAAAGCTTCAAATTCTTGTTGACAGTAACTGAAACGACGTACATAATCTCGTTTCTCTGCTGCAGATGCAGCGACGCA
>NZ_JALQDA010000020.1:0-51134 GCF_023631485.1 Caballeronia sp. GAFFF2 | reverse complement strand
TGATAGTGCGGATCTCCCGTGTGAAAGTAGGTAATCGTCAGGCTCCTCATGCAGCAACAAAAACCCCACCCCCAAACAGGTGGGGTTTTTGCATTTCTGCAGCGTTTGGCTGATCTGCCGGATTCGATCAGCCGTGCACGCCTTGATCGCGCGATAAAATCAGCAAAACATTGCGCAGCCGATTGCCATTCGAGTTCCCATGCTACGTTTAAGCGAAATCAAGCTTCCGCTCGATCATCCTGATTCGGCCATCAAGCCTGCGGTCATCGCGCGCCTTGGAGAAATCGGCGTGACGTCAAGCGAACTCGTGCGCTTCCATGTCTTTCGCCGCGCGCACGATGCACGCAAGCGCGCCGACATCAAGCTTACGTACATCATCGATGTGGAGTTGGCGGATGAAGCGTCGGTGCTCGCGCGACTAAAGGCCCGGCCGCATCCGCATGTCGGCATTACGCCGGATATGGCTTACCACTTCGTGGCCAAGGCGCCTGAAGCATCGAGCCAGCTTCGCCCCGTCGTCATCGGCATGGGGCCGTGTGGGCTGTTTGCCGGGCTGATTCTCGCGCAAATGGGTTTTCGCCCGATCATCCTCGAGCGTGGAAAAGCCGTGCGCGAGCGGACGAAAGATACTTGGGGTCTGTGGCGCCGAAACGAGCTTAACCCGGAATCCAATGTGCAGTTCGGTGAAGGCGGCGCTGGCACCTTCTCCGATGGCAAGCTCTACAGTCAAATCAAGGATCCGAAGCACTACGGGCGCAAAGTCCTCGACGAGTTCGTCAAAGCGGGCGCGCCTGAAGACATCCTGTATCTGAGCCGGCCGCATATCGGCACGTTTCGACTGGTCAGCATGGTCGAAAAGATGCGCGCGAATATTCATCAACTCGGCGGCGAAGTACGATTCGAGCAGCGCGTCGAGGATATCGACATCGACGATGGCAAGGTGCGCGGTCTACGCCTGTCGAGCGGAGAAACGCTGCGTTGCGATCACGTTGTGCTGGCCGTCGGACATAGCGCGCGCGACACCTTCCAGATGTTGCACGATCGCGGCGTTTTCCTGGAAGCGAAGCCGTTTTCGCTCGGGTTTCGTATCGAGCATCCGCAGGGCATTATCGATCGGAGCCGTTTCGGCAAAATTTCCGGTCACGAACGGCTTGGCGCCGCGGACTATAAAGTCGTCCACCATTGCAGCAACGGCCGCGCTGTCTACAGCTTTTGCATGTGTCCTGGCGGAACGGTTGTCGCGGCGACGTCGGAGCCCGGCCGAGTCGTGACCAATGGCATGAGCCAGTACTCGCGCGCGGAACGTAATGCGAACGCGGGTATCGTCGTCGGCATCACGCCGGAAGATTATCCGGGCGGTCCACTCGCGGGCATCGCCTTCCAGCGCATGTGGGAAGAGCGTGCGTTCGAACTGGGCGGCGGCGATTACAGCGCGCCTGCACAGCTTGTGGGCGACTTCATCGCGAGGCGCGCTTCGACATCGCTTGGATCGGTCGTGCCTTCGTACAAGCCAGGCGTCAAGCCGACCGATCTCAGCACCGCGTTGCCCGATTATGTGATCGAAGCCATCCGAGAAGCACTGCCTGAGCTCGATAAGAAGATCCCCGGCTTCGCGATGCACGACGCCGTTCTCACTGGCGTCGAGACGCGCACGTCGTCGCCGCTGCGGGTGCGCCGCAATAATGACGATTACCAAAGCGTCAATGTCGAAGGCTTGTATCCGGCGGGCGAGGGCGCGGGTTATGCGGGCGGGATCTATTCAGCGGCGATCGACGGAATCGAAGTCGCGGAGGCCGTCGCGTTGAGGATGATGGCGGAACATGAGGCGGCCGTCCGGTAACGTCGCGACTCATTTGCAATCCATGCAAACGTCGAAGAGACATAACCAACGCCCATTGCCTCAAAAACGAAAAAGGGCGCATCGTCACCGTTGCGCCCTTTCATCCGCATCAAAAAACCTCAAGTAACCACGCCCACCTGCCAGGGCACGAACTCACTCTGCCCATACCCGTGCAGTTCGCTCTTCGATGCCACGCCCGACGCGCAGTCCAGCATCATCTGAAAAATCTGATCGCCGAGTTGCCCAATGCTCGCCGTTCCATCGATCACGCCGCCGCAGTTGATATCCATATCCTCTTCTTGCCGCTCCCAGAGCGCGGTGTTCGTCGCGAGCTTGAGCGATGGCGAAGGCGCGCAGCCGTAAGCCGAACCACGTCCGGTCGTGAAGCAGATGAGATTCGCGCCCGAAGCAACCTGACCCGTTGCGGACATCGGATCGTAGCCGGGTGAATCCATGAACACGAAGCCCTTGGCGTCGACGCGCTGCGCGTACTCATAAACCTCGACGAGATTGGTCGTGCCGCCCTTGGCCACCGCGCCAAGCGACTTTTCGAGAATCGTGGTCAGCCCGCCGACCTTGTTGCCCGCCGACGGATTGTTGTCCATCGCCGCACCGTTGCGCGCGCAATAGTCCTCCCACCACTTGATACGCGTCAGCAGTTTCTCGCCGACTTCACGGCTGACCGCGCGCCGCGTCAGCAAATGTTCCGCGCCATAAACCTCCGGTGTCTCGGAGAGAATCGCCGTGCCGCCATGCGCGACGAGTTTGTCGACGGCCGCGCCGAGCGCCGGATTCGCCGAAATGCCCGAGTAGCCATCCGACCCGCCGCATTGCAAACCGACGATCAGATGCGACGCCGGCACCGGCTCGCGCTTGACGCGATTCGCTTCCGTGAGCATCTCCTTGACCAATGCGATGCCGTGCTCGATCGTCTTTCTCGTCCCGCCGCTGTCCTGAATCGTAAAGCTGCGCAGACGCTCGCCGTCTTTCAGTCCGCTTGCTTCGAGCACGCCGGAAATCTGATTGGTCTCGCATCCCAGGCCGACGAAGAGCACCGAATAGAAATTCGGATGCACCGCGTATCCGGCCAGCGTGCGACGCAAGATGGCGAGGCCATCGCCCTGCATGTCGATGCCGCATCCCAAGCCATGTGTGAGCGCAATCACGCCGTCGACGTTCGGGTAGTCCGCCAGCGCTTCCGGATGAACGTCGCGCCGAAAGTGATCAGCAATCGCGCGCGCGACGGTCGCCGAGCAATTGACGCTCGTCAGCACGCCGACGAAATTGCGCGTCGCCACGCGGCCGTCGTCGCGGCGAATGCCCATGAACGTCGCGGGTTCATCGACGAAAGGCGTCGGATGCTTGTCGATGCCGAACTCGTGCTCGCGCGCGAACTCGGCCATCGACAGATTTTGCGTATGGACATGCTGGCCGCGTGCGATGGCGTCCTTCGCCACGCCGATGATCTGGTTGTAGCGCTTGACGGGCTCGCCCGCGGCGATGGCGCGCGTCGCGATCTTGTGGCCCGGCGGAATCAGGCCCATGACGACGAGATCCTCCGACGCGATGCGCGCGCCGGAGAGCAGCTGACGTGTCGCGATGACGACATCGTCTTTGGGATGCAGCCGGATGACCGCATGGTCGGTGGATGTGGTGGACATGATGTTTTCTTAGATCGTGGAGGGAGCGCGCTTGTCGGCGAGGGCTTCCGTTTCGGCGCGGTTGAGCGGTTCGATCTTGCCGACAATCACAAGATAGCTGAACGCGCCGAGAAAGCAGAAGCCGCCTGCAACACACAGCGGAATGGTGAACGAGCCTTTCGTCATTTCGACCATGACGCCCGTGAACGTCGTGATGACGATACCCGCCAGGTTCGACGCGAAGTTCTGAATGCCACCGATGGACGCGACGTGTCCCGGCGTCGGTGCAACATCGCCCGGCAGCGACCAGATGCTGGCCGCGGCGAACGCGAGGCTGCCGTATGCAACGCCGAAAAAGCCGAGCATCAGGTAGATGTTCGTGGTGAACGCCGAGAGCGTGATGACCGACGACAGCAGCATGCCGCCGACCATGCAGGTCTTGCGCGCCGCCGTGAGGCTCCAGCCGCGCTTGAAGAGCGAGTCGGACACGACACCGCCGAGCCAGCCGCCCGGGATGGACATCAGCGCCGGAATCATGCCGAGCGTGCCGAGCGACTTGAGCGAGAAGCCATGCGTCTGCACGAGATAGCTCGGGAACCAGGTGATGAAGAAGTAGATCACGAAGTTCAGGCAGAAGAAGCCGAGCATCATGCCCCACAGCGTGCGGTACTTGAAGAGCGAGCCCCACGAGACCTTGTTCTTCGGCGCGACCGGTTGCGGCGGGACATCCACGGGACCGGTGAGGTCGCCGAGCGACTTATTACGGTAAATGAGGAACCAGCCCAAGATCCACACCGCGCCGAGTGCGCCAGTGATGACGAACGACGCTTCCCAGCCCACCGAGCTGATGATGAGCGCAACGACAGGAATCGACAGCGCGGAACCGACACGCGAGCCGCTATCGAAGATGCTGGTGGCAAACGCGCGCTGCTGCGGCTTGAACCACTGCGCGACGAGCTTCGCGCACGACGGATACGCACCCGCTTCGCCGACGCCCAGCATCAGCCGGCAGCCGAACATGCCCGCGACGCTCGTCGCGGTGGCGGTGAGCGCCGTGAACACCGACCACCAGCCCACCGCAAGCGGCAGTGCGATTCGCGCGCCCACGCGGTCAACGAACCAGCCGAAAGGCATCTGCATGAGCGCGTAGGTCCAGAAGAAGCCGCTCAGGATGAAGCCCATTTCCGCCGGCCCGATGCCGAGCGCCTTTTCAATCTGCGGTGCAGCCACGGCCAGATTCGCGCGATCGATGTAATTGATCGCGATGGCCAGAAAGGCCAGAAATATCACTACCCAACGCATTTTGCGCATCGTTTGTCTCCTCGGGATGATGGCATTTCATTTCTGCCGGCCCAAACCGCCATGCCGACGCGGTGAGCCGTGATTCAAAAACGGTGTGACGGAGTCCGCGTTCTTTGGCGGTTCTCAATGCGCGTTCAATGCATCGCGCAGGCGCTTTTGTTCGATATCGAGTTCGAGTTCGGCAGCGAAATCGACCACAGGTTGAAAACGCCGCACTTTCTTCTCGTCGTGATTACGCGCGATATCCGCGAGCTTGTGCACGAGAAACGGGTTCTCGAAGCGGTCGCGCACGCTCGCGAGATAGTCGCTTGCCACGTCGCCCTTGCCGAGCGCGACAAACACCGGCAGCACTTCGTCGCGCCAGGTGGCTTCGAGCGGCTCGCGGTACGCGGAATCGCGCATCGCGTCGAGCACGGTCATGTCGGGCGCGCCGCCGCGCGTGCGCCAGATTTCCGCGAGCATCGTGTGGCCGAGGTTGAGCAGCAGCAGTTTCAGGCGCTCGTAGTGCGCGAGGTCGTCGGTGACGACGATGTCTTCGTGTTCGCACGGCAAGGTCATGCCCGCTTGCCGCTCGATTGCCCACAACGCGTAAGGCTCGGCAATCGCGCCGACCGGCAGGATAGGCTCCGACACGATGCGGTCCACGAGCGAATTCACCCAGACGCAATCGTTCGACAAGTAAGCGATGAACGCGTCGTCCGCATTCCATTTGCGTGCCAAGTCGAGCACGAGGTCGCGCAAGGTGTCGCCGTTACGCGAGACGAGTTCGCACGGCAACAGCGTGATCGGCGCCGCGCTCGCCTTGAAGCGTGCGTGCAGCAGCACGGCGAGCTTGGCCGCGAATCCGCGCGGCGTACGCGCGCCATCGAGCAGGTCGGCCGTGTCTTCGTCGAAAAGGGCGTAACCCGTGTCGGCCGTGTTCGAGACGATCACCTTCACGTCGCGTTCCATGCGTTCTAGCAACAGCGGCCAGTCGTCGTTGGCGTGCAGCGCTTCGGTGATCGAATCGCATTCGATGGTGGTGTCGACGGTCGCGTCGCGCTCGCGTCCGCGAATGCGTACCGGATAGCGGCCCGTGGCGCGCAGCGCATCGACGCGCGCGCGGCTGTCGGGACTCGACGTGGTCTGCACGACGGTGATCTTGCCGAGCGCTTTCGCAGGATCGCGCCGCGCGGCGTCGGCCACGAAGAAGTCGACGTGCGCTTGCAGAAAACGGCTCGTGCCGAACTGGAGAATCGGATTGGTCATGTCGGGCGGCTATCGCGCCATCGCTCGATGCGACGGCGAAGTACATAGGGGGTTTTGTCGTTGGGAACGGTTCCAGACAGCCGTAAAAAATATGGCCCATCTGGCCTTACCGAAATGCATACTAGTGGCTCGAATTGGAATTGGTCAAGCCACTTGTAAGCGTTTGAAAATGGTCGAACGCGCTTCGTACGGTGCGTCAACCCTTCCGCTGATTACAATCCACGTTTTCCCCGAGACATGCAGGAGTGTGCACGTGAGTGTCAAACCAGTCGAAACGCGTCGCCTCTACCTTCAGATCGCCGATAAGCTGCGCGCTCTGATCGAACAGCAGGACTTTGCGCCGAACGGCCGGTTGCCCTCCGAACGCGAACTCGCGCAGACGTTGGGCGTGTCGCGGCCTTCGGTGCGTGAGGCGCTGGTTGCGCTGGAACTGGAAGGGCGAGTCGAGATTCGCATGGGCTCGGGCGTCTATATCTGCGCGACGCCCGTGGCGAAGCCGCCCGCCACCGAGGCGGAACTGGGCGAGAGCCCGATCGAGATCATGAATGCGCGCAGCGTGATCGAAGGCGCGATTGCCGCGAATGTCGCGCCGTTTGCCAAGCCAAAGGCATTGAAGACGCTACGCGCCGTCTACGAGACCATGGCGCGCGAAGTCGAAGCGGGACAAGTGCCAATGAGCGCCGACCGCGCGTTTCACGTTGCGATCGCGCAGATGTCGGGCAACGACGTGCTGGTCAGGACAGTGGGCAGTCTCTATGACGAACGGCATAGTCCGCTGTCATCCACGTTACGCGGACATTTCGAGGGGGAGGAAACCTGGGCGGCCGCGCTTGGCGAACATCTCGAGATTCTCGAGGCGCTCGAAGCGCGGGACGCGGTGCAGGCTCAAGCCGCGATGCAGCGGCACATGCGCAAGTCGGCCGAGCGTCTGATGACACGGCGCAAAGGCTGAAACCGGCGCGCCTTCAAAGACGAACCGGTTCTCTCGAAAGTTAGCCCGCGTTAGCCGGGATACGCTTCATCGACCTTCAGGCCAGCCAGCTTGAAGATCACGCGCAGTGTCTGCGGCGCGATCTCGCGGCGCGAGGCGAGCGTGGTCAGGACGAAGTCCATCACCTTGGCGTACTTCAGCATGGTCAGACACGATTCGATATCCGTGGAGCCGTCGCGCATCGATTCGGCGAGACGCAGCATCTCCACCGAAATCTCTCGAGCCATTTCAAGTTCGAGTTGTTGCTTCTCGCTCCAGGCGGGCATCGTGGTCAGCGCCGCGAGCATCTCCTGAAACTGCTTTTCTGCTTTCTTGTCGGGGATCGCGTCCATCGCCGTCCTCTCCATGTTCATGGCGCCGGCGAGTCGCAATCGCCGCGCTGAGTGTTAGGTGTTACGTAACGAAAGCCGCTCGCGGGTGACGACGCGTACTGCGTTGTCGAGGCGTGGCTTTGCTACCTGCTTGTTGCTCTTCCTTGCTGCATTGGCGCGCCGGGCTTCTTCCCCACGCTATGCATCGTCCCGGCCAGATTCGCATACCGGACAATGCACGAAGTGTTCCAAGCGTTTTCTAGCCGTCTTGCATCGCCGGTCGACTTGGGCGGAACAAGAGCGTCTTCGCGCTTTTGGGTAAACTTCTCCTTTCGAGTCGGCAGAACCAGCGGTTAGCGCACATTCGGCGCAAACTAGCCTCGTTTTTTAATTTCCACGTCACTTTCACGATGGCCAAGAAGTCCTCCGCGTCGGCTCCGGGCACCCCCGACCCCACTACAAAGCACGAAATCCGTCCAGGTCAGTCGATCGAACTGCTGAAGGAACTTCATATCCTCACGCGCGACGGCAAGATGAATCAGGACAGCCGCCGCAAACTGAAACAGGTCTATCACCTCTATCAGTTCATCGAACCGCTGCTTGCCGACGTTCACGAACGCCAGGGTTCGGTGTCGCTTGTCGACCATGGCGCGGGGAAGTCTTACCTTGGGTTTATTCTCTACGATCTGTTCTTCAAGACTCTGCGCGATCGGTCACACATCTACGGTATTGAGACGCGTGAGGATCTTGTTCAAAAATCGGAGGAATTGGCGAAGCGGCTGGATTTCGAGGGAATGTCGTTTCTGAATCTGTCGGTGGCCGAATCGATTGAATCGAATCTGCTGCCGGATTCCATCGATGTCGTGACCGCGCTGCACGCCTGCAATACCGCAACGGACGACGCCATCCAGTTCGCTCTGCAGAAGAACGCGAAGTACATCGTCGTGGTGCCGTGTTGTCAGGCGGAAGTCGCGTCAGTGCTGCGCAAGAACAAGGGGCATGCGCTGTCGAAGAACGTGCTGACGGAGATGTGGCGGCATCCGCTGCATACGCGCGAATTCGGCAGCCAGATTACGAATGTACTGCGCTGCCTGCAGCTCGAATCTCACGGATATCAGGTCAGCGTGACGGAACTCGTAGGCTGGGAACATTCGATGAAAAACGAGCTCATCATCGCTCAGTTCAAGGACTTGCCGCGCGCCCGGCCCGCGCAACGGCTGTCGGATGTGCTCGAAACGCTCGGGCTGGACGAGTTGCGCGAGCGCTTCTTCGCGCACTGATCAGTCGCTTTTCATCCACGCCGCGAAACCTTCGTGACCGAGGCGACGCAGCGTTTCCATGTTGCGTTCGTAGATATCGGCGGCGTCGGGAAAGGCATCCACTGCGCGGTCGATGCTCGCTTCGCGCAGCAAATGAAAGATGGGATACGGCGCCCGATTCGTAAAGTTCTCGATGTCGTCGGGCTCGCTGCCTTCGAAGCGATATTGCGGATGAAAGCTCGCAATCTGCAGTTCTCCGGCAAGGCCCATGTCGTTCAACAAGCGGTCGGCGAAGAACAGCGCGTCGTTGTAATCGGTGAAGTGCGCAAAGGCGTGCGGCGTGATGAAAAGCGTCGTGTCGATGTCTTTTGCATCGCTTTCGCGCAAAAGGCGCAGTTCGTCCGCGAGTTCCGCGACGACATCTTCCACGCCGCGCGCGTCGCTCACGACATAGCGAATCTGTCCCTTCACATGCACGCTCTTGGCAAAAGGACACAGGTTCAAGCCGATGACAGCGCGGGTGAGCCAGTGGCGCGTGGCCGCGATCACATTTTCTTCGCGGGTGCTACGGTCGTTCATGGTGCATCCTGAATAAGCGGCTTACAGGCCGCGTCGATCAATGTGCGCGCAATGCGAGGCGCCGCGCGCATCGGCCCCGAACCGGGACCGTAAGTCTGGCTCGTCGCGTAGACGCCATCGACGAGCAACGCCAGCGATTCTGCCAGTTCGACGGGATCGGCGGCGCCCGCAGCAGCCGAAATCTCGGTGAGCCGCGTGATCAGATAGTGCTTGTTGCGCTCGACGGATTGCCGCGCGGGATGCGCCGGATCGCCGAATTCGCACGCGATGTTGAGAAACGGACAGCCGCGATAATCCGGCGCCGACGCGCGCCCGACGAGATCCTCGAGCGATTGAACGAGTTGCTCGGCCGGCGCGCCCGGATGCTTCTCGACGCTTGCCTCGAAGCGCTTGCGGAATCTTTCGTCCATGCGCTGCAGATACGCGGTGACGAGTTCGTCTTTCGAAGCGAAGCGCCGGTACAGGCTCATCTTGTTGACGCCCGCGCGTTCGACGACGGCATCGACGCCAATCGCGCGGATGCCTTCGCGATAAAACAGTTCCTGCGCGGCATCGAGCAATTGTTCCCGAGCCTGCACGCCGTCGGTTCGCACACTGCGGCGAGCAGGGGTTTTCGGCTGGCCGGCGGGAGTTCGTGTCACAGTCGCATCCTTGAATATTGCTTGGGTCTTGACATGTTACCGATCGGTAACTAAGCTCGCAACTCTGATGTGACAGGTCGGTAACGTCACGGCGCGTAAAACACGAAATTCACGGAACGGAGCAGCGATGAATTGGGTAGCGAGACGGCTTGGCGGCCGCGTGCATTACGGCTGGATCGCAGTGGGCGTCGTTTTCCTGGTGTTGCTGGCGGCGGCCGGCACGCGCGCGACGCCGAGCGTGATGATGTTGCCGCTCGAAAAACAGTTCGGCTGGTCGCGCGGAACCATTTCGCTCGCCATCTCGATCAACCTTGCGCTTTACGGACTGACCGGACCGTTCGCCGCTGCCGCCATGCAGCGATTCGGCGTGCGTCCGACCTTGCTCGCCGCGCTTGCGACCTTGGCCGCAGGCGTCGGCCTCTCCTCGATGATGACCGCGCCCTGGCAGATGATCGTAATCTGGGGCGTGATGGTCGGCGGCTCGACGGGCGTGGCGGCGCTCACGCTTTCGGCGACGGTGGTAAATCGCTGGTTCACGACGCATCGCGGGCTTGCAATGGGCATTCTCACCGCCAGTTCGGCGACCGGGCAGCTCGTGTTTCTGCCGTTTCTCGCGGCGTTGTCGGAGCATCACGGCTGGCGGCCGGTGGTTTTCGTCGTGGCTATAGCAACCGCAGTCGTCGTGCCGCTCGTCGCGTGGCTGCTGCCGGAGCGTCCGTCGGATGTCGCGCTGCGACCCGTCGGCGAAAGCCCGGACGCGCCGCCCGCCGTCATTCCGCCGCCGAAAAATCCGATCAAGGTCGCATTCGGCACGCTCGGCATGGCGAGCAAGACGCGCGATTTTTGGCTGTTGTTCTTCAGCTTTTTCGTGTGCGGCGCGAGCACGAACGGTTATGTCGGCACGCATCTGATCGCGATGTGCTCCGACTACGGCATGACGCAGGTGCAAGGCGCGACCTTGCTCGCGGCGATGGGCATTTTCGATTTGTTCGGCACGACGCTTTCCGGATGGCTTTCGGATCGCTTCAACGCGCGCCTGCTGCTGTTTTGGTACTACGGCCTGCGCGGGTTGTCGTTGATCTATCTGCCGTATGCGTTTGGCATCGACTTCTTCGGCTTGCCGCTTTTCGCGGTGTTTTACGGGCTCGACTGGATCGCAACCGTGCCGCCGACGGTGCGCCTCGCCACCGATGTCTATGGCAAGGAGTCGGCGCCGATCGTCTTCGGCTGGATCGTGGCGGGGCACCAGCTCGGCGCGGCGTTCGCGGCGCTGGGCGGCGGCATGCTGCGGTCGAGCCTCGGCAGCTACACCGTGGCGACGATGATCTCCGGCGGTCTTTGCCTCGTCGCAGCCGTTACGGTGCTGCGGATCAATCGCGCGGGGCGGTCGATGGGCGTCGCCGCCACTTGAGCGCTTCTGCGGACGTGTGAGTCCGTGACTTATCCTTGTCGTTCGATACTTGAACGGCGCGCATTGGGCCGATGCGCGCCGTTTGCGCTTTTGAGGGCGGCGCGAGGCAACGGTGCTGAATTGAAGTGGTAGCGTTGTGCGGTTGACTGCTGCAAGCCGTTATCGTGATGGGCAGGCCTCGCTTCTTCCATTCGCTGAAGGATTCCAATGATGACCTCCAAACCCGCCGCAACCGAAGTCGATATCCACGAACTACTCGCGGGCCGCTGGAGCCCGCGCGCGTTCTCCGACGCGCCGCTGAGCCGCGAGCATCTGCATAGCCTGCTCGAAGCGGCGCGCTGGGCGCCTTCATCGAGCAATTTGCAGCCTTGGCGTTTTATCGCGTTCGATCGGCATCGCGACGAAGCCGCGTTCCAGCGCGCGTTCGAAACGCTCGCGCCGTCCAATAGGACATGGAATGTTCGCGTGCCCGTGCTGGTCTGCGTGACTGCGTCGACGCTCACGCCGAAGGGTGTCAGCCGCACCGCGCTCTACGACACCGGCGCGGCCGCGATGGCGCTCGTGCTCCAGGCGCACGCGCTCGGGCTCGCGACGCATCAGATGGGCGGCTTCGATCGCGACGCGTTCCGCGCGGCGTTCGAGATTCCGCCGGAGGTGGAGATCATCGCGATGGTCGCAGTCGGTCATCACGGCGACGCGAATCTTCTCGACGACGCGCTGCGCGAACGCGAGGCCGCGCCGCGAGCACGCAAGGCGCTGGGCGAGACGTCGTTCGAAGGCGCGTGGGGAAAGAGTTTCGAGTGAAGCCAGGCTTACGCGGCGCGGGTGCGCTTGACTGCGGATGTGTACGACATCACCCCTCATCCGCCGATGACAGCGGCCGCGCAACATCTTCCAGAGACTTGCGCTCCGCCGCCACGCCCCAGATGCCGGCCACGACGGCGGCCGCGATCATCAGCGCCGAGCCGATCAAATAGCCGACGAACACCGCGCCGCGCTGATGCGTATCGATGAGTTGCCCGAACAGCGCCGGCCCGATGATCCCGCCGAGCGCCGTACCGAACGCATAAAACACGGCGATGGCAAGCGCGCGAATCTCAAGCGGAAACGTCTCGCTGACCGTCAGATAGGCCGAACTCGCCGCCGCCGACGCGAAGAAGAAAATCACCATCCACGCTATCGTCTGCGTGGTCACGGAAAGCATTCCGTGCATGAACATCCATCCGCTGATCGTGAGCAGCACGCCCGAGATCGCGTAAGTGAAGGCGATCATCCGGCGTCGGCCGAGCACGTCGAATAGCTTGCCGAGCAGAACGGGGCCCAGGAAGTTGCCCGCCGCGAACGGCAGCACGTACCAGCCGATGTGATCGCCCGGCACGTGATAGAAGTCCGTCAGCACGAGCGCGTAAGTGAAAAAGATTGCGTTGTAGAAGAACGCCTGCGCGGTCATCAACATGAGGCCGACCAGCGAGCGGCTCCGATGCACATGAAACAGCGTGTGCGCGACTTCCGAAAGTGGCGTGTGCTCGCGCATCTTTAGGCGCAGCGGCTTGATCGGCGTGTTCGGTATTTCGACGCCGTGCTTGCGAAAATGCGCTTCGATGTCCTCGACAATCTGCTTCGCTTCATCGACGCGGTTATGCGTGATGAGCCAGCGCGGACTTTCCGGCACCCACATCCGCATGAAGAGAATGGTGAGACCGAGCGCCGCGCCGATCAGAAAGCACCCGCGCCAGCCCCAATCGGGCGGCATCAGGCCCGGATCGAGCAAAACGAGCGAACCGGCCGCGCCAATGCCCGCGCCGATCCAGAACGTGCCGTTAATGGCGAGATCGGTCCAGCCGCGCAAGCGTGCAGGCGTGAATTCCTGGATCGTGGAATTGATGGCCGTGTATTCACCGCCGATGCCCGCGCCCGTCAGAAAGCGGAACAGCACGAAACTTGCGAGATCCCATGAGAACGCGGTTGCGGCGGTCGCGGCCACATAGAGAAAGAGCGTGATGAAGAAGAGCTTGCGTCGTCCAAGCCGGTCCGTGAGCCAGCCGAAGCCAAGCGCGCCGACCACCGCGCCCGCAATATATGCGCTGCCGGCGATGCCGACATCCGTGTTGTTGAAGTGCAGCGCCGGGCTCGACTTCAATGCGCTCGCCACCGCGCCCGCGAGCGTGACTTCGAGCCCGTCGAGCAGCCACGTGATGCCGAGCGCGAATACGATCAACGTATGAAACCGGCCCCAGGGCAGACGGTCGAGCCGTCCCGGTAAATCGGTTTCTATGATGTCGGATCGATCGCTGGCGCTCGCGGTCGAACGATTTTCCTGCGGTAAGGTAGTGTCGTTCATTGGCTCGTGCCCGCTGCATCCGCGCGCGCAACAGTGAATAAATTGCCGCTTTGGCGAGCAAGTTGCATTCCGCGCCGGTTGAAGCGTCGTGGCGGTTCCAGACGGGTTCGAATGCGGTTGATGCATGCCGCCGAACATGCTACAAACCCTGTCCACTTTTGAATGCGGCGTTGCCTCGTAACGCTGCCTCGATGTCCATGACCTACTGTGCGATCGATTTTGGCACGTCGAATTCCGCCGTCGCCGTGCCTGCCGCGATTCAGGCGCAGACGCAGGGTGGCCATTCGATCCGGCTGGCTCCCGTCGAGGGCGAGGCAACCACGCTTCCGACGGCCGTCTTCTTCAACACGGACGAAAACAGCCAGTCCTATGGCCGCGCCGCGCTCGAATCGTATATAGACGGCTTCGACGGCCGCCTCATGCGTTCGATGAAAAGCATTCTCGGCTCGCCGCTCGCCGACACTAGCACCGATCTCGGCGACGGCTCCGCCATCAAGTACACGGACGTCATCACGCTTTTTCTGCAGCATCTGAAGCAGAAAGCGCAGGCGGTCTCGCCAAGTCCGCTCGATCGCGCGGTTCTCGGCCGTCCGGTCTTTTTCGTCGATGACGATCCGCGCGCCGACCGCCTTGCGCAGTCGCAACTCGAAGCGTGCGCGCACGCCATCGGCTTGCGCGAGATTCACTTTCAATACGAACCGATCGCCGCCGCATTCGATTACGAAGCGCGCCTGACGCAGGAAGGGCTCGTGCTGGTCGCGGATATCGGCGGCGGTACGTCCGACTTCTCGCTCGTTCGCGTGGGGCCCGAGCGCGCTCGCCAGCTAGACCGAAAAAGCGATGTCCTCGCGCATCACGGTGTGCACGTGGCCGGCACAGATTTCGACCGGCGCGTCGAACTGACGACCGTTTTGCGCGAACTCGGTTATCAGACGCTCGATCCGCAAGGGCGCGAAGTGCCGAACCGCGTGTATTTCGATCTGGCGACGTGGCATCTGATCAATACCGTCTACACGCCCAAGCGCGTGAGCGAGTTGCAACTGATGCGCCACCTTTACCCCGAACCGCGTCTGCATGACCGGCTGATGCGCGTCGTCGATCGCAGGCTTGGTCATGCGCTGACCGCGCACGCTGAGGAAGCGAAGATCGACGTGGCGGCGGGCGGCGTAACCGAGATCGACATGGAAGAGGTGGAGGAAGCGCTGCGCGTCGCATTCGACGAAGCCCAACTGATCGAAGCAGGAGCGGACGAGACGCGGCGTATCGTCGAAGCGGCGCTGGAAACGGTGAAACGCGCGGGCGTGGCGAACGCGGATGTCGGCGCCGTGTACTTCACGGGCGGCACCACCGGTTTGCGCTTTCTGTCCGATGCGCTCGCGGCGGCTTTTCCCGGCGCACGAGCCGTATTCGGCGATCGACTTGCCAGCGTGGCGACGGGTCTCGGTATTTACGCGCAACGCGTCTTTACCTGATCGCGCTCGTTCCAAATGCAAAAAACCCCGCCGAGGCGGGGTTTTCTCTAAGCCGGATAAAAACTTACGCCGGCTTGATGTTCGCTGCTTGCTTGCCCTTGGGGCCAGTCTTCACTTCGTAGGTAACCTTTTGGTTTTCTTGAAGTGTCTTGAAACCCTCAATGCGGATTTCCGAGAAGTGTGCGAACAGATCTTCGCCGCCGCCATCCGGGGTGATGAAGCCAAAGCCCTTTGCGTCATTAAACCACTTGACGGTACCGGTTTCCATGTTACTTATTCCAAAAAATTGATGAATGAGGCCGAAGCCAAGGGTGCATGAAGATCAAGGAAGGGGCAATGGGACCAACCGGAGTACCGCGATGGCGAACTACGAAAGAACCACAAGTCACTCGCCACTTGAAATCCTGCAAGAAGGTTTATACGGCTAATCGTTTTCGCGGTCAAATAATATCCGACTGCCGCGCAGGGACTTTTTGAGATATCGCAACGTATCTTACGAATCTTTCATAATTTCACTGCCAACTGTCTATCACCGCCGTGTGGTAGCTTTCATCGCGCAAAAACTGATGAAAGCTGACAATCCTTCGCTGCATTCGAAAGGTGCAACCGTTACACTACGCGCCAACCTGCCAAGGTTGCACCAAAATCGCCCTATCACCGGACCGTAGGCCGGCATCGCGCGCGGCGGATGTGCATTCGTGCGCCTGACCTCCAAGCGCAAGGCGAGAGACACTGGAGAACAATGTGAAGAGTTCGATACAACGAAATATCGGGCCGATAGCACTCATGCTTACCGGCCTCGGTTCCATCATCGGTTCAGGCTGGTTGTTCGGCGCGTGGAAAGCGGCCAAGATCGCCGGTCCCGCAGCCATGGTCGCGTGGGTGATCGGCGCGGTCGTCATCATGGCGATCGCTCTTACTTACGCGGAGTTGGGCGCGACGTTTCCCGAATCCGGCGGCATGGTGCGTTACGCGCGCTATTCGCATGGCGCGCTCGTCGGTTTCATCAGCGCGTGGGCGAACTGGATTGCCATCGTCTCGGTCATTCCGATCGAGGCCGAGGCATCCATTCAATATATGAGCACGTGGCCCTATGAATGGGCGCATGCGCTCTTCGTGAACGAAACGCTCACGACTTCAGGGCTGATCCTCTCGGCGCTGCTCGTGGTCGTGTACTTCATGCTCAACTACTGGGGCGTGAAGGTGTTCGCGCGCGCCAACTCGACAATCACTGTCTTCAAGTTCCTGATTCCCGGCCTGACCATCGCCGGCCTCATCTATACAGGGTTCCATTCCGAGAACTTCGGCACGGTGTCGAGCTTCGCGCCCTATGGCTGGCCGGCCGTGCTGACGGCGGTGGCGACGAGCGGCATTGTGTTCAGCTTCAACGGCTTTCAAAGCCCGGTCAATCTCGCGGGCGAGGCGCGCAATCCGTCGCGGAGCATCCCGTTCGCCGTGATCGGCTCGATTCTGATCGCGCTCGTGATCTACGTATTGCTGCAAGTGGCCTACATCGGCGCGGTCAATCCCGCCGATGTCGCGAAGGGCTGGTCGCATTTCAACTTCGCGTCGCCGTTCGCGGAACTGGCGCTGGCGCTGAATTTGAACTGGCTCGCCGTGCTTCTTTATGTCGATGCTTTCGTGAGCCCGAGCGGCACCGGCACCACCTACATGGCGACGACCACGCGCATGATCTACGCGATGGAGCGCAACAACACGATGCCGAAGATATTCGGCAACGTGCATCCGTTCTACGGCGTGCCGCGTCCCGCGATGTGGTTTAACCTGTTCGTCGCGTTCGTGTTCCTGTTCTTCTTCCGGGGTTGGGGCACGCTGGCGGCGGTGATTTCGGTGGCGACGGTCATTTCGTATCTCACCGGGCCTGTGAGCCTGATGGCGCTGCGCCGCGCCGCGCCGGATCTGGAACGACCGGTCCGCTTGCCCTTAATGGGCTTGGTCGCGCCGTTCGCGTTCGTCTGCGCGTCGCTCGTCCTGTACTGGGCAAAGTGGCCGCTGACCGGCGAAATCATTCTGTTGATGGTCGTCGCGCTGCCCGTGTACTTCTACTTCCAGGGCAAGACCGGCTTCGCGGGATGGGGCCGCGATCTGAAAGCCGCGTGGTGGCTGGTGGCGTATCTGCCGACAATGGCCGTCATGTCGCTCATCGGCAGCAAGGAATTCGGCGGAAGTGGCGTGTTGCCGTATGGCTGGGACATGGCGCTCGTCGCCGTGCTCGCGCTCGTGTTTTACTTCTGGGGCGTACACACCGGTTATAGGACGGACTATCTGGATGAACGCGAAGCGCACGAAGACATTCAGCACGAAGTCGGCGCGTAAACAGATCGTCGACGAGAAGCGGTAAAACGAAGCCCGCCTGAGCAATCAGGCGGGCTTCGTTCTTTCCTGCTCGACTCGTACGTTCAGGCCTCAGGCGTCCGCGAACACGTAGTTCGTCATGGCGAGCGCGCGCTGGAAAGTGCCGAGCGACTGTATGCGCAACTGATAGTCATCCGCCGCAGCGCCTAGTGCGCCGAATACCGGCAGCAGATGCTCGTCGGTCGGATGCATCAGCGCGGCGTGCGGCGCGCGGGCGCGATAGTCGAGCAGCGCGTCGATGTCGCGATCGGCAAGACGCGCCTCGAACCATTGCGTGAACTCATCGACGCGCGGATCGGCATCTTCAGGACGCGCGCCGAAATCCGCCATGCGCAGGTTATGCGTGATCTGCCCGGAACCGACGATCATCACGCCGTCGCGCCGCAAATCGCGCAGCGCCCGGCCGATACCAAAGTGATGCGCGGCATCGAGGCGCGGTTGAATGGAAAGTTGCGCGACTGGGATGTCGGCGTTGGGAAACATGAGCAGAAGCGGCACCCACGCGCCGTGATCGAGGCCGTGCTCCGTCGTGCTCGCAGCAATGCCGTGTTTGCCGAGCAGCGCGGCGGCGTTGCGGGCGAGATCGGGCGCGCCGGGCGCGGGATAGCGCAGTTCATAGAGCGCGCGCGGAAAACCGTAGAAATCGTGGATGGTTTCCGGCCGCTCGGCGATGCTCGCAACGGGTTGCGTCGTGCCCCAGTGAGCCGAAAGCATGAGGATGGCGCGCGGGCGCGGCAGCGTTTCAGCGAGCGAGGCGAATTCGCCGGAAGGCATCGACGGGTCGATAGGCAGCGTCGGCGCGCCGTGGGAAACGAAAACGGAGGGGAGGGAAGTCATGGCGTCGCGCATTGAGTTGGATGCCACCAATGTACGGCCGGTATTAGCGGAAATAAACGGCTGGCGAAGCAATGAATTGTGTCGTCGGCGTTTGCAATCGAAGCGACGCTCAGTCCGCTTCGCCGCGCATCCCTTCCCATGCAGCGGCGGCCGGCGATGCGATCTGGAACAGATCGATCACGCGCGCGACGGTGTGATCCACCATCTCGTCGATGCTCGCCGGCTTCTGATAAAACGCCGGCAGCGGCGGAAAAATCACGCCGCCCATTTCCGTCACGGCGGTCATATTGCGCAGATGCGCGAGGTTGAGCGGCGTTTCGCGCACCAGCAGCACCAGACGGCGACGCTCCTTGAGCACGACATCCGCCGCGCGCGTGATGAGATTGTCGGAGAGTCCGTGCGCGATGCTTGCCAGCGTTCGCATGGAGCACGGCGCGACGATCATGCCTTCCGTGGAAAACGAGCCGGACGCGATGCTCGCGCCGACATCGCGCACGTTATGAACAACGTCCGCGAGCGCGTGAACCGTGGATTTATCGAGTTCCAGCTCGTGCTGGATATTGAGCCAGCCGGCGCTGGAAACGAGCAGATGCGTTTCCACGCCGGGAAAACGGCGCAACGTTTCAAGCAGACGCACGCCGTAAATTGCGCCCGTGGCGCCCGTGATGGCGACGATGAGCCGTCGTCGGGCGGCAGGCGCGTTCACTTCGAAAATGACTTCAGGCAGCGGCGAAGAGCTGTTGCAGTTCGCCGGATTCGTACATCTCCATCATGATGTCCGAGCCGCCGATGAACTCGCCCTTCACGTAAAGCTGCGGAATGGTCGGCCAGTTCGAGAATTGCTTGATGCCCTGACGAATTTCGTTGTCTTCGAGCACGTTTACGGTCGTGATCTGATCGACGCCACACGCCTTCAGCACCTGAATGGCGCGGCCGGAGAAACCGCACATCGGGAACTGCGCCGTGCCCTTCATGAAGAGGACGACCGCGTTTTGATCGACGAGTTGCTTGATGCGTTCTTGCGTTTCCATGATGTTCCTGCGCTTTGATGTCGGTGGGGACTAAGTGTTGAAATGATAGCGGATTTCGCTATTCCGGGCTGACCGCTGCCTGGCTCGCCCGCCGCGCTCAGGCATTGAAAACGCCGCCGCTGATGCGCTCGATTCCCGCCAGATCGCACAGCGAATGCACATCGGTGAAACCGCGCGCCGTGAGCAGTCGGCGCACGGCGTCGGACTGATCGTAGCCGTGTTCGAGCCACAGCACGCCACGGCGCGCAAGCAGAAACGGCGCTCGCTCGATAATGGTCCGGATGCAGGACAAACCGTCGGCGTCATCGGTGAGCGCGTCGCGCGGCTCGAAGCGCAGATCGCCTTGCTGCAAATGCGGATCGTCGCTTGCGATATACGGCGGATTGCTCACGATGGCTTCGAAGAGCAGCGAAGGATCGACCTTCGCGGTCCAGTCGCTTTCGACGAACGCGAGCGGCCCGCCCGCGCGCGCCGGATCGAGCAGCCGTTCTGCATTGCGACGCGCGACATCCAGCGCGGCGCCTGAGCGGTCCACTGCCCACACGCGCGCGTCGGGCCGTGCATGCGCAAGCGAAACCGCAATGGCGCCGGTTCCCGTGCCGAGATCGAGCACGCGCGCGTTCGGCGTATTCGCGATGGCGTCGAGCGCCGTTTCCACCAGCAATTCGGTTTCCGGGCGCGGAATCAGCACATCGGGCGTCACGTCGAATTCGAGCCCGAAAAATTCACGCGTTCCCGTCAGCTGCGCGATCGGTTCTCCCGCGACACGGCGCGCGACGAGCGCCTCGAAGCGGCTAACCGCGGTGGCGCCAAGCGCTTCGCGGTCGCGCGTGATGAGCTGCGTGCGTCGCCAGCCGAGCACGTGCATCAGCAAGACGCGCGCTTCGAGCGCCGGCAGCGCACACGCACGCAGCAGATCGACTGCGGTCGTCACTCGGTTTCCCCGAGCGCCGCGAGCAATTCCGCCTGATGCTCGCTCACGAGCGCGCCGATCAGTTCGTCGATATCGCCGTCCATGATGTATTCGAGCTTGTAGAGCGTCAGATTGATGCGGTGATCCGTCATGCGCCCTTGCGGAAAATTGTAGGTGCGAATGCGCTCGGAGCGGTCGCCCGACCCGATCAGACTCTTGCGCGTCGCCGCTTCCTTCGCGTGTTGCTCGTGATACTGCTTGTCCTTGATGCGCGCGGCGAGCACCTTCAGCGCGCGATCCTTGTTCTTGTGCTGCGAGCGGTCGTCCTGACATTCGACGACGATTCCGGTTGGCAAGTGCGTGACGCGCACGGCCGAATCGGTCTTGTTGATGTGCTGCCCGCCCGCGCCCGACGCGCGGAAGGTATCGATACGCAGATCCGCCGGATTGATCACCACTTCGCTGATTTCATCGGCTTCCGGCATGACCGCGACCGTGCACGCGGACGTGTGGATGCGCCCCTGCGTTTCCGTCGCCGGCACACGTTGAACGCGATGCCCGCCCGACTCGAACTTGAGCCGCGAGAAGGCGCCGTGGCCCGCAATCCGCACGATCACTTCCTTGTAGCCGCCCAAGTCGGACACGCTCTCGGACATGGTTTCGGCGGTCCAGCGGTTGCGCTCCGCATAGCGCAGATACATGCGCAGCAGGTCGCCCGCGAACAGCGCGGATTCGTCGCCGCCCGTGCCTGCGCGAATTTCGATGAAGATATTGCGCTCGTCGTTGGGATCGGTCGGCAGCAGCATGGTCTGCAGATCGCTTTCGATCGTCGCCATGCGTTCGCGCGCTTCGCCGATTTCCTCTTCGGCGAAATCCCGCATCGACGGATCGGACAGCAATTCCTGCGCGGTCGCTTCGTCGTTGAGCGCCTGACGCCAGAGCGCGTACTGCTCGACGACCGGACTGATTTCCGCATGTTCGCGCGTGAGTTTCCGATACTGATCCATATCGGCGGTCACGTCTTCGCGGCTCAACAATTCGTTGAGTTCGACCTGCCGTTTTGCAAGCTGGTCGAGCTTGCTTTGCATGCTCGTTTTCATCGGGCGGAGTTGGAGCGATGCTCCGGAGAATTGTGGAATCAGAAATGCCTGCGCGTCAGCGCCGCGCGGCATTGGAGAACAGCGAGGAAAGCCGCTAACGGTCCGGAGACTGCGACGATTCAGGCGCCGAAGGCGTGTCGTCTTGCGGCTTGTCGGACGAACCGTGGCGGTAGAAGCCGCTCATCAGGTCGATGAGCTGGGCGCGCTCTTCCGTGGTCGCGCGATTGAGCGCGTGCGTCGGACCATGAATGAGCTTGTTGGTGAGCGATTGCGACAATGCTTCGAGCACGGCGGCGGGATCGTCGCCGCGCGCGAGCAGCTTGCGCGCGCGTTCGACTTCGGCGCGGCGCAGCGCGTCGGCTTGTGTATGCATGTGGCGGATGACCGGCACGATACTGCGCGCATCCAGCCACTGCATGAAATTCTGCACACGCGTTTCGATGATCGCTTCGGCTTGGGCGACGGCAGCTTGCCGCGACGCATTGCCTTCGCGCACGATCGCGCCGAGGTCGTCGACGGTATAAAGGAACACGTCCTGCAGATTGCCGACTTCCGGCTCGATATCGCGCGGCACGGCGAGATCGACCATGAAGATTGGCCGATGCCGGCGCGCGCGCACCGCGCGTTCGACCGCGCCCAGCCCGATGATAGGCAGCGTCGACGCCGTGCACGACACGATGATGTCGAACTCGTGCATGCGCGTGGGCAGCTCGGAAAGCGGAATGGCGCGGCCGTTGAAACGTTCGGCGAGCTTTTCGCCGCGTTCGGCCGTGCGGTTTGCGACCACCAGTTCGCGCGGATTTTGCGCGGCGAAGTGCGTGGCGCAGAGTTCGATCATTTCGCCCGCGCCGATGAAAAGCACGCGCTGACTCGAAATGTTTTCGAAAATGCGCTGGGCGAGTCGCACGGCGGCGGCGGCCATGGAAACGGACTGCGCGCCGATCTCGGTCGTGGAGCGCACTTCTTTGGCCACCGCGAAGGTGCGCTGAAACAACTGGTTGAGATAAGTACCGAGCGCGCCCGCTTCCGACGCGGTGCGCACGGCATCCTTCATTTGTCCGACGATCTGCGTTTCGCCGAGCACCATGGAATCCAGCCCCGAGGCGACGCGGAAGGCGTGGCGCACGGCCTCGGACTGCGGCAGCGCGTAGACGTGCGGCGCGAGTTCCGAGACCGGGAGATTGTGGTACTTCGACATCCACTGAATGGCAGCGTCGCGCGCGGCGGCGTCGTCGGTGGCGCAGTAAAGTTCGGTGCGATTGCAGGTTGAGAGGATCGCCGCTTCGGGCGAAACCTTGGCGAGCGGCCCAAGCCAGATGTCCTTCAGCGCGCCCAGAGCGGGCTTCAGCTGTTCGAGCGGAAACGCCACGCGTTCGCGCAAGGCGACAGGCGCAGTGTGGTGATTGATTCCGATCGTGAGGAGCTGCATGTAATGGGCCTAAGCCGATGGCCTTTCAGATAGCGCAATATTATAGCGTTTTACGAATCTCTTCATTTATAGGCGGCATAGGGGATGGCTGGTGTTCGCTCGCGCCGCTTGCAGCTGGCGCGAAGCCCCACGCTCGTGCGACGCCAGGACGCAGCGCCGCGCTCAATCGAAGTACTTTGCCAGCTCGGCGGCGCGCGCTTCGAGTTCCTCTTGCGACAATGCATGCGTCTCGGCAGCCGCTTCGCGATTTCGTTCGGCGGCGGCAATGGCCGCGTGCCGCGAAGTATTGTCGTGATGCAGATGGAACAGCGACGCGTTTGCATCGGGCACGGAATGCCAACGAACGCCGAGCCGCACCGCGCGCGTGAGCAGGTCGTCATCTTCGCCGCCCCAGCCAATGAAGCGCGGATCGTAGCCGCCAACGCGCATGTAATCCGAGCGTTTTATGAGCACGATGGCGCCCGGCGTATTCGCATAGAGAATTTCCATTTCTTCGGGCCGGTCGCTTTCGAGAAACGGTTTTAGTATTGCGTAATCTCCGGAAGCAATGAATGCATCGCGATAAACACCCGTAACGTTAATCACGTTCGTGAATGGGCAAAGTGCGTCGCTTGCCGTTCCATGACGAATTGCGTTGATGCAAAGCGGCAGATAATCCGGGTTGGAAATCATGTCCGCGTCATGGAAACAAATGATGTCGCCGGTGCACATTCGCGCGCCCAGATTGCATAGGCGCGCCTTTGGAAAGGGGCCGTTATCGCATACGAAGACATGCCTGATCTTTTCGTCGCCAAGGCCCGACCAGTGGAAGGTGGGCGTGGCATCGGCTTCGATGAGATAAACCGTGTAGTCAGAATAAGTCGAATCGAGATGGCGCAATATGCCGCGCAGATTTTCACGCCGCTCCAGCGTGGAACCGCGGTAGGTCATCACGAACTCCAGACCGTTTAGCGATATGAGGCTTTTCTCAATCATGGTGCTTTATTTTCCGCTGTAAACCTATTCGATCGATGCCGCGAACTTGGGCAGTGACTCGTTAGAGTATCGCCCTTAAATCAGCGTGGCTAAAGCGGTCATTTTACCGGCCCGGCATATTTTCATTTTTAAGCTTAGTCGCATAAATCGTTCAAGGAAACGCACTTGCCATCGCCAACCTGGCCCCCTAAACTCGACCGCTAACGGCGCGCGGCGCCGGTTCGATCGCAATCAAAGGGGCGCGGTAGCTGATGGGCTGGACGGGCTTGATCTTTTTGGGCGCGGTAATCGGCGCGACGGGTTGGTGGCTGCATCCGCTGCGGCGCGCGGGGCGCGTGGGCACAGGCGCGGCGGGGCGAATCTGGACGGCCATCGTCGCGGGCATATTGGCGATAATCGTCGCGCGCATGTTCGGCAATATCATCAACCTGTATCACGACGGCGATACGCTCGAATGGTTCGCGTGCACGGTGTTCGCGCTCGTCGTCGTGACGGTGACAGTCGGCCTTGCCGCGCGTCGCTAAATCCGCGCTCGCCGGCGCTTCCTCACGCATTCCATGCAGGTGACTTCATGAACGACCGCATCGCACATTCCGCCATTCCCGACGCAGCCGAGTTCGCCCGGCGCATTGAATCGCTGCGCGGCCAGATGGCGCTCGACAATCTTGCCGCCGTGCTGATTCCGTCGGCAGACCCGCATCTTTCCGAATATCTGCCGGAGCGCTGGCAAGGGCGGCAATGGCTGTCCGGCTTCACCGGTTCGGTCGGCACGCTCGTGGTGACGGCGGATTTCGCGGGCGTCTGGGTGGACAGCCGCTATTGGACGCAAGCCGAGGCGCAACTGGCGGGCACCGGCATCGTGCTCATGAAGATGATGGGCGGCCAGCAAACCGCGCCGCACGTCGAATGGCTGGCGGCGCATGTCGATTCGGGCGATGTCATCGGCGTCGATGGCGCCGTACTCGGCGTGGCGGCGGCGCGCTCGCTTGCGGATGCGCTGAAGGCACGCGGCATCGTACTGCGCACGGATGTCGATCTGCTCGATTCCATCTGGCCGACGCGTCCCGGTTTGCCTGAGGCGCCCATCTACGAACATGCCGCGCCGCACGCCAGCGTGAGCCGCGCGGACAAACTCGCGCAGGTGCGCGAAGCCTTGCGCGCAAAAGACGCGCAGTGGCACTTCGTGTCCACGCTCGACGATCTCGCGTGGATCTTCAATCTGCGCGGCGGCGATGTCAGCTACAACCCCGTGTTCGTCGCGCATGCGTTGATCGGCACTGACGACGCGACGATCTTCATCGCCGATGGCAAGGTGTCGGCCGAGCTCGAGGAATCGCTCGCGCGCGACAACGTGCGCGTCGCGCCTTACGCCGATGCGCCCCGCGCACTCGCCGCGCTACCCGCCCGAGCCACGCTCCTGATCGACCCGCGCCGCATCACGCATGGTTTGCTGGAGCAAGTGCCCTCGGCGGTGACGATCGTGGAAGGCGTGAATCCGTCCACCTTCGCGAAGTCGCAAAAGACGGCGGCGGAAGCCGAGCATATCCGCGCGACGATGGAACAGGACGGCGCGGCGCTCGCCGAATTCTTCGCCTGGTTCGAAAATGCGCTGGGCCGCGAGCGCATTACGGAACTCACCATCGACGAAAAGCTCACGGCGGCGCGCGCGCGGCGTCCGGGCTTCGTGACGCTGAGCTTCGGCACTATCGCGGGCTTCAATGCCAACGGCGCGATGCCGCACTACCGCGCAACCGAAGCGTCGCATTCGGTGATAGAAGGCAATGGCTTGCTCTTGATCGATTCGGGCGGACAGTATGTGAGCGGCACGACGGACATCACACGCGTGGTTCCCGTCGGCGAGATCACGGCCGAGCACAAGCGCGATTTCACCATCGTGCTGAAAGGAACGATGGCGCTGTCGCGCGCACGCTTTCCGCGTGGCATCCGTTCGCCAATGCTCGATTCCATCGCGCGCGCGCCGATCTGGGAAGCCAGCGCGGACTACGGGCACGGGACCGGGCACGGCGTCGGCTACTTTCTGAACGTGCATGAAGGCCCGCAGGTCATCTCGCACTACGCGCCCGCCGAAAGCTGGACGGCGATGGAAGAGGGCATGATCACGTCCATCGAGCCGGGCATCTATCGGCCGGGCAAGTGGGGCATTCGCATCGAGAATCTGGTGCTGAACCGGAGCGCGGGCAAGACCGAATTCGGCGATTTCCTCGACTTCGAAACGCTCACGCTCTGCCCGATCGATACCCGCTGCATCGCCCTGGCCTTGCTGCGCGAGGACGAGCGCGCGTGGCTCAACGCGTATCACGAGGAAGTGCGCCGGCGCGTGTCGCCGCATGTGTCGGGCACGGCGTTGGCGTGGCTCGAAAAACGTACGCAGGCTATCTGATCCGAAACAAGAAGGAGCAGCAAAACCATGACCATCAAGGCAGTCGTATTCGACTTCGGCGGCGTGTTGATCGACTGGGATCGCGAGTATTTGTACCGGCAACTGATTCCGGACGAAACCGAGCGCCGCTGGTTTCTCGACAACGTCTGCAAGATGGATTGGGTCGTGCAGCAGGACGGCGGGCAGACCATAGAAGAAGGCACCGCCGAACTGATCGCGCGCTATCCCGATCACGAAGCGCTGATTCGCGCGTTCTATGCGCGCTGGCACGAGATGGTGTCGGGCGTGCTGGAAGAGGGCGTGGCGCTCGTCGACCGGCTGGACGCGGAAGGCGTGCCGCTATTTGGCCTGACGAACTGGTCGGCGGAAACGTTCCCGTATGCGTGGGAACGCTTCGACGTGTTGCGGCGGTTTCGCGAGATCATCGTTTCGGGGCGCGTGGGAATCGTCAAGCCCGACCCGCAGATTTTCGCGCTGATGCGCGCGGAGATCGAAAAGCATCTGCCGGGCATTCAGCCGCACGAACTCGTCTTCATCGACGACAACGCGAAGAACGCGCAGGCCGCGACGGATCTCGGCTGGCACGGCATCCACTACACGGGCGCGATGGAAACCGAAACGAAGCTGCGCGCGCTCGCCGTGCCTATCTGACGCTTACTGACCGAGCAGACTCTTGAGCGCGTTGCCAATACCGCGCACGGTATCGCCCGTGCCTTTGGCCACGCCTTCGACGCTCACACCGAGCGCCTTCGCAAAACCGGCGGCGAGTTTCTTCGACAGACTTTCCTGCAGCGAAAACTTCGGATCGCGCAGATCGCCGTCGAGCACGAAGTCGAGCTTGATCTGATCCTTGCGGTCTTTCAGCGCGGCGACAGCGGCTTTCGTCGGAATGGAGAGGAAGGTGTCGAGTCCGTTGCCGGTGTCGCTGATCTGCAAGTGATTCAGCGTGAGCGTGCCGGGCGCGTGAATGCGGTAATCGTGGATGTTCGCGTCCACGGTGAGGTCGATGGTCCCGCCCGTCACCGCCGCACGCGCGCCGGCCTTTTTCAGCAGATAAGGGTCGAGCGACGCGATATCCACGCCGCTCAGCACGGCGCGCGTCTGCGAATCCTTGTTGGCGATGACCATCCAGCCGCCCCACGAAACCGTTCCCGTATGCGACGGACCCTTGATCGAACCGGACATCGACAGATTGGTGCGGTCGGTGAGCGCGGGGAGATGCAGATGGTCGATGGTCGCACGCGAATCGCTGATCAACACGCGATACGGCGGCTTTTGCACCGATGAATCGAAGAACTCCATCGAGCCGCGTTCGAACGACACGCGATCGATGAGCTTCTCTTCCTGCGCGCGCGCGTCTTCCTTCGCGTCGGGCTTGGCGTCGGCGACGCGCGCGGTTTCCTTGAGACCGGGCAGAATCTGCACGCGGCCATCGGCGGAACGCACGATCGACAAATAGTAGTTGTCCACGCTCACGCCATGCAGATGCACGCGGTTTCGCAGCGCTTCGTGCATGTCGATGTCGAGCACGATGCGCTCGGCGCGCATGGCGTCGCTCGCGGGCCAGTCCTGCGGGCCGCGCAGACGCACGCGCGACAGTGTGACGTGGCCGAAGCCGACATCGATTTCTTCGGCCGAGCCGTTCGGCCCGAGCGTTTCGAGAATGCGCTCCTTCATCTGATGCGCGACGAAGAGCCACCCGCCAACCGCCACGACGATGATCGCCACGACGATTCCGACTGCCCAAAGCGCTCCCCGTTGCGCTTTCGATCGCGCCATCTGCAATGTCTCCCGAATACTGGTTCTGCCTGAGGCTCACTCGGCGGTAAGCCATTTCGCGTGCATCGTTTTTTTAAGTGAGCGCGTACTTTTCAGCCTCTGTCGCGCCGCTAGCGTGTCGCAAAGACGCCGTGAAGACTGGCGGCGACGTGCCTCAGACAGTCGCCGCATTCGTGTCCGATGTCGGTGCGCGCGCGCGCATAGGCGCGCGCGTTCCTCGTCTCATCCGTTCACGCAAAGGGTCAGCGCGTGATCGGCTTGTAGCGCAGACGCTTCGGCCGCGCGGCTTCTTCGCCGAGCCGCTTGCGCTTGTCGGCCTCGTATTCCTGATAGTTGCCGTCGAAGAACTCGACGTGCGAGTCGCCTTCGAACGCGATGATGTGCGTGGCGATACGGTCCAGGAACCAGCGATCGTGCGAGATCACCATGACCGAGCCGGCGAATTCGAGTAACGCGTCTTCGAGCGCGCGGAGCGTTTCGACGTCGAGGTCGTTGGACGGTTCGTCGAGCAGCAAGACGTTGCCGCCCGCGATCAGCGTTTTCGCCAGATGCAGACGTCCGCGTTCGCCGCCCGACAGATTGCCGACGAGCTTCTGCTGATCGCTGCCCTTGAAGTTGAAGCGGCCGATATACGCGCGCGACGGCGTTTCGTACTTGCCAACCGTGAGCACATCCGCGCCGCCGGAGATTTCCTCGAACACGGTCTTGTCGGCGCCAAGCGCGTCGCGGCTTTGATCGACATAGGCGAGCCTGACCGTCGGCCCTTGCACGATCTCGCCGGAATCCGGCTGCTCCTTGCCGGTCAGCATGCGGAACAGCGTGGACTTGCCCGCGCCGTTCGGCCCGATGATACCGACGATCGCGCCCGCCGGAATCTTCATGCTGAGGTTGTCGATCAGCAGCCGGTCGCCATACGCCTTGCTGACATTCTTAAACTCGATGACTTCATTGCCGAGACGATCGCCCACGGGAATGAAGATTTCCTGCGTCTCGTTGCGCTTCTGATATTCCTGGCTGTTGAGTTCCTCGAAGCGTGCGATGCGCGCCTTGGACTTCGCCTGACGTCCCTTCGGATTTTGGCGCACCCATTCCAGTTCCTTCTTGATGGCTTTCTGGCGGGCGGATTCGCTCGATTCTTCCTGCTTCAGGCGCTCTTCCTTCTGGTCGAGCCAGCTGCTGTAGTTGCCCTTCCATGGAATGCCGTGACCGCGGTCGAGTTCGAGAATCCATTCGGCGGCGTTGTCGAGGAAGTAGCGATCGTGCGTGACCGCGACGACGGTGCCCGGATAGCGCGTCAAGAACTGTTCGAGCCATTCGACGGATTCGGCGTCGAGGTGGTTGGTCGGTTCGTCGAGCAGGAGCATGTCGGGCTTTTGCAGCAGGAGCTTGCACAGCGCGACGCGGCGCTTTTCGCCGCCCGAAAGATGTTCGATGGTCGCGTCCCACGCGGGCAGGCGCAGCGCATCGGCGGCGACTTCGAGTTGCTGCTCGGGGCTGCCGCCGTCGCTCGTCGCGAGGATGGCTTCGTACTTCGCCTGCTCGGCGGCGAGCTTGTCGAAGTCGGCGTCGGGCTCGGCGTAAGCGGCGTAGATTTCGTCGAGCATCTTGGTTGCCTGGAAGACATCGCCGAGACCTTCTTCGACTGCCTGACGCACGGTTTGTTGCGGATCGAGTTGCGGTTCCTGCGGCAAATAGCCGATGTTCAGATTGGGCATCGGCGTGGCGTCGCCTTCGATGTCCTTATCGACGCCCGCCATGATCCGGATGAGTGTGGACTTGCCCGAACCGTTGAGACCGAGCAGACCGATCTTCGCGCCGGGGAAGAACGAGAGTGAGATGTCTTTCAGGATCTGACGCTTCGGCGGGACGATCTTGCCGACGCGGTTCATGGTGAAGACGTATTGGGCCATGTCGATGTTGTCTGTAATGGTGTGGTGAAGAGTGCGAACGCCGGGCGCGGGCGGCTGCGTGCGGGACGCGCACGCCGCGTTATCGGCATTCGACGCGAATCGTCGGCGCGGGATGACGCGCTTCCCGGCGCGTGTGCCGCGCGGGATCGAATGTCATTGTACTTCGGGCGTGCTCAGGCTATTGCCAGCGCGCCACGCCGCCATGCCGCGAACACGTTCCGCCGTGGTGGCGGCTGAAGCTGTACGAGCCGTCGCGGCACTGCGCGGTCGCGCCTTCGGGTACCGCGCCCGAACGCGAGCGAGAGGGCGCATGGATTACGTTGCCGTCGCGGTTGACGTAATGGCCATGTCTGTCGAGGTCGTTTTCGTCAGGTTGCGGGTTGAAGTTGTTCGCGTTCGCGCTGGTCGCGTACGCGTGCGCCGGTGTGCAAGGGATGACGCTCGCGGACAATGCAATGCAACACGTGAGAGCGAGCGAACGCAGAAACGCGGGTCCTTTCATCTTCTTTTTGTCTCCCTTTATTTTTATCGGGTACCGCTCATGAAAAAAGCGGAGCCCCGTTTATCGGGCACTCCGCTTTTTCATGCAAGACGATTTGACGATTCTTGACGCTTGACGGCGCTCAAACGTTGAACAGGAAGTTCATCACGTCCCCGTCGTGCACGACGTATTCCTTGCCTTCGGCCCGCATCTTCCCGGCTTCCTTTGCGCCTTGCTCGCCCTTGAACGCGACGTAGTCATCGAACGCGATGGTCTGCGCGCGAATGAAGCCGCGCTCGAAATCGGTATGGATGGCGCCAGCGGCCTGAGGCGCCGTATCGCCGATATGAATGGTCCACGCGCGCACTTCCTTCACGCCAGCCGTGAAGTACGTCTGCAAGCCAAGCAACTTGAAACCCGCCCGGATCACGCGGTTCAAACCCGGCTCGTCCATGCCCATGTCGGCGAGGAAGTCCTGCTTGTCCGCGTCGTCCAGATCGGCGATTTCCGCTTCGATTGCCGCGCACACCGCGACGACCGGCGCGTTCTCCGCGTCCGCATGCTTGCGAACGGCGTCGAGATACGGGTTGTTCTCGAAGCCGTCGTCCTTCACGTTCGCCACATACATGGTCGGCTTCGCCGTGATGAGGCAAAACGGCTTGATGAGCGCCTGCTCGTCTTCGTTCAACGAAAGCGCACGCACCGGCTTGGCCTCGTCGAGCTGCGCGCGCACTTTTTCGAGCACGGCGACGAGCTTGCCCGCTTCCTTGTCGTTGCCCGACTTCGCCGCCTTCGAATAGCGCGTGAGCGCCTTTTCGACCGTCGACAGATCCGCAAGCGCGAGTTCCGTGTTGATGACGCCGATATCGTCCAGCGGATCGATCTTGCCCGCGACGTGGATCACGTTCTCGTCGTCGAAGCAGCGCACGACGTGCGTGATCGCATCCGTCTCGCGGATGTTCGCGAGGAACTGATTGCCGAGACCTTCGCCCTTCGACGCGCCCGCGACGAGACCCGCGATATCCACGAACTCGACGACGGCCGGCAGGATACGCTCGGGCTTCACGATTTCGGCGAGCGCGGTGAGGCGCGCGTCCGGCACTTCGACCACGCCGACATTCGGCTCGATGGTGCAGAACGGATAGTTCTCGGCGGCAATACCCGCCTTGGTCAAAGCATTGAATAGAGTGGACTTGCCGACGTTAGGCAAGCCGACGATGCCGCATTGGAGGCTCATGGAATCCTTCGAACTGGTGAGACGGCGCAGGCCGCGCGGGTTTCGTCAAAAGTCGCGCGCCGGGCAAAGGCTGAATTGGCAAAAACGCCCGCCAGCGCAACGGCCGCGTCGAGCGGCCAGGCAAACCGCCATTGTACCGCCGCGCCGGGCAGCGGCGTTTCGCGCCGCCTTCCGCGACGGCCCGCCGCAGCGCCGCGCAGGCGCCAAATACGCTGCAATCCTCACGGCTATAATGGCCAGATGACTTCGCATCCCCTGACCTTTCATGCAGTTGTCGTCGGCGGCGGGCTCGTCGGCAAGACCGCTGCGCTCGCGCTCGCGCAATCCGGCTTGCGCACCGCGTTGCTCGCGCCGCAAGCTGCCGCCTTGCCCGCGGGCGCCGCGTTCGATTCGCGCATCTACGCGCTCTCGTCGAGTTCGCAGACGCTGCTCGAACGGCTGCGCGTCTGGCAAGCGCTCGATCGCACGCGGCTCGGGCCCGTCTTCGACATGCGCGTGTTCGGCGACACGCACGCGGAACTGCACTTCTCCGCGTTCCAGGCCTCGGTGCCGCAGCTCGCGTGGATCGTCGAGTCGAATCTGATCGAACAGTCGCTCGACGCCGCGCTGCGCTTCCAGCCGAGTCTGTCGTGGTTCGAATCGCGCGCGCAGGGCATGACGGTCGAGGACGATGCCGCGCACGTCACGCTTGCAAGCGGCGAGACGCTCGAAGCGGATCTGATCGTCGGCGCGGATGGCGCGCATTCTTGGGTGCGCGCGCAAATGGGCGCGAAGGTCGACCGGCGCGATTATCGGCAAACGGGCGTGGTCGCGAATTTCAAGGCGGAGCGGCCACACGGCGAAACCGCCTACCAATGGTTCCGCGACTCGGAAATCATCGCGCTGCTGCCGCTGCCGGGCGATCACGTCTCACTCGTCTGGTCCGCGCGCACCGAACACGCCGACGAACTCCTCGCGCTCGATCCCGCGCAACTCGCGGCACAAGTCGAACAGGCCACGCAAAACATGCTCGGCACGCTCGAATGCGTGACGCCAGCGCAAGGCTTCCCGCTCGCGTTGCAAACGGTCGACAAGCTGATCGCGCCACGTGTCGCGCTTATCGGCGACGCCGCGCATCTGATTCATCCGCTAGCCGGGCAAGGCATGAACCTCGGTTTGCGCGATGTCGCCGCGCTCGCGGATGTCATCGCCAATAAAGAAGGTTTTCGCAATCTTGGCGATCCCATTTTGCTGCGCCGCTACGAACGCGCGCGCCGCGAAGACATACAAAAACTCATGTTGGCGACAGACGGCTTGCAACGGCTTTTCTCGGTGCCGGGCACGCTTGCGCGCGCGGTTCGCAATACCGGCATGGCGCTCGTGGGCGCGCAGCCACTCGTCAAGCGCTGGCTGGTTTCGGCCGCGCTCGGTTAAAGACACGCCAGGCACATACAGGAAAAGAACATGAAACGCACACTTCGAACGGCACTCGCAGCGGCCGCGGCACTCGCCGTGACACTTGGTCTCGGCTGTACGGCGCAGGCCGACCAGACCACCGACAAGATCAAGTCCACGCTCGAATCGCGCATGGGCGACGCGAACATCAAGAGTGTCGACAAGACGCCCATTCCAGGGCTCTATGAAGTGAACCTCGGCTCGCAGATCGTCTATACCGACGCCACCGGCAACTACGTGCTGATCGGCGATCTCGTCGATACGCGCAGCAGCAAGAATCTCACGGAAGCGCGGCTCTCCGAGACCAACAAGATCGACTTCGCGAAGCTGCCTTTCGAGAACGCGGTGAAAGTGGTGAAGGGCAACGGCAGCCGCAAGATCGCGGTGTTCTCGGACCCGAATTGCCCGTATTGCAAGCAACTCGAATCGACCTTGAAGTCCATCGATAACGTCACCGTGTACACGTTCCTGTATCCCGTGCTCTCGCCGGATTCGACCGCGAAGTCGAAGTCGATCTGGTGCTCGAAAGATCGCGCGATGAGCTGGGAAGGCTGGATGCTGGACCGCAAGGCGCCGACCACGGCCGCCTCGTGCGACACCACCGCCATCGACAAGAACCTGAAGCTCGGTCACACGATGAACGTGAGCGGCACGCCGACCGTGTTCCTCGCGGACGGCCGCCGTTTGCCAGGCGCCGTTCCCGCCGACCGGCTGGAGAAGGAACTTTCGACCGCGCATTGAGGCGGCCCGAACCCACGACGAGAGGCGCATGAGAGGCGCCTCTTTTGGTTTCAAAGGCGCACCGACCGCGCGCCCACAACAAGAACAAAGGACACGACATGGCAACGACTACGCTCGATCGACCGGTGCGCTACAGCATCGTTCCGAAGAATCCGGCCGCGCATATCTTCGAAGTCACGCTCACGGTCGCCGCGCCGGACCCGGCGGGACAACGCTTCATGCTGCCGGTGTGGATTCCGGGCAGCTACATGATTCGCGAATTCGCACGCAATATCGTCACGTTGCAGGCGTTCAACGCGGCAGGGCGCAAGATCGGTATCGAAAAAATCGACAAGCACGCGTGGCAAGCCGCGCCGGCGGATGGCCCCATCACGCTGCGTTACGAGGTGTACGCGTGGGACATGTCGGTACGCGCCGCGCATCTGGATGACAGCGTCGGCTTCTTCAACGGCACGAGCGTGTTTCTCGCGGTGGAGGGGCAGTCGGCTGCGCCGTGTATCATCGATATTCAAGCGCCGCAGGGCGGAGCGCTGCGCAACTGGCGCGTCGCCACGGCGCTTGCCGAAGCGCGTGGCACGAAGCGCCATGGTTTCGGCGCGTACGAGGCCGCGAATTACGACGAACTCGTCGATCATCCGGTGACGATCGGCGAATTCGCGCTCGGCGGCTTCACCGCGCATGGCGTGAAGCACGACATCGTGATCTCCGGACGCGTGATCGGGCTCGACATGAACCGGCTCGCGGCGGACCTCAAACGCGTGTGCGAAGCGCAGATCGCGCTCTTCGAACCGCGCACGAAGAAAGCGCCGGTGGATCGCTACGTGTTCATGACGGTCGCCGTCAGCGATGGTTACGGCGGGCTGGAACATCGCGCATCCACGGCGCTGATCTGCAATCGCGGCGACTTGCCGGTGCTTGGCCGACCCGAAGTCAGCGAAGGTTATCGCACGTATCTTGGCCTTTGCAGCCACGAATACTTCCATACGTGGAACGTAAAGCGCATCAAGCCGGCGGCGTTCGCGCCGTACGATCTGTCGCAGGAAAATTACACGTCGCTTTTGTGGCTCTTCGAGGGCTTCACGTCGTATTACGACGACCTGATCCTCGTGCGCACCGGCCTTATTTCCGCGAGCGATTACTTCTCGATGCTCGGCAAGACCATCGGCGGCGTGTTGCGCGGAAGCGGGCGGCTCAAGCAGTCGGTGGCGCAGAGTTCGTTCGACGCATGGGTGAAGTACTACCGCGCCGACGAGAACGCATCGAACGCCATCGTCAGTTACTACCAGAAGGGTTCGCTCGTCGCGCTCGCGTTCGATTTGTCGATCCGCGCGCAGACGGACAACCGTAAGTCGCTCGACGATGTCATGCGTCTCTTGTGGCAGCGCTACGGACGCGACTTCTATCTCGGCAAGGCACGGGGCATCCGCGAGGACGAAGTGGAAGCGCTCTTCGCCGAGGCCACCGGCGCGGATCTGCGCTCGCTCTTCCGCGACGGCGTGCGCGGCACGCGCGACTTGCCGCTCGACGCGCTCCTCGAGCCGTTCGGCATAGCACTCGCGCCCGATCTGCCGACGAGCGGCACGGCCGGCAAGCCGTCGCTCGGCGTGCGCGTGCGGGGCAGCGCGGATTGCACGCTGGCGGTCGTGCACGACGGCAGCGCCGCACAGAAGGCGGGGCTTTCGGCGGGCGATGTTCTCGTGGCCATCGATGGTTTGCGTGTGACGGGATCGAATCTGGAGGCGCTGTTGTCGCGTTATCTGCCGGGTGCGAAGGTCGAAGTACACGCGTTTCGCCGCGACGAACTGCGTCGTACCGAAGTGAAGCTCGACGGCCCCGAAGTGTCGCGTTACGTGCTGACGGCTATCGACGGGCGCGGACCGTCGAAACAATGGCGCGAGCGCTGGCTGAAGGGCTGAAAGGCTGCGCCCACCGGGGATTGTCCTACTGGTGCAACGATCCTTCACGGCCGGACGGCTTTTTCCGGAACGCCGAACAACGAAGAATGCTTCCAACGCGGGCGCCGACGGCTCCCGCTCCTCCATCAAGGAAGCCATCATGACGACGATTCTCCAGATCAACTCCGCAGCCCGCTCGCAAGGCGCTCAATCGACGCTGCTCGCCGACGAACTCACCGCGAAGCTGCAACAAAGCAATCCGGGCGCGAACGTGGTCGTCCGCAATCTGCTCGCCGACCAGCTCACGCACCTCGACGACGCCACGCTCGGCGCGTTCTTCACGCCCGCCGAACAACGCACGCCGGAACAAGTCGCCATCAACGCGAAGAGCGAAGCGCTGATCGACGAACTGCAAGCGGCCGACATCGTGGTGATCGCGGCGCCGCTGTATAACTTCGGCGTGTCGTCGCAACTGAAGGCTTATTTCGACTGGATCGCGCGGGCCGGAATCACGTTCCGCTACACCGCGACCGGCCCCGAAGGCTTGGTGAAGGGCAAGAAGGTGTTCGTGGTGTCGGCGCGTGGCGGCAAGTACGCAGGCACGCCGAACGACTCGCAAACGCCGTATCTCAAGACGTTCTTGGGCTTCCTCGGCATGACGGACGTGAACTTCATCTACGCCGAAGGCTTGGCGATGGGGCCGGAGGCCGCGAGTGCAGCGCTCGCTTCGGCACGCGATTCGATCGCGGCGCTGTAAGGCTTAAGCTCGACGCCGAAGTAAAAGAGCCCGCCCGGTCTTCGGACCGCGGCGGGCTCTTTGCATTGCATTGCGTTGCATTGATGCGGATGTTCAGGCGAGCAACTGTGCCTCGGCGGGCAAGCGCCAGTCGATCGGCTCGCGCCCATGCCGCTTCAGATATTCGTTCGCGGCGACGAAATGCCCGCACCCCAGAAACCCGCGATGCGCCGACAACGGCGACGGATGCGGCGCTTCCAGCACGCAATGCGCCTTTCCCGTGCCGTCGATCAGCGCGCGTTTTGCCTGAGCGTGCGCGCCCCACAACATGAACACGACGCCATCGTGGCGCTCGGCAATTTCGTGGATCAGCGTGTCCGTGCACTGTTCCCAGCCGCGCTTGGCATGGCTTCCCGCTTTATCGCGCTCGACGGTCAGCGACGTGTTGAGCAAGAGCACGCCTTGTTTCGCCCACGAATCGAGGCAGCCGTGAGCAGGCGCGACGATATCCAGACTCGCGGCGATTTCCTTGAAGATGTTGCGCAACGAAGGCGGCGGGCGCACGGGAGCGGGCACGGAGAACGCAAGCCCGTGCGCTTGCGGCGCGCCTTTGTCTTCACCGTGATAAGGGTCCTGACCGAGAATCACCACTTTGACCTCGCCAGGACTGGTGAGGCGCAATGCGCGGAAAACATCGGCGGGATAAACGGTCTTGCCGGCGGCGCGCTCGGCATCCACGAAAGCGCACAACGACGCATAGCGCGGACTGTCGATAAATGCTTTTAGATGCCGCCGCCATTCAGCGGGCAGCGCTTCGAACTGGCTTTCGAGCGTGATGAAGCCGCTAGCGTGCGTGCGAGGCTCGTCGAAAAGAGAAGGCTGCTGGTTCATGCTTCGGCGTCGTCTACCGCGCTTTCCGGACGCTCGCGCAGCCGATAACCTCGCTCCGCCTTGCTCAAATCTTCCGGGTCGAGTTCGGGAAACGCGCCGCGCAATTCGGCGGCGAGCGTGGAGAGCGCTTGGGCGTCGCCGGACTTGATTTCGAGTTCCAGCTCGCTGATTTCCGCGTGATGGTTTTCGCCATCCACGTCCGCCGTGATCTTGCCGGCGTCGAGCGCGACTTCGATCTGCGAGCCTTCACGCTCGATGTCCCACACGATGCGCCGGAAGTCCGTGCGAAACAGGGCGATCAGATTCGGCGCGGCGTCCTGCAACGCCTTGCGGGCCGCTTCGTCTTCGCAGGAAACGAGGAGCGCATCGATTTCAAGCGATTCGCCCGCCACCGGCATCTCCCATTCGTGACGACGGCTCAAGCCGGCTTTCGATTCGCCCAGCACCTTGTACGTCTGAAGCCACTGGTCGGGCGTGCGGCGCAGGCGCAATGCGGACTTCGCCTTGGCGAGCGCGCAATCCGGCGTGTCGAAATAGACGTTCGCCAGTTCCATCGGCTTGCCCGCACCGGTGCGCTCGTCGAAAAAGCGCGCCACGTCGTCGTGCTGCGAAGGCGGCAGCGCGAGCTTGATTTCCTGTTCGATGCCCAAAATTCGGTCCCGTCTTTAGAGTCAGAAGAACATTCGCGCGAGTTCCGTGCCCGGATCGTCGGCGCGCATGAACGCTTCGCCGACGAGGAACGTATGCACGTGCATCGCTCGCAGCCGGTCCACGTCGTGGCGCGAGAGAATGCCCGATTCCGTCACCACGATGCGGTCGTCCGGCACCGCTTCGAGCATGCCGATGGTCGTATCGATAGTTGTCTGGAACGTGCGCAGATTGCGATTGTTGATGCCGATGAGCGGCGTTTTCAGCGTGAGCCCGTCTCGCAGTTCGTCGGCGTCGTGCACTTCGACCAGCACCGCGAGTCCGAGCGAATGTGCATAGGCTTCGAGATCTTGCATCTGCGAAAGTTCGAGCGCGGCGGCTATCAGCAGAATGCAGTCGGCGCCCATCGCGCGCGCTTCCATGATCTGATAAGGGTCGACGATAAAGTCTTTGCGCAGCACCGGCAGGCTGCACGCGGCGCGCGCTTCTTCGAGATACGCGACGCTGCCTTTGAAGAACTGCACGTCGGTGAGCACGGAAAGGCACGCGGCGCCGCCTTGCTCGTAGGAGCGTGCAATTTCGCCCGGCACGAAGTGCTCGCGCAGCACGCCTTTGGAAGGGCTCGCCTTCTTCACTTCCGCAATGACCGCGGCCCGGCCTTCAGCATGCTTCGCACGCAGCGCGCCGACGAAATCGCGCAAGTCGCGCGCGCTCGCTTCGAGCCTGAGTTCTTCGAGCGGCGCGCTTTGTTCGGCGGCGCGAATTTCCTCGCGCTTCACCGCGATGATGCGATCCAGAATGTCGCTCATGGTGATGTCCGTTATTTGGTGAATTGCTGCGTGAAGCGCACGAGAGCTTCGACCTTTTCGCGCGCCGCGCCGCTGGCGATGGCTTCGCGCGCGGCGGCCATGCCCTCGGCGATCGAATCGACGATGTCGGCCGCGTAGAGCGCCGCGCCCGCGTTCAGCGTGACGATCTCGCGCGCCACACCCGCCTTGTTGTTCAGCGCGCCGAGCAGCATGGTTTTCGATTCCTGCGCGTCCTGCACTTTCAGCGAGCGGTTCGAGACCATTTGAAGACCGAAGTCTTCGGGATGAATCTCGTACTCGTTCACTTCGCCGTTCTTCAATTCGCCGACCTTGGTCGCGGCGCCGAGCGACACTTCGTCCATCCCGTCCTTGCCGTACACGACAAGCACGTGGTTTGCGCCGAGCCGCTGCATCACACGAACCTGGATGCCGACGAGGTCTTCATGGAACACGCCCTGCAGCTGATTCGGCGCGCCCGCCGGGTTGGTCAGCGGCCCGAGAATATTGAAGATGGTCCGCACGCCGAGTTCGCGGCGCACGGGCGCGATGTTCTTCATTGCCGGATGATGGTTCGGCGCGAACATGAAGCCCATGCCGGTTTCGGCAATCGAGGCGGCGACTTGTTCCGGCGTTAGATCGATATTCACGCCGAGTGCTTCGAGTACGTCCGCGCTGCCCGACTTGCTCGACACGCCGCGATTGCCGTGCTTCGCGACCTTAGCGCCGGCGGCGGCGGAAACGAACATCGATGCCGTGGAAATGTTGAAAGTGTGCGAGCCGTCGCCGCCCGTGCCGACGATATCGACGAAATGGGAGTTGTCCGCCACCTCGACGTGATTGGCGAACTCGCGCATGACAGTCGCGGCGGCCGCGATCTCGCCGATGGTTTCCTTCTTCACGCGCAAGCCGGTGATGATCGCAGCGGCCATCACCGGCGACATCTCGCCGCGCATGATGGTGCGCATGAGATGCAGCATTTCGTCGTGAAAGATTTCGCGATGCTCGATCGTGCGTTGCAGCGCTTCTTGTGCGGTGATCGTCATGGCAGTCACGCTCGCTTTCCCGATGCCGTGTTTTTCACGAAGTTTTCGAGCAGCGCGTGACCATGCTCGGAAAGAATGGATTCCGGATGGAACTGCACACCTTCCACTTCGAGTTCCCGGTGGCGCACGCCCATGATTTCACCATCAGGCGTCCATGCGGACACTTCGAGACAGTCGGGCAAAGACTCGCGTTCAATCGCCAGCGAGTGATAGCGCGTGACGTTGAAGTGTTTTGGCAGGTCGGAGAACACGCCTTTACAGTCGGTTTCGATCGCGCTCACCTTGCCGTGCATGATGGTCTGCGCGCGCACCACGCGTCCGCCGAACGCTTCGCCAATGGCCTGATGGCCGAGGCACACGCCGAGAATGGGCAGCTTGCCGGAGAACTCGCGCAGTACGTCGAGCGTGATGCCCGCGTGCTGCGGATTGCTTGGTCCCGGCGACAGGCAGATGCGTGCAGGATTGAGCTTGGCGATTTCATCGAGCGAGATTTCGTCGTTGCGAAACGTCTGCACGTCCTCGCCGAGTTCGCCGAAGTACTGGACCAGGTTATAGGTGAACGAGTCGTAGTTGTCGATCATCAGCAGCATGGTCTTTTCTCCTCAGAAGTCGCTGTCGAGGCCATCTTGCACTTGCTCGGCGGCACGCAACACGGCGCGCGCCTTGTTCTCCGTCTCTTGCCATTCGGACTCGGGCACCGAGTCGGCAACGACACCCGCCGCTGCCTGCACATAGAGATTGCCCTTGTGAATGAGGCCGGTGCGAATGGCAATCGCCAGATCCATTTCGCCGCTGAACGACAAATAACCGACCGCGCCGCCATACAAGCCGCGCTTCACGGGTTCGAGTTCGTCGATCAATTCCATCGCGCGCACTTTCGGCGCGCCGGAAAGCGTGCCGGCGGGAAAGGTCGCGCGCAATACGTCGAAGTTGCTCATGCCGGGCTTCAACGTGCCTTCGACCGAACTCACGATGTGCTGAACGTGCGAATACTTTTCGATGATCATCTTGTCCGTCACCGAAACCGAGCCGGTCTGCGCAATACGGCCCACGTCGTTGCGCGCGAGGTCGATCAGCATCACGTGCTCGGCGACTTCCTTCGGATCGTTCAGCAGTTCGGTGGCGAGTTCGGCGTCGCGCTCGGGCGTGTTGCCGCGCGGTCGCGTGCCGGCAAGCGGACGTATGGTCACGATGCGCTCGCCCGCGCGCTGTTCCTGACGCACGAGAATTTCCGGCGATGCGCCGACCACGTGAACGTCGCCGCCAAAGTTGTAGTAGTACATGTACGGCGACGGATTGAGCGAACGCAGCGCGCGATACAGCGAGAGCGGGTTGTCGCGGAACGGCTTGACGAGCCGCTGGCCGACTTGCACCTGCATTAGTTCGCCCGCCGCGATGTATTCCTTCGCGCGTCGCACGGCGTTCAGATAATCCTCTTTAGCGAACTCGCGGAACGTTTCGGTGCGCACACTCGCCGACGTCACGGGCGGCTGGACGGTAGCACGCAGACGCGCCCGCAGTTCGCGCAGCCGATGCTTCGCCTTGGCATACGCCTCGGCCTTGGTGGGATCGGCATAGACGATCAGGTAGAGCTTGCCCGCGAGGTTGTCGATGACCGCGACTTCCTCGGTCAGCAGCAGCTGAATGTCCGGCAGGCCGAGATCGTCGTGCGGCGCCGTATGCGCGAGCTTTTTCTCGATATAGCGCACCGCGTCGTAACCGAAGTAGCCTGCCAGGCCGCCGCAGAAGCGCGGCAAACCAGGACGCATGGCAACCTTGAAACGCTTCTGGAAGCGTTCGATGAACGCGAGCGGATCGCCTTCATCGGTCTCGGTGACGTTGCCGTCGGTCACGACTTGCGACACGCCGTTCTGTACGCGCACCACCGTGCGCGCCGGCAGGCCGATGAACGAATAGCGCCCGAAGCGCTCGCCGCCCACGACGGATTCCAGCAGGAACGAGTTGGCGCCATTGCGCTCGGACTGCGCGAGCTTGAGATAAAGCGACAGGGGCGTTTCGAGATCGGCGAGCGCTTCTGCGATGAGCGGAATGCGGTTATAGCCTTCGTTCGCCAGCGATTGGAATTCGAGTTCGGTCATGTTGCGATCCTTTGCGTGCCGCGCATTCTTTTGATTGAGCGCGGCATCGGGACAAGCGGGGCACTGCGATCGGCCGGTTGTCCATGCTGTCGAACGGTGCGCGACGACACGCGTTTTCGCGGGCGTTTCTCGCAAGGAGAGACGTCTTGAAGAACGACGCGGTTATCGTGCGTTGCGCCGGAATGGTTCCGAAGCAAGCGGTGCGACAAGTCAAAGGAAACGGCGCGGGAATACGCAGCGAAACAAAAAACGGATGCTGAAGCGTGCTCGAACATGATGGCTTCAGCGTACCTCAGGCGAGGTTAGCGCGACCAGCGACGCCAGGGCCAGGCTCCCCGGTCGATGCTGCTCAGACTCCGTTTTCTGTTGAGAAACATGAGATGGACTATTCAGTCAGTGTGGTATTGGGCGGCGCCAGCGTAGTGGAAATGGCCATTGCGGCGGCGCGCAGCGTGGAAACTATACCATCGGATTTCACCGATTGCACATCTTTCCCGTGGTTGTAGCCGTAGGGGACGGTGAGCGTCGCCATGCCCGCGGCGCGGCCCGCGAGAGCGTCGTTTTCGGAGTCGCCGACCGCTACGGTTTCGCGCGGCAGCACGTCGAGCCGCTCGCACGCGGTGAGCATGGGAAGCGGATCGGGTTTCTTCTGCGCGACCGAATCGCCGCCAAGAATGACCTTGAAATACTCGGCAATGCCGAAGTGCGCCAGCAACTCCACCGCAAACCGATGCGGCTTGTTGGTCACACACGCGAGCGCAATGCCGAGTTCGCGCATGGCTTCCAGACCTTCCTTCACTTCGGGAAAGAGTGCCGAGTACTGGCCGTTGATCTTCGCGTATTCGCTTTGATAGATAGCGAGGGCGTCGTCGAATTGCGCGGCGGCTTCGGTGCGCGGCAGGCGCACGGCGAGCACGCTGCGGATCAGATTCTCCGAGCCCTTGCCGACGTAACCCACGACTTCATCGCGCGCGACCGGCTGCTGTTCCAGACCGATGCGCACGAGCATGCCGTTGATCGCGGCGACGAAGTCGTCGGCGGTATCGACCATGGTGCCGTCGAGATCGATGATGGCCGCACGGATCGGTCGCGCGGGTCGTATCGAAAAGGTGGTGAGTTCGCTCACTGCGCGTTCCCCACTTTGGCAAGTTCGGCGCGCATGGCGTCGATTACTTGCTTGTAGTCGTGCTTGCCGAAGATGGCCGAGCCCGCGACGAAGCTGTCCGCGCCCGCCGCCGCGATCTCGCCGATGTTCTCCACCTTCACGCCGCCATCCACTTCGAGATGAATATCGCGGCCCGTTCGCTCGCGGTAAGCGTCGATACGCGTGCGCGCTTCGCGAATCTTGTTCAACGCTTCAGGAATGAACGACTGTCCGCCAAAGCCGGGGTTCACCGACATGATGAGCACGAGATCGACCTTGTCCATCACGTGATCCAGATAAATGAGCGGCGTGGCCGGATTGAACACGAGGCCCGCCTTGCAGCCGTGATCGCGAATGAGCGACAAGGTCCGGTCGATATGATCCGAACCTTCCGGATGGAAACTGATCTGATTAGCTCCGGCTTTTGCAAAGTCCGGCACGATACGGTCGACCGGGCGCACCATCAAATGCACGTCGATGGGCACGTCCACATGCGGGCGAAGCGCCTCGCACACCACCGGGCCGATCGTCAGGTTCGGCACATAATGGTTGTCCATCACGTCGAAGTGAACCCAGTCGGCGCCGGCCGCGACGACGTTACGGACTTCTTCGCCAAGGCGCGAGAAGTCGGCGGACAGGATGCTAGGAGCGATATGGAATTGCTTCATGGACGTGTGGAGTGAGTTGGCCCGCGTCCGGCGAAAGCATTGCCGGATTAAGGCTCGATGTCTGGAACACCGATTCTAACCCGCGTTTTTTCAGCACGTTACCCGGCTGAACGGCCTAATACGTGCTACTCGGAATGAAATGGCGCGAGTTTTGGATTTGACTCGAGCACGCGATTCGTATTGCGAGTGTGAATTGCATAAAGCAGAATGCTTGACCAGTGGAAGCAAAGCGATGAAACAATGAGGCACCTGCGCGCTAAATGGCGGCGCAGCGACGAATAGAATTGGAACAACGATGAGCCAGTACGAATTCAGCGTCGCGGTCGAGACGCGCTACCTGCCGGACCAGTCAGATCCCGACAACCGTCAATACGCGTTCGCCTACACGTTGACGATCCGTAACACGGGTCAGGTCACCGCTCAACTGATCTCGCGTCACTGGATCATCACCGATAGCGACGATCACGTGCAGGAAGTAAAAGGGCTCGGCGTGGTCGGGCATCAGCCGCTTCTGCCGCCGGGCGAGCGTTTCGAATATACGAGCTGGGCCGTCATCGCGACGCCCGTGGGCACGATGCGCGGCTCCTATTTTTGCGTGGCGGAAGATGGCGAGCGCTTCGAAGCGCCGGTCGCGGAGTTCGCGCTGCACATGCCGCGCACCCTGCATTGAACGCGGAGTTTTAGTGGCAATCAGCGGCGCTTCGCAGCGTCGTTTTGGCGGTTCTGGTGTTTCTTCTTGCCCGAATTCGTCCACACGACGATAAAAATCAGCAAGCCGAGCGCAACCAGCGCCTCGAGCCCGAAAACCAGCATTGGATATTCGTCGAACAGATCAGACATGGCGGTTCCCATCAAGAACGAGCATTGTATGCGTTTCACGCGGTCAGCCGCGCGCGTGGCGGCGCTGGCCGCATCGATTGCAACCGCGGTCCTCGTCGCCTCGTGCGGAGGCGGCTCTTATACGAAGCCAGGCGCGAATGCACCGACTGGCGTGCCGATCATCACGGGACAGCGCGCGGCTTCGCGTCTTTCGCCGGTGAGCTGGCAGCAAGTGCCGGGCTGGCAGGACGATTCACTCATCGGCGCGACGGCCGCGCTGCGTCAGAACTGCAGCCGTCTCGCGCGTCAGGCGCCGTGGCAGCGAGCATGCGCGGCGGCACAGCAGCTCGACGATCTGGACATGTCGGCGGCGCGCAGCTTCTTCGAGAGCTACTTCACGCCTTATCAGCTCGCGAATACCGACGGCACGCTCGACGGCCTCGTAACCGGCTACTACGAGCCGTTGTTGCGCGGCGCGCGTACGCGGCACGGCATCTATCAGTACGCGCTTTATCGATGGCCGTATCGCTATAAGCAAGGCTCGGCGTTGCCTGCGCGCGCGCAGCTCGAACGTTCGGGCGCGTTGACTGGCAACGAACTCGTCTGGGTCGACGACCCGATCGAAGCGTTCTTCCTGCAGGTTCAGGGTTCGGGACGCGTCGTCATGGAAGACGGAAGCGTGATGCGCGTTGGCTTCGGCGGCACGAACAACCAGCCGTATCGGTCGATCGGCAAGGAGTTGCTCGATCGCGGCGAAATCACGCCGGTGCAGGCGACCATGCAGGGCATCAAGGCGTGGGCGAAGGCGAACCCCGCGCGCGTCGATGCGCTCCTCGACGTGAATCCGCGCTTCGTGTTTTTCCGCGAGATGCCGTCGGCCGACGTGGTGTCCGCGAGTCTCGGCGACGGCCCGGTTGGCGCCTTGGGGGTGCCGCTGACGCCCGAACGTTCGATCGCCGTGGATCCGTCCGCGATCCCGCTCGGCACGCCAGTGTTCCTCCAGACCACGCGCCCGCTCAGCAATCAGCCGATGAACCGCCTCGTCTTCGCTCAAGACACCGGCAGCGCAATCAAGGGCGGCGTGCGCGCCGACTACTTCTGGGGCCTGGGCGACGATGCCGGCGATCTTGCCGGCCGCATGAAGCAGGGCGGCCGGATGTGGCTCTTGCTGCCGAATTCCTAGCGGGCGCGTTTGTCGACGACGCGTCGCGCCTTGCCCACCGAACGCTCGATGCCGTTCACCGCGAGCACATTCACGATAGCGCTGACGCCGATCAGCGCCTTGATGTCGTAAGTGAGCGCGTCCCTGGCGCCGTCGAGCGCGACGATATCGGGCGCGGATTCGGGGCAAGGCTCGACGTTCAGCGTCAGGACGTCGAGCGGACCTTCCTTCGTCAGTACGATCTGGTAGTGCGGCGCGAGCACGGGGCGCTTGAGCAGCAACTCTTCTATCTGCGTGGGGAACACGTTGACGCCGCGCACGATCATCATGTCGTCCGAGCGGCCGGTGATCTTTTCCATGCGGCGCATCGTGCGCGCGGTGCCCGGCAAAAGCCGTGTGAGATCGCGCGTGCGATAGCGGATGATCGGCAGCGCTTCTTTCGTCAACGAGGTGAAGACGAGTTCGCCGAATTCGCCATCCGGTAACACTTCGCCCGTTTCCGGGTCGATGATCTCGGGATAAAAATGGTCTTCCCAGATCGTCGGGCCGTCCTTGGTTTCCGCGCACTCCGAAGCCACGCCTGGCCCCATCACTTCCGAAAGCCCGTAGATGTCGACCGCGTCGATACCCATGCGCGCCTCGATCGCGCGACGCATGTCGTTCGTCCACGGCTCCGCCCCGAAGATGCCGAGACGCAGCGAGCAACTCGCCGGATCGACGCCTTGCCGCTCGAGTTCATCCGCGATGGAGAGCATGTAGCTCGGCGTCACCATGATGATGTCCGGACGAAAGTCCTGTATCAGTTGCACTTGCTTCTCGGTCTGACCGCCGCCGAAGGGAATTACCGTGAGTCCCGCGCGTTCGGCGCCGTAGTGCGCGCCGAGGCCGCCCGTGAAGAGACCGTAGCCGTAGCTCACGTGGACCTTATCGCCGCGTCGCGCGCCGGCTGCGCGGATCGAGCGCGCCACGAGATTCGCCCAGATGTCGATATCGGACGCCGTGTAACCCACAACAGTCGGCTTCCCGGTCGTGCCGGACGAAGCGTGGATTCGCGAAATTCGCTCTTGCGGCACGGCGAACATGCCGAACGGATAACTGTCACGTAGATCTTTTTTCGTCGTGAACGGGAAGCGGGCGAGATCGGCGAGCGACTGCACGTCCTCCGGGTGTACGTGGGCTGCATCGAACTTGCGCCGATACACCGGCGAGTTCTCATAGGCGTGCTTGAGCGTCCATTTCAGACGGTCGAGTTGCAGCGCCAGAAGTTCGTCGCGGCTCGCCTGTTCTATGGGCTCGAGCGGCAGCGTCGTGGTCATCGTTGTCTCCTTCATGCTCGCCATGCAGCGGGGCCATGTTTGGCGCGTCCGCCTGCTCGGGTCGGTCCAGTCAGACTGGTATGACGTTGCCGCGGATCTGCGCGGACTTGCCGCGAAACATCGCGACCGTTTCGCCTTCGCGGTTGGTCAGGCGAATATCGTAGATGCCGGCGCGGCCGCTCAAAGTCTGCTCGATCGCTTCGGCGGTCAGTCGATCGCCGCCTTGAACCGGACGCAGAAATTCGATCGTACAGCCCGCCGCGACCGTGCTGAGGTTGTACGAATTGCATGCAAAGGCGAATGCGGAATCGGCAAGCGTGAACATCAAGCCGCCATGACAGATCGCGTGGCCGTTCAGGAAGTCGGGGCGCACGTTCATCTGCAGCCGCGCATAGCCAGGCCTGATTTCGACGAGATCAATGCCGAGCGAGCGCGTGCAGGCGTCTGCTTCATACATTGCCTTGGCGGTCGCTTCCGCCAGTTGTTGAGGCGTCACGGGTTTCTCCTTGCGGCTCTCACAGACCTTCGAAGCGCGGTGCGCGCTTTTCCTTGAACGCGGCGACGCCTTCCATGAAGTCGTGGGACGCGCCCAACTCGCGTTGAACATCGCGTTCGAGGTCGAGTTGCTGATCGAACGTGTTGTTGGCGCTCGCGCGAAGCGCCTGCTTGATCGCCGCTATCGCCTTCGTGGGCTGCTGCGCGAGTTGTGCGGCCAGTTGCGTCGCGGCGTCGGTCAAGTCGGCGTCTTCCACCACGCGCCAAACGATGCCCCACGCTTGCGCTTTTTCCGCGCCGAGCTTCTCACCCGTCAGCGCGAGCCCGAGCGCGCGCGCTTCGCCGACACGTCGTGGCAGAAGCCACGTTCCACCTGAGTCGGGCACGAGACCGATCTTCACGAACGCCTGGATAAAGCTGGCCGAGCGCACGGCAATGACCAGATCGCACGCCATCGCCAGATTCGCGCCGGCGCCGGCGGCCGTGCCGTTGACAGCGGCGATGATCGGCAATGGCATTGCCTGAAGACGTCGCACGAGCGGGTTGAAGTGTGCCTCGATCAGCTCGCCGAGATCGGGCGTGGCGCCTTGCGTGAAGTCGAGATCGGCCAGATCCTGACCCGCGCAAAAGCCGCGTCCCGCGCCGGTGATGATGACCGCGCGCGCGTTGCTCGCTTCGACTTCGTTCAACGCGTCGTTCAGCTCGATATGCATCTCGCGGGTAAAGCTGTTCAGCTTGTCGGGACGATTGAGCGTCACCGTTGCGACGCGCGTCGTTGCATCGATATGAAACAGGACGGACTTCCCGGACATGGCGTCTCCTCAATCACCAATCGTTCGAATCGATACTAGCCGTGCGTCCGAGCCCTTGCCATTCGGCCGAATGGCATAGGCCTTTTGCACCGTCGCTTTTGCCTATGCCGTTTGGCTAGCTTCCGCAGTCGCGGCCTTCGGCGCAACATGGACTCTGCTTTGCACGACACGAAAGCGATTGGCGACGTAAGCCGCGTCGGACAGCGCAGCGTTGGCCGCGGGATTCGCGCCCGTGCCATGGAAGTCCGAGTACGCCGCAGTCTGATTGACGAAAACGCCGCCCGTCAGATTGATGGACAGGGCGACGCCGCCGCGAATGGCTGCGTCATAGGCCGCTTCGATCACTGCGTCGTCCGTGCTGTACACGGCGAAGGTCAGCGCGCCGTGTTCTCGCGCGATCGAGCCGGCAAGTTCCAGCGACTGCGCGGTCGAGTCCGTCGCCACGACGAAGGAGATCGGGCCGAACCATTCCTTGGTGAAGCTAGCTTCATCGGCGCGCGCGTCGAGTTTGAGCATGAGGGGCGTATGCACTCGCGCTTCGGGAAAGGCCGGGTGCGCGAGCGTCTGGCTATCGAGGAGAACCGCGCCGAGTTCGCGTGCTTGGGCTACGCGATTGACGACGCCATCGTTTTGAATCGCGCCGGTCAGTTCGACGGCGCGCGCCGGGTCGGAGGTCAGTTTTTCGACGGAAACGGCGAGCGCTTTCGCAACATCGTCGAAGCTCACGTGTCCGTCAGCCGTGCGGATACCCTCACGCGGCACGTAGATGTTTTGAGGCGCCGTGCACATCTGGCCGGAATAGAGCGCGAGCGAAAACGCAATGTTCCGTGCCGCTGCCTTCAGATCGTCCACGGAATCGATGACGATCTGATTGACGCCCGCTTTTTCCGTATAGACCTGCGCCTGATGCGCGTTGCGTTCGAGCCAGGTGCCGTTCTGCGTGCTGCCCGTGAAGTCGATCAGCTTGATTTCGGGCCGCACGGCGAGTTCTTGTACGAGCGGGCCGTCATTCGGAGCGGTGGCGAGCAGCGTGACGACATTCGGATCGAAGCCCGCATCCCGCAGTACTTCGCGCGCGATGCGAACAGTGATTGCAAGCGGCAAGATCGCACCCGGATGCGGTTTGACGATGACCGCGTTGCCGGTCGCGAGATCGGCGAACAGTCCGGGGTAACCGTTCCACGTCGGGAACGTGCAGCAGCCAAGCACGAGGCCCGTGCCGCGCGGAACGATGGTGAAGCGCTTTTGCATCGCGAGCGGCGGATTCTTGCCTTGTGGCTTTTCCCAATGCGCTTCGGAAGGGATTCGGCGCATTTGGTCCCACGCATAGACCACGGCTTCGAGCCCGCGATCCTGCGCGTGCGGGCCACCCGCCTGAAAGGCCATCATGAATGCCTGACCGGTCGTATGCATCACGCTTTGCGCAATTTCGAAGCTCGCGCGGTTCAGTCGCGAAAGAATCTCGAGACTCACGCCGACCCACGCTTTCGGTCCAGCGGCGCGCCACGCAGATTGCGCTTCGGAAGCGGCCCGAATGAGCGCGTCGGGATCAGACTTGGGATACTTGATGCCAAGCCCGATGCCGAACGGCGATCGTTCGTCACCGACCGTCTCTCCCGTCGAGGGCTGGTCGAGCTCGAACGTCTTGCCGAGATGCGCCTTGAACGCGGCTTCGCCATCCGCAGCTGCCGTTTCCCCGTACACTTTGGGGCTCGGCATTTCGGCGAACGGGCTCCAATAGCCGCGTGTCTCGATGGCGGCAAGCGCTTGGTCGAGCGTCGCCTCATGTTTCGTAAAGAGCGGATGTGTCATGGTCGCGAGCAGTAAGAACGGCGGATGGCGGCGGATCGAATAATTAACCGACCGGTTGGTTGGTAATGTTAGCATTATCGAGATAGCGCGAAGCAAGTGATTTCATTAGGGCTTACCTGAGGATCGAAAGGAGGAGTGCATGGCTTACGAGAATCTGTTGGTGGAGACGCGCGGGCGGGTTGGACTGATCACGCTCAATCGGCCGAAGGCGCTCAACGCGCTGAACGACGCGCTGATGGATGAGTTGGGCGCGGCGTTGAAGGCATTCGACGCCGACGAGGATATCGGCGCGATCGTCGTTACCGGCAGCGAGAAGGCGTTCGCAGCGGGCGCGGACATCGGAATGATGGCCGGCTATTCCTATATGGACGCCTACAAGGGCGACTACATCACGCGCAATTGGGAAACCATCCGCTCGATTCGCAAGCCGATCATCGCGGCGGTCGGCGGCTTCGCGCTGGGCGGCGGCTGCGAACTCGCCATGATGTGCGACATCATCATCGCCGCGGATACCGCGAAGTTCGGCCAGCCGGAAATCAAGCTCGGCGTCATCCCGGGTGCGGGCGGCACGCAGCGGCTGACGCGCGCGGTATCGAAGTCAAAAGCGATGGACATGTGCCTGACCGCGCGCATGATGGACGCGAGCGAGGCGGAGCGGGCGGGTTTGGTGTCGCGCGTCGTCGGTGCGGAGCGTCTGATCGATGAGGCCGTCGAGGCCGCGACGATCATCGCTTCTTTCTCGCTGCCAGCGGTCATGATGGCGAAAGAGGCGGTCAATCGCGCCTACGAAACAACATTGGCGGAAGGCGTTCATTTCGAACGTCGCCTGTTCCATTCGCTCTTCGCGACGGAAGATCAAAAGGAAGGCATGGCCGCGTTCGTCGAGAAGCGCAAGCCCGTCTTCAAACACCGTTGAGTTTCTTCTACGCAAAGGGCTTGCGATTCTCGCCGGCGCCCACTAGAATTCCGTTCCTTCGCGATTCGATGAACGCGAAGGAAGCGGGAGGTGGTTTCAGTAGGCGAGGCGGGCAAAGGTGGTATTCGCTCCGAAGCGCGGTGGGCAAGAAAAGAAAGCTTCAAATTCTTGTTGACAGTAACTGAAACGA
>NZ_JALQDA010000019.1:0-123183 GCF_023631485.1 Caballeronia sp. GAFFF2 | reverse complement strand
TGATAGTGCGGATCTCCCGTGTGAAAGTAGGTAATCGTCAGGCTCCTCATGCAGCAACAAAAACCCCACCCCCAAACAGGTGGGGTTTTTGCGTTTCTGCGGCGTTGGGCGTGCAAAGAAAGCGCTGCTTGGTTCGAGCAGCGCCAAAACAAAAAAATCAAAGTTATCGGGCTAAGGACCGCTCTGCCAATCGAACCCAGTAAGACGAGCCGACAGACAACAAATCGTCATTGAAATCGTAACTGGCGTTATGCAACATGCAGGGACCGGCACCATGTCCATGATCCCGATGACCGCCGTTGCCATTCCCGAGAAACGCGTAACACCCGGGCTTTTCAAGCAACATGAACGAAAAGTCCTCCGCGCCCATTGTTGGTTCGACTGAGGCGTTCACCTTATCCTTGCCTACAACGGCAGTCATCACTTCCGCCGCAAACTTCGTCTGCTCAGCGTCGTTGATCGTCGGTGGATAATTTCGATGAAAATGCAGTTCCGCCTCGCAATCGTAAGCCGATGCCGTCGCTTCGACGATCTTGCGCATACGTTCTTCGATAACGTCTAAAGTCTCGACCGTGAACGTGCGCACCGTACCACCTAACCATGCCTCATCCGGCACGACATTGACCGCGTCGCCAGCATGAATTTGGGTGATCGAAAGCACGGCGGTATCGATAGGCTTCTTGTTTCGAGTAATGATGCCCTGCAACCCATTAGCGATCTGCACGGCGGTAAACACCGGATCGCGCCCGTTATGAGGCATTGCCGCATGCGAGCCGATGCCGCGAATCGTGATCCGAAACTCATTGCTCGACGCCATGATTGGTCCGGAAACCACGCCGAAGTGCCCCGCTGGCATTCCCGGCCAGTTGTGAATCCCAAAGACGGCATCGACAGGGAAACGCTTGAACAAGCCGTCTTCGATCATTGCACGCGCGCCTGCGCCGCCTTCCTCGGCCGGCTGGAAGATGAAAACAATCGTGCCGTTAAAGTTGCCATGCTCCGCCAAATGTTTTGCCGCGCCGAGCAGCATGGCAGTGTGCCCGTCGTGACCGCACGCGTGCATGCGGCCGGGGTGGGTCGATCGATGTTCGAAGGTGTTGATTTCCTGAATGGGCAGTGCGTCCATATCGGCGCGTAGTCCGATCGACCCGTTGCCGGAGCCACGCTTGAGCACGCCGACGACGCCCGTCTTTCCCAGCCCACGATGCACAGTAATGCCCCATCGCTCGAGGCTTTCCGCGACAAGCTTGCTCGTCCCCGTCTCTTCGTAACGCAGCTCCGGATGAGCATGAATCGTTCGTCGGAGAGCTTTGATTTCTTCGTGCGATGCTTCGATTTCAGGGATCAGATTCATTTTGGAACCGTTCTCACGTTTGAATTCGGACGTTGCGCATTGACACTGCGTCGGTCCTTGCATTCTACGCCGTCATTATTTGATGATTTGAACGGTCGTTCCCACGGCGACCATAATAAAATCGACTCATCTGACGCTTTTCATCTGGTAATCCCGGACCCATGCCATGAACGCTCCAACCGAGTTCGCCCGAGCCGTCTGCCCACATGACTGTCCCGATACCTGCGCAATGCGCGTCACGGTCAAGGACGGCAAAGCGGTAAAGGTCAGCGGCGATCCGGATCATCCGCCGACGCAGGGCGTGCTTTGCACGAAGGTGACGCGTTATGCCGAGCGCACGCATCATAAAGACCGGCTGCTCACGCCGTTGCGCCGCGTCGGCCGGAAAGGCGAAGGGCGCTTCGAGGCGATTAGCTGGAACGACGCGCTCACCTTGGCGGCCAACAAGCTGAAGTCGATTGCACAGCGCGCGCCCGAAGCGATTCTCCCGTACAGCTATGCCGGCACGATGGGACTGGTACAAGGCGAGAGCATTGCGGCGCGTTTTTTCAATGTGCTCGGCGCGTCGCGGCTGGATCGGACGATCTGCGCCGCCGCCGGCACTGCCGGCTTGCGCTACACATACGGCGCGAGTCTCGGCATGCACACCGAGTTTTTCGAGGAAAGCGAGATCATCCTGATCTGGGGAGCGAATCCGATCGCGTCGAGCCTGCATTTCTGGACGCGTGCGCAGGAAGCAAAGCGGCGCGGCGCCAAGTTGATCGCGATCGATCCGTATCGGTCACTGACGGCGGAAAAGTGTCATCAACATATCGCGTTGCGGCCCGGAACGGATGCCGCGCTCGCGCTCGGCATGATCGACGTTTTGATTCGCGAGGATCTCATCGACCGCGAATATGTCGATGCCCACACGCTCGGTTTCGAAGAACTCAAGGCGCGCGCGGCGCAGTTTCCGCCTTCGCGCGTGGCGTCGATATGCGGTCTTGACGAGAATACGGTGATCGATCTCGCGCGCGCATTCGGTTCTACCAGGAAGGCGTCGATTCGCCTGAATTACGGTATGCAGCGCGTGCGCGGCGGCGGCAATGCGGTCCGCGCCATTGCTTGCCTGCCGTCGCTCACGGGCGCATGGCGTGAGCGCGCGGGCGGAATGCTGCTGTCGTCGTCGGGCTGGACACCGGTCGATGGAAACGCGCTCGAACGTCCGAACCTGTCGCCCGGCTGGCCGTCGAAACTGCCGCGCATCGTCAATATGAACGCTATCGGCGACGCGCTGCTGAACCCCGGAGACGACGCATTCGGCCCGAAGATCGAAGCGCTGATCGTCTATAACTCGAACCCGGTGGCCGTGGCGCCCGACTCCGCGAAAGTCGCCGCGGGCTTTGCGCGCGACGATCTGTTCACCATTGTTCTCGAACACTTTCAGACCGATACGGCTGACTATGCCGATCTGATTTTCCCGGCGACGACACAGCTCGAACACTTGGACGTCCATAAGTCTTACGGGCATACGCATGTGATGGCCAACTTGCCGGCCATTCAACCGGTCGGCGAAGCGCGCACGAATACAGACATCTTTCGAGGTCTCGCGCGCGCCATGGGCCTCACCGAACCGGCACTCTTCGAGACCGACGAACAGATTGCTTCGAAAGCCTTTCGCTGGGCCGATGCGACGCTCGAAGGTCAGGACTGGAACGCGCTCAAAGAGACGGGTTGGCTAAAACTCAATCTTGCCGATGCGCCCTTGGCTCAAGGCGCCTTTCGCACGCCTTCGGGCAAGTGCGAGTTTTATAGCGAACGTCTGAAAAACGAAGGGCTCGATCCGCTGCCCGATTATCTGCCGCCGTACGAATCGACGGACGGCTCGCCCGAACTCGCGGCGCGCTATCCGCTCGCGATGATCTCGCCGCCCGCGCGCAATTTTCTGAACAGCAGTTTCGTGAACGTCGAAAGTCTGCGCGCGACCGAAGGCCAGCCGCATCTCGATATCCATCCTGCCGATGCCGAACTCCGCGGTATCGAAGACGGCGTGCTGGTTCGCATCTTCAACGATCGCGGCTCGATGCAGGCGCGCGCCCGTGTAACCGAACGCGCCAAGGAGGGCGTCGTGGTCGGGTTGTCGATCTGGTGGAAGAAGTTGTCCCCCGATGGCCGTAACGCCAATCAGGTAACGAGCCAGGCACTGACCGATCTGGGGGGATCGGCGACGTTTTACGACTGCCTGGTTGAAGTGGAGTCAACGCATTGAGTCGTAATGAAAGAGCAGGCCGGAACGAGTCTGGAAGGCGGCGTCTAACCCAATTGTCGGAAGCGAGGCAAGCAGCTAGCATCTCGTTTTCGCACGATCATTCTAAATTCCAATAAGAAGGAGACGCCGCATGGAAAAACCATGGTTGAAGTCCTACCCGGACGGCGTACCGGCTGAAATCGACGTTTCCGCGTACCGGTCGGTTTCCCAGCTGCTCGAAGACAGTTTCCGCAAGAACCGCGACCGGCGCGCGTTCGTCTGCATGGGCAAGTCGATTACCTACGGCGAACTCGACGACATGTCGAAAAAGCTCGCGGCATGGTTTCAGACGAAGGGTCTCAAGCCCGGCGCGCGCGTCGCGTTGATGATGCCCAACGTGTTGCAATATCCGATCGCAATTGCGGCGGTTCTGCGCGCGGGTTATATCGTCGTCAACGTCAATCCGCTTTACACACCGCGTGAGCTCGAACATCAGTTGAAGGACAGCGGCGCGGAAGCCATCGTCTTGCTCGAGAATTTCGCGCATACGCTGCAAGCCGTGGTGAAGAACACGGCCATCAAACACGTCGTTGTCGCCGCGCTCGGCGACCTCATGGGTTTGAAAGGGCTCGTCGTCAATCTGGTCGTGCGACGCGTGAAGAAGCTCGTGCCCGAGTGGAGTTTGCCCGGACGGGTTCGCTTCAATGACGCGCTCAGCGAAGGTGGACGCGCCACGTTTCATAGCGTCGAACAAAGTCCCGATGACGTCGCGTTCCTGCAATACACGGGCGGCACGACGGGCGTTGCCAAGGGCGCGACGCTTTTGCATCGCAACCTGATCGCGAACGTGTTGCAATCCGAAGTGTGGCTCGATCCGGCACGCAAGCGCCGGCCCGATATCGACCAGTTCATCTGCGTGGTCGCGTTGCCGCTTTATCACATCTTCGCGCTGACGGTGTGCGGCATGCTGACGATCCGCACCGGCGGACTCGGCGTGCTGATTCCGAATCCACGCGATATCGCGGGGACGATCAAGGAACTGAAGGGCATACAGATCAATACGTTTCCGGCCGTCAACACGCTCTATAACGCGCTGTTGAATCATCCCGATTTCGACCAGCTGGATTTCTCCAAGCTCATCGCGGCGAATGGCGGCGGCATGGCGGTGCAGGAAGCCGTCGCCAAACGCTGGTTCGCGAAGACGGGCGTGCCGATTGTCGAAGGCTACGGGTTGTCCGAAACGTCACCCTGTGTGACCTGCAATCCGGTCACGGCGATGGAATATACGGGGACGATCGGCTTGCCGTTGCCATCGACGGAAATCGTCATTCGCGACGACGACAACAACGACGTTCCGTTCGGTCAGCCCGGCGAAATCTGCATTCGCGGTCCGCAAGTCATGGCGGGCTACTGGAACCGCCCCGACGAAACCGCGAAGGTGATGACGCCCGACGGCTTCTTTCGCTCGGGCGACGTGGGCGTCTTCGATGATCGCGGTTACGTGAAAATCGTCGATCGCAAGAAGGACATGATTCTCGTGTCCGGCTTCAATGTTTATCCGAACGAGATCGAAGACGTGGTCGCCATGCTGCCCGGCGTGTTCGAAGTGGCCGCGGTCGGCGTGAAGGATCAGAACTCGGGCGAAGCGGTGAAGCTCTTTATCGTGCGCCGTGATCAGAGCCTGACCGAAGCGGATGTCGTGGCGTTCTGCAAGGAGCGGCTGACGGGGTACAAGCGGCCGCGCATCATCGAGTTTCGCAACGACCTGCCGAAGAGCAATGTCGGCAAGATCTTGCGGCGCGAATTGCGCGACGGCACGGCCTGAAGAATCGATTTGGGAAATGGAAAAGCCTTCGTGTCGAAAGACCGAAGGCTTTTTTCTTTGCATCGCATAGAAGCGGTTATGCCCGACGCGCCTTGCCATATAAAAAAGGCGCCCGAAGGCGCCTTTCAAGAGATACCGCTGTGTTAAGACTTGTTAGAACTTGTGGCGAATACCGACCAGCGCCGCGACCTGGTTCGACGTCGACGACGGCGACAGACCGTTGATGCTTGCAACCGCTGCGCGTTGCGTCGAATCCGTACCCGTTGCGTGCTGGTACACACCGTCGATATACACGTCCGTGCGCTTGGACAGGAAGTAGTCCGCGCCGAGCATGCCTTGGTGATACTTGGCATCGGCCAGGCCGTAGCCCTTCGTGTAGTCGTAAGCGACGCCGAGCAGCAGAGCCGGGGTCAACTGATACTTAAAGTTGAGTTCGGCGTTGTGGAACTTGCCCGAACCACCCGTGTAAGCAGCCGGGTTGAGGCCGGCGCCGGCTTCGCGGCCGACATCCTTGAACTGCGTGTTGCTGTACGTCGCGCCGACCGTTGCCGCGCCGAACGTATAAGCACCGCCCGCCGAGATCACTTGTTGCGTGTGAGCTGATGCGAAGCCCGAGATCACGCGGCTGTTCGGGAAGTTCGAAGCCGTACCGGCGGTTGCGGCCGTGCGCGAGGTCGTGTTGTTGCCGAAGAACGAATAGTTCGGGTCCTTGACGTTCAAGTACGCAGCGCCCAATTGCAACGGGCCTTGCGAGTAGCCGAGGCCAGCCGACCAGATCTGGTTGCGATTGAACTGACCTGCGTTGCCGCCCAGGCTGTACAAGCCGCCGAACGTGAAGCCGGCGTAGTTGGCGCTCGTGAACTTGACCGAATTGTTGACGCGCAACGAGTTGTTCATGTTGTCGAGGTCGCCCGGGTGCGCACCGAAGTACGTCGCCCACTGGCTGCCGACTTCGAACGCGCCGGTGAAGTCAACCACGGAGTCGTACTGACGACCCAACGTGACCGTGCCGTATTGCGCCGTCGACAGACCGACGTAAGCCTGACGGCCGAACTCGTCGCCGCCTTGACCCAGCGCGCCGTTGAACACGTTGAAGCCGTTTTCCAACACGAAGAGGGCCTTCAGACCGCCGCCAAGATCTTCCGTACCACGCAGGCCCCAACGGCTGCCCTGCACGTTGCCGCTGTTCAAGGCATACAACTTCTGACCAGCGCTATTGTTCGAGTACAGGAAGCCAGCGTCGATGATGCCGTACAGCGTCACGCTGCTTTGCGCGTGGGCGGCGCCAGCGAAGGTGCCCAAAGCGGCCAAAGCGAGAAGCGACTTTTTCATTGAATAGATCTCCAAGGAGTGTTTGCGACTTTTGGGCAAGGTCACTGTTCTAGCGCCAGTGTGTTGACGTCCCTGCCGGGCACTTCTGAATGAAGTTGAGACGTAATGTAACAAAGAGGCCTTGGGCGACAAAGGAAAAGGGGCCGGTCTGCGCACCTCGTGTGACGTTTTTGCAACATGCGCTAAAATCTTGGTTTTGCAGGAATTTTATGACTCGCGTTTGCCCTAATTCAAAATTTGATTAGTTCAAAAAGCCTGCTTTGGATATTTCTTGCCAGAGAATATGGCTTGCTGAAAGAAGGCGAAGAGCATCGAATTCCGCGCAACGAGATGAGGGAGAAAAACCATGACGCTAGACGAAGTCATCAGCGAATTCGACCGCGGCCTGCGTTCCATGGCGGGTATCAGCCGCATGTCGCGGCCGGTTCCGGAGCCGAACGCGCTCGGTCAGTCGGAGATGAGCCCTCCGGGCATCGACGAACCCGCGCTCGATGAGAAGGAGCGGTCGCACGCCGCTGGTCTGATGCGCGTGAACCATGTCGGCGAAGTCTGCGCGCAGGCGCTTTATCAGGCCCAGAAGCTGGCGACCAATAGCCCGCAGCTGAAGGCGAGCTTCGAACACGCCGCGCGTGAGGAAGAAGACCATCTCGCGTGGACGTCCAAGCGCCTTCGCGATCTCGATTCGCGCCCGAGCCTGCTCAATCCGTTGTGGTACGCAGGCGCACTGGCCATCGGCTTTGCAGCCGGACGCCTCGGCGATCGCGCGAGCCTGGGTTTCATGGCTGAAACCGAGCGTCAGGTGGAGCAACATCTCGATGGCCACATGAAGACGCTGCCGCAAAACGATCACGCGTCGCGCGCGATCGTCGAGCAGATGCGGCAGGACGAAGCCGCACATGCTGCCGCGGCTATCGGAGCGGGCGGTGGTGAGGTTCCGTTCCCCGTGCGAGCGTTGATGCGCGCAGCATCGAAGATCATGACCCGCACCGCTTACTATATTTAGACGGCAGTCTTATGGTCGATGGCCTGCTCCATCGACCAAATTACCGTTTGCGCGTGCGCGGAGGCGGCAAATCCGCCTATAAGAACGGTTACATTTCATTCATTTTGTCGGTCAAATTCACGTAACACTTTCACATCGTCCACTAGCTCTATAATTTATAACGCTTTTCTACTTTGTGCTACTTTAAGCTCCTGCGCTAAGTCCTTGTTCTAACGGGCAAAAACTACTCGAAAAAAAGTTTCGCGTCTTGACCGAGGAAATGCCTTCCACTAAAGTGGGAGACAGTGTCAGAAAGTGGTCTTTTGTGTGATTTCGGAGTCACTTTAAGGCTACTTCGCAAAAAGACGGGCGCCAACGGGGGCGTCAGCACAGGGAGAAGGGCGAGTGTTCCAGGGAGCGTCGGCGCTGACGCTCGATGCGAAAGGACGGATGTCGGTTCCGTCTCGCTATCGGGAAGCGCTGCAAGGGCAGGCAGAAGGCCGGGTGACGCTCACGAAGAGCCCGGATGGATGCCTGTTGCTGTTTCCTCGCCCGGAGTGGGAAGTCTTTCGCGCCAAAGTCGCCGCGCTTCCCATGGAAGCCATGTGGTGGCGGCGCATCTTTCTCGGCAACGCAATGGATGTGGAAATGGACGGCGCCGGCCGCGTATTGGTCTCGCCCGAACTGCGCTCTGCCGCATCGCTTGAAAAAGAAGTGACCCTGCTCGGCATGGGCGTGCACTTCGAATTATGGGACTCGCAGACCTATGCGGCGAAGGAAGCCGCGGCGATGGCGCAGGGCATGCCCGACGCGCTGAAGAATTTCACTTTCTGACGCGGCGCTAAAAACATGGCACCTGCGATGAGAAATGAACTGCAGCATCGCACGGTGCTGCTAAACGAAGCAATTGACGGGCTGATCACGCGCGCGGACGGCATCTATATAGATGGCACTTTCGGGCGCGGCGGACATAGCCGGGGCATTCTGGATCGGCTGGGCGAAGCGGGGCGGCTCGTCGCCTTCGACAAAGACCCGCTCGCAATCGCCACGGCGCAACAGATACAAGACTCACGCTTTTCGATCGTGCATGACAGTTTCGCTGCCCTGCGCGATACGGCGAGCGAGCGTGGGATGGGGCGAGTGTCGGGCGTGTTGCTGGACCTGGGCGTGTCGTCGCCACAAGTGGACGACCCGGAGCGCGGCTTCAGTTTTCGCGCGCAAGGTCCGCTCGACATGCGCATGGACCCGACTCGAGGGGAGTCGGCGGCAGAGTGGCTCGCGCGGGCAACGGTGCAGGAACTCACGGAGGTGATCAGAGATTATGGGGAAGAACGGTTTGCTTTTCAGATTGCAAAGGCGCTTGTTGCTCGCAGGGCAGAGTCCGAGCGTCTTGGGCCTCTCGACAGCACGAGCGAGCTTGCCGAAATCGTGGGTCACGTCGTCAAAACCCGTGAGAAGGGCAAGGACCCGGCAACTCGCACCTTTCAAGCTATACGGATTCACGTCAATCAAGAGCTTGCGGAGCTGCAAGTAGTACTTGAGTCGGCACTTTCGTTGTTGGAGCAAGGGGGGCGGCTGGTCGTGATCAGCTTTCATTCGCTCGAAGACCGGATCGTCAAGCGTTTCATGCAGGCGCATGCCAGCGCGCCCGCCGTGGACCGTCGCTTGCCGATCCGCGCGGTCGATCTTCCCAGCCCGCCGTTGCGGGTCGTGGGCCGCGTGTTTCCGAGCGACGCTGAAGTCGCCGCCAACCCGCGCGCCCGGTCCGCGGTCATGCGTATCGCGGAGCGGATCGCGCCATGAATCGCCTCAACATCTTCCTGTTGATCGTCGTGCTCGGGTGCGCGTTGTCGGTCGTCAGCGCCACCAACAAGCAGCGGCAAGTGTTCATCGAATTGCAAAGGGCGCAGTCGCAAGAGCGTCAGTTGCAGCAGGATTATGCGCAGTTTCAGTATCAGCAGAGCGCGTTGTCGAAGACCTCGCGCATCGAGCAATTGGCTACTAACTCGTTGAAGATGCAGCCCGTCGCTACCGGCCGCACGCAATACCTGACCTACGACCCGGCGACCTTCAAGGCCGCCGACGCGCCCATGCCGCCGCCGCTGCCCGCGTCGGCGCCGCCCGCACGCGGAGCCAAACGATGAAAAAATCCGCGAAACAAAAGGACGTCGCCTACACGCCGAATCCGATCCTCGCCGTGCGTCTGCCCATGTGGCGCTCGAAGCTGGTCGTGTTCATGTTGTTCATGGCGTTCGTCGCGCTCGCCGGGCGGGCATTCTGGATCCAGGGTCCGGGCAACGCGTTCTTCAAGAAGCAAGGCGAAAGCCGCTATCAACGCACGCTGGAAATGCCCGCCACGCGCGGCCAGATTCGCGACCGTAACGGTCTCGTGCTCGCCACGAGTCTGCCGGTGAAGGCCATCTGGGCGATTCCCGAAGCCGTGCCGAACGACCTCGGCGCGGACAAGCTTGCGCAACTCGCAAAGTTGCTCGACATGACGCAGAAAGATCTGCGCGCGAAACTCTCGATGGACAAGACCTTCGTCTACGTGAAGCGTCAGGTGCCGCTCGAAGTCGCGCAAAAGGTCGCGGAGCTCGACGTTCCCGGCATCTATTCGCGCGGCGAATACAAGCGCTTCTATCCGGAAGGCGAAATCACTGCGCATCTGATCGGCTTTACTAATATTGAAGACAAGGGACAAGAAGGCGTCGAACTCGGCGACCAAGGTGTCCTCGCGGGTACGCCTGGCATGCGTCGCGTCATCAAGGACCGCATGGGTCATATCGTCGAGGATGTCGACGAGCAGGTCGTGCCGCATAATGGTACGGACGTCGAACTCTCGATCGACAGCAAGATTCAGTACATCGCGTACACGAATCTGAAGGCTGCGGTCGAGAAGTCGAAGGCGAAGGCTGGCGCTGCAATTGTGATCGACACCAAAACGGGCGAAGTACTCGCGCTCGTCAACTATCCCACGTACAACCCGAACGACCGCACGCGCATGACTGGCGAGCAGCTGCGCAACCGCATTCTCACGGACACTTTCGAGCCAGGCTCGATCATGAAGCCGTTCACCGTTTCGCTCGCGCTGGATTTGCATCGCGTGACGCCGAATACGCTCGTCGAAACGGGCGGCGGCACGTTCGTGCTGGACGGCGCGCGCATCACGGACGATTCAGGTTTCGGCACGCTCACTGTCGGTGGAGTGATTCAGAAATCGAGCAATATCGGCGCGACCAAAATTGCGATGCAATTGCGCGCCGAAGAAATGTGGAACATGTACACGAGCCTCGGTCTCGGTCAGGCGCCGAAGGTTGGTTTCCCTGGCGCGGTGACGGGACGGTTGCGGCCGTGGAAGAGCTGGCGGCGCATCGAGCAGGCAACCATGTCTTATGGCTACGGCTTGTCTGCTTCGCTGTTTCAGCTAGCACGCGCTTATACCGCGATTGCGCACGACGGTCAGGTCATGCCGGTGTCCATTTTCCGCACGCCGGGCGATCAACCGGCACAGGGTCAGCAAGTGTTTTCGCCGACCACCGCGCGTGAAGTGCGCGCCATGCTCGAAACCGTGGTGTCGAAGGGCGGCACGTCGCCGGATGCAGCGGTGCCGGGCTATCGCGTCGGCGGCAAGAGCGGCACCGCGTACAAGCATGCGGGTCGCGGTTACGACCATTCGAAGTATCGCGCGTCGTTCGTCGGCATGGCGCCAATGCCGAATCCGCGCATCGTCGTGGCCGTATCGGTCGATGAACCGACGGCGGGCAGTCACTTCGGCGGCCAGGTTTCGGGTCCCGTTTTCTCGGCCATCGCCGGCGACACGCTGCGTGCGCTCAATGTGCCGCCCGACATGCCGGTCAAGCAAATGGTCGTGACCGACGATTCGAACTCCGCAACGCAACCGCCGGCGAAGCAGCCCGCGAACAACGCCAACAACGCCAACAACGCAATAGCCGCGAAGAAATACGCAGTGTCGAGCAATACGAAGACGCATCCGGGAGTCGTGCGATGAGCGCGCAGGCCCGCCAGATATCGAACGCGGTCGAATGGCTGCGCGCACATGCGCAACCCTCGGCGAACCTGCATGCCGACACGCGCTCACTCAAGAGCGGCGACGTGTTTCTGGCCTATGCCGTCGATGGCGCGGACAACCGTTCTTATCTGGATGCCGCGCTCGCAGCGGGCGCGGTGGCGGCGCTGTATCAGCCGGAAAACTTCACGGGCAAGCCGGATGCGTCGAAGACGCTCGCCGTCGCAAAGCTCAACGAACTCGCCGGCCCGATTGCCGCTGCATGGTACGGCGAGCCGACCGCGTCGATGCTCACCGTTGGCGTGACCGGCACCAATGGCAAGACTTCGTGCAGTCAGTGGATTGCCGCCGCGCTCACCGCGCTCGGCCGGCCGTGCGCAATCGTCGGCACGTTGGGTATAGGCATGCCGGGCAAGCTCGTGCATACCGGCTTCACCACGCCCGACGCGGCACAGCTTCAGCGCAATCTCGCGCAACTCAAGACGCAGGGCGCGGAGGGCGTGGCGATGGAAGTCTCGTCGCATGCGCTGCATCAAGGGCGCCTGAACGGCACGGATTTCGACCTGGCCATCTTCACGAACCTCACGCAGGATCATCTCGACTATCACGGCACTTTCGACGCATACGAAGCCGCCAAGGCGCGTCTTTTCGCGTGGTCCACGCTCAAGACCGCAATCGTCAATCGCGACGACGCGGCGGGACAACGTTTGATCGAATCGCTGCGCGGCAAGGTGCGCACGATTGCATACGGCGTCGATATTCCCGTGAACGCCGTGCCAAGCGCCGATGCGCTTTTGCTCGCGACCAACGTGCGCGCCACCGCAACGGGCACCGCTTTTCATCTTTCGTCGGACTGGGGCGAAGCCGACGTGGAAGTCGGCACGCTCGGCGCCTTCAACGTCAGTAATCTGCTTTCCGTGCTCGGCGTGCTGCTCGAAGTCGGCGTGCCGTTCGACACCGCGCTTGCACGCATCGCGAAACTCGAATCGGTGAACGGCCGCATGGAGCGGCTCGGCGGACGGCCGCAAAGCGATGAGCCGCTCGTCGTGATCGACTACGCGCATACGCCCGACGCGCTCGACAAGACACTCGCCGCCTTGCGTCCAATTGCAACTGCGCGTGGCGGCGAACTCGTCTGCATGTTCGGATGCGGCGGCGACCGCGACGCGACCAAGCGCCCGCTCATGGGCGCGATTGCCGAGCGCCTTGCCGATCAGATCGTCATCACGAGCGACAACCCGCGCAGCGAAGACCCGCAAGCGATCATCGACCAGATCGCGGGCGGCATGAAGGACGCCAGGAAAGCGCGCCGTATCGAAGATCGCGCAAGCGCGATCTTGCAGGCGATTCGCGCTGCGGCGCGCGAAGACGTCGTCGTGCTGGCCGGAAAGGGCCACGAAGCCACGCAGGAAATCATGGGCAAGAAACGCGCTTTCTCGGATCAGGACCACGCACGCCTCGCGCTTGCCGCACGTGCCACGCAGCAGCGCGGAGGTGGCGAATGACCATGTTCACCTTGCGCGAAGCCGCAGCGCTCATTCCCGGCGCCGTTTTGCAGGGCGATGAAAACCTCGCGATCGAACGCATCGTCACCGACAGCCGCGCGGTTCAGGCCGGCGATCTCTTCGTAGCGGTGAAGGGCGATCGTTTCGATGCGCACGACTTTCTCGATCAGGTTGCAAAGGGCGGTGCGTCGGCGGCGCTCGTTTCGCGCGAGCCATCATCCGGGAATGCCTGGCCGCTGCCAGTCATCAAGGTAAAGGACACGCGCATCGGGCTCGGTGCGCTGGCACACGGCTGGCGTGAGCGCTTTGCCATGCCGCTCGTCGCCGTTACCGGCAGCAACGGCAAGACCACGGTCAAGGAAATGATCTCGTCGATCTTCGCGGCCGCGGTCGGCGAAGATGCGCGGCTCGCCACGGCCGGCAACTTCAACAACGACATCGGTTTGCCGCTCACGTTGTTTCGCCTGAACGCGGCGCACAAGCTCGCGGTCGTCGAACTCGGCATGAATCATCCCGGCGAAACGAGCGTGCTCGGCAAGATCGCCGCGCCGACCGTCGCCGTGGTGAACAACGCGCAACGCGAGCATCAGGAATTCATGGCAACGGTGGAAGCCGTCGCGCTCGAACATGCATCGGTCATTCACGCGCTCGGCGAAACCGGCACGGCCGTGTTTCCCGCCGACGATCACTACGCGAGCATCTGGCGCGTGGCCGCGACCGGCAATCCGATCATGGACTTCGCATTGAGCGAGGACGCAGCGAAGGCGGCCGTCACCGGCACGCTCGACGGCACGACGGTGCACGTTCGCTCGCCGCAAGGCGAGATCGACATCGCGCTTGCCGTGCTTGGCGATCACAACGCGCGCAACGCATTGGCCGCAACGGCGGCGGCACTGGCTGCAGGCGTATCGCTCGATGCCGTCAAGCGCGGTCTCGAAGCATTTCAGCCGGTCAAGGGACGTCTGCAAGTGAAGCGCGCGGTGCTTGGCGCGCTTTCCGGCGCCACCGTGATCGACGACACGTACAACTCCAACCCCGACTCCATGCGCGCGGCCATCGACGTGCTTGCATCGCAAGCATCGCCGCGCGTGCTCGTCATGGGCGACATGGGCGAAGTAGGCGAAGAAGGTCCAGCGTTCCATCGCGAAGTCGGCGCTTATGCGGCACAACGCGGAATCGACGCGCTCTTCGCGTTGGGCGACGCGAGCGTCGATTCCGTGAACGCATTCAACGCTGCGGCATCGAAGCAGGCCGGCGCGCATTTCAACGATGTCGCCGCCCTGATTCGAGCAGTGCAACAAGCCGGCTTCGGACCCGGCGCCACGTATCTCGCGAAAGGCTCGCGCTTCATGAAGATGGAGCGCGTGGTGGACGCCGTGACAAGTCCACAACCACCCGTCGTGGGCACCACGCCCGCGGCACACTGAACTGAAAGAGAAGGACCAGCATGCTACTCGCACTCGCGCAATGGCTCCAGAATGACGCCAGCTTCATGCGCGTGTTTACCTACATCACGTTCCGCGCAGTGGGCGCCACGGCGACGGCGCTCCTGATCGGGCTCGTCTGCGGTCCGTGGGTGATCCGCAAACTGACCGCGTTGAAAGTCGGTCAGGCCGTGCGCCGTGACGGCCCGCAATCGCACCTCGTCAAGTCCGGCACGCCGACCATGGGCGGCGTGCTTATCCTCATTGGTATCGCCATTTCGACGCTGTTGTGGGCCGACCTCACCAACCGCTTCGTGTGGATCGTGATGCTCGTGACCTTCGGCTTCGGCGTGATCGGCTGGGTGGATGACTATCGCAAGGTCGTGTACAAGGACCCGCGCGGTATGTCGTCGCGCGAGAAGTATTTCTGGCAGTCGGTCATCGGTCTCTTCGCTGCGGTGTACCTCGCCTTCAGCGTGTCCGAAGCGAACAACGCGCGCGTGTTCGATCTCTTCATGGCGTGGGTGCGCAGCGGTCTTTCCATGGGTCTGCCAGCGCGTGCCGACTTGATGCTGCCGTTCATCAAGGCGATCAGCTATCCGCTCGGCGTATGGGGCTTCATCGCGCTGACGTACTTGGTGATCGTCGGCGCCAGCAACGCGGTGAATCTCACCGACGGCCTCGACGGCCTGGTCATCATGCCCGTGGTGCTGGTGGGCGCGTCGCTTGGCGCGTTCGCTTATGTCATGGGTAGCTCCGTGTATTCGAAGTACCTGCTGTTCCCGCATATTCCCGGCGCGGGCGAATTGCTGATCTTCTGTTCGGCCATGGGAGGCGCCGGTCTCGCCTTCCTCTGGTACAACACGCACCCGGCGCAAGTGTTCATGGGCGATGTCGGCGCGCTCGCGCTCGGCGGCGCGCTCGGCACCATTGCCGTGATCGTGCGTCAGGAGATCGTGCTGTTCATCATGGGTGGCATTTTCGTGGCCGAAACGCTTTCGGTCATGTTGCAAGTCTTCTGGTTCAAGTTCACGAAGCGCCGTTATGGCGAGGGCCGCCGCTTCTTCAAGATGGCGCCGCTGCATCACCATTACGAACTGTCCGGCTGGACCGAGACGCAAGTGGTGGTGCGCTTCTGGATCATCACGTTGATGCTGTGTCTGCTTGGTTTGTCGACGTTGAAGCTGCGGTGATTTTCGTGTCGATGGTGCGACGCTCGAAGGTTTCTTGAATTTTCGTTTCAGGTCAAAGGTAAAGCGATGTTTGGCGAGAAGTTTGTGGATCGGCAAAGTCCGATGGTGCTTGTGCTGGGACTCGGTGAATCGGGTCTCGCGATGGCGCGCTGGTGCGCCAGGCACGGCTGCCGCCTGCGCATCGCCGACACGCGCGAACTGCCGCCCAATCTTTCCGAGCTCGCCATCCATCAGATCGATGCGGACTTCGTCGGCGGCCCGTTCTCGACTGAATTGCTCGATGGCGGTATCGAGATCGTCGCCATCAGCCCGGGACTTTCGCCGCTCGCGCCGGACCTCGCGCCGCTGATCGCTGCTGCTAAAGCACGCGGCATTCCTGTGTGGGGCGAACTCGAATTGTTTGCGCAGGCGCTGGCCAAGCTCGGTATGGACGGCTATCAGCCGAAGGTGATCGCCATCACGGGCACGAACGGCAAAACCACGACGACCGCGCTCACGGGCCTCCTGTGCGAACGCGCGGGCAAGCGCGTGGCGGTCGCGGGCAACATCAGCCCGGCCATGCTCGACAAGCTCACGGAAGCCATCAATCAAACCGCGCTGCCCGACGTCTGGGTGCTCGAACTGTCGAGTTTCCAGCTCGAAACCGCGCACACCTTCGCGCCGGACGCCGCCGCCGTGCTGAACATCACGCAGGATCATCTCGACTGGCACGGCGGTCTCGACGCCTACGCCGCCGCGAAAGGCCGCATTTTCGGCGCGCGCACGACGCGCGTGCTGAACCGCGACGACGCCCGCACCATGGCGCTCGCGAAGAACGTCGCGGCGAATCGCGTGGTGAGCTTCGGTCTGGACGAGCCGGTCAACGTGGGCGACTACGGGCTTTTGCGCGAGAACGGCATGGTCTGGCTCGCGCAAGGCGTGGATCAGGACGCCGCCGACGAACCGGTCAGCTCGCGTCGTCGCAAGCAGGAAGCCGCCGCGCCGAACGTGGTGAGCAAGCGCCTCATGCCCGCCGACGCGCTGCGCATTCGCGGTCTGCATAACGCCGCCAACGCGCTGGCGGCGCTGGCGCTCGCACGTGCGGTCGATCTGCCGCTCGCCGCCTTGCTGCACGGCTTGCGCGAATATCACGGCGAGCCGCATCGCGTCGAAGTGATCGCGCAGATCGAAGGCGTCGATTACGTCGATGACAGCAAGGGCACCAACGTCGGCGCCACGGTCGCCGCGCTCGACGGTCTCGCGCAACGCATCGTGCTGATCGCGGGCGGTGACGGCAAGGGCCAGGATTTCTCGCCGCTCGAAGCACCGGTCGCACGCTGGGCGCGCGCCGTCATGCTGATCGGCCGCGACGCGCCGCGCATTCGCGAAACGCTCGAAGCCACCGGCGTCGCGCTCGAAGATCACGCCACGCTCGAAGCCGCGACGCAATCCGCCGCGCGCCTCGCGCAACCGGGCGATGCCGTCCTGCTCTCGCCCGCCTGCGCGAGCCTCGACATGTTCAAAAACTATGCACATCGCGCCGACGTATTTCGCGGCGCGGTCGAAGAAATTGCCGCCGCGCGGGGAGTCATGCTATGAGCTGGTCGGAACGCTTTGGATCGAAATTGACTGGCCAGCGCAACGCGGTTCCGCAGGATTCGCTTGCGGGTCGCGCGGGCGCTTCGGTGCGCGTCGGACGTCCCGAAACCGCGGGCGGCATTTCGAGCGCGGTCAACGGCGTGCGTCCGGCGCGCTCGCGCATGCTCGACTACGACTACTCGCTTTTGTGGGTGATGATCTCGCTGCTCGGCCTTGGCATCGTGATGGTGTATTCGGCTTCGATCGCCATGCCCGATTCGCCGAAGTACGCGCAGTATCGCGACTATCACTTCCTCGTGCGCCATCTGATCTCGATAGCAACGGCGCTCGTCGGCGCGGTCATCGCGTTCAAGATTCCCATCAAGACCTGGGACAAGTACGCGCCGAAGCTCTTTCTCGTGGCGCTCGTGCTGCTCGTCATCGTGCTGGTGCCGCATGTGGGCAAGGGCGTGAACGGCGCGCGCCGCTGGATTCCGCTTGGCATCACGAACATGCAGCCGTCGGAAATCATGAAGCTCGCGGTGACCATCTACGCCGCGAACTACACCGTGCGCAAGCAAGAGTTCATGCACAGCTTCGGCAAGGGCTTTTTGCCGATGGCGGTCGCGGTCGGCGCAGTCGGCGCGCTCTTGCTGCTCGAACCGGACATGGGCGCGTTCATGGTGATCGCGGCTATCGCCATGGGCGTGCTGTTCCTCGGCGGCGTCAACGGCAAGCTGTTCGGCGGCCTGGTGGCGACGGCGGTCGGCACCTTCACCTTGCTCGTGTGGGCATCGCCTTGGCGTCGTGAGCGAATCTTCGCTTACCTCGATCCGTGGGACGACCGTTACGCGCAAGGCAAGGCTTATCAGCTCACGCACTCGCTCATCGCATTCGGACGCGGCGAATGGTTCGGCGTGGGCCTCGGCGGCAGCGTCGAGAAGCTCAACTATCTGCCGGAAGCGCATACCGACTTCATCCTCGCGGTGATCGGTGAAGAGCTCGGCTTCGTCGGCGTGATCTGCGTGATCCTGTTGTTTTACTGGATCGTGCGCCGCGCATTCGAGATCGGCCGTCAGGCACTCGCACTCGATCGCACCTTCGCCGGTCTGATGGCCAAGGGCGTGGGCATCTGGTTCGGCGCGCAGACCTTCATCAACATGGGCGTGAATCTCGGTCTTCTGCCGACCAAGGGTCTCACGTTGCCGCTCGTAAGCTACGGCGGCTCGGGCATTCTTTTGAACTGCGTCGCGCTCGCGGTACTGCTGCGGGTCGATTATGAAAACCGGGTGCTGATGCGCGGAGGCAAGGTATGACCGTGCAAGGCTCATCCACTGCGAACGCACGCACGCTGATGGTCATGGCGGGCGGCACCGGGGGCCACGTGTTCCCCGGTCTCGCGGTCGCGCACTGGATGCAGGCACAGGGCTGGCGCGTGGTGTGGCTCGGCAATGCGAGCGGCATGGAAGCGACGCTCGTCCCGAAGCACGGTATTCCGATGGAGTCCGTGCGCTTCGGCGGCGTGCGCGGCAAGGGCATCAAGACCAAGTTCATGTTGCCCGTGAATCTCTTGCGCGCGTGTTCGCAGAGTCTGCGCGTGCTGCGTCAGGTGAAGCCGGATGTCGTGCTCGGCATGGGCGGCTACATCACGTTCCCGGCGGGCGTGATGACGAGACTCGCCGGCTGCCCGCTCGTGCTGCACGAACAGAATTCCATCGCGGGACTCGCGAACAAGGTGCTCGCGCATCTTGCGAAGCGCGTGCTCGTCGCTTTTCCAAACGCGCTGCCCAATGCCGAATGGACGGGTAATCCCATTCGTGCGGAACTAACGCGCACATTGCCACCTAAAGAACGCTATGCCGCGCGTTCGGGCCGGTTGAACGTGCTCGTGGTCGGCGGCAGTCTCGGCGCGGCTGCGCTCAACGAAACGGTGCCGAAGGCGCTTGCCCTGTTGAGCGACGAAGAACGTCCGCGCATCGTGCATCAGGCAGGCGCGAAGCATATCGAAGCGCTCGAAGCGAATTACGCCGCGGCAGGTTTTTCGCGTGGCGGCGACTTGCGACTTGTGCCGTTCATCGAAGACATGGCAAGCGCTTATGCGGCAGCCGATCTCGTGATCTGCCGTTCAGGCGCGATGACCGTCTCCGAGATCGCGGCGGTCGGCGTAGCGGCGCTGTTCGTGCCGTTCCCGTTCGCCGTCGACGATCACCAGACGACCAACGGCGCGTTCCTCGCCAGGAACGGCGCGGCGGAATTGATACAACAACGCGATTTGTCGGCGGAAAGGCTCGCCGGCTGGTTGCGTATGCAGTCGCGCGAAACGCTCACGGCAATGGCCGAGCGTTCGCGCGCGCTGGCGAAACCGGACGCGACCGAACGGGTCGCGAAGGTTTGCGCCGACGTGGCCGGTGCGCGTACCCACGCGCAAGCTCGAGAGGCACATTAAGTCATGAAACATATCGTCAAACACATTCACTTCGTCGGCATTGGCGGAGTCGGGATGAGCGGCATCGCCGAGGTGCTGCTCAATCTCGGTTATCAGGTCAGCGGTTCGGACCTGTCGAACAACGCAATCACCGAGCGCCTCAAGATGCTCGGCGCGCGCGTGGCTATCGGGCATAACGAACAGAACATTGAAGGCGCGAACGCGGTCGTCGTATCCACGGCCGTGCGGCAAGACAATCCGGAAGTGCTGGCCGCGCGTCATCGTCGCGTGCCTATCGTGCCGCGCGCGGTCATGCTCGCGGAACTCATGCGCCTGAAGCAGGGCATCGCCATTGCCGGCACGCACGGCAAGACCACGACCACGTCGCTCGTCGCAAGTGTGCTGGCGGCAGGCGGACTCGATCCGACTTTCGTCATTGGCGGCCGGCTGATCAGCGCGGGCGCGAATGCGCGGCTCGGCACGGGCGACTTCATCGTCGCGGAAGCGGACGAGTCGGACGCGTCGTTCCTCAACCTCTTTCCCGTGATCGAAGTCATCACGAACATCGACGCCGATCACATGGACACCTACGGCCACGACTTCGCGCGGCTGAAGCAGGCGTTCATCGAATTCACGCATCGCCTGCCGTTCTATGGCATTGCCGTGTTGTGCGTGGACGACCCGAACGTGCGCGAAATCCTGCCGTTCGTGTCGAAGCCGATCATCCGCTACGGTCTCGGCGCCGAAGCGCAAGTGCGCGCGGTGAACGTCGAAGCGCGCGGCGGCCGCATGAAGTTCACGACGCTGCGCGAAGACGCGCCGCCGCTCGATATCGAACTGAATCTGCCGGGCACGCACAACGTGCAGAACGCGCTCGCCACCATTGCCATTGCGACCGAACTCGAAGTCGCGGATGCCGATATCCAGCGTGCGCTCGCCGAGTTCAACGGCGTGGGCCGACGCTTCCAGCGTTATGGCGAAGTGAAGGCGAACGACAACGAAGGCGCGTACACGCTGATAGACGACTACGGTCATCACCCGGTCGAGATGGCCGCGACCATCGCGGCGGCGCGCGGCGCGTTCCCGGATCGCCGGCTCGTGCTCGCGTTCCAGCCGCATCGCTACACGCGCACGCGCGACTGCTTCGAGGATTTCGTGAAGGTGCTGTCCACCGTCGATGCCCTCGTGCTCACCGATGTCTACGCCGCGGGCGAAGCGCCCATCGTCGCCGCCGACGGCCGTGCGCTCGCGCGCGCCATCCGCGTGGCGGGCAAGGTCGAACCGGTGTTCGTCGAAACCGTGGACGAAGTACCCGATGCCGTGACGACGCTTGCGCGCAACGGCGACGTGGTGATCACCATGGGCGCGGGTTCCATCGGCGGTGTATGCGGGCGGCTCGCGCTGAGCCAGAACTGAACATGAAAGACGCAACCAAAAGCAACGTGAATCAACTCGATCCCAAGGTCTTCGGCAAGGTCGCCGTGCTGCTTGGCGGTAACTCGGCCGAGCGCGAAGTCTCGCTCAACTCGGGACGGCTCGTGCTCGAAGGTTTGCGCGAAGCGGGCATCGACGCGCATCCGTTCGATCCGGCGGAGCGTCCGCTCTCGGACTTGAAGGCGGAAGGTTTCGAGCGCGTGTTTATCGCGCTGCATGGCGGCTATGGAGAGAACGGCCAGTTGCAGGGCGCGCTGGACTTTTACGGCATCCGTTATACGGGCAGCGGCGTGCTCGGTTCGGCGCTCGGCATGGACAAGCTGCGCACCAAGCTCGTGTGGCAGCAGACCGGCATTCCCACGCCGCCGTTCGAGACCGTGTATCGCGGTGAAGACTACGACGCGCGCACGCACGAGATCATTGCGAAGCTCGGCTTGCCGCTTTTCGTGAAGCCGGCGACGGAAGGCTCGAGCGTCGCTGTCATCAAGGTGAAGAGCGCGGAAACGCTCGCGCCCGCGCTCGAAGAAGCCGCGAAGTACGACAAGATCGTGATCGTGGAGAAGAGCATCGAAGGCGGCGGCGAGTTCACGTGCTGTATCGCCGGCAATCTGGATTTACCGGTCATCAAGATCGTGCCGGCGGGCGAGTTTTACGACTATCACGCGAAGTACGTCGCCGACGACACCCAGTACCTGATTCCCTGCGGCCTGACCGAAGCGGAGGAAGCGCGCATGAAGCAACTGACGCAGCGCGCCTTCGACATGCTCGGCTGCACGGACTGGGGCCGCGCCGACTTCATGCTTGACCTCGACGGCAATCCGTACTTTCTCGAAGTCAACACGGCGCCGGGCATGACGGACCACTCGTTGCCGCCGAAAGCGGCGCGCGCGGTCGGCATCAGCTACAAGGATCTGGTTGTGAAGGTGTTGTCGTTGACGCTCGAAGACTAAACATTCGCACAGGACACAAGCAAACGAACCATGTGGAACAACGTTCGCCAAATGAACCTCGCCGCCAGCGCGCTGCACTTGATGCTCGTGCTTATGCTGCTGGCCGCCGCGGGCATCTGGGCGATACAGCGTCCCGAGTTTCGTCTGCGCGGTATCCAGATCGACGGCGACACGGCGCACATCAACACGCCGACGGTGCGCGCGAGCGTGGTGGGGCATCTGAAGGGCAATTTCTTCACGGTCGATCTCGATACGGCCCGCGCCGCGTTCGAGCAGATGCCGTGGGTGCGTCATGCAAGCGTGCGGCGCGTCTGGCCGAATGCGCTCGCAGTGACACTCGAGGAATACAAGCCGCTCGGCACCTGGGGCAACGACCAGTTGGTGAGCGTGGACGGTGAACTCTTCACGGCGAACCAGGGCGAACTCGACGACGACCTGCCCGCGTTCGACGGTCCCGAGGGCACGGCGAAGGAAGTGGTCGCCCGGTATCACGATTTTCAGAAGTGGTTCGCGCCGCTCGACGCGCAGCCGGAGGAAGTGACGCTGTCGCCGCGATTCGCGTGGACGGTCAAGCTCTCGAACGGCACGCAGCTCGAACTGGGCCGCGAGCGCAACGAAGACACATTGCTCGAACGCAGCCGGCGCTTCGTCGCGTCGTGGCCGTCGGTGACGGGGCGTTGGGGCAACGACATCGAATACGCGGATTTGCGTTACCCGAATGGCTTCGCGATACGAGCAGCTGGAATGCGTTTCATCAATGACACCGACAAGGCCAAGAAGTAAGCAGACAAAACGGGCATGAGCACGCTATGAGCAAAGACTACAAAGACCTGCTGGTTTCCCTCGACATTGGAACGTCGAAGGTGGTCGCGATCGTCGCCGAACTGAAAGGCGAGGGCCACTACGAGGTGATCGGACTCGGTCAGAGCGACTCGAAGGGGTTGAAGAAGGGCGTCGTGGTCAACATCGAGGCCACGGTGCAATCCATTCAGCGCGCGCTCGAGGAAGCCGAGCTGATGGCGGATTGCAAGATCACGAATGTCTTCACGGGCATTGCGGGAAGCCATATCCGCAGCTTCAATTCGAGCGGCATGGTGGCGATCAAGGACAAGGAAGTCACGCAGACGGACGTCGCCCGCGTGATCGAAACGGCCAAGGCCATCAACATCCCGACCGATCAGCAGGTGCTGCATATCCTCACGCAGGAATTCATCATCGACGGTCAGGAAGACGTGCGCGAGCCTATCGGCATGAGCGGTATCCGGCTCGAAGTAAAGGTGCATATCGTGACGGGCGCGGTGAGCGCGGCGCAGAACATCGTGAAGTGCGTGCGCCGCTGCGGGCTCGAAGTGAACGACCTCATTCTTCAGCCGCTCGCCTCGTCGCTGGCGGTGTTGACGGAAGACGAGAAGGAACTGGGCGTAGTGCTCGTCGATATCGGCGGCGGCACGACGGACATCGCCATCTTCAGCGAAGGCGCGATCCGTCACACGGCCGTGATTCCCATCGCCGGCGATCAAATCACGAGCGACGTCGCGATGGCGCTGCGCACGCCGACGCCGGACGCGGAAGACATCAAGGTGAGCTACGGCATCGCGAAGCAGGCGCTCGCCGATCCCGACGAGATGATCGAAGTGCCGGGTCTCGGCGAACGCGGTCCGCGCACGCTGTCGCGTCAGGCGCTCGCAGCAGTGGTCGAGCCGCGTGTCGAGGAACTGTTCTCACTGGTGCAGCAGGTCGTGCGCGAATCCGGCTACGAAGAATTGCTGTCGAGCGGCGTCGTCCTGACCGGCGGCGCGGCGATGATGCCCGGCATGGTCGAACTCGGCGAAGACATTTTCCTGAAGCCAGTGCGTATCGGCGTGCCGGAATACGCGGGCGGCCTTGCAGACGTCGTGCGCAATCCGCGCTATTCGACGGCCATGGGTCTGCTTGCCGAAGGACGCTCGCAACGCATGCGCGGCCGCAAGGTCGCGGTACAGAACGGATCGATGGGCCAGGTCTTCACGCGCATGAAAGACTGGTTTCTCGGAAACTTCTGAATCGAATAAGAAACATAAGTAGCACGAAAGAAAAAGCAGCAGACGCTGAATATAATTGGTGCCAGTACCGGCGGCTGGCGCGCGGTGAGGGGTTGCCCGATCTCTCGCCGAATAACGCCGATCTTCATTCTTGACGGAGGCAACATGGATTTCGAAATGCTGGAAACGGAAACCAACGGAACGATCATCAAGGTGGTCGGTGTCGGAGGTGCGGGTGGCAACGCCGTGCAGCACATGATCAACAGAGGTGTACAAGGCGTCGACTTCATCGTGATGAATACCGACGCGCAGGCACTGGCTCGCTCACGCGCGCCGGCGGTTCTGCAATTGGGCATGACCGGTCTCGGTGCGGGCGCCAAGCCGGACAAGGGTAAGGAAGCGGCGGAAGACGCGCGCGAGCGTATCGCCGATGCATTGCGTGGCGCGCACATGGTGTTCATCACCGCGGGCATGGGTGGCGGCACGGGGACGGGCGCGGCGCCGGTGGTCGCGCAGATCGCGAAGGAAATGGGCATTCTGACCGTCGGCGTCGTGAGCAAGCCGTTCGAGTTCGAAGGCGGCCGCCGCATGCGCGTGGCGGAAGCCGGCTCGCAGCAGTTGGAAGATCACGTCGACTCGCTCATCGTCGTGTTGAACGACAAGCTGTTCGACGTGATGGGCGACGACGCCGAAATGGACAAGTGCTTCCAGTGCGCGGATGACGTGCTGAACAACGCTGTCGCGGGCATCGCGGAAATCATCAACGTCGATGGTCTCGTGAACGTCGACTTCGAAGATGTGAAGACCGTGATGGGCGAGCAAGGCAAAGCGATGATGGGCACGGCGACAGTCGCCGGCGTCGATCGCGCACGTCTCGCGGCGGAACAGGCCGTGGCGAGCCCGTTGCTCGAAGGCGTGGACTTGTCGGGTGCGCGCGGCGTGCTCGTGAATATCACGTCGAGCCGTTCGCTGCGTTTGTCGGAAACGCGTGAAGTGATGAATACCATCAAGAGCTACGCGGCCGACGACGCAACCGTGATCTTCGGCGCGGTGTACGACGACGCAATGGGCGACGCCCTGCGCGTGACGGTGGTGGCAACGGGCCTGGGCCGCGCGGCGAAGAAGCAGCAGCAAGCGCCAATGACCCTCCTGCGCACGGGCACCGACAATCAGCCGGTCGCGCATGCGCACGCAACGCACAACACGTATTCGCCGCAGCATGGTCAGCCGACGGATTACGGTCAGCTGGACACGCCGGCAGTGTGGCGTTCGACGCGGGAAACGGCGGCATCGCATGTGCAGGCATTGCAGGAAAAGGGCGTCGACACTTACGACATCCCGGCGTTCCTACGCAAGCAAGCGGACTAAGACGGGCCTCATCGCCGAATCATGGCGACGAGCGAAGCCGTAGCACCCGTTATCACGCGCGCTGAATCGAGAAGCGCGACAATGCAGGCTTCACGTGGGGCGACTGTCCAAGGCCGCGTTCGAGGACGTATCGAATCGGACGCCAGGCCGTGGCCAGGCGCTCTCCACGAATTTGCCACTGTGCAGATGAAGCCGGTGTCGTCGAACTTCGCGATAAAGCGTCAAGCGCGGGACGATGCACTTCGCCGGAATGTGCGGGCACTGACGAGGGAAGGACCGAGCATGATCAAAGTGGGTGAAACGTTGCCGGATGTGCGTCTCTTCGAGTTCATCGAGGAGCCGAGCGAAGGCTGCGCCGTGGGACCGAACGGGTTCTCGGCGCGCGAGCGGACCGCTGGCAAGCGCGTGGTGATCTTCGGATTGCCGGGCGCGTTCACGCCGACGTGTTCCGCCAGACACGTGCCCGGCTACGTCGAGGCGGCGGAGGAGTTTTCCGCTGAGGGTATCGACGAAGTCTGGTGCGTTTCCGTCAACGACGCGTTCGTCATGAACGCGTGGGGACGCGATCTTCAAACCGCGGGCAAGGTGAAGATGATCGCGGACGGCAGTGCGCGTTTTGCCCAGGCACTCGGACTGGATCAGGATTTGACCGAGCGCGGCATGGGAATTCGTTCCCAGCGCTACGCGATGGTGATCGACAATGGCGTGGTCAAGACGCTCAATGTCGAAGCGCCCGGCAAGTTCGAAGTCAGCGACGCTCAAAGCATCCTGGCGACGTTGCGCTGAGTGAAGCGGCGTCGCGTTGTCTCTGTACAACGCCGCAGACGCACTCTCAAACAGCCGCAACTTGGGGCCGATGACCGGAAATGCCTCCATTCCGGCCATCGGCCCGTTCCACTTCATTAAATCTGTCATCGGCAGGTAACACCGGGAAACACTTGAAACCTCCCGGAGCGCGACGACGTGCACTGGATGGAGTATACTTCGGCCTATTAGCTTATATAGTGCGATTAATTCTCTTTATTGGGAATTCATATCGGAAGAAGAAAATCATGTTGAAGCAGCGAACAATCAAGACCGTAGTCAAGACCGTGGGGATCGGGCTCCATTCCGGCCGAAAGGTCGAACTGACGCTCAAGCCCGCACCGGCTGGCACGGGCATCGTGTTCTCGCGTATCGACCTGCCGCAACCGGTCGACATTCCTGCGTCCGCGATGTCCGTCGGCGACACGCGTCTGGCGTCCGTGTTGCAGAAGGACGGCGCGCGCGTTTCCACCGTCGAGCACTTGATGTCGGCATGCGCGGGACTCGGTATCGACAATCTGTATGTCGATGTAACGGCCGAGGAAATCCCGATCATGGACGGCAGCGCGGCTTCGTTCGTGTTTCTGATTCAATCGGCGGGTATCGAAGAGCAGAACGCACCGAAGAAATTCATCAAGGTGACGAAGCCCGTCGAAGTGCGCGACGGCGATAAATTCGCGCGCCTCGACCCGTATTTCGGCTTCAAACTGAGCTTTACCATCGACTTCCGTCACCCGGCCGTCGACAAGACCGGTCAGGCGTTAGAAGTGGATTTCGCAACTACGTCATATGTGCGTGAAATCGCGCGTGCTCGTACGTTCGGCTTTGCGCACGAAGTTGAAATGATGCGCGAACTCGGTCTCGCACGCGGCGGCAGCATGGACAACGCGATCGTGCTCGACGAGTACCGCATCCTGAATAACGACGGCTTGCGCTACGACGACGAATTCGTGAAGCACAAGATGCTGGACGCCATTGGCGACCTGTATGTCGTGGGGCATCCCCTGCTCGCGTCATACAAAGCGTACAAGGGCGGCCACGCCATGAACAACATGCTTTTGCGCGAATTGCTCGCAAACGAAGACGCTTACGAAATGGTCACGTTCGAGGACATTCAGAAGGCGCCGCGCGGTTTCAGTTTCGACACGCAGACGGCATTTGCCTGAGTCACTTCAGGCAGCGAGTTTCAAGCGAATGAGCGGTGCGAAAGCATCGCTCATTTTTTTTTGCCTTTGCCTTGATGACGCGCGGCCATTTTCGCGAGCGCTTCCTGCAGCGGCGAAGGCGCGAGCATCTCGGCAAGCTCGTGCAGCGCCGATGCACCCGCCGCCGACATCCGCGCTTGCTTGGGCGGCACCGCGTCCTGCATCGATTGCGGACGCACGCGCACTCTCAGCGAGTTGACCGCCCAGCCGCGTTGCTGCAAATCGGCGAGCAAAGTGGGCTCGATATGGCGCAGCCGCGCCGCGAGCGCGTTATGCGCGGCGAAAAGCGCTAGCACGCCATCCTTGATGAAACCGGGCTCGACATTGGCCGCGAGATAATCCGGCAGGAGCGTGCTCAGATCGCGCTGCAGCGCCGCCACTTGCTCGACGCCCGCCCGCAATGCGCGAAAGGCATCGGTGCGATCGAGGACATCGGCCAGCGCCTGTGGCTTGCGCGGATCGAACCGCTGCGGTCCAGATCTTGAATTTGTAGAAAAACGGCTCATTTTTGGCTTGAGAACGCCCGACGCAATGGTTCGATTGTAACGCGCGCCCGCGCGCTTCCCCGACGCGCAAGCCTTATTCGGCAACCGCGCCGGAACAAACTTTCAAACGGTTGACTGTCGCGTTCCCCCGACGCGCGCGAGCCCACGCGGACGTAAGGTCTGCCAAACTCGCGTGCTAAAATTCCCGATTCGATTTCACCCAATGGACTTAAGTCGCCGGGGTTCTCCGAACTCGGACGCAGCAAGCAACATGCGCCCATCCGAAGCCGCGACGCAGACACTGATCCGATGACCACCGGTTTCCTTCAGAAGATTTTTGGCAGCCGCAATCAGCGGCTGGTCAAGCAGTACCAAAAGACCGTTGTGGCGATCAACGCCCTCGAGCCGACCGTCGAGAAATACACGGACGATCAGCTACGCGCGAAGACGGACGAGTTCCGCCAGCGCGTCGCGAGCGGCGAATCGCTCGACGTGCTTCTGCCCGAGGCATTCGCGGTCTGTCGCGAAGCGAGTCGGCGCGTCCTGAAAATGCGCCACTTCGACGTCCAGTTGATCGGCGGCATGGTGCTGCATTACGGCAAGATCGCGGAAATGCGCACGGGCGAAGGCAAGACGCTCGTCGCCACACTCGCCGCGTATCTGAACGCGCTGTCGGGCCGCGGCGTGCACGTCGTGACGGTGAACGACTACCTCGCGCAACGCGACGCCGAATGGATGGCGCGTCTCTACAACTTCCTGGGTCTTTCGTGCGGCGTGAATCTGTCGCAAATGGAACACGGCCAGAAGCAGGAAGCCTACGCGGCGGACATCACTTACGGCACGAACAACGAATTCGGCTTCGACTATCTGCGCGACAACATGGTCTACGAGACCAACGCGCGCGTGCAGCGGCCGCTCAACTTCGCCATCGTCGATGAAGTGGATTCGATCCTCATCGACGAAGCGCGTACGCCGCTCATCATTTCCGGTCAGGCCGAAGATCACACCGACCTCTACGTGCGCATGAATGCGCTCCCGCCGCTGCTCGAACAGCAGATCGGCGAGGAGAAGGCGGACGGCACGGGCGTCGAAAAGCCGGGCGACTACACGCTCGACGAGAAAGCGCGTCAAGTGTTCCTCACCGAATCGGGCCATGAAAAGGCGGAGCGTCTGCTTGCCGAATGGGGTTTGATCGGCGAGGGCGAAAGTCTCTACGCGCCGCAGAACATCACCTTGATGCACCACGTGTACGCCGCTTTGCGCGCGCACACGCTGTTCTTCCGCGATCAGCACTATGTCGTGCAGGGCAGCGAGGTCGTTATTGTCGACGAATTCACGGGCCGCATGATGACGGGCCGCCGCTGGTCGGACGGTCTGCATCAGGCAGTGGAAGCCAAGGAGCACGTGCAGATCCAGAGCGAAAACCAGACGCTCGCTTCCATCACGCTGCAAAACTATTTCCGCATGTATTCCAAGCTGTCCGGCATGACCGGCACGGCTGACACGGAAGCCTACGAGTTCCAGGAAATCTACGGTCTGGAAACGGTCGTGATCCCGACCAACCGGGCGCCGAAGCGTGTCGACAAGCAGGATCAGATCTACAAGACATCGAAGGAACGTTACGACGCCGTCATCCGCGACATTCGCGAGTGCGTCGAACGCGGTCAGCCAACGCTCGTCGGCACGACGTCCATCGAAGCGTCGGAATTGCTCTCCGGCTTGCTCACTCAGGCAGGCATTCGCCACGAAGTGCTGAACGCGAAGCAGCACGCGCGCGAAGCGGCCATCGTCGCGGAAGCGGGGCGTCCGAGCGCCGTGACCATTGCGACCAACATGGCCGGTCGCGGCACGGACATCGTGCTTGGCGGCAATGTCGAGAAGCAGGCTTCGTTCATCGAGGCGGATCTTTCGATTGCCGAAGGCGAAAAGGCCCGGCTGATTCAGAAGCTGCACGACGAATGGCAGATGCTGCATGACACCGTGAAGGAAGCGGGCGGCCTGCATATCATCGGGACCGAGCGGCATGAATCGCGCCGTATCGACAACCAGTTGCGCGGCCGCGCGGGCCGTCAGGGCGATCCGGGTTCGTCGCGCTTCTATCTTTCGCTGGATGATCCGCTTCTGCGCATTTTCGCGGGCGACCGCGTGCGCGCGATCATGGACCGCCTGAAGATGCCGGAAGGCGAGCCGATCGAAGCGGGCATGGTCACGCGGTCGATCGAAGGGGCGCAGCGCAAGGTGGAAGCGCGCAACTTCGACATCCGGAAGCAACTGCTCGAATACGACGACGTCTCCAACGATCAGCGCAAGGTGATCTATCAGCAGCGCAACGAGTTGCTGGAAGCGACGGACGTGCAGGAAACCATCGCGGCCATGCGTCAGAGCGTGATCGGCGACCTGGTGCGCAACTTCGTGCCGGCGGGCAGTATCGAGGAACAGTGGGACGCGCCCGAGCTCGAAGAAGTGCTGCGCAATGACTGGTCGCTCGATCTCGCCGTGCAGGAGATGATCAACGAGTCGAACTCCATCGACGCCGAGGAAATCAACGAAGCCGTGCTCGCCGCCGCCGACGAAGCGTACGAGGCGAAGGTCGCCATGGTCGGCCGCGATTCATTCAGCGCGTTCGAACGCTCGATCATGCTGCAGACGCTCGACAGCCGCTGGCGCGAACATCTGGCCGCGCTCGATCATCTGCGTCAGGGCATCCATCTGCGCGGCTATGCGCAGAAGAACCCGAAGCAGGAATACAAGCGCGAGGCGTTCGAACTCTTCGCGGCCATGCTCGACGAGGTCAAGCAGGAAGTCACGCGCGTCGTGATGAACGTGCAGATCCAGTCGCCGGAGCAGCTCGAAGAAGCCGCCGAACAGTACGAAGAGCGCGGCAGCCATCTGGAGAACGTGTCGTTCACGCACGCGGACTTCAACGCGCCGGCGGCAGCGCCCGCGCCCGCCGCGGTGGCGGCATCCGCCGCCGCGCAGATGGTCAATCAGGCTATGTCCGCAGGCGACGACGTCAGCGTCGTCACACGTTCAGCCGACGATCTGCCGAAGGTCGGCCGCAACGACCCGTGCCCGTGCGGCAGCGGGAAGAAGTACAAAAACTGTCACGGCAAGCTGGCTTAATAGGCTGCTCAGACGAAACGGACCAAGCGACGCAGCAATGCGTCGTTTGTCCATCTGGCGCTTTCGCGCGCGTTTCACGGCGTCGCTCCGCTCCCGGCGCGCGTCAGTCCTTCATCCTGTGCCGGCCTGGTCTTCTCACCGGCACGCGTCACCTACAGCTGAGTCGCGAACATGGCCGTCAATTTCCCCTCGATCGATCCCGCAGCGCTTCATCCCGTCGCCGGCGTCACGCTAGGCTGGGCCGAGGCGAACATTCGCAAGCCCAACCGCAAGGACGTGCTGGTCATTCGCGTCGATGAAGGCGCGACCGTGGCGGGTGTGTTCACGCAAAATCGTTTTTGCGCCGCGCCGGTAATCGTCTGCCGCGAGCATCTCGAAGCCGTTCGCGCGGGCGGCAAGGGCATTCGCGCGCTCGTCATCAACACGGGCAACGCGAATGCGGGCACCGGCGAGCCGGGCCTCGTGATCGCTCGCGAGACTTGCGCGGAGCTTGCGCGCCTCGCGAACCTCGACGCGCAGCAGATCCTGCCGTTCTCCACGGGCGTGATTCTCGAGCCGCTACCGCTCGATCGTCTGAAAGCGGGCTTGCCTGCCGCGCTGGCCAATCAGCAGGCCGCGCACTGGTTCGAAGCCGCGCAGTCCATCATGACCACGGACACGCTGCCGAAAGCCACGTCGCGTCAGGTGCGGATCGACGACCACACGGTGACCTTTTCGGGCATCAGCAAGGGCGCGGGCATGATCAAGCCGAACATGGCCACCATGCTCGGTTTCCTCGCCTTCGATGCCAACGTCGCGCAACCCGTGCTCGACGAACTGGTGAGGCACGTTGCGGATCGCTCGTTCAACTGCATCACCATCGACGGCGATACCTCGACCAACGATTCATTCATCCTGATCGCGTCGGGCAAATCGAGCCTGCCGGCAATCACTTCGACGGATTCACCCGCTTACGCTGCTTTGCGCGATGCAGTCACTGCCGTCGCACAAGAACTGGCGCAGCTCATCGTGCGCGATGGCGAAGGCGCGACCAAGTTCATGACGATCACCGTCGAAGGCGGCAAGGACGTCGCGGAATGCCGCCAGATTGCTTATGCAATCGGCCATTCACCGCTCGTGAAGACCGCGTTCTATGCGTCGGACCCTAATCTCGGGCGTATTCTCGCGGCAATCGGCTATGCGGGCGTGGCGGACCTCGACGTCGGCAAGGTCGATCTTTACCTCGACGACGTGCTCGTCGCGAAAGCGGGCGGGCGTAACCCCGAGTATCGCGAGGAAGACGGCCAGCGCGTGATGAAAAAGAGCGAGATCGCGATTCGCGTGCTGCTCGGCCGTGGCGACGCACAAGCCACCGTTTGGACCTGTGACCTTTCGCACGATTACGTGAGCATCAACGCCGACTATCGCTCCTGATCCGGCGCGCCCAAGAAAAAGACACCATGGACAAGCTCGAACAATTCCTCACGCGTGCCGAAGCGGTGCTGGCGCGCATCGAAGGCATGTTGCCGCCCGCGGCGCCGGAAATCGACTGGGAATCCGCAGTGGCGTTTCGCTGGCGCAAGCGCCAGGGGCGCGGCTATCTGCAGCCGGTGACGGCTGTTTCGCAGATTGCGCTGGATGATCTCCAGAACATCGACCGTCAGAAAGGCCTGATCGAACAGAATACGCGTCAGTTCGTGCAGAAGCTGCCCGCCAACAATGTGTTGCTGACGGGCGCGCGCGGCACGGGTAAATCGTCGCTCATCAAGGCTTGCCTGAACGCGTATTCGAAAGACGGCCTGCGTCTGATCGAAGTCGACAAAGACGATTTGCACGACCTTGGCGATATCGTCGATCTCATTTCAACGCGACCGGAACGCTTCATCGTGTTCTGCGACGATCTTTCCTTCGAGGAAGGCGAGTCTGGCTACAAGGCGCTCAAAGTCGCGCTCGACGGCTCGGTTGCCGCGCAGTCTGACAACGTGCTCATTTACGCGACGTCGAATCGCCGTCACTTGATGCCCGAGTACATGAGCGAAAACGAGACGTACAAGCACACGTCCGATGGCGAGATTCATCCGGGCGAAGTCGTCGAAGAGAAGATTTCGCTGTCGGAGCGTTTCGGGCTGTGGGTGAGCTTCTATCCATTCAAGCAGGACGATTATCTGGCGATCGTCGGCCATTGGCTGAAGCATTTCGGCGTCGATGAAGCCGAGATTGCCGGCGCTCGTGGCGATGCGCTCGTCTGGGCGCTCGAGCGCGGTTCGCGTTCGGGCCGTGTTGCATGGCAGTTCGCGCGCGACTGGTCGGGACGCAAGCAATGACGGACATGACCGACGCCAGGCACGAGAACGAGGCGACCATCGATCTTGCGCCCGATGGCCGCAAGGTGACGAAAGTGGCCGTCGGCGTCATGGTTCAGCCGGACGGGCGCTATCTGCTTGCGCAGCGTCCGCCGGGCAAGCCATACGAAGGTTACTGGGAATTTCCGGGCGGCAAGCTGGAAAGAGGAGAGGGCGTCGAGGCTGCGCTTGGCCGGGAGTTGCATGAAGAGCTGGGTATCGACGTGGTCGCCTGTGAACTTTGGCGCACGCTCGAACACGATTATCCGCATGCCTACGTGCGGCTGTTTTTCTGCAAAGTGACGGAGTGGAAGGGCGAGCCGCTCGGGCGCGAAGGGCAGGCTATCTCTTGGCAGACTCTGCCGGTGGACGTGGCGCCGCTGCTGCCTGCAGCCATTCCCATTCTGGAATGGCTCGCCGAAGAAGCTTAGTTCAGGCTGCCGCGCGTGTCGTCGTCAGGCGGCGTTTCCTGGGCGTTGCCTCCGATCTTGTACTTTTCGGTGGCCCAGGCGCCCAGATCGATCTGCTTGCAACGCTCAGAGCAGAAAGGACGAAAACGGTTTTCCGGTACCCAGCGAACTTCCTTGGCGCAGGTCGGGCATTTGACGACAGTGGTCATGACGATGAGACGTAACGAATGGAGCGGGCTTCGATCTATCCTCGATACGAAACGGAAATGCTCGGGTTCAAAGGCTGCAAAGCGTCAGATGAAAGGGCACGTCGACATCGACGGCGCGCGGCTTGAGATCGCCGTCCTGCACGGTGAAACGCACCCACAGCATGTACTTGTTTGCGCTTGCTTCGGGAATCACGCGAACTTCTTGCGACACCCGCACCTGCATTAGTTGATACGTTCTGCCGGACAACATCTGCTGATAGCTGCCCTGCATGGCCATGACTTTAGACGCCTGGCCGGATTCGCGCGCAAGCCGCAATACGATGGCGGCGGCGTCGCGCAAAGCGAGCATGGGCATGACCCATTTGGCGATGTCCTGCCGGCGCTCTTCCACCGGCAACTGCTGCCACGCGTAATACGAGGGCAAATCGAATTTGCACGTACCGCCGGGAATGATCGTACGACTACGAATACTTGCGAGCCACTCGTTGTCCGCAAGATGCTGGCCGGTCTTGCCGTGCATGTCCGCAAGGCCCGCGAGCGTCTGTTCGATCTCGCCCAGCACCGCTTCCAGCGCTTCTTGTTCGATCCCGGGATTGCCGCGAAAGGGCGCGAGCGTCTGGCGCTGGCGCTCCAGTTCCTTCATGAGATCGGCTTTGAGGTCCGTACGGCCCGCGACTTCGGCGATCTCGAAGAGCGTGATCAACGCGACATGATGCTCCCGCGGATCTTCCTGAGTCAGAAAGAACGTGAAGCGCTCGAACAGGTCTTCGAGACGCAACAGCGTCCGGATTCGCTCGTTGAAGGGATACTCGTAAAGGATCAAGCGCTCGCCTCGGCGTAGGTCGGTTGCTTCCCCGGCAGGGAAGTCAGGACATTCTAATGCTGCATCCCTACCCTAGCAAATCGCGCCACATTTAGGTCGATTTCGAAGCATTTCGATAATTTCGCCCATGCCGGCCGCAACGAACGCTCATTCGGACGCCAGCGCGAGATAGCGGGCGTGCAAGGTGTCGACATGACGGGCGAGCGTGTCCAGCGTGGATGTTTCATCGTTTATGACGATATCGTCCGCTGCTTCGAGGCGTGCTTTCCGCGTTGCCTGCTTCGCAATGATCGCAAGCACTTGTTCGCGCGCAAAGCCATTACGCCGCATGACGCGCGCGATCTGCGTTTCCACCGGGCAATCGACCACCAGCACGCGTGACACTCGCGTCTTCCAGTTGCCCGATTCCACCAGAAGCGGTACGACGACGATGTGATACGCGCCCGTTGCAGCCTGCCGCTGACGCTCGGTCTCCGCGCGAATCAGCGGATGCACGATGCCTTCGAGCCGGGCCTTCGCGGTATCGTCGGAGAAGACGAGCGTGCGCATTTTCGTGCGGTCGAGCGAGCCGTCGGTTGCAACGAACTCTCGGCCAAACTCATTCGCGATAAGCGGCATCGCGACGCCGCCCGGCGCTGTCACCTGATGCGCGATGAGATCGGTATCGACTAGCGGCACGCCGCGCGCCGCGAAAAGATCAGCGACCGTGCTTTTGCCGCTGCCGATGCCGCCCGTCAGACCGATGCTGAACATCCGTGGCTCCTTGTCGTCATCCGAACAAAGCATAAAGCGGCGTACCGATAAAAAGCGTGATCGCGCCGCCCGCCGCGAGGAACGGCCCGAACGGCAGCGGTTCTTCGAAGCGCATGCGCCCGCGCCACGTCGCCACGATGCCGAAGGCCGCGCCCGCGACCGCCGAGATCAGCACGACCTGCGCAAGCGCTTCCCAGCCGAGCCACGCGCCGATAGCCGCGAGTAGCTTGAAGTCACCATAGCCCATGCCTTCGACGCCGCGCGCGAGTTTGAAGAGCCAGTAGACGCACCACAGGAAAAGGTAGCCCGCGATGGCGCCGGTCACGGCATCGTGCAGGGTCGCAAACCCGCCCGCGCCGAAATTGACGATGAGCCCGGCCCAAAGCAGAGGCAGCGTCAGCACATCGGGCAAATAGCGCGTGTCGTAATCGATGAGACTGGCCGCCAAGAGCGTCGCGCACAGCCCGAACGCGGCGAACGCGGGCCAGTCCGGTCCGAACGCGTAGAGCGAAAGCGCGGCGAACGTGGCCGTCGTCAGTTCGATCAGCGGATAACGCGGGCTTACGCGCGCGCCGCATGACGCGCATCTTCCACGCAGAGCGAGATAGCTGACGACGGGAATGTTTTCCCACGCGCGCAGGACGTGACCGCAATGAGGGCACGCACTGCGCGGCACGGCAAGGTTGAAGCGTTCTGGGTAGGAATCGCCTTCGGGCTGCGGAGCATTTGGAAGCGCTGCATCGACTTCGGCGCGCCAGGCGCGTTCGAGCATGACCGGCAAGCGGTGCACGACGACGGTGAGAAAGCTGCCGATCACGAGGCCGAACACGATGGCGAAGCCGTACTGAACGGCGTACGGAAGCGCGGCAAAAGCCGCGAAATAGCGGCTGGCGTAATGAACGGCGGATGGATCGAACAAAGGCTGCATGTTAGTGAAACGATGGCTTTGGCCCGCGATGCTACACCACGTTGCCGAGCTGAATGATGGGAAGATACATCGCGATGACGAGACCGCCCACGAGCGCGCCCAGCACGGCGATCACCACGGGTTCGCACAGACTCGCAAAGGTGCCGATGCGATCGTCCACCTGCCGGTCGGCAAGGCTCGCGAGATCGAGCAGCATGGCGTCGAGCGAGCCGGATTCCTCGGCGACGGCGATCGGCTGTACGACGTCATCGGGGAAGCACCGCAGCGCGCGCATGGCGGCCGCGAGACGCTCGCCGCGCCGCAGACGCACGGCGATCTCCACGGTGGCGTCGTCGAACACGCGATTTCCGGTGGCCTGAGTGAGCGAATCGAATGCGTCGGAGAGTGGCGTGCCGGCCGCGAGCAGCGTGCCGAGCGCGCGGCTCCAGCGCGCCACTGCAAGCGAGCGCAGCAACGTGCCCGCGAGCGGCAAACGCAGCGCGGCGAGATCCGCGCGCCGTCGCGCCTGCGGTGACCGCTTCAGCCGATGTACGCCGATCAGCGCCACGCACGCGCAAACCACCACGAACGGCACGCCATGACGCGCGACGCCGTCCGATAGCGCGAGCACGAAGCGGGTCGGCGCGGGCAGGGCGGCGCCGAAGCCGTCGAAGATCGTCTTGAAGGTCGGCACGACGCCGATCAGCAGCCCCGCCGTGATCGCGAGCGACAGCAGTAGCACCATCACCGGATAGGTCAGCGCGGCCCGCAGCTTCGCGCGTTGCGACGCGCTGCGCTCGCGGTCATCGGCGATACGTCCGAGTACGGCAGGCAGCGCGCCCGCCACTTCGCCGACCGCGACGAGCTGACAATACAGCGCATCGAACGAAGCGGGATGACGCGCTAGCGCCGCCGAAAACGGCACGCCGCGTGTAATGTCGCGGGCGAGCGTGCGCATGAGACGTGTCAATCCGCCGCGCGAACCGGCATTGGATAGCATGTCGAGCGCATTTGCGAGCGGCAGTCCCGCGCGCAGCAAACCGGCGAGCTGACGCGTAAAGACCGTGATCTCGATCCCTTTCGTGCGCGGCGCCGGGGCCCGGCCGAGTGCCTCCAGCCCGATGACGATCACGCCGTTGGACCGAAGCGACGCGCGCGCCGATGCGGCATCGGCGGCGATGGTCTTGCCGCTGCGGCGCCGGCCGTCGGCATCGACGCCGCGCCACGCGAAGCGCGTGTCCGTGGATTCGTCGCGCATCATGCGATTTCCGTGGCCTCGGTGGCTTCCGCGACGCTCGTCACGCCCTCGCGAACGCGTGCGAAAGCGGCATCGCGCAAGGCGGGCATGCCGTGCAGTTGCGCCGTGCGGGCAATGGCGTGCGTCGCCGCGCGTCCGACGATGAGTTCGCGGATGTCATCGGAAACCGGCATCACCTGATGCACGCCGACGCGCCCGCGATATCCGATGCCATGACACGCCGGACACCCACGCGGCTCGAACGGCCGGATGCCGTCGTCTAGCGTAAGTGGCGCGGGCGCGCGACACGCCTCGCACAGCTTGCGCACGAGCCTTTGCGCGGTGACGAGCCGCAGCGCGGATGCGAGGTTATACGGCGCGACGCCGATATCGATCAGCCGTGCGATAGCCGCGGGCGCGTCGTTGGTGTGCAGCGTCGAGAGCACGAGATGGCCGGTCTGTGCGGCTTTCACGGCGACGTCGGCGGTTTCGGCATCGCGGATTTCCCCGACCATCACGATGTCCGGGTCTTGCCGCATGAACGCGCGCAAGGCGACGGCGAAGTTGAGCCCCGCCTTGTCGCGCACGTTCACCTGATTGATACCCGCGAGTTGAATCTCCACCGGGTCCTCGACCGAGCAGATGTTGCGCGCCTCGGCGTTGAGCATCTGCAGGAAACAATAGAGCGAGAGCGTTTTGCCGCTGCCGGTCGGACCCGTCACGAGCACGAGACCATGCGGCGCGCGAATGGCGGACTCGACCGTGCGGCTTTGCTGCGCATCGAGCCCGAGGGCATCGAGCGAAAGAGCGGGCGGCAGCGCGTCGAGCCTGCGCAATACCAACTTTTCGCCGAACACGGTCGGCAGCGAACTCACGCGATAGTCGCCAATCTGCCCGCCCGCCAGCGCGAGGCGCAGCCGCCCGTCCTGTGGTACGCGCCGCTCGGCGATATCCATCCGCGCCAGCACCTTGATTCGCGTGATGACGGCATCGCGCAGATGCGTTGGCGGATGCCGCAACACATGGAGCACGCCATCGACACGCAAACGAACGCGCCAGCCATGCTCGCCCGGCTCGATGTGGACATCGGACGCGCCGCGCGACGCCGCTTCGCGCAACGTATCGGCGACGAGCGTGACCGCGGGCGCGTCTTGATCGGAAGGGGACTCGGGTGCCGGATCGGCGGTTGAAGCAAGGCGAAAGGGAGAATTCATGCGCGTGAGCCGGTCGATGTCGGAAGGCTCCGATCATCTCGCGGCGCACGGCGCGTGCGTAGTCGTCCGAATGGCTAACGCTGCGGGCGTTTGACCGGCGCGACGGGGCGGAAAATCTTGACCGTGCGGATGGCTTGATCGTCGCTGCGCATGACTTCGAAATACACGCCCGCGATGCGCACCGACACGTCGCCGTCCGGAATGTCCTCCAGCGTTTCGAGGATCAGACCGTTGAGCGTCTTGGGGCCATCGGTCGGCAGGGTCAGCTTGAGCCAGCGGTTGAGTTCGCGCAGCGGCATGCTGCCCGCCACGATGCACTCGCCTTTGTCGTCCCAGCCGCCCCGCGAACCTGCGCCGCGCGGAATCGTCGTCGTGAATTCACCGATCAGTTCTTCGATGATGTCTTCCGGCGTCACGAGCCCCTGCAATTCGCCGTATTCGTTGACGACGATCGCGATTCGCTGGCCGCTTTCCTGAAAGTACTGAAGCTGCTGGAACACGGGCGTTCCGGTCGGCACGAAGTAAGGCTCGGCGAGCAGCGCGCGCAGCGTCTCGCGTTCGAGTTCCTGGTTATGCAGCGCGGACAAGGTCTTGCGCACGTGGAGCACGCCTAGCACGCGGTCGATATCGCCCTGAAACACCACCAGCTTATTGTGATAGCAGGTTTCGAGCTGATGCAGAATTTGGTCGAAGGGCGCATCGAAGTCGAGCGCTTCAATGCGTCGGCGCGGGATCATCACGTCATCGACGGAAATGTTCTCCAGATCGAACAGATTCAGCAGGATGCTGCGGTGCTTGGTCGGCATGAAACTGCCCGATTCCAGCACGATGGTGCGCAATTCTTCCGGCGAAATGCGCTGATCGCGGCCGCCTTTCGTGTTGATGTGCAACGCGCTCAGAATGGCGTTGGCGAAAAGATTTACGAACCACACGAGCGGCCGCGCGATGCGCATGAGCGGCGAAAGGATCAGGCTCGCGGGCAGCGCGACTTTTTCGGGATACGTCGCGCCGACTATTTTCGGCGCAATTTCTGCGAACACGATGATGAGAAACGCGACCATGCCCGTCGTGATCGACAGGACCATGTTGTTGTGGCCGAAAGTCTTGAGCGCAATCGACGTGGTGAGAACCGGGATGATCGTATTGATCAGGTTGTTGCCGATGAGAATGACCGAAAGCAGTTGATCGGTCTTGGCGAGTAGTCCTTGCGTGGTGCGCGCGCGCAGCGATCCGTGACTGGCAAGGAACTTCAACCGATGGCGATTGAGCGCCATCATCGACGTTTCGGAGATCGAGAAAAAACCGGAAAGAATGAGCAGCAGAAAGATGGCGCAAATTTGCGCCCATAAGGGAAGGTTGTCCACGCGTTGATCGAGTAGGGGCGGTGATGGGGACGACTATAACAGACGGTTTTATTGACTTGCCTGCTGCGTGCACGCGCTTGGCGGACCCATGGCAGACGCGTAAATCAGCCGCGCAAAAAAAAACCCGCATGGCGGACCATGCGGGTTTTTCAGCAATTCTGGTCGGGGTGAGAGGATTCGAACCTCCGGCCTCTACGTCCCGAACGTAGCGCTCTACCAGGCTAAGCTACACCCCGAATTTGTTTTTACCTGGACTTTAGAGGCGGTTTAGTCTGTTTCAAGACTGCCTCGACGTCGAGTAAGAACATAATTCTATCAGGCTTTCTTTGTAAATGGAATCTGGAAACGAAGAAATCGCGCTTGCCGCGGCGTGCGCTTCCTTGCGCGCGCACTCCAGCGTGTGATCGAGCGCGCCGGAAGTCGTAATGGCGTGGAAGATTGTATCGAATCGATCCGTGCCGCCTTGCTCGATCGCCTCGCGCGCGAGTGTTGCTTGCTCCGGCGTGCCGTGCTCCATCAAATAGATGAGCGGCAGCGTGGGCTTGCCTTCGCGCAGGTCGTCGCCGGCATTCTTGCCCATGGATTCAGGCGTACCGGTGTAATCGAGCCAGTCGTCCATGATCTGAAACGCGGTGCCGATGCGCCGGCCGAATTCCGCCGCCGCTGCTTCCGTGCGCGCGTCAGAGCCTGAAAGTACCGCGCCGAGCTGAGCCGCCGCTTCGAAAAGCTTCGCCGTCTTGTAGCGGATCACCTGCATGTAACGCGCTTCGTCCACGTCCGGATCGTGCATGTTCAGAAGCTGCAGCACTTCGCCTTCGGAGATGACGTTGGTCGCGACGGATAAAATCTCCATCACGCGCATCTTGCCGACGGTCACCATCATTTCGAACGAGCGCGAATACAGGAAGTCGCCGACCAGCACGCTCGCGGCATTGCCGAAGAGCGCATTGGCCGTCTTGCGGCCGCGACGCAGGTCGGATTCGTCGACCACGTCGTCGTGGAGAAGCGTCGCCGTATGAATGAACTCGACCACGGCAGCCAGTTCATGCCGGTGCCCCGTCGTGTCCCCGAGCGCGCCCGCGACGAGCAGCAAGAGCGCCGGCCGCAAGCGCTTGCCGCCCGCGCCGATGATGTACTCGGAAATCTGGTTGATGAGCATCACTTCTGATGCCAGGCGCTGCCGGATGACGCGATTGACCTGCTGCATGTCCTCGGCGATCGGGGCAAGCAGTGCGGCGGCGTTGGGAGGGGAAGTGGCGGTGGACGACATGATCGGCTAATAAGGTGATGCGGCGGATTATAAGGCGAATCCGACTGACCACGCGTGTCGGGCGCGAGCATCGGAGGCGTTTGTCTGCGAAATCGGCGTCAAATCGGACTGTTTTCGCCGAGGATCGCGCCGTCATGCACAACGCACGGGATTGTCAATGCGTTTTGACGAAGCCTCTAACCCTATGTATAATCTCGTGTTTTCCTCGCGCGGTGCGTGGAAAAATGAATTCAGAGTGAGGTTCTCAATGTACGCGGTCATAAAAACCGGCGGCAAGCAGTACAAAGTTGCCGTTGGCGAAAAATTGAAAGTAGAACAGATACCGGCAGACATTGACGCTGAAATCACGCTCGACCAGGTTCTCGCAGTAGGCGAAGGCGAATCGATTAAGTTCGGTGCGCCGCTGGTCAGTGGGGCTTCCGTCAAGGCTACCGTGGTCTCCCAAGGTCGTCATGCCAAAGTGACCATCTTCAAGATGCGTCGCCGGAAGCACTACCAAAAGCACGCTGGCCATCGCCAGAACTACACCGAACTGCGCATCGACGCGATCAACGCCTAAGGCGTGGTCGCATCGTTATCGTTACGCGGAAATCGGTTAAGGAGCTAATCAAATGGCACACAAAAAAGCAGGCGGGTCTTCCCGCAACGGCCGCGACTCAGAATCGAAACGCCTCGGCGTGAAGGTTTATGGCGGCCAGGCAATCAACGCAGGCGGCATCATCGTTCGCCAGCGCGGCACGCGCATGCACCCGGGTGAAAACGTCGGCATCGGCAAGGATCACACGCTGTTCGCGCTGGCCGACGGTCACGTCAAGTTCGTGACGAAGGGCGCAGCAAGAAAGCACACGGTCGTCGTCGTCCCGGCAGCTTAAGTTTTACTGCACGGGCTTCAGGACCGACAAAGGCCCCGCGAAGTTCGCGGGGCCTTTTGTTTTTTGGATGCGCGAAACGCCGCATCGCCAGGAATTCTTCATCACCATGGCTGGCGCACGTCAGTCACGGCAAAATAGTATCTCGACCGGAATTTGAGCTTCAATGCTTGTTCCGGTCTCATCGAGCAGAAACACGGGACGGAGCAACGCATGAAGTTCATTGACGAAGCGAGAATTGAAGTCATCGCCGGCGACGGGGGAGATGGCAGCGCGTCGATGCGCCGCGAAAAATTCGTCCCGTTCGGCGGACCGGACGGCGGCGACGGCGGTCGCGGCGGCAGCGTCTACGCAGTTGCGGATCGCAATATCAATACGCTGATCGACTACCGGTTCTCGAAGAAGCATCAGGCGCGCAACGGCGAAAACGGTCGTGGCGCGGACTGCTACGGCAAAGGTGGCGACGACATCACGTTGCGCATGCCGGTCGGCACCATCATCACGGATCAGGACACGGGCGAACTCATCGCCGATCTGACCGAACACAATCAGCAGATTCTGATTGCCCAAGGCGGCTCGGGCGGCCTCGGCAATCTACATTTCAAGTCGAGCACGAACCGTGCGCCGCGTCAGAAGACCGACGGCAAGCCGGGCGAGCGCCGCATGCTCAAGCTCGAGCTGAAGGTGCTCGCGGATGTCGGTCTGCTCGGCATGCCGAACGCGGGGAAATCCACGTTTATCGCGTCGGTGTCGAACGCGCGGCCGAAGATCGCCGATTATCCCTTCACCACGCTTGCGCCGAATCTCGGCGTGGTGCGCGTGGGTCCGAGCAAGAGCTTCGTGATCGCGGACATTCCCGGCCTGATCGAAGGCGCGGCGGAAGGCGCGGGGCTTGGGCATCGCTTTCTGCGTCACTTGCAGCGCACGGGCGTGCTGTTGCATCTGGTCGATCTCGCCCCGTTCGATGAAAACGTCGATCCCGTTGCCGAGGCGAAGGCCATCGTCAACGAACTGCGCAAATACGACGAGTCGCTCTACGAAAAGCCGCGCTGGCTCGTGCTGAACAAGCTCGACATGGTGCCGGAAGACGAACGTCGCGCGCGTATCGACGACTTCGTCGAGCGTTTCGAATGGACCGGGCCGGTGTACGAGATTTCGGCGCTGACCGGTCAGGGTTGCGAGGCGCTCATCTACGCAATCTACGACTACATTTCGCAGAACTCGGACGCGTCGCGCGCGGCCGAGGCCGAGGATCTCGCGGCGGACGTGCGCTTTCGCGACACGCCTGTGAAAGAGCAAGCAGACAAAGACGTAGACGAAGACGAAGAGTAACGACGCGGCCCGCCCGCGTGGGCCGCGACATCCGAGGAGAATGCGCACGATGCGTTCGGTCATCGCCGCTGCGAAGCGAATCGTAGTGAAAGTAGGGTCCAGCCTCGTTACCAACGACGGGCGCGGGCTCGATCATGCGGCAATCAATCGCTGGGCGGCGCAAATCGCGGCCTTGCGCGAGCAGGGCAAGGAAGTCGTGCTGGTGAGTTCCGGCGCGATCGCGGAGGGCATTCATCGGCTTGGATGGACCAAACGTCCGCGCGAAATCGACGAATTGCAGGCCGCCGCCGCCGTCGGGCAAATGGGGCTCGCGCAGGTCTACGAGAGCAGCTTCGGCGCGCACGGCATTCGCACCGCGCAGATTCTGCTGACGCACGCCGACCTGGCCGACCGCGAGCGCTATCTGAACGCGCGTTCCACGTTGCTCACGCTGCTGCGTCTGGGCGCGGTGCCGATCATCAACGAGAACGACACGGTCATCACCGACGAAATCAAGTTCGGCGACAACGACACGCTCGGCGCGCTCGTGGCGAATCTGATCGAAGGCGACGCGCTCGTCATTCTCACCGACCAACGCGGCCTCTTTACCGCCGATCCGCGCAAGGACCCGAGCGCGACGCTCGTCGAACAGGCGGACGCCGGCACGCCCGAACTCGAAGCCATGGCGGGCGGCGCGGGTTCGAGCCTCGGACGCGGTGGCATGCTGACGAAGATTCTCGCGGCGAAGCGCGCGGCGCATAGCGGCGCGAACACGGTGATCGCAAGCGGCCGCGAAGCCGATGTGCTCACGCGGCTCGCTTCCGGCGAGATGATCGGCACGCAACTCATCGCGCGTACGGCGCGCATTGCGGCGCGCAAGCAGTGGATGGCGGATCACCTTCAAATGCGCGGTCACGTGGTGATCGACAACGGCGCGGTTCAGAAGGTCATCGCCGAAGGCAAGAGCTTGCTGCCGATCGGCGTGATCGACGTGAAGGGCGCGTTCGATCGCGGCGAAGTCATCGCCTGTTTGGACGACGAAGGACGCGAAGTGGCGCGCGGTATCACGAATTACAGCAGTTCAGAAGCGCGGCTGATTCATCGGCGGCCGAGCGGCGAGATTGAAACGGTGCTCGGCTATATGCTGGAGCCGGAGCTGATTCACCGCGATAATCTGGTGCTCGTCTGAGACTTGATACGTAAAAGGCCCGCTTGAAAGCGGGCCTTTTCGCATGAGTTGAGCGCACGTTCGACGCAACTCAACTCAACGTAAACTCAACGCAACCCAACTTCAGCGCACGTTGATGGAACTCTGTGTGCGCTTGTACTGAATGTTGCTGGCGATCTGCTTGGCCGTGCCGACCGGCAGTTTGCTCGTGCAGAAATAATCCTGATACAGCGCCGCCTGATACGCATTCAATTCGCCATTCTCTATGCGGCGAAAGTCGAATGCGACCTCGCGATCCCAAGCCGTACCGTTATCGTTGATGCTCGCGTAGCGGCGCCATTCGTAGGTATCGCAGCGAATGCCTTCGTAATTCACATTGCGCGCGCCGCTCGGGCTCGTCGCGACGATCACATAGCGAATGACGCCATCCTTGCCGACCGAAAGCGAAGTCTTGTCGACGGCGAAAATCAGCGGCGTATTCTGCGACACGTTGAACGCAAGCAGATTCGAGGCTTCGGGCAGCGGCGGAAGCGTATCGACCTTTTCCTCGGTCCACTCCGGCTTCTGGTCGAGCAGATAGGTGAAGACGCCATCGTCCTGTGTGGACGGGCCTTTGTTGCTTGAGCAGGCAGCGAGCGTGGCCAGCATGGCCACGGATACCGCAGCGGACAACGCAAATGAACCAATGGCTTTCAATTCGATCTTCCCGAAAACAGGTGCGCATACGGCAACAGCACGGCGAATTGCTCGCCGTGCCGTGCTCAGTGTCAAAGTAAAAGAAGAACCGCAGTGATCAGTCGCACGAAGACCGCTGCACGATGATATGCACTTCCTCGCTGATCGTGCATTCTGCCTGAACCTCGTTGCCAGCGACGGTTACGGCAGGTGCTTCGATCGTCATCGTCTGGACGACGCGTGGATAGCGTGGTCCGTGATGCGCGACGCGCTCGCCGCGTTCGACGCGGGAGTTGGTACGCCGCAAGAAGCGGGATAGCTCGGTCAGAGCCAGTTGATAAACGTCACGCTTGAACTCGATTACCGCATCCAGCGGGACCCAGTATTCGTTCCAGCGCCAGGCATCGAATTCCGGATGGTCCGTCGCGCGCAGGCAAATGTCACAGTCGCGTCCCACCATGCGCAGCAGAAACCAGATCTGTTTCTGTCCGCGATAATGTCCGCGCACTTCGCGCTTGATGAACTTATCCGGCACCTCATAACGCAGCCAGTCGCGCGTGCGACCGACGACCTTGACGTGCTCCGGAAGCAAGCCGGTTTCTTCGTGTAACTCCCGATACATCGCTTGCACAGGGGTCTCACCGTACTTGATGCCCCCTTGCGGAAACTGCCAGGAATGTTCACGCAGCCGCTTACCCCAAAACACTTCGTTGCGCGCGTTCAAGAGGATGATGCCGACGTTCGGGCGAAAGCCTTCACGATCCAGCATACAACCACCTTCGAATCCTTTAAAATTGCTTTGATTATAAACAGATAACGGGCACGGCGTATTGGAATCAACCCGCGGAACCGGCCTTCGTCATTAGCCCGGGTTCGAAGCACGCATAAGCGACTTTTTGCCAGAGCACTCCGCGTGCGGCAAAATCTTCTTCCGTTGGCCGAAGTAGCGCATCGACGCGCTGCCTCTGCTCCGTACAAAGCCGTCGTCCGTCCCGTCGTTCACACGTATCGCCAGTTTCGAGAGCCAGAGCTTTCGAAGCGCGTGGCGCATTTGGAAAACTCGAATGAAAGCATCCCGTTTCTTCATCGGCACCCTGAAAGAGGCGCCCTCCGAGGCCGAAATCGTCAGCCACAAGCTCATGATGCGCGCTGGCATGATCCGTCGCGTCGCGGGCGGCATTTACGATTACCTGCCAATCGGTTTGCGTTCGGTACGCAAGGTCGAGGCCATCGTGCGTGAAGAGATGAACCGCGCGGGCGCGCTCGAACTGCTGATGCCCGCCGTGCAGCCGGCCGAACTGTGGCAGGAATCGGGACGCTGGGAACAATACGGCCCCGAACTGCTGCGCTTCAAGGACCGTCACGACCGCGACTTCGTCATGGGCCCGACGCACGAGGAAGTGGTGACCGAGATCGCGCGCAGCGCAATCAAGAGCTATCGGCAGTTGCCGGTGAACTTCTATCAGGTGCAGACGAAGTTCCGCGATGAAATCCGCCCGCGCTTCGGTGTCATGCGTGGCCGCGAGTTCATCATGAAAGACGCGTATTCGTTCGATAAAGACACGGCCGGCCTCGCCGAGTCGTATCGGAAAATGTTCGATGCCTACGTGCGCATCTTCACGCGCATCGGCCTGGAGTTTCGCGCCGTCGCGGCGGACAACGGTTCGATTGGCGGCAGCGGCTCGCATGAATTCCACGTGATCGCTGAGACGGGCGAGGACGACATCGCGTATTGCCCGGCTTCGGATTTCGCGGCGAACGTCGAGGCTGCCGAAGGCGTGCCGCTCATCGCCACGCGCGCTGCGCCCGCCGAAGAGCTCAAAAAGACGCCGACGCCCGGCAAGGCGAAGTGCGAAGCCGTCGCCGAGTATCTCGGCATTCCGCTCGAGCGCACGATCAAGTCGATCATTCTCGCCACCGACAACGAAGGCGCCGAGCCGACCATCTGGCTTCTGATGCTGCGCGGCGACCATTCGTTGAACGACATCAAGACGGGCAAGTTGCCAGGCCTCAAGGGTTATCGCTTCGCGACGGAAGCGGAGATTTTCGAATGGTTCGGCACGCCGCCGGGCTATCTCGGCCCGATCGGCACGAAAAAGCCGGTGCGCGTAATCGCCGACAGCACGGTCGCGAACATGAGCGACTTCGTGGTCGGCTCGAACGAAGTGGATTTCCACACGACCGGCGTGAACTGGGGCCGCGATCTGCCCGAGCCGGAAGTCGCGGATATCCGCAACGTCGTCGCGGGCGATCCCTCGCCGGACGGTAAGGGCACGCTCGAAATCTGTCGCGGTATCGAAGTGGGCCACGTGTTCCAGCTTGGCACCAAGTACTCGGATTCGATGGGCGCGACCTTCCTCGACGAAAACGGCAAGCCCGCGCCCATGCAGATGGGCTGCTACGGCATCGGAATCACGCGTATTCTGGGCGCAGCCATCGAACAGAACTTCGACGACAAGGGCATCATCTGGCCGGAAGCCATTGCGCCTTTCGAAGTCGTGATCTGCCCGATGGGCTACGATCGCAGCGAAGCCGTGCGCGAGCAGGCCGACAAGCTCTACGCGACCTTGCAGGAAGCCGGCCTCGACGTAATTCTCGACGATCGCGGTGAGCGCCCGGGCGTGATGTTCGCGGACTGGGAGTTGATCGGCGTGCCGCATCGCATCGTCATTGGCGATCGCGGGCTCAAGGACGGCAAGTTGGAATATCAGGCGCGCCGCGATACCGAAGCCACACTCGTGCCGGTGGACGAGGCAGCGGGCATGGTGACGGCCAAGATTCGTGAGGCGCTCGCGAAGTAACGTGCAATACAACTTCCTGTCGGCGACGATTCTGCTTCTGTTGATTACCGATCCGCTCGGCAATATTCCAATCTTCATCAACGCACTGCGCGGCGTCGCTATCGAGCGGCGTCGCGTCGTGATCTTGCGGGAAGTGGCGATTGCGTTCGTGATCCTGCTAGTGTTCATGCTGGCCGGCGACCGCTTCCTGCGCGCGATGAATTTAACGGATCTGTCGTTGCGTATCGGCGGCGGGATCGTGCTGTTTCTGATCGCGCTGCGGATGATCTTTCCGCATCCCGACGGCCCGATGGGCGGCGACTCGCGCGGCGGCGAACCGCTTATCGTGCCGCTCGCCATTCCCGCGCTTGCGGGACCGTCCGCGCTTGCCACTGTAATGCTGCTGACATCGCAAGCGCCGGGGAAGATGCTGGAATGGATCGGCGCGCTCACGGTCACCATGGTCGTGTGCGCCATCGTGCTCGTGCTGGCCGAGAAGATTCAACACTGGCTCGGCGAGCGCGCGGTGACGGCATTCGAGCGCTTGATGGGGCTCGTGCTCGTGGCCATTTCGGTCGAGATGATGCTCACGGGCATACGGACCTTCGTGCATCAGCTATGAAAAAAGCGGCCTCGGCCGCTTTTTTTTCACTGACTACCGAACGAACGCTCATGCGCCTTCGGTCAGCGCGCGAATGGTCGGCAGATTCCGCCAGTAACCCTTCGCGTCCATGCCGCAGCCGAACACATAACGGTCCGGCACTTCGAAGCCGCAGAAATCAGGACGCAGCGGTTTCGCCTTCGGGATGATCTTCTCGCACAGCACCGCCGACAAAAACTGCTTCGCGCCCATCGCCATGATGCGGTCGCGGATAGCAGCCATGGTTTCGCCTTCGTCGAGGATATCGTCGAGTACGAGTACCACGCGATCTTTCACCGATTCGGCCGGCGCCACGCGCCACTGCATTTCGCTGCCGCCCTTGATGGCGTTGCGATAGCGCGTCAGATGGATGTAATCGAACTCGAGCGGGAAGTCGAGATGCGGCAGCAGCATGCCGGTGAAAACGGCCGCGCCTCCCATGACCGAAAGCACGAGCGGGAAATCGTCGCTCGTTGCCGCCTTGATGGCTGCAGCCATGCGTTCGATCGATGCGTTGACGGCTTCGACCGAAACGATCTCTTCGGAGTGGCTGAAAATATGGAGAGCTTCTTCGCGATTCATAGAGGGAAGCGGGGAGGCGGACTACTTAGTGTGGAAAGAAACGGCGGCGTGCGCCCTATGATAAACCCGCGCTCCTCGCGGCGTTCGGCGCGAGCGCGGGCCTGTTCTGTCGCGCCTAGCGCATGCCGGGCATCATGCCCTTCATGCCGCGCATCATCTTTTGCAGGTTGCCGCCCTTGAGCTTCTTCATCATGCCGCGCATTTGCTCGTACTGGTTCAGCATGCGGTTGACTTCCTGCACATGCACGCCCGCGCCCGCCGCGATACGACGTTTGCGCGCGGCCTTGATGAGCTCGGGCTTCGCGCGTTCCTGAAGCGTCATGGAATTGATGATGCCTTCCATGCGACGCATCTGCTTCTCGGCGTTGTTCATGTCCGCGCCTTGCGCCGCTTGCTGAAACTGCGCGGGCAGCTTGTCCATGAGCGAAGAGAGGCCGCCCATTTTCTTCATCTGCGAGAGCTGCGCCTTGAAGTCGTTCAGGTCGAAGTCACCGCCTTTCTTGACCTTGTCGGCGAGTTGCTGCGCGGCTTGCGTGTCGACGCCGCGCTGCGCTTCCTCGACGAGCGCGAGAATGTCGCCCATGCCGAGAATCCGGTTCGCCATGCGATCCGGATGGAACACTTCGAGACCGTCGAGCTTTTCCGCGACGCCGACGAACTTGATCGGCTTGCCGGTGACATGACGCACGGAGAGCGCCGCGCCGCCGCGCGAGTCGCCGTCGAGCTTGGTGAGCACGACGCCGGTGAGCGGCAGGGCGTCGTTGAACGCCTTGGCGGTGTTGACCGCGTCCTGACCGAGCATGGCGTCGACGACGAAGAGCGTCTCGGCGGGCTTGAGCAGCGCGTGTAGCTCGCTGATCTCCTTCATCATGGCTTCGTCGATACCGAGACGGCCGGCCGTGTCGACGATCACGACGTCATGGTAGTGACGCTTGGCCCAGTCGATTGCCGCGCGCGCGATATCCGCGGGCTTCTGATCCGGCTCGGACGGGAAGAAGTCCGCGCCGACCTGCTCGGTCACCGTCTGCAACTGACGAATAGCCGCCGGACGATACACGTCGACAGAAACCGTCAGCACCTTCTTCTTGCTCTTTTCGCGCAGCAGCTTGGCGAGCTTGCCGGTGGTCGTGGTCTTGCCCGCGCCCTGCAAGCCGGCCATGAGAATGACGGCGGGCGGCGTGACCGCGAGATTCAGTTCGGCGGCCTTGCCTTCGTAGTCGCCGCCGATCACGGCAGTCAGTTCGCGCTGCACGACGCCGACGAGCGCCTGGCCCGGCGAAAGGCTCGACAGGACTTCCTCGCCGAGCGCCTTTTCCTTCACCTTGGCGATGAATTCGCGCACGACCGGCAGCGCCACGTCTGCTTCGAGAAGCGCGAGACGCACTTCGCGCAGCATCTCCTGCGTGTTGGCCTCGGTGAGGCGGGCTTCGCCGCGCAGCGTCTTGACGACGCGCGCCATCCGTTGAGTGAGGTTGTCGAGCATGGGGAGCGCTATAGAATGCGGCCCAGAATTCACAGTGACATGGCGCGCTCACCGCGCTGCGCACTATGCTGGCGCAAGGGTGAAGGCGTCGCGGAACCGGGGCCTAGTGTAAACTTCGAACATGGATATTGTACTGTATGCCCTCACTGCGCTTCTCTACGGCGGACTAGCCGTGGCGGGGTGGCGCGCGCATCGTCATACCGCCGTCGAACCGGCGCTGGCGGGCGTGCCTGCGGGCGTAGGCTCGATGACATCGACGTCGCGCGCATCGGGCATGAGCGGTGTCGGGCGCGCTTTATTATTAGTGGCATTGCTGGTGCATGGCGTTCTGCTGCACACCACCATCTTTCCGCAGAACGCGATGATCTTCGGCTTCGCGTTCGCGCTCTCGGCCATGTTCTGGCTGGGCGCGGGCATCTACTGGATCGAAAGCTTCTTCTTTCCGCTCGACGGCCTGCGTCTGCTCGTGTTGCCGCTCGCTTGCGTGGCGTCCTTGCTACCGCTTCTGTTCGGCGGCGTGCGCGTGCTTTCCTATTCCGCCGCGCCAATGTTCAAGCTGCATTTTCTGATCGCCAATATCGCTTATGGGCTGTTCGCCATCGCGGCGCTGCATGCGGTGCTCATGTTGCTGCTCGAGCGCCGGCTGCAGCGCATGCGCGGTCTCAACACGCGTCATGCGGCCAATGGCGGCTGGCTCGCGAGCTGGCTCGATACCTTGCCGCCGCTGCTTACGCTCGAAAAGCTGCTGTTCAGATTGATCGCGGCTGGCTTCGTGCTGCTTACGCTGACGCTGGTGTCGGGCATCGCGTTCAACGAGCAACTGGTCGATCGCGCGCTGCGTCTCGATCACAAGACCGTGTTCGCGTTCCTTTCCTGGGTAATGTTCGGCGCACTGCTGACCGCGCGACGCGTATCCGGCTGGCGCGGACGCGCTGCCTTGCGCTGGGTGCTCGCTTCGTTCGTCGCGTTGCTGCTGGCTTACGTGGGCAGCCGGTTCGTCTTCGAAGTGCTGCTGCATCGCGCAGTGGTGTGAGCGCGGCATTTCCAACCTGTTCAAGTCGATGCGAAACTTCATTCTTCTGATCGCGCTCTTCTTCGTGACCCAATGGCTCCTGAAGAAACTGCGCCGCGCCAACGAGCGCGCTCAAGCCGATGCGCGTTCGTCGGCGGGAAGCGGCGCGCCGGGTTCATCGGGCGCTGCGGGTGCTGCGGGTGCCACTGGTGCGCGTCGCACGCGTGGCGGCGCCGCTGCGAGCGATGCTCCGCAGCTCACCGATCCGCTCATCCGCTGCGTGCAATGCGGCGTGCATACGCCACGCAGCGAGTCGATCGTGGTGGCGGGACAGCGCTTTTGTTGCGATGAACACGCGCGACGTCATGCCGCGAGCCCACGAGGGCGCGACGCGCGTTGAGCCTTCGGTGCCGAAACGAACATGCGCCGCCTCACGTCGAGGATGTCTTGCAGACCGCAAAGGCGCGCTGTTCCCGCAAAGGCCGTGCTGCGGTAAGCACGGTCATCCTCCCTTGACACGCACTAAGCGCATGCGGCGGCTACTTAGCCAACCGTGAACATGAGATGCGGTTTGCGGCTCTATATTGCGGCGAGCGCAGTCTCATACATCTAAACTCTCGCCGACTGCGAACGCCTGTATCGCCAGGATGGCTTCGGCGCGAACGTCCCGCACGCGCAAAAACTCGAAGCGGCCTTCGCGTATAGCGCAATCACGCGCCCGATTCACGCCTGTCCACACATCTTGACTTCGTTATAAACGCCTCGCGGAAGCTCTGTCTCGCTGCGCCGCAGCAAGCTCACGCCCGATCCCTTGCCGTGCTTTGACGCAGCAAAAGTCAACCCCGTGAGCGCATGGTCAGAGCAAATAAAACTTTTTGAGACTGTGCGAAAGTCCACTATACTTGGTGCCGAGAGACGTACTTTGCACTATATCTTGTGTTGTTGAGGCGGCGCCCGCTCTAATGAGCCGGCGCCGTCGGCTTTCCGGCGTAAGAGAAGTTGGCTGGCCCGGGGCGGTGCGCGCGACGCTTCCATCTGCGAGGAATGGGGCATCGGGTGTATCGAGCGCCAGCAAGAAGCACCGTGAAGAAGGCATGCAAGCGAACGTGAGTCGGAACGTGAGTCGGAACGTGAGTTGAAACGTGAAATCGCGTCGACCGACACCGCGCGCCAACGCGGGCATCGCATGAGACGCCAGAAACAATGCGGGCCGTTATCGGCGTTATTTTTTGCGCGATTCGTGTTCCGAGCCTGCTGTATTCACAGCCTGGCTTTACCGTCAAACATCGCGCGTGTCGCATCGGTTCAACGACGACAGCAAACGCGCGCGGCATAAGTGATAAATCCGCGGACCATCCGCACCATCGAACATCAGGAGTTTTGCACATGCAAACCACCGAGAACGCCACGACTTCCTTCGAAGGCGCATCCGCGCGGCCGCAGGGCGGCGCCAATGCATCGGGCGCGCCAGCGCTCGCGCCGAACACGACGTACGCGGACTACAAAGTCATCCGCCGCAACGGAAGCGTGGTGTCGTTCGAGCCGTCGAAGATCGCCATCGCGGTCACGAAGGCGTTCATCGCCGTGAACGGCGGTCAGGGCGCGGCGTCCGCTCGCGTGCGCGAACTCGTCGACCAACTGACGCAAGCCGTCGTGCGCGCGCTCGTGCGCAGCCGTCCGCATGGCGGCACGTTCCATATCGAAGACATTCAGGATCAGGTCGAACTCGCGCTGATGCGCGGCGGCGAGCACAACGTCGCGCGTGCCTATGTGCTGTATCGCGAGAAGCGCACTCAAGAGCGCGCGCACGCGCCGGAAGTCCGGGCGAACGCGAGCGGCATCAACGTGGTGGACAACGGCGTCACGCATCCGCTCGATCTGGACGCGCTCAAGGCTCTGATCGTCTCGGCCTGCGCCAATCTGGGCGATGCCGTCTCCGCCGATCCGATCGTCGCCGAAACGGTGAAGAACCTGTACGACGGCGTGCCGATGAGCCAGGTCTACGACTCGGCCATCCTCGCCGCGCGCACGATGATCGAAAAAGACCCGGCGTACAGCCAGGTCACCGCGCGCATCCTGCTGCACACGATCCGCCGCGAAATTCTCGAAGGCGAAGTGACGCAAGCCGAAATGGGCGAGCGCTACGCCGAATACTTCCCGCAATTCATCAAGCAGGGCGTGCAAGCCGAACTGCTCGACGACAAGCTCCAGCAATTCGACCTGAAGCGTCTCGGTGCCGCGCTCGACGCGAGCCGCGATCTGCAATTCGGCTATCTCGGCCTGCAGACGCTGTACGACCGCTACTTCCTGCACACGGAAGGCAAGCGTATCGAACTGCCGCAAGCGTTCTTCATGCGCGTCGCAATGGGTCTGTCTCTCAACGAGATCGACCGCGAAGCGCGCGCCATCGAGTTCTACAACGTGCTGTCGTCGTTCGACTTCATGTCGTCCACGCCTACGCTCTTCAACTCCGGCACGCGCCGTTCCCAGCTTTCGTCGTGCTATCTGACGACCGTCGCCGACGACCTCGACGGCATCTACGAAGCGCTCAAGGAAAACGCGCTGCTCTCGAAGTTCGCGGGCGGGCTCGGCAACGACTGGACGCGCGTGCGTGCGCTCGGCTCGCACATCAAGGGCACCAACGGCAAGTCGCAAGGCGTCGTGCCGTTCCTGAAGGTCGTGAACGATACGGCCGTCGCGGTGAATCAGGGCGGCAAGCGCAAGGGCGCGGTGTGCGCGTATCTGGAGACGTGGCACCTGGACATCGAGGAATTCCTGGAACTGCGCAAGAACACGGGCGATGACCGTCGCCGCACCCACGACATGAACACGGCGAACTGGATTCCCGACCTGTTCATGAAGCGCGTGCACGAAGGCGGCGACTGGACGCTGTTCTCGCCGGCTACCTGCCCGGACCTGCACGACCTGTTCGGCGCGGCTTTCGAAAAGGCCTACACGGCTTACGAAGAGAAAGCGGCGCGCGGCGAGATCAAGCTGTTCAAGAAGCTGCCCGCGGCGCAACTGTGGCGCAAGATGCTCGGCATGCTGTTCGAGACCGGCCATCCGTGGATCACGTTCAAGGACCCGTGCAACGTGCGCTCGCCGCAGCAGCACGTGGGCGTCGTGCACTCGTCGAACCTGTGCACGGAAATCACGCTGAACACGAGCGACAATGAAATCGCCGTGTGCAATCTGGGTTCCGTGAACCTGGTCGCGCACCTGGCGAAGCAGGCGGACGGCACGCTCGCGCTGGATCACGCGAAGCTCAAGCGCACCATCAGTGTGGCGATGCGCATGCTCGACAACGTCATCGACATCAATTACTACGCGGTGGCGAAGGCGCGTAACTCGAACCTGAAGCATCGTCCGGTGGGCATGGGCATCATGGGCTTCCAGGACTGCCTGCATCTGCTGCGCACGCCGTATGCGTCGCAAGAAGCGGTCGAGTTCGCGGATCGTTCGATGGAAGCCGTCTGCTACTACGCTTACTACGCGTCGACGGAACTGGCGGAAGAGCGCGGCCGTTACTCGAGCTATCGCGGCTCGCTGTGGGATCGCGGCATCCTCCCGCAGGACACGCTGCAGTTGCTGGCCGAGGCGCGTGGCGGTTATGTCGAAGTCGACACGTCCGAATCCATGGACTGGTCCGTGCTGCGTTCGCGCATCTCGACGCACGGCATGCGCAATTCGAATTGCGTGGCGATTGCGCCGACGGCGACGATCTCGAACATCATCGGCGTGTCGGCGTGTATCGAGCCGACGTTCCAGAACCTGTACGTCAAGTCGAACTTGTCGGGCGAGTTCACGGTGGTCAACGACTACCTGGTGCGCGACCTGAAAGCGCGCGGCCTGTGGGACGAAGTCATGGTGTCGGACCTGAAGTACTTCGACGGCACGCTGTCGCGCATCGACCGCATTCCGGCCGATCTGCGCGCCATCTACGCCACCGCGTTCGAACTGGACGCGAAGTGGGTGGTGGAAGCGGCGGCGCGTCGCCAGAAGTGGATCGATCAGGCGCAGTCGCTCAATATCTACATGGGCGGCGCATCGGGCAAGAAGCTGGACGAGGTCTACAAGCTCGCATGGCTGCGCGGCCTCAAGACCACCTACTATCTCCGCACGATGGCGGCGACGCACGTCGAGAAGTCGACGGTGGCGCACGGCGCGCTCAACGCGGTTCCTTCAGGCGATGGCGGTAGCGGTGCCGCTGGCGCCGGTGGTGTGGACGGATTCAACGGCGGCGCGGTTGGCGGTGCGGCGGCGGGCGGATTCAACGCTGCGGCGGTGGTGGCTGCTGCCGTGCCGGTTGAAGCGGCTCAGGAAGCCGATGGTCCCGTCTGCATGATGCGTCCCGGCGACCCCGGCTTCGACGAGTGCGAAGCTTGTCAGTAAGCTAGTTGCTGGCGGTTCGATCAGGTAGGGCTTTATGTTTCACGCCGGGCCGGCATTGCGTGCTTCGTTGAAGGAAGCGCGCGGTGCCGGCCCGGTTTCGTTTTGGTTCGATCGTTCTGTTTGCTTCGCGGCTTTGCAGCGTGGCGCTTCAGGCTTTCATCAACCTCGCGTTCCTCGCGAAATCTCCGAGCCAGCATCGAGCGGCAATCGCGCGGTTATCGGCATCGACAAAAACGAAAACATTCCGACGACGAAAAACGCGGGCCAAAAATCCGACCACTGCACAGCCGAATGTCCGTTCAGATACTGCGAGAACTCGAGCGTCACGCCGGCAATCGTCACACCCAGCCCGAGCGATACCTGCTGCACGAAGCTCGCGAGACTCGTCGCGCGTCCGACATCGCGCGTTTCGATCTCCGCATAAGCGAGCGAGTTGAGGCTCGTGAACTGCAATGCGGGAAAGAAGCCGCCAAGCAGCACGACTGCCCAGATCAGCCAGGTCGGCGTGCCCGGAAAGAAGGTCCCGCAGGCGGCGATGGCAATGCCGGAAAGCGCCGCGTTGAAGAAGAGCGTGCGTCGAAAGCCGAAGCGCCGCAACACGCGCGACGCCAGCGAGCGCATGAACATGCCGCCGAAAGCCGAAGCGCAGGTGATCGCGCCGGACTTGAAGGCCGTCATGCCGAGCCCTTCCTGCAACGCGAGCGGCAGCAGAAACGGCACCGCGCCAAGCCCGATGCGAAAGAGCGATCCGCCGATCACGCTCGCCTGAAACGTCGGCACCTTGAAGAAGCGCAGATCGAGCAGCGGCCGTTCGACGCGCGCCGCATGCATGATGTAGAACGAGACCATGAGCGCGCCGACGACGCACATCGCAACGGCCATGCTTGGCGACACGAGCTCGCCGCCCACGAGCGACAAGCCGAGCAGCAGCAGCACGCCCGCGCCCGCCGAGAGAAAGAAGCCGAACCAGTCGAGCCTGCCCGGATGCTCCTCGCGCGAATCCGCGATGTAGCGGTTGGTCAGATAGATACCGAGAATGCCGATCGGAATGTTGATGAAGAAGATCAGCCGCCAGTGCAGATATGTCGTGATGAAACCGCCGAGCAGCGGCCCCACGGCGGGTCCGAGCATTGCGGGCAGCGAGAGATAGTTCATCGCGCGAATGAAGTCCGCGCGCCGCACCGAGCGGAAGATGATGATGCGCCCGACCGGCACCATCATCGCGCCGCCGACGCCTTGGATGAAGCGCGCCACCGTGAATGGTCCGAGCGAGGTGGACGCCGCGCAGAGGATAGAGCCGACCACGAACACGCCGATGGCCGCACGAAACACGGTGCGTGCGCCGAAGCGGTCGGCGACCCAGCCGCAGATCGGTATGAAGACGCCGAGGCCGAGCACATAACTCGTGACGGCAATCTTCAGCGTGACGGGATCGCGCCCGAAGGCACGCGCCATTTCGGGAATCGCAGTGACGATGACATTGGCATCGACGCTTTCCATGAACATCGCGCACGCGACGATGAGAGGGGCGATGAGAGCTTTGGCGATCGGCATGGAGAATCGCGTTCGACACGAGGCAGCGAGAGCGGCGATTATGGCACCGATATGGAGCAGCCGACGAGTACGAAACTCGCAACGCGCCGCGATGAACATGGAAGAGGAGTGAAGAAGCGATGGACCCGCAAGACCTGCAACGACTCGTCACGCAGACGATGCCCTACGGCAAGTACAAGGACCGGCTCATCGCCGACTTGCCCGCTCACTATCTCGCGTGGTTCGCGCGTGAGGGTTTTCCAGAGGGCAAGCTGGGTCGCCTGCTTGCGCTCATGCATGAGATCGACCATAACAATTTGCGCTCTCTGCTCGATCCGCTGCGAGGCCGCTGAGGCTGTGCGTCAAGCGCTATAGGTTGTATTTGCCGGGAACGCAAGACACAATATCTAGTGGAAATTGGATGCGCCAAATGCTAGACTTCGGCAACGGTTTCGACGCATCGGAGCGCTTTGCCGAGAGGTCGAAAACAGCCTTCGGTGCATGCATGAACAGGCTTCGAACCCTTGCATCGAGTCACTCGTCGAGCTCATGCATCCGCGTCTCGCGAGACCACGGCAAAGCACATCGAAGCACGGCGAAGAGCATGCAGAGATGACGTATCGACACCACGAATCATCCAAGCGCTTGAGTCTTGTGACATCGCTCGACATTGCATCGCTCGAACATCGCAAGCAAGAACGTCAGCGCTACGCGGCATCTATCGCGAAGAGAGTCATCGAGCAAGCGCGAAGTCACGCGACATGATTTGATCGTCAGCCGCAAAGCCTTATGCGGCAACGCTCTCAGAGCTTCGAGAGAACACGGTCGAAGCACTCGCCGATGTCATCGAACACACTCGATCAGGACCGCTTCACACACGCTTCCACCGATCTTGCATGACGCTTCACACACGATGTGATGAACCAAATGTTGTATGCAGGAAGCAACGCCGAAACTAAAACGCGTGAAAACGAGAATTTCCATGAGCAAACTCTTTTAATGCTCATGGAAAGATGGTACAAACCGAACTAAATTGATGGTGAGAATTTATGCTCAACTGGGATGACGAGACCACTGCCGTAGCTCCCTCGAGCGCTTCGCAACAGAACCCGTTGCAGAACGCTCAAGGCACGACTTTCGGTACGCAAGGTACAGCGCATGTCGATCATCGTGCTGCCCAAGCTCATCAAGCTGCTCATCAGATCGCGCAAGCGAACAACATCTTCTCCGATGGCTTCGTTCCGCCCGCAGCCGCGACTCCTTCCGCTGGCGTCATCGCCGCGCAAAGCGAAGCGCGCGTCAACGTCGCGGACAAGCGCATCATCAACGGCAAGACCGACGTCAATCAGTTGGTGCCGTTCAAGTACAAGTGGGCGTGGGAAAAGTACCTCGCGGGTTGCGCGAACCATTGGATGCCGCAGGAAGTGAATATGTCGCGCGACATCGCCCTGTGGAAAGACCCGAATGGTCTTTCGGACGACGAGCGCCGCATCGTCAAGCGCAACCTGGGCTTCTTCGTCACGGCAGACTCGCTCGCCGCGAACAACATCGTGCTCGGTACGTACCGTCACATCACCGCTCCCGAGTGCCGCCAGTTCTTGCTGCGCCAGGCGTTCGAAGAAGCCATCCATACGCACGCGTATCAGTACATCGTCGAATCGCTCGGGCTCGATGAAAGCGAAATCTTCAACGCCTATCACGAAGTCGCTTCCATCCGCGCGAAGGACGAGTTCCTGATTCCGTTCATCCAGACGTTGACGGACCCGGCCTTCACCACGGGCACGCTGGAAGCGGACCAGAAATTGCTGAAGTCGTTGATCGTGTTTGCCTGCATCATGGAAGGGCTGTTCTTCTATGTAGGCTTCACGCAAATCCTGGCGCTGGGTCGCCAGAACAAGATGACGGGGGCTGCCGAGCAGTATCAGTACATCCTCCGCGATGAATCGATGCACTGCAATTTCGGCATCGACCTCATCAACCAGATCAAGCTCGAAGAGCCGCAATTGTGGACCGCCGACTTCAAGGCCGAGATCCGCGAGCTCTTCAAGGAGGCGGTCGAACTTGAATATCGCTACGCTGAAGACACCATGCCGCGCGGGGTGCTCGGCCTGAACGCGTCGATGTTCAAGAGCTACCTGCGCTTCATCTGCAACCGGCGTTGCCAGCAGATCGGGCTTGACCCGCTCTACCCGAACGAGGAAAACCCGTTCCCGTGGATGAGCGAAATGATCGACTTGAAGAAGGAACGCAACTTCTTCGAGACACGCGTGATTGAGTATCAAACCGGCGGCGCGCTGACCTGGGAATAACAACAAGCCCAGGACGTGTTGCAGACGAAATCGATGGGACGGCCGGGCAGCGGCGTGACACTCACGCGCGCTCGGCCGACAAGGTTTAGGAGAACGGTCGCCTGATGCAGAGTGCGCCTTGTGACTTAGCTAGCCCGTGCTCGTACACGGCTGCGATAGAAGACAGGCCTTTTGCGATCCCTTCAATGGGATGGGCAAACTTCCCCCCGGAAAACGCCAGCGGCAAGCTCGCTGGCTCGATCAAGCGATGGCCGGCGCCGCGTATCAGCGGTGCTGACACTATCTGGCGCGCGGTGCCAAAGGGCACGGCGCGCCTTGCCGTATTCATTAGCGTAAGCAGGTGGGATCAGCGTACGCCGATGAATAATCCGCTTCGTAGCGTGCGCCTTGAGAAGCGACGCGTGGGAAGCGGGTTTTGACGAAGGGTGTAGTTTGAAATGACTCTCATCTGAAAACCTGAAGGAGAAAAACCATGGCAGTTGCCAAGAAAAAACCCGCAGCCAAGAAGGTTGCAGCAAAGAAAGTCACCGCAAAGAAGGCCGCCCCGGCGAAGAAAGTAGCAGCCAAGAAGGTCGCCACGAAGAAGGTAGCAGCCAAGAAAGTCGCGGTGAAGAAGGTCGCGGCGAAGAAGGTTGCAGCGAAGAAGGCTCCGGCCAAGAAGGCGGCAGCAAAGAAGGTAGCGTCGAAGAAGGTCGCAACGAAGAAGGTTGCTGCCAAGAAGGCGCCCGCCAAGAAGGCTGCAGCGAAGAAGGTAGCCACCAAGAAAGTAGCCGCGAAGAAGGCGCCTGCGAAGAAGGCCGCAGCGAAGAAGGCTGCTGCCAAGAAGGCGCCTGCTAAGAAGGCTGCGGCGAAGAAGGCCCCCGCGAAGAAGGCTGCCGCCAAAAAGGCTGCCGCGAAAAAGGCTCCTGCGAAGAAGGCTGCCGCGAAAAAGGCTCCCGCCAAAACCGCTGCTGCCCCTGCTCCCGCCGCCGCGCCTGCCCCCGCTGCCGCTCCTGCTTCCGCTGCTCCCGCAGCGAAGAAGGCTCCCGCAGCCAAGAAAGCTCCGGCCAAAAAGGCCGCTGCTGCGAAGAAGACTACGGCTGCCGCTCCTGCAACGACGGCAACGACCGTATCGACGCCTGCTCCGGCTCCGGCCGCCGCAGTCAAGACGGCGTTGAATCCGGCGGCAGCATGGCCGTTCCCGACGGGCAGCCGTCCGTAAGTCTTTACGTTCGTAGTTGGCAGGACCACGGCACACACCGATGTGCCTTTCGACCGGGTAGGCCTACCCGGCCTCAAACCCGCTGCTCAGGGAAACCTGGCGGCGGGTTTTTCCGTTCGCATGACTTGGGGCTTCGCCGCGTTTTCGTGAGCCAAAGAAAAAGCGCGTGCATCTTTCGATACATGCGCTTCGTTCGGAACGCGAAAGACCTGCGTGCGCTCGATCTGACGAGCCCACGCGAGGGCTAATCCTCCGCTGAATACCTTAGTGCGTGACGCGTGTGACGCCGCCACTCGACAGCAGGCGAACCCGCTCGCCTGCCTGGAACACTTCTCCGTTCGAGGTTTGCGTGATGGCGCGCATGTCGCCGTTATCGAGACGCACGGTGATCTCCAGGCCGTTCTTCATGGCGACGTTGTTCTCGACCGCGTTACCCGCGACCGCGCCTGCCAGACCGCCGATGATGCCCGCGATGATCGACCCGTTGCCGCCGCCGATGACGCTGGCTGCGGCCACGCCGCCGAGCGCGCCGCCACCTATGGTGCCGAGACCGGTCGGTTGACCGTTGTTCGAGCTGATCTTCACGCCCCGCACGCTTTCGACGGTCGCCATGCGCACCGTCTCTTCACGTTGCGCCTGCGAAGCCGTGTACACGTCCGGCGAACTGCTGTTGTAGGCGCAGCCCGTGAGCGCCACCGAGCCGACGAGCGCTACTGCAAGCGCGATACGACTTATCGTTTTCATTCCATTACTCCACTCAATCACGACAGGCTGCTTCCGAAAGCCTGCTTGTAACGCTCTTCAATTTCGGCACGTGCCGGCTCATAAGTTTGCGGACCCTGATGTTCGATCTTCAATGCGCCCATCAGACTTGCAAGACGGCCCGTCTTTTCCCAACCAAGCTTGTTTTCGATACCGTACAGCAGGCCGCCGCGGAATGCGTCGCCGCAGCCAGTGGGATCGACGACTTGCCGCGCTTTCACGGCGGGCACTTCGAGCACGCCGTCCTCGTGATAGATCTGCGCGCCATGCTCGCCGCGCGTGATGATGAGCGCATCGACGCGGCTCATGATGTCTTCGATCGACCATCCGGTCTTGTTGCTCAACAACTTGGCTTCGTAATCGTTGACCGCCACGTAAGTGGCAAGTTCAATCATGCGACAAAGCTCGACACCTTCCAAGATCGGCAGACCCTGACCCGGATCGAACACGAACGGCACGCCCGCCGACGCGAATTGCGCCGCGTGCTCGCGCATGCCGTCGGCGCCATCCGGAGCCACGATGCCAAGCGAGATGTTCTTCGCTTCGTCGGCGCGGTTCAGGTGCGACTCCATCATCGCGCCGGGATGGAACGCGGTGATCTGATTGTTCGCCAGGTCGGTCGTGATGAAGCATTGCGCCGAGTGCTGGTCCGGCAGGACGCGCACGTACTCTTTCGAGATACCGAGCGCGTCGAGCCGGTCGATATACAACTGAGCATCCGCCGCGCCCAGTGTCGCCATGATCTTGGGATCGCCGCCAAGTAGCTTGAGCGCGTAGGCGATGTTGCCCGCGCAGCCGCCGAAGTTGCGCCGCATCGTCGGCACCAGGAAGCTGATGTTCAGCATGTGCACCTGGTCCGGCAGGATGTGGTCGCCGAAGCGGCCCTGGAAAGTCATGATGTTGTCGTAGGCGAGCGAGCCGCAGATAAGCGTAGCCAAGGCGAACGTCCTTTAAGTTTAGGTGCCGAGGAAGAGGGTGCGCATACGGCGCGCGGCGGTGAAACCCTTATGAGCGTCCACCGCGTCCCGTATGCGGACCGCCGGACCGCCGCGGCGGTCCGGCATGCCGTCGACCTTACTTGAGCGAAGCAAGCGCGGCGTCGTAGTTCGGCTCCTGCTTGATTTCCGGCACGAGTTCCGAATGCAGCACCTTGTTGTCTGCGTCCAGGACGACGACGGCGCGTGCCGTCAGGCCCTTGAGCGGTCCGCTCGTGACGTCCACGCCATAAGCTTCCGCGAATTCGTGACCGCGAAACGTCGATGCCGTCACCACGTTTTCGATGCCTTCGGTCGTGCAGAAGCGCTTGGCGGCGAACGGCAGATCGCCCGAGACGACCACCACGACCGTGTTGTCGAGGCCGGCGGCGGCTTCGTTGAACTTGCGCGTCGAGGTCGCGCAGGTCGGCGTGTCGAGACTCGGCACAATGTTCAGCACTTTGCGCTTGCCCGCGAAATTCGCCAGCTTGACGTCGCCGAGATCGGCGCCGACGAGCGTGAATTCGGCCGCCTGCTGTCCGGCGCCCGGAAACGTGCCGCGTACGTCGATAGGATTGCCGCCGAGGGTAACTTGACTCATGTTGCGCTCCAGAGAATGTGTCAGATGCTGACGGGAAAGCGCGCGCGTTCGTTCATCTTCGATGCCAACGCGCGCGTCAGAAAGGACAGGGTTCGTGCGGCCGCGCGGGCACGCATCACGGATAGAAAACCTGAACCCTGTAGTTCGCGGCGACCGCATCGCCCGTATCCAGCCTCACGACGACCGGCTGCGCGCTTTGCGGCGGAAGGCCGATGGGGAATATCGTACCCGGTCGGGCGTAATCCTGCGGCCATAGCACGCGGCGCACGGCGACGTTGCTCTTGTCGTCGAGCAGGGTGAGTTCGAGCGCAGGATAAGCCAGCGACACATCCGACCGATTGCGCAGCGACAGCTTCAGTTCGAGCTTGTGCGGACCGTCGACCTGACGCAGCCCGGAGCTTTCGATCTGCAGCCCGTCGATATAGCGCGGCGGCGCGATGGTGCAGCCGAGCTGATAGCAGATATCCGCGTAGAGCGAATGCGTGCCGGGAACGTAGACCATGACGGATTCGCGTTGCCACCACAATATCTGGCCGATCAGCGTCAGCACGAGCAGCACCGAGAGCACGATACCCGCCGCGCGCCAGCCCGTGCGCGGACGCGTCCATTCGGGATCGGGCGGATCGAGCGGACCGAGTGCATCGCGCGATTCGCGGATGACCGGGAAAGCTTCGTTGGCGCTGGCCGCGTGCGCGGCGCCCGGCGGGCGCGGTGACTTTGCGCCGAAGGCCGGCTCGGGGTCCTTGCCCCAGTCGGCGGCGGGCGCGGGCTCCGGTGCGGGACGCGGCGGTTCGGCCGCGGTCGGCGTCGGGCCGATGAACGGCTCCGCGCGATCGTCCGGCGGAACGAAGCGTGCGGCGGGTGTCTCGGGCGGAGGGACAGGGCGCGTTGGAGATTGTGCGGCCGGGGCGACGTGATCGGCCGGCGGTGCATCGACACGAACGAACTGCTTCGCGGGATGGTTCTGCGCTGGTTGCGCGGATGCAGGCGTATTCGCGTAGACGGTGCGGTCGCTGTCCTCTTCAGGCGCCAAAGGCACAAGCGGCGCGGGCGGCGCGGGCGGATTATTCGCGCCGAGATCGAGCGGTCGAGGCGCAGATGCAGACGGTCCGCTTGGAACCGGTGCGGGTGTCTTTCGCGTGATCGGCTTGGCGGCGGGAGGCGTAGAAGGCTTTACAGCGGCAGGCGCTGCCGGACTCGGCGTCGCCGGCTTCTCTACTTCCTTCGCTATCTTCGGCGCTGCCGGCGCCGTAACACCCGGAGATTCCGCTGCCACCGAATTCGCCGATGCATCGCCATTCGCATCGGACGCAAAGCTTGCAGGACCGACGGCGACTTCATCGTCGATGATCGCCGCATGTTGCGCCTCGTGCGGCGCGGCGTGCTCTTCCGGAAGCTCGAAGCGATGATGCGCGGCGTCGAAGACTTCCTGACAATGGCCGCAACGCACGCGGCCGTCATGCGGCGCGAGCAGATGCGGGTCCAGCCTGAAGACGGTTTCGCAGTGTGGGCAGCGGGTTGCCAGCGCCATAGGAGCGTGCCATTGGCCTCGCGGCCTAGTCGTGGACGATGGCGTTATTCTAAAGGCTTTCGCGCCGAGTTCCGGCGAGGCACACCCAGCCTTCGTGCTCGCGCCAGACAGCGATGTCGATCCACTGCGCGTAGACCGCCGCAACCTCGTCGGCCTGTCGCGCGAGAATGCCCGACAACGCGATACGGCCGCCCGCTTTCACCTTCGAGGCAAGCATCGACGCCATCAGCTTGAGCGGATTGGACAGAATGTTGGCGACGACGATATCGAACTCGCCGGCAGGACATTCGTCAGGCAGACCGTAGATGACGTCGGCGTGATTGCGTTCGCTATTTTGACGCGCGGATTCCACCGCCTGCGGGTCGATGTCGATGCCATATACCGGCTGTGCGCCGCACTTCTTCGCGAGGATCGCGAGGATGCCCGAGCCGCAACCATAATCGAGCAACGACTGTCCGGGTTTCACCGACTGCTCCAGCCACTCCATGCAGAGCCGCGTGGTCGGATGGCTGCCCGTACCGAACGCAAGGCCCGGATCGAGTTCTAGCACGAGCGCGTCCGGGTCGGGCGCGTCATGCCACGAAGGCACGACCCAGATACGCTCGCCGATATGAATCGGATCGAACTGCGCTTGCGTGAGCCGCACCCAATCCTGCTCTTCGACTTCGCGCAGGGAATAGGCGGGCGTGTCGGCAAGACCGATTTCATTCGCGGCGGCCGCGAGAAGCACGGCGGGATCGGCGTCGTCGGCGAGCAGCGCGACCACGCGCGAACGCTTCCACGCGCTCTTCTCCGGCGTGAGGCCGGGTTCGCCGAAAAGCGGTTGCTCGTCAGGCGTGTCGGCGTCGGCGTCCTCGACGGAGACCGACAGCGCGCCCACGTCGAGCAACGCATCCGACAGCGCTTCCGCGTGCTCGCGATCCAGCTCGGCGATCAATTCCCGGTAACTCATGCTAATCGACTCGCTTATGCCTTCGACTCTTCGGCCACCGCCGCCTTGCGCGCGGCGAGCTTGTTTTCGAGGTAATGGATGCTCGTGCCGCCTTCGACGAACTTGGCGTCGATCATCAGTTCGCGATGCAGCGGGATGTTGGTCTGAATGCCTTCCACGACCATTTCCGAGAGCGCGATCCGCATGCGGTTGATCGCCTGCTCGCGCGTCGCGCCATAGGAGATCAGCTTGCCGATCATCGAGTCGTAGTTGGGCGGGACGAAATAGCCGTTGTAGGCGTGCGAATCGACGCGGATGCCTGGACCGCCCGGCGCGTGCCACGACGTAAGACGTCCCGGCGACGGCGTGAACTTGAACGGATCTTCCGCGTTGATCCGGCATTCGATCGCGTGGCCGCGAAACTGAATGTCTTTCTGGCGGATCGAGAGCTTCTCGCCAGCCGCGATGCGGATCTGTTCCTGCACGATATCCACGCCCGTGATGAGTTCCGTCACCGGATGCTCGACCTGCACGCGCGTATTCATTTCGATGAAGTAGAACTCGTTGTTCTCGTACAGGAACTCGAACGTGCCCGCGCCGAGATAGCCCATCTTCTTGCACGCGTCGGCGCAGCGGTCGCCGATACGCTCGATCAGCCGCCGCGCGATGCCCGGCGCCGGCGCTTCCTCGACCACTTTCTGGTGTCGGCGCTGCATGGAACAGTCGCGCTCGCCGAGCCAGATCGCGTTACGGAACGAATCCGCCAACACTTGAATCTCGATATGCCGCGGGTTCTCCAGGAATTTCTCCATGTAGACCTGCGGATTGCCGAACGCCCGGCCCGCTTCCTCGCGCGTCATGTTGACCGCGTTCACGAGCGCCGCTTCCGTATGCACGACGCGCATGCCGCGTCCGCCGCCGCCGCCCGCCGCCTTGATGATGACCGGATAGCCGACCGTGCGCGCAATCTTCACGATCTCTTTTGGATCGTCCGGCAACGCGCCTTCCGAGCCCGGCACGCACGGCACGCCGGTCTTGATCATGGTCTGCTTGGCCGTGACCTTGTCGCCCATCATGCGGATGGTTTCGGGACGCGGCCCGATGAACGTGAAGCCCGATTGCTCGACGCGTTCGGCGAAATCGGCGTTCTCGGAAAGGAAGCCGTAGCCGGGGTGGATGGCTTCGGCGTCCGTGACTTCGGCCGCGCTGATGAGCGCGGGCATGTTCAGATAGCTGAGGTTCGACGGCGCCGGACCGATACACACGGCTTCGTCGGCCAACTTCACGTACTTTGCTTCCTTGTCGGCTTCCGAGTAGACGACAACGGTCTTGACGCCCAGTTCGCGGCACGCGCGCTGGATGCGAAGCGCGATCTCGCCGCGGTTCGCAATAAGGATTTTTTCAAACATGGCTGTGGGTCGGCTCATCAACGGGCGCGACGGGCGCGCCCTCGGGAATCGAATCGGCGGCGCGCGGTTCGGGCATCGTGGAAAACCGATGCGAAGCGCGCGGACACGGCGGGCAGCCGGAGATCGAAAACACGGTGCGAGCCATCGTGATGAGGTGCATCCGGCGTCGTCCGGCGTAACGCGTCAGTCGCCGATCACGAAGAGCGGCTGGCCGTATTCGACCGCCTGACCGTTCTCGACGAGGATCTCCTTCACGACGCCAGACTTGTCGGCTTCGATCTCGTTCAGGAGTTTCATGGCTTCGATAATGCAGATGGTCTGGCCTTCCTTGACCGTATCGCCGACCTGGACGAACGGATCCGCGCCCGGCGAAGGCGCGCGGTAGAACGAGCCGACCATCGGCGAAGTGACGATGTGTCCTTGCGGCGCGACGGCAGCGGGGCTCGCGGCGGGCGCCGCCGAACCTTCGCCTGCGCCGCCGGCGAACGGCGCGGGTGCGGCCTGCATTTGCGGCGCGTATTGTTGAGGCGCCTGCATGTAGACCGGCGCCGCATTCTTGACGATGCGAACCTTGCCTTCGCCTTCCGTCACTTCGAGTTCCGAGATGCCGGATTCCGAGACGAGGTCGATCAGCGTTTTAAGTTTACGAAGGTCCATCGAAAATTCCCCTTTCAATGCTTGGAGACCGGGACTGTCCCCGGTGCTTGACTTGACTTTGTGGTGTTCTGACTGTCAGCCGCGGACCGGCAGGGCCAGCGCTTCGGCACGCGTTCGCTGCAAGCGCCGTGCGCTCAACCAAACGTGAGCCGAAGTTGCGGCGGCAGAATCGATTGGCACGCAAGGCGCGTTCATGTCGAATGCGTCATCGTGATGGTTTTGAAGCGCGCTCCCCGATGGCCTGCGAAAAGGCTGGCCGACGCACACCAAACGCGTGTCGGTTTCGACAGCAATGTCGCCTTGCGGCACCGGTTGAGTGTTCATGGTCGCTTCGGGTTGTGCGGAATTCGGCGCACTTTAGCGCTCTTTAGAGAATTTTGTCTAGTTTTACCGTTCCGACAGGGTCCGATCAGTAGGGCAGAAGTTCGGACAAGTCGTAGCGAAAGAGCGAAGTTCCGGCAAGATCGGCGTTCAACCTGCTAACTTGCTGCTTATTGAGCGACACTTCGGTTAAAAACGCAGCGAATTTTTACAGCGCGTCGAGTGTGCGCTTAAGTTCGGCTACGTTGACTTCACCAAGCTTGGTCGACCGGACCACGCCTTTTGCGTCGATCACGACGGTGAACGGCAAACCGCCCGCGTTATTGCCGAAGCTGCGCGCGAGGTCGGCACCGCCGAAGCCCGTCACATAGACGGGATAGTCCACGTTCACCTTACCGAGAAAATCGTTGACGTTCTTCTCGCTGTCCACTCCCAAGCCGATGAATGTGATGCCTTTTTTCTCATATTCGCGATGCAGCGCCGACAACTCCGGCATTTCCTTGACGCACGGTCCGCACCACGAAGCCCAGAAGTTCACGACGACCGGTTTTCCTTTAAATGATGCAAGCGGTTGCGCAGTGCCCGAGGCTCCCGGCGGCGCGGCCTTCCATAATTGTTCGACGGCGTTGCCATTATTCTGTGTCGCGGCCACGGTTTCGCCGCCGGTGAAGACATGCCCCGCGTAGAAGCCGCCGACCGTCGCCGCGACCGCGACGACTAGAAGCGCCAGAATCCGTTTGCTGTTCATAGGAAAAAATAGAGTCAGCCGCTGATTTCGAGCGACGGGGTATCGGGATGATCGAGCAGCGTGCGTACCGTCGCGGCGTTCGCACGCGCGAGACGTCCGCGGCCATCGGCGCGCACGGCGCCGCGCAAGTCGTCAGGATCGTAGAGCGCGATGTGCAGGCCCATTGGTTCCTCGCCGGGTATGCGCTGCAAAAAACTCAGCGTTTCCACGTAACCGCGCCCGGCGAAATGTCGCGTCTCTGACACGTCGTACTGAATGTTCGCATTCAGCAAGTAGATCGCGACTTCCTTTGGGTTGTCGCAGAAGCATTGCAAGTGGACGTCGGAATGCTCGCCCGCCGTGCCGTTGAGTACCGCGCCCGTCAGATAAGGATCGAAGGGCTTCAACCGTTCCATCCATTCGAGCGCGAACTCGCGCATGCGGCGCAGGACGACAGGCTGACTGTCGCTCTGGAAGATCGCCTGATACTCGCGGATCTCCTCTTCGATCTGATCGTTGTCGGGCAAAAACTCGCCGCCGATCTTCGCCTCGCCGACCACCTGCCGCGCCGCCTTGCGCTTGGCTGTGGAGTAGTCGAGGCCGTCTTCGGCGATCATTCTCGCGGCCGCGATGGCGATTTCCTCGCGCACGCGCTGCGGATCGAAATGTGATTTGCGAACCATGGCGAAATAATACTAGATATCGTTGAACGGCTGCGATCGGGTCTCGATCGAGCGTTGATCGGCCCTCGATCGCGCCGGTTTGCATCGGCTGCCGGCGGGCGTAAGGTGGCGGAGTGCGTCGGTTACAATATGCGCCTCCAGGCGTCTTCGCGCACGGCGTGCACGCGGCGCCGTTTCATGTTTCCCGCACTCTTCGCCCACGCGGCGCGACACGGTTTATGCACATCCACATCCTTGGCATCTGCGGCACCTTCATGGGCGGACTGGCCGTGCTGGCGCGCGAAGCGGGCCACAAGGTCACCGGCTGCGACGCCGGCGTCTACCCGCCGATGAGCACGCAACTCGAAGCGCAAGGCATCGAACTGATCGAAGGTTACGGCGTCGAGCAACTCGCGCTCGAACCCGACCTGTTCGTGATCGGCAACGTGGTGTCGCGAGGCAATCCGCTGATGGAGGCCATTCTCGACCGCGGCCTGCCTTACACGTCGGGTCCGCAGTGGCTCGGCGAGCACGTGCTTGCGGGCAAGTGGGTTCTGGCGGTCGCGGGCACGCACGGCAAGACCACGACGAGCTCCATGCTCGCATGGTTACTGGAAGATTCGGGCTTGAATCCGGGCTTTCTCATTGGCGGCGTGCCGCTCAACTTCGGCATTTCCGCGCGACTGACCGACTCGAGCTTCTTCGTCATCGAAGCCGACGAATACGACACCGCGTTCTTCGACAAGCGCTCGAAGTTCGTCCACTATCGGCCGCGCACGGCGGTGCTCAACAATCTCGAATTCGATCACGCCGATATCTTCCCCGATCTCGCCGCCATCGAAACACAATTTCATCATCTCGTGCGCACGGTGCCGGGCATCGGACGCATCGTCACGAACGGGCGCGAAGGCGCGCTCGAACGCGTGCTGACGCGCGGCTGCTGGTCGAGCGTCGAACGCTTCGGTGTGGATGGCGGCTGGCAAGCGCTACCCGCGACCGAGGGCGCGCGCGTCGACGAGCAATTTGCGGTGTATTGGGAAGGCGAGCGTCAAGGCGTGGTCGAGTGGCAAGTGCAGGGCGAACACAATCGCATGAACGCGCTCGCGGCGATCGCAGCGGCGCGCTCGGTCGGCGTGCCGGCGTCGCAAGCGGTCAAGTCGCTGGCGAGCTTTCGCAACGTCAAGCGGCGCATGGAAGTGAAGGGCAGCGTGGATGGCGTCACCGTCTACGACGACTTCGCGCATCATCCAACCGCCATCGAAACCACGGTTGCCGGCCTGCGCACGCGTATTGGCGACGCGCGCATTCTGGCCGTGCTGGAGCCGCGCTCCAACACCATGAAACTCGGCACGATGAAAGCGCAGTTGCCCGGCAGTCTCGCCGATGCGAATCTCGTGTTCGGCTACGGCGCGCGTGATGGCCGCGACAAACTCGGCTGGGATCTGGCGGAAGCGCTCGCACCGCTCGGCGACAAGGTACAGGCATTCAACGAGATCGAACCGTTGGTGAAGGCGGTCGCGGCCGCCGCGCGCCCCGGCGACCACGTGCTCGTGATGAGCAACGGCGGCTTCGGCGGCGTGCATCAAAAGCTGCTCGACGCACTTTCGGCGCGTCCGTCCGGAGGAAACGCGTGATTCTCTACCTGCACGGCTTTCGCTCCTCGCCCCAATCTTTCAAGGCGCGCGTCATGCGTGCGCGTCTGGCGGACCTCGGGCGGCTGAGCGAATGGCAGTGTCCGGTGTTGCCCGTCTCGCCGAAAGAAGCGATCGAACTGGCGGAATCGCTCGTCGCGAATACATCCGCTGCCGAAATCACCGTGGTCGGCAGTTCGCTCGGCGGTTTCTACGCCACGTATCTCGCCGAAAAGCACGGCTGGCGCGCCGTGCTGCTCAATCCCGCCGTGGTGCCGCAGCGCGATCTGAGCCACTATCTCGGCGAACAGCCGCTGTGGCATGGCGGCGGCAGCATCACCGTGTTGCCGCGCCATCTGGACGAACTGCGCGCGCTCGCCGTCGAGAAGATCACGCAGGCCGAGCGTTACTATCTGATTGCGGCCACCGGCGACGAAGTGCTCGATTACCGCACCATGCTCGCCCACTACCCCAGCGTGCGCACCACGCTGATCGAAGGCGGCGATCACGCCATCAGCGACTTCCCCGACTATCTGGACGACGTGCTCGCGTTCTGCGGACGCGAACCGCCGCCCGCCGTAGCATCCGCGGCCGCGTGACACACGCGCGGCGCGAGGACATAGCCCATTCAACCGCCGGCGCGCTTGCCGCGACCCGGTCCACCGTTTTACGAGAGTATTGAGTGAACGTTTTCTTCGAGGAATCGGGTAGTTTCAAGGCCGGATCGGTGCTGTCCAAACAGGGCGATGCCTTCCAGGTCGAATTGCCGGGCGGACGGCGTGCGAAAGTGCGCGCGAAAGACGTGCTGATCGAATTCGATAAACCCGCTGCGGGCGAGCTGATGCAGGAAGCCGACGCCATCGCGCAGGAAATCGATCTCGACTTTCTGTGGGAATGCGCGCCCGACGACGAATTCCCGTTCGCCACGCTCGGCGCGGATTACTTCGGCGACAAATTCGGCGCGGCCGAACGCGCGGCGCTCGTGCTGCGCATGCATGGCGCGCCGGTGTACTTTCGCCGCAAGGGGCGCGGGCAGTATCAGCGAGCGCCGCAAGAGCAATTGCAGATGGCCCTTGCCGGGCTCGAACGCAAGCGTCAGCAGGCGCTCGTGCAAGCGGGCTACGAAGAGGAACTGAAGGCGGGCAAGTTGCCCGAAGCGCTCGCGGGCAAGGCAATCGGTTTGCTCACGAAGCCCGACAAGAACTCCATCGAGTACAAGGCGCTCGAAGCGGCGGCCGCCGCGCGCGGAATTTCGCAAGCGCGGCTCATGCTGGAATGCGGCGGAATTGCCTCGGCGCGGGCCTTGCACGAAGCGAAGTTCCTGTCGGAGTTCTTTCCGCACGGCGTCGGTTTTCCGTCGCTGCAACCCGCGCCTTTCCCGGAAGACTTGCCCGAAGCGGATGTCGAAGCATTCTCCATCGACGACGTCACGACGACCGAAATCGACGACGCCTTTTCCGTCCAGCATCTCTCCGATGGCCGCGTGCGCGTGGGTATTCACATCGCGGCGCCGGCGCTTGGCATCGCGCGGGGCGATGCGATCGACGCCATTGCGCGTGGCCGGCTGTCCACGGTCTACATGCCGGGCGACAAGATCACCATGTTGCCCGACGACGTCGTCAATGTTTTCACGCTCGGTGAAGGCGGCTTGCGCCCGGCGCTGTCGCTTTACATCATCGTGAATCGCGAGACGCAGGAGATCGTCGCCACCGAAACGCGCGCCGAACGTGTATTCGTGAAGTCGAATCTGCGCCACAACCATCTCGACGAACACGTCACCGAAGAGACGCTCGCGGACGGCAGCGGCGATTATCCGCATAAGGCGGACATTGCCGTGCTCTGGCCGCTGGCTCAAGCGCTCTTCGAAAAGCGACAGCAGGCGCGCGCCACTTACGGTCTGAAGCGCGAAGTGCAGCGTAACAACGACTTCAATTTCTATGTCGAAGGCGAGCACATCACCATTACGCCGCGCCGCCGTGGCTCGCCGCTCGATCTGATCGTCGCCGAACTGGCGATTCTCGCGAACTCGTCGTGGGGCGCGTTTCTCAACGATCACGGCGTACCGGGCATCTACCGATCGCAGCGCGGTTTCGGCGGTCCCGGTCCAAAGCGCACGCGCATGCAGACCACACCCGCGCCGCACGAAGGCTTGGGCGTCGCGCAATATGCGTGGAGCACCTCGCCGCTGCGCCGTTATGTCGATCTCGTGAATCAGTGGCAATTGCTCGCGTGCGTGCAGCATGGCGTGACGGCCAAGCTCGCCGCGCCGTTCAAGCCGAAGGACGCGGATCTCTTCGCCGTGGTGCAAGGTTTTGACGATACCTACACCGCTTATGCCGATCATCAGCGCCGCATGGAGTATTTCTGGTGTCTGCGCTGGCTCAAGCAGGAGAACAAGCAGCAAGTTCCAGCATCGGTCATCAAGGACGATCTGGTGCGTCTCGAAGAAATTCCGCTGATCCTGCATGTGCCCGGACTCGGCGTGCATGCGCGCGGCACGCGTTTGATGCTCGAAGTCGTATCTATCGATGAACTGACCGTCGAGGCGTCGTGCCGCCTGCTGCACGTGATCGACGCGCCCACGCAAAGCGCGCCGGTGGAAGAAGACGAAGCCGAGGAAGAGATCGTCGAAACCGTCGATCTCAGCGCCGAAAGCGAAGCCGAAGCGCAGGCGGAAGTCTCCGCGACGGAGCCGTCGGCCGAAGGTGCCGAAGGTGCCGACGGAGTCGAGGGTGCAGGCGAATCGCAAGCGTCTTCGGGGCGGGCGGAATGAAGCCGCGCGCCGGCATGATCCAGAGCGCGCACGCCGCGCGCCAACTCACGGGACGCGCGCGATGACGCAACGCGATCAATACGTGGTGATCGGCAATCCGATCGAGCACAGCAAATCGCCGTGGATTCACGCGAAATTCGCTATCCAGACCGGCGAGCCTATCGAGTACGGACGCATCCTCGGGCCGCTCGGCGGCTTCGAGGAGCAAGCCAGAACGTTCATGGCGTCGGGCGGACGCGGCATGAACGTGACCGTGCCCTTCAAACTCGACGCCCACGCTTTCGCCAATACACTCTCGCCGCGCGCAGCCGCTGCGGGCGCGGTCAATACGCTGTCGTTCGGTGCGGATGGCGTGCGCGGTGACAACACGGACGGCGTCGGCCTCGTGCGCGACATCGAAGTGAATCTCGGCGTGAGCCTCACGGGCAAGCGCGTGCTGCTGCTTGGCGCGGGCGGCGCGGCGCGCGGCGTCGTGCTGCCTATCTTCGATCGCTCGCCGGCGGTGCTCACCATCGTGAATCGCACGGCTGAGAAGGCGCTGCAACTGGTCGATCAGTTCGCGGAAGCCGCGCTCGCGTCGAACGTGCGGTTTGCGGGCGGCAGCGCGAAGAGCGCGGAAGAAGGGCGCTACGACGTCATCGTCAACGCGACCGCGGGCAGTCTCGACGCCGCCTTGCCCGACTGCGACGCCGCCGCGTTCGGCGCCGGCACGCTCGCCTACGACATGATGTACAGCGCGAAGCCAACCGTGTTCATGCAGCACGCCGAACGCCTTCAGGCGCGCGCGGCGGATGGCCTCGGCATGCTCGTCGAACAGGCGGCCGAATCGTTCTTCATCTGGCGCGGCGTGCGCCCGGACGGCGGCGCGGTATTGCGCGAGCTGCGCCAGGTGCTCGCAGCCAAAGTCTGATGACGACCGCACCCATGTCCGAGCACACGCGCACGCGGCAGCGGCGCGGGGTGCGGCTCGGTCCCGCGCGCTGGATCGGTTATGGCGTGTCGGTACTGGTTATCGCCGCGCTCGCGACGCAGCTCTACTTTTTCGCGCAGATCGCGGTCTGGACCGTGGTAAATCCCGGCGCGACGGCCTTCATGCGCGCCGACGCCTGGACCCTCGCGAAAGAGCGTCTTGGCATCGAACTGCAACGCACGTGGGTTCCGTACGACCAGATTTCGCGCAATCTGAAGCGCGCGATCATCGCGTCGGAAGACTCCAACTTCGTCAATAACAACGGCTACGAAACCGACGCCATCTTGCAGGCGTGGGAAAAGAACAAGGCGCGCGGAAAGATCGTCGCGGGCGGTTCGACCATTTCGCAGCAACTGGCGCGGAATCTGTTCTTGTCGCGTGAGAAAAGCTATATCCGCAAGGCCGAGGAACTCGTCATCACGTCGATGCTCGAGCTTCTAATGGACAAGCAGCGCATCTTCGAGATTTATCTCAATTCGGTCGAGTGGGGTAATGGCGTCTACGGCGCGCAGGCGGCGGCCCAGTATTACTACAAGACGACAGCGGCAAAGCTGTCCGCGTCGCAAAGCGCACGGCTTGCCGTCATGCTGCCGCGTCCGAAATACTTCGACGATCACCGCGCGACGCCGTATCTGACCAGGCGCGCCAACGTAATCGCGCGGCGAATGGGCGCGGCCGAGTTGCCCGAGTGAAATTTAGCTAGCGGCACTAAACAAGTTAAAGTCCTGATTTTTCAGGGCTTTTTTGTTTGCAAAAGGCTGTCGGCCGTCAGCTTTACTCCCATTATGTGAACCGTGCGATCACATATTGAATTATCGAGATAGGCGGAACTACAATCCGACCACAGCATAAAAAGCACACGCGCCGGTCCTCCGAGACGGGCGCGACGAAGAATATCCAGAACAACGGAGACAAGTCATGCAATCGATCGCCTGCCCGCGTTCGCGGGTCGCGTCACGCGCCTCATCTTTCGGATTCGTCATCGCTTCGGCGGGCGCTTGGGCTTGTGCCGCGCGCGCCGTCCAGCTTGCACGCTTCGCATGACGCGCGTCGTGTTCATCGAGGAACGAGCGGCATGACCAAAATCGAACAAACCGAATCCGCGCCGAACGTGCGCGATATGTCGGCCAACGCCATGAACGACGGCGCCGACAAGAAAAGCAACGGCCATCATCGGCGCGATCCGGACGCCTTCGCGCTGCCGAGCGCGCTCGTCGACATCACGCCGCAACAGGCAGGCACGCAAACGCTTTTGCGCGGCCTCGCGATTCTCGAAGCCGCCGCCAACGGCGCGCGCGATCTGCGCTCGTTCGGCGCGGCGCTCGGCACCACGCGCAGCACGACGCATCGGCTCGTGAGTTCGCTCGTGCAGGCGCGTTATCTCCGGCAAGTGCAGGGCGGCTATCTGCTCGGGCCGAAACTGATCGAACTCGGCACCATCGCGCTCGAACAGATGCCGCTCACGGCGGTCGCGCGTCCGCATTTGCAGTCGCTCGCGGAACACACGCACGACACCATTCACCTCGGCGTGCGCGACGGCGACGACGTGCTCTACATCGACAAGATTCCGGGCACGCGCGGGTTGGAAATGCGCTCGCGCGTGGGGCATCGCATGCCGCTGGCATCGACGGGAATCGGCAAGGCAATGATGCTCGACCTCGAAGCCAACGTCTGGAAGAAGCTGCTCGACGCGTCGCTGCGCGCGCTCGCCCGCACGAGTTTCAAGCCGGAGAACCGGCCGGACATGGACACGTTTTTGCAGCGCATGACACGCTATTCGCAAGGCGGCTTTACCTTCGATCTCGAAGAGAACGAGGCGTCGATCCGCTGCGTGGCGGCGCCCGTGCGCGATGCGTCGGGTGCGATCGTCGCGGCGCTTTCGGTGGCGAGCACGATTCCCTATATGCCCCACGAACGCATGGAAGAACTGATTCCGGTCGTGCAGCGCGAAGCGCGCGCAATCTCCGAGGAACTCGGCTGGCGCGCGCCGCAAGCCAACCGCAGGATCAAGCGATGAGCGCGCCCGTTCTGATCGCGCTCGACTGGGGCACGACGTCCCTGCGCGCTTATCTGCTCGATGCCGCGGGCGCCGCGCTCGACACGCGCGCTTCGTCGGCGGGAATCATGAAGCTGCCTGCTGGCGGCTTCGATCAGGCTTTCGAGGAAACCTGCGGCGCTTGGCTGAGCGCAAATGCGCAGCTACCCGTCATCGCGGCGGGCATGGTCGGCAGCGCGCAGGGTTGGATGGAGGCGCCTTACGTCGAAACGCCCGCCGATGCCGACGCGCTCGTCGCGGGCATCGTCACGGTAAAGGCGGCGCGGGGCGCGACCGTTCATGTCGTGCCGGGCGTGCTCGAACGCGGCACGCTGCCGAACGTGATGCGCGGCGAGGAGACGCAGATTTTCGGCGCACTCGCGAGCGATGCGTCGCTGAACACGGCGAGTGGCGCGCTCATCGGTCTGCCGGGCACGCATGCCAAGTGGGCATTCGTGCAAGCGGGACGGATCGAACGCTTCTATACGTTCATGACGGGCGAGACCTTCGGCGCACTGCGCGATCACACCATCCTCGGCCGCACGATGGAGCAGGACGCAAAGCCGGACAGCGCGGCATTTCTGAGAGGCGTCGATACCGCGCGCGATGCCGGTCATGCCGGCCTTCTGGCGACGATCTTCAGCACGCGCACACTCGGACTGACCGGTCAGCTCACGGCGGCCGAGCAGCCGGATTATCTGTCGGGACTTTTGATCGGCCATGAACTGCGCGGCCTGAACGAAGTGCTGGCGCGCGAGAACGCGACGCTCGCCGGCAAGACGTTGCGTCTGATCGGCAACGATGCGCTGTGCGACCGCTATCGCGCGGCCCTCGCGCAATACGGATGCAACGACGCGCAGACGGTGGCGCAAGCGACCGAATCCGGGCTTTATCGAATCGCATTGCAGGCCGGGTTGATCGCCAAGCCCGCGCGCATGTGACACGGAAAGGAGAAACGAATGCAACCGCCCATCAATCTACCCGCGCCTTACGGCATGCACGGCGGCCTCGCGAAAGCGTTCGCCGCGTGTCCGCTGATCGCGATCCTGCGGGGCATCACGCCCGAGGAAGCCGAGGCGCACGGCCGCGCGCTGTATGAAGCGGGCTTTCGCATCATCGAAGTGCCGCTCAATTCGCCGCAGCCGTTCGACAGCATCGCGGCGATCCGCCAGGCGCTGCCCGCCGATGCCATCGTCGGCGCGGGCACGGTGCTGCATGCGAGTTACGTCGACAGCGTGCGCGCGGCAGGCGGCGAACTGATCGTGATGCCGCACAGCGACGCCGATGTCGTGCGCGCGGCGAAAGCGCAGGGGCTCGCCTGCGCGCCGGGCGTGGCAACGCCGAACGAAGCGTTCCTCGCGCTCAAGAACGGCGCGGACGTATTGAAGATGTTCCCCGCCGAACAACTCGGCGCGCATGTCGTGAAGGCGTGGCGCGCGGTGATCGCGAAGGAAGTGCCGCTGGTGCCGGTGGGTGGCGTCGCGCCGGACAACATGGGGCCGTTTCTCAGCGCGGGCGCGAACGGCTTCGGTCTCGGCTCGGCGCTGTACAAGCCGGGGCAGAGCGAAACGGCGACGGCATCGCATGCGAAGGCGTTCATCGACGGACTAGCGGTCGCGCGTTCCACACGGGGCGAGAAGCAATGAACCGCCTCGCCGGCAAGGTCGCGATGATCACGGGCGCCGGGCGCGGCATCGGTGCGGCGATCGCGCTGGCGTTTGCGCGCGAGGGCGCGGCGGTCGCGCTCGCCGAACTCGATATCGAGACGGCGCAAGCGACGGCTGAACGCATCGCGAAGGAAGCGAATTCGACGCGCGTCGTCGCGATCGGCACGGACGTGACCCAAAGCGCATCGGTAAAGGAAGCGGTCGCGCAAACCGAAAGCGCGTTCGGCCCGCTCGACGTGCTCGTGAACAACGCGGGCATCAACGTGTTCTGCGACCCGCTCACGATGACCGACGAAGACTGGCGGCGCTGCTTCGCCGTCGATCTCGACGGCGTCTGGAACGGCTGCCGCGCGGCGCTGCCCGGCATGGTCGAGCGCGGCGCGGGCAGCATCGTGAATATCGCCTCGACGCATTCGTTCAAGATCATCCCCGGCTGCTTTCCATATCCGGTGGCCAAGCACGGCGTGATCGGACTGACGCGCGCGCTCGGCATCGAGTACGCGCCGAACAACGTGCGCGTGAATGCCATCGCGCCGGGTTATATCGAAACGCAACTGACGCTCGACTGGTGGAACGGCCAGCCCGATCCACAGGTCGCGCGTCAGGCCACACTGGATTTGCAGCCGATGAAGCGTGTCGGCCAGCCGCAAGAAGTGGCGCTGACGGCGGTGTTCCTCGCATCCGACGAGGCGCCGTTCATCAACGCGAGTTGCATCACGATCGATGGCGGGCGCTCTGCGCTCTACCACGACTGAAGTCACGAATGACGCACTGGCCGTGGTGCGGCATCACTACAAAAACGCGGCCGCCAACCAACTGAGCGCCCGTGCGCGGGCATGATTCGAGCAAAAAGTCGGGAGACAAAACGATGAAACGCAGACTGTTCCTTACGCTTCTCGCCGCTGCGACGGCCACGAGCGCCACCATGATCGCCGCGCCGGTTGCGCAAGCCGCCGACGACGTCAAGATCGGCTTCCTGGTGAAGCAACCCGAAGAACCGTGGTTCCAGGACGAATGGAAGTTCGCCGAAATGGCCGCGAAAGCGAAGGGCTTCACCCTCGTGAAGATCGGCGCGCCGTCGGGCGAAAAGGTCATGAGCGCGATCGACAACCTTGCCGCGCAAAAGGCTCAGGGGTTCATCATCTGCACGCCTGACGTCAAGCTCGGACCGGGCATCGTGGCCAAGGCGAAGGCCGACAAGCTCAAGATGATGACGGTGGACGACCGTCTCGTCGACGGTTCCGGCAAGCCGATCGAAGCCGTGCCGCACATGGGCATTTCGGCTTACAACATCGGCAAGCAAGTCGGCGACGGCATTGCGGCCGAGATCAAGAAGCGCGGCTGGGACGTGAAGGAGGTCGGCGCCATCGACGTGACTTACGAACAGCTGCCGACCGCGCATGACCGCACGGCCGGCGCCACCGACGCGCTCGTGGCATCGGGCTTTCCGAAGGCGAACATCATCATGGCGCCGCAAGCGAAGACCGACACCGAAAACGCGTTCAACGCCGCGAACATCGCGCTCACGAAGAACCCGCAGTTCAAGCACTGGGTGGCCTACGCGCTCAACGACGAAGGCGTGCTCGGCGCGGTGCGCGCGGCGGAAGGCCGTGGCTTCAAGGCTGACAACATGATCGGCATCGGCATCGGCGGCTCGGATTCGGCGATCAACGAGTTCAAGAAACCGAACCCGACGGGTTTCTACGGCACGGTCATCATCAGCCCGAAGCGTCACGGCGAGGAAACCTCTGACCTCATGTACGCGTGGATCAAGGACGGCAAGGCGCCGCCGGCACTCACGCTCACGACCGGCATGCTGGCAACGCGTGAAAACGTGGCGTCGGTGCGTCAGCAGATGGGCTTGGCATCGAACTAAGTCATTGGACGAGAGCGGGCCGCGCGTGGCGTGGCTCGCTCGAAGCATAAGGAGGCGATGTGTCAGCGACGCTGCGTTTTGACAATATCGGCAAGGTTTTTCCAGGCGTGCGCGCGCTCGACGGCGTGTCGTTCGACGTCAACGCCGGCGAAGTTCACGGTTTGATGGGCGAGAACGGCGCGGGTAAATCGACCTTGCTCAAGATTCTCGGCGGCGAGTATCAGCCCGATTCGGGGCGCGTGCTCATCGACGAAAAGGAAGTGCATTTCGGAAGCGCCGCGGCTTCGATTGCTTCGGGCATCGCGGTGATCCATCAGGAATTGCAGTACGTGCCGGACTTGACCGTAGCCGAGAACCTGCTGCTCGGCGCGCTGCCGAACCGGCTCGGCTGGGTCAACAAGCGCGAGGCGAAGAAGCACGTGCGCGACCGGCTGACGGCGATGGGCGTCGATCTCGATCCCAACGCCAAGCTGCGCAAGCTCTCGATCGCGCAGCGGCAGATGGTGGAAATCTGCAAGGCGCTGTTGCGAAACGCGCGCGTGATCGCGCTCGACGAACCGACGAGTTCGTTGTCGCATCGCGAGACGGAAGTGCTGTTCAAGCTCGTGCGCGATCTGAAGGCGGACAACCGCGCGCTTATCTACATCTCGCATCGCATGGACGAGATTTACGAACTGTGCAATGCCTGCACCATCTTCCGCGACGGCCGCAAGATCGCGTCGCATCTTTCGCTGAAAGACTTGCCGCGCGACACGCTGGTTCAGGAGATGGTCGGCCGCGAGATCAGCGATATCTATAACTATCGCGCGCGGCCGCTCGGCGACGTGCGCTTCTCGGTCAAGAACCTGCAAGGCGCCGCCCTGAGCGCGCCGGCGAATTTCGAAGTGCGGCGCGGCGAGATCGTCGGTTTCTTCGGGCTGGTGGGCGCGGGGCGCAGCGAATTGATGCACCTCGTCTACGGCGCGGACAAGAAGAAGGAAGGCGCGATCGAACTCGACGGTCAGCCGATCAAGGTGCGCAGCACGGGCGAAGCGATTCGACACGGCATCGTGCTGTGCCCGGAAGATCGCAAGGAAGAGGGCATTGTCGCGATGGCGACGGTCGCGGAGAACATCAATATCTCGTGCCGCCGGCATTATCTGCGCGCGGGTTTGTTCCTCGATCGCAAGAAGGAAGCGCAGACGGCGGATCGCTTCATCCAGCTCTTAAAGATCAAGACGCCGAGCCGCAGACAGCGCATCCGCTTTTTGTCGGGCGGCAATCAGCAGAAAGCCATTCTGTCGCGCTGGCTCGCGGAGCCGGATCTCAAGGTCGTGATCCTCGATGAACCGACGCGCGGTATCGACGTCGGCGCCAAGCACGAGATCTACAACGTGATCTATCAACTGGCGGAGCGCGGCTGCGCCATCGTGATGATTTCGTCGGAACTGCCCGAAGTGCTGGGCGTGTCCGACCGGATCGTCGTGATGCGGCAAGGGCGTATAGCGGGCGAATTGCCGCGCGGGAAGGCGAACGAGCAGTCGGTGTTGAGTCTGGCGCTGCCGCAATCGGACACGGTCGCGGAAGCGGCTTAAAGAGAGAAGACAGGGGAGCACATCATGGAAGCAAGAGAAAACATCGTCGGGCAAGCGGGTGAGGCGGTGGCGAACGCGCTGATTCCGCAGAAGAACGACAAGCAAAAGTGGTATCAGCAACTGACGGAATACAGTCTGATCGTGATCTTCGTGGTGATGTTCGCCACGATGTCGCTGACGGTCGATCACTTCTTTTCGATCGAGAACATGCTCGGACTGGCCTTGTCGATCTCGCAGATCGGCATGGTGGCCTGCACGATGATGTTCTGCCTCGCCTCGCGCGACTTCGACCTTTCGGTCGGCTCGACGATCGCCTTCGCCGGTGTGCTCTGCGCGATGGTGTTGAACGCGACGGGCAATACGTTCATCGCGATCATCGCGGCGGTGGCGGCGGGTTCGGTGATCGGCTTCGTGAACGGCGCGGTGATCGCCTATCTGCGCATCAACGCGCTGATTACCACGCTCGCCACGATGGAAATCGTGCGCGGCCTGGGCTTCATCGTGTCGCACGGTCAGGCGGTGGGCGTGTCGTCGGACACCTTCATCGAACTCGGCGGACTGTCGATGCTGGGGATTTCCCTGCCTATCTGGGTCACGCTTGCATGTTTCATCGTTTTTGGCGTATTGCTCAACCAGACTGTGTACGGCCGCAATACGCTCGCAATTGGCGGCAATCCGGAAGCCTCGCGGCTCGCGGGCATCAACGTGGAGCGCACGCGCGTGTGGATCTTCCTGATCCAGGGCGCGGTCACCGCGCTCGCGGGCGTCATTCTCGCTTCGCGGATCACGTCGGGTCAGCCGAATGCCGCTGAAGGTTTCGAATTGAACGTGATTTCCGCGTGCGTGCTGGGCGGCGTGTCGCTGCTCGGCGGACGCGCGACGATCTCTGGCGTCGTGATCGGCGTGCTCATCATGGGCACGGTCGAAAACGTGATGAACCTTTTGAACATCGACGCGTTCTATCAGTACCTCGTGCGCGGCGCGATCCTGCTGGCCGCCGTGCTGCTCGATCAGCTGAAGAATCGCGGGTCGCGGGACTGAGCCTCCGGTCGTGTCGTTTGCATCGCCGCGAGAGCCATACGGCTTTCGCGAAGCCAAACTCTTGTGAACAAGCCCATGTCAGCCACTGAAAAGAAGCTCGCCGTTTATCCCAGCCTCGCGGGCAAGACCGTGCTCATCACGGGCGGCGCCACCGGTATCGGCGCGTCCTTCGTGGAAAACTTCGCCGGTCAGGGCGCGAAGGTCGCGTTCCTCGATATCGATACGGCCGCGGGCGAAGCGCTCGCCGACCGGCTCGGCGCGTCGCTGCCCGAAGGCCGTTTCAAGCCGCTCTTCCTGCGTATCGATCTGACCGACATCGACGCCTTGCGTAAAGGCATTGTCGATGTGCGCTCGGCGCTCGGGCCCATCAGCGTGCTCGTCAACAACGCGGCGAACGACAAGCGTCATTCGATCGAATCGGTGACGCCCGAATCGTACGATGCCGGCATCGCGGTGAACATTCGCCATCAGTTCTTCGCGGCGCAGGCGGTCATCGAAGACATGAAGCAGCTCGGCGGCGGCTCGATCATCAATCTCGGCTCCATCAGCTGGATGCTCAAGCAAGGCAATTTCCCGGTCTACGTCACGTCGAAGTCGGGCGTGCAGGGCATGACGCGCGGCCTCGCGCGCGATCTCGGCAAGTTCGGCATTCGCGTGAATACGCTCGTGCCGGGCTGGGTGATGACCGAAAAGCAAAAGACGCTGTGGCTCGACGACGCAGGCCGCGAAGCCATCAAGCTCGGCCAGTGCATCGACGCCGAATTGATGCCGGAACATCTCGCGCGCGCGGCGCTGTTCCTGGCGTCGGACGACAGCAGCATGTTGACCGCGCAGGATATCGTCGTCGACGGAGGATGGGCGTGAAAGCGCGCCTTCTCGTCGACAGCCAGTGCGCGCTCGGCGAAGGCGCGACGTGGTGCGCGCGAAGCGGCCGCTTCTACTGGACCGATATCGAAGGCAAGCGTCTGTGGCGTTACGATCCGCGCGATGGCAAAAGCGAATCCTTCGAAATGCCCGAGCGGCTCGCGTGCTTAACGCCGTGCGCCGATGCGGGACGCTTGCTGCTCGGCCTTGCATCGCGGCTCGCGTTCTTCGACCTGACGACGCGCGAGATCGAGACCATCATGCTCGTCGAAGCCGATTTGCCGACGCGTCTGAACGATGGCCGCTGCGACCGCGAAGGGCGCTTCGTGTTCGGCACTAAGCACGACGTGGAGGATGCGCAGGCGGTCGGCGGGTTCTATCGGCTGAATCACGATTTGTCGCTCGAACGGTTGCCGCTTCCGGACTGCGCGATCTCGAACAGCATCGGCTTCAGCCCAGATGGCGCGACGATGTACTACTGCGATTCCCCGACGCGGCAGATTCGCGCGTGCGATTACCCGAGCTTCGCGAACGACCGCGTGTTCGTCGAATTGAGCGATGCGACGGGCGTTCCCGACGGTTCCATCGTCGATGCCGATGGCGGGCTCTGGAACGCGCAATGGGGCGGTTATCGCGTGGTGCGTTATGCACCCGATGGCCGCGAAAGCGCGCGTGTCGATGTGCCGAGCGCGCAACCGAGTTGCGTCGCGTTCGGTGGCGCGGACTTCGCCTCGATGTATGTGACGAGCGCGCGCGTCGGACTGAACGAGCGTGCCTTGCAGACCGATCCGCATGCAGGCGGCGTGTTCATCGCCACACCGGGTGTGCGCGGAATCGAAGAAGCGGTATTTCAGGGCAAGCCATAAAACCAAGGCGCCGCGCTCTGCGTTCAAGCGCGCCCAAGCCCGGCCACGCCGGGCAGTTTCGCCTCTCGCTGGAGTACGAGCCATGACTGCTGCGCGCACAGAAACAGGATCGAACGCGGTATCCGCATCCACGGCGCAGGCGAACGCCCGCCGTTCTCGTCTCGCCGCCGCCAAGGAGCCGCCGATACGCCCCGGCCCGGGCACCGCGGCGGTCGCTATCGGCAGCGCGGGCGTCGCTGGCTGCATCACGCTTGCAAACGCGCATTTGCGGCTCGATGTCGCGCCTTCGCTCGGCGGCGGCATCACCCGATTCGACTGGCGTCATGAAGGCGCGCTCGTGCCGATCTTCCGACCTTGCATCGAACCGGGCCCGGACACCGATCCGAATCAGCTCGCCTGCTATCCGCTGCTGCCGTATTCGAATCGCATCGGCAATGGGCAGTTCGAGTTTTCCGGCCGCGCGATCGACGTGCCGTGCAACCGCGCGGGCGAACCGCTGCCCATTCACGGCGACGGCTGGCTCGGCGCGTGGCAAGTGGAAGACGAAGACGCGGACGCGGCCCATGTGCGCATGACGCTCGACCGGCGCGACGGCAAGCCGTATTCGTATCGCGCAACGCAGACTTATGCCTTGGACGACGCGACGCTCGTCGTGACACTCGACGTTCAGAACACGGGCGATCAGGCGCTGCCGTTCGGTCTCGGGCTGCATCCGTTTCTAATGCGCGAAGCGGATACGGAGTTATCCGCGGCGGCGGGCGGTCTCTGGCTTTGCGGCGACGACTGGCTGCCGGTGCGTCACGTTCCCGCGCCGCCCGCGTGGCAGTTCGGCGTGGCATACCCGATGCCGTCCGAGATGGTGAACAACGCCTTCACCGGCTGGAGCGGACGCACGAGCGTGCTGTGGCCCAGGCGTCGGCTGTCGCTCATCATCGCCGCCGATACCGACTACTACGTGCTCTACGCGCCGCCCGGCGAGAACTTCTTTTGCTTCGAGCCGGTGGATCATCCGATCAACGCGGTGAACCTGCCCGGTGGAGGCGAGGCGCACGGCATGACGGTGCTCGAACCGGGCGAGCGGCTCGCGCGTACGTTCCGCTTCACGGTCGAGCGAACGGGCGATGCGTCGCGGCGGGCCAGTCCACGCACGCGCGCCCGCGCGGGTTCGGGCGCGAAGGCGAAGGCACGCGCAACGCATGCACGCGTGGATGGCTGAACGAAAGCCAGATGACAGACGCCTGAGAGCAAGCGATAAAAGCGGCGGCTTGCCGGACGATTCGGACGAGTAGGGTGGAACGCCGGCACGTTAAAATGCGTGCCATCGACGTTCTTCGAGAAGCCTCCCGCCATGTCCTTCATTCAATCGCTCAACGCCGCGTGGTCGCGCACGCAATCGCTGCTGTGCGTCGGTCTCGATCCCGAGCCGTCGAAGTTCCCGGCCGCGCTCAAGGGCCGTTCGGACGCGATTTTCGAGTTCTGCCGCGATATCGTCGATGCCACCGCGCCTTACGCGTCATCGTTCAAACCGCAGATCGCGTACTTCGCGTCGAATCGCGCGGAAGATCAACTCGAAGCGCTGATCGCGCATATCCACGAGAAGCATCCCGGCATTCCCGTGATCCTGGATGCCAAGCGCGGCGACATCGGCAGCACGGCGGAGCAATATGCGCGCGAGGCGTTCGAGCGCTATCGTGCGGATGCGGTCACGGTCAACCCGTACATGGGTTTCGATTCCATCGAGCCGTATCTCGCGCATAAAGGCAAGGGCGTGATCGTGTTGTGCCGGACCTCGAACGCGGGCGGCTCCGATCTGCAGTTTCTCGATACAGGCGGCAGGCCGCTTTATCACGTGGTCGCGACGCTCGCGGCCGAAAGGTGGAATAAGAACGGTCAGCTCGGACTCGTGGTTGGCGCGACGTTTCCGAGGGAAATCGAAGCGGTGCGTTGTATTGTCGGCGAGATGCCGTTGTTGATTCCAGGTATCGGCGCGCAAGGCGGCGATGTCGAAAGAACCGTGCGCGCGGGCCGCACTGGCAACGGCACGGGCATGCTGATCAATTCGTCGCGCGCGATCATCTACGCGAGCAAGGGCGAGGATTACGCTCAAGCCGCTGCGGACGCGGCGAAGAAAACGCGCGATTCGATCAACGCGTATCGATAAGAACGATGCGCGGCTTCGGCAATGCGACGATGCATTAAAGCCGCGCTGAAACGTGGATCAGCGGGTACCGATGAATTCGCGGCGTTTCAACGCTACGCCAACTCACGACCAATACCGCGAAGTCAGAACGCGATGCGATCGAAGCCACATCGCCGCTTACTTCTCCCTGCGCTCCAGCAACTCCAGCAAGCCCCTCAACGCATGCGCCGCCGCCTGCGTGCGTACTTGTTCGCGGTCGCCCTTGAACAACTGCGTCTCGACAGCCGTATGCAGCCGATTGCTCCACGCAAACGACACCGTTCCCACCGGCTTCGCCTCGCTGCCGCCCCCTGGCCCCGCCACGCCCGTGATCGACACCGCCACCTGCGCGCGGCTGTTGCGCAAGGCGCCTTCGGCCATTGCTTTCGCCACCGGCTCGCTCACCGCGCCATGCTGTTCGATCAACCCAGCCGGCACGCCGATCATCTCGGTCTTCGCGAGGTTCGAATACGTGACGAAGCCGCGCTCGAACCACGCACTGCTGCCGGAAATATCCGTGATCGCCGCCGCGACCATGCCGCCCGTGCACGACTCGGCGGTCGCGAGCGTCAGCCGTTCGTCGCGGAGCTTGTTGCCGACGCGAATCGCGAGTTGGTGAACGACGGTATCGGTTGCCATGACGATGTTCCGAAGGGTTGAAGGTGAGAAGAACGACCGTCAGACGGTCATGCGCCAGAGCGCGATCACGAGCAGCGAGAAGAACGCCGCGACCAGGTCGTCGAACATGATGCCGAAGCCGCCTTTCAAATGGCGGTCGAAATAGCGAATGGGCGGCGGCTTGACCATGTCGAAAAAGCGAAACACGACGAACGCCCACAACTGTCCGGTGAACGTCGCGGGCGTGACGAGCAGCAACACGAGCCAGAACGCAATGATCTCGTCCCATACGACCGCCGACGGGTCCGCGACATTCATCTTCTTCGCGGTGAAGCCGCAGAACCAGCATCCGGCAACAAAGCCGATGACGATCAGCGCGCCCCATTCGGCCACCGTCAGATACTGATTGAACACGACGAACGAAACCCACGCGAAGAGCGTACCGACGGTGCCGGGCATGATCGGCGAAAGCCCGCTGCCGAAACCGAGCGAAAGAATATGCAGCGGATGCGTGAGCATGAAGCGCGCGCTCGGCTTGCGCGGCGCGCCGCGCGCAGTGGGGGGATCGCCCGGGAGCGCCGGGGTCGGGTCAGTCTGCATGAAAGTGGTCGAAGCCTTGCAACGTCAGTGAAAGCGGCGCGCCCGTGTTGTCGCGCCAGTCGATAGCGGGCGTACTCGTCGTGCACGGCGCGCTCATCGCTTCGATTGTACCGATGCGCGTCAACGCCACGCCCACGCGTTCTGCAATGCGAGCCACGGCGTCACGCCGCTCGCGCGGCGCGGTGAAGCAGAGTTCGTAGTCGTCGCCGCCCGCGAGCGCGCATTGGCGGCGCGCGGCTTCGGGCAACGCGCGAACGGCATCGGAGCACGGCACGGCGTCGGCATCGACGATGGCGCGCACGTTCGACCGCCTGAGGATATGCATGAGATCGCCGGCCAGGCCATCGGAGATATCGAGCGCCGCGTGCGCGACGCCGCGCAGCGCGAGACCGAGCGCCACGCGCGGCTCGGGGCGTTCGAGCGCCACGTTCCATGCGGACGACGCCGCCGGCCATTCGCCGCGTATTGCGCCGAGTCCCGCGCGAGCATCGCCCAAGGTGCCGGAAACGTAGATGTCGTCGTCGGGCTTCGCGGCATCGCGACGCAATGCCGCGCCATGCGGCACGTCGCCGAAAACGGTGATGCAGATGTTGAGCGGACCGCTCGTGGTGTCGCCACCGATCAGCGCGCAGTCGAAGCGCTGCGCGAGCGCGAAGAGGCCGTCGCTGAATGCGGCGAGCCACGCTTCGTCGGCGCGCGGCAAGGCGAGCGCAAGCGTGAACGCGTGCGGCTTCGCGCCCATCGCGGCGAGATCGGAAAGGTTCACGGCGAGCGCCTTGTGGCCGAGCGCGTTCGGATCGACATCGGGAAAGAAGTGACGGCCTTCGACCAGCATGTCCGTGGAAATAGCCAGTTGATGTCCGGCAGGCGGCGCGATCAGCGCGCAATCGTCACCGATGCCAAGCGGCATGGCGGCCGCGTTGTCGTGTCGTGACGATGGCGGGCTCGCGCGGCGGGCGAAGTATCGATCGATCAGTGAAAACTCGGAGAGCATCGTGGGCGTCAAGGCTGATTGTTGCGCTGCAAGATAGAAACGTATTGGACGGCAAAATGCATCGGCGAGCGGTGAACGTACCCGCATCGTGTCTCGAAAAAACCGGCCGATGCGCTGAAAGCCTTACTGCGCTTCAGGATCAGACCTTTTAAAGTCACGGCACTTGTAGCTGAATTGCATGGACTGCGGGCTAAAGCGCTACACGAATGGCGCTACAATGCGTTCGAACTTCCATTCTAATTCCCGCACTGCTAGCCCGCCTTATGACGACTGACGCCAATACCAAGCTTCGCGAAGCCGCGCTCGACTATCACGAGTTTCCGGTCCCCGGAAAGATCGCAATTGCGCCGACCAAGCAGATGATCAACCAGCGCGATCTCGCGCTGGCTTACTCGCCGGGCGTCGCGTTCGCGTGCGAGGCGATCGTCGAAAATCCGCTCAACGCCGCACGCTTCACCGCGCGCAGCAACCTCGTGGGCGTCGTGTCGAACGGCACGGCGGTACTGGGTCTCGGCAACATCGGTCCGCTCGCTTCCAAGCCGGTGATGGAAGGCAAGGCCGTGCTCTTCAAGAAGTTCGCGGGCATCGACGTGTTCGACATCGAGCTCAACGAAAGCGATCCGCACAAGCTCGTCGAAGTGGTCGCCGCGCTCGAACCGACGTTCGGCGGCATCAATCTGGAAGATATCAAGGCGCCGGATTGCTTCATCGTCGAGCGCGAGTGCCGCAAGCGCATGAAGATTCCCGTCTTCCACGACGATCAGCACGGCACGGCTATCGTGGTCGCGGCAGCCATCACCAACGGCCTGAAGGTGGTCGGCAAGGACATCGCCGAAGTGAAGCTCGTGGCGTCCGGCGCGGGCGCGGCGGCGCTGGCCTGTCTCACTTTGCTCGTCGATCTCGGCATGAAGATCGAGAACATCTTCGTCACGGACTTGGCCGGCGTGGTCTATAAAGGCCGCACGGAACTCATGGACCCGGACAAGGAACGCTTTGCTCGCGAGACCAGCGCGCGCACGCTCGCCGAAGTGATGGAAGGCGCGGACGTGTTCCTCGGCTTGTCGGCAGGCGGCGTGCTCAAGCAGGAAATGGTCAAGGGCATGGCCGCGAAGCCGCTCATTCTCGCGCTTGCCAATCCGACGCCGGAAATCCTGCCGGAACTCGCGCTCGAAGTGCGCCCCGATGCCGTGCTCGCCACCGGCCGCACGGACTACCCGAATCAGGTCAACAACGTTCTGTGCTTTCCGTTCATCTTCCGTGGCGCGCTCGATGCGGGCGCGACGACCATCACGAAGGAAATGGAAATCGCGGCGGTGAATGCAATCGCGGAACTAGCGCGTCAGGAACAAAGCGATATCGTCGCGACCGCGTACGGCATTCAGGACTTGTCGTTCGGCCCCGAGTATCTGATTCCGAAGCCTTTCGATCCGCGTCTCATCGTGAAGATTGCGCCAGCGGTGGCCAAGGCCGCGATGGACAGCGGCGTGGCGACGCGTCCTATCGAGGACATGGACGCCTACGAACAGCACTTGCAGCAGTTCGTCTACCACAGCGGCACGACCATGAAGCCCGTGTTCCAGCTCGCGCGCAGCGTGGAGCCGGAGAAGAAGCGCATCGTGTTCGCGGAAGGCGAGGAAGAGCGCGTGCTGCGCGCCGTGCAGATCGCCGTCGACGAAAAAATCGCCAAGCCAATTCTCATCGGCCGGCCGGCGGTCATCAGACAGCGCATCACGAAGTTCGGTCTGCGGCTCACGCCGGATGTCGACTTCACGATGGTCGACACCGATCACGACGAGCGCTACCGCGACTTCTGGCAGACGTACTACAAGATGATGGCGCGCAAGGGTATCAGCGAGCAGATGGCCAAGCTCGAGATGCGCCGCCGCACCACGCTCATCGGCGCGATGCTGGTTGAGAAGGGCGAAGCCGACGGCATGATCTGCGGTACGGTAAGCACGACGCATCGGCATTTGCACTTCATCGATCAGGTGATCGGCAAGAAGGAAGGCGCGAAGGTCTACGCGGCCATGAACGGCCTCGTGTTGCCGGGCCGCCAGATTTTCCTGGCCGACACGCACGTCAACGTCGACCCGACGCCCGAGCAACTCGCGGAAATCACCATCATGGCGGCGGAAGAGGTGAAGCGTTTCGGCATCGTGCCGAAGATCGCGCTGCTGTCGCATTCGAACTTCGGCACGAGCAACGCGCCGACCGCGCAGAAGATGCGCGACGTGCTGGCTATCCTCAAGCAACGCGCGCCCGATCTCGACGTCGACGGCGAAATGCACGGCGACGTCGCGCTCGACTCACGTTTGCGCAAGGAAGTGCTGCCGGAATCGACGCTCGAAGGCGACGCCAATTTGCTGATCCTGCCGAACATCGACGCCGCGAACATCTCGTACAACCTGCTGAAGACTGCGGCGGGCAACAACATTGCCATCGGTCCGATGCTCCTCGGCGCGGCAAAACCGGTGCATGTGCTGACGGCATCGGCGACGGTGCGGCGTATCGTCAACATGACGGCGCTGCTCGTGGCCGACGCGACCGCTGCACGGTGAACGAATGAACTGAGCGTCTGCCGTACGACGACGTGCCAATTGAACGCGGCGGAATTTTCCGCCGCGTTTTTTTTTGGCAGCAAAAAACGCGGGTGAAAAAAAAGCGTGCCGTGGGTCGTTGGCACGCTTCGAGGCAAGAGCAAAGGGGATTCACTCGCCCTCCAAGGGTCAAAAACAGAGCCTCGGCGGAGCGCCTGCCGTGAAGCCGACAAGTGAGGCGACTCGTCATATGGCTTCGCGGCTCTGCGGGACAAATTATTATCTCGTTCAGGATAAAAATCTCTCAGATTTGGGCTAAATATTGACTTGATTTTTTGCCAATCTCCATGCTTTTTGGCAATTTCAAGGAAGAATTGCCGATTTCTCGCGGAACGTTGCTTCCCCTTGTCATTAGCGATACCCTTGCATCTTTCATGGTCGTCGAATTCTGATAACGCGGGGACAACCGTTTCGTGATGCGTGCATGGGTTTCAACCATCGTCGCCTTGAGTCTCATTCTTGGCGGGTGTGGCAAGGACGAATCCCGTGGCGGCGCACCAGATGCGGCATCCGCGGGTCCCGCTGCCATTCAGGCAAGCGAGGCGCCGGGAACGTCCGCCGAATCGGCAGGGTCTCTTGGTCGGGGACCGTTGCGGGAACCCACGCAACGGTCTGCCGAATCCGGCCGGCCTGAGCGTGACGGGCTCGCCACCATCGGCATTGCGCAGTTGCCGAAGCAGGCAGTGGCGACATTGCGGCTGATCGAAGCGGGCGGCCCTTTCCCTTATCCAAAGGACGGAGTCGTGTTCGGCAATCGCGAGCGTGTGCTGCCGCGGCATCCGCGTGGTTATTACCACGAGTACACGGTGCCCACGCCGCGTTCGCGTGACCGGGGCGCCCGGCGAATCGTGTGTGGCGGGTCGAAGCGGCAGACCGGCGACTGCTACTACACGGACGACCATTACGCCAGTTTCAAACGCATTGCGGACTAACTAGGGATTAACGGCATGAGCGACAACATCTACGCGCACGACAACGGCGTCGCGAGTGATCTTTTCGCAACCGGCGATGGCAACCTGTTCCAGCGAGTATTGCGGCTACGCATGACAGAACACGACAACAGACCCGATGACGAGCCGAATCCGGTGCAGGCGCATCCTCAGGAACCGGCGGAGGAATCCGAGTCTCTTTTCGCGACGGTGCGGCCGAATATCGTGCAATCCATCCGCGCGTTCCGTGTTCAGGAACTCGCCGACGAAGCGAATCGACTCGAACAGCATTTTCTTTACGCGTATCTCGGGCAGGCGCAGAGCAAGCAGGAAATCCTGGAGACCATTGCGACGTCGTTCCTGTTTCCCAAGCACTTCGGCAAGAACTACGACGCGCTGTACGACTCGCTGACCGATCTCGTCCACAAGGCGGGCTCGCAACCGGGCTTCGTGATCGTGCTGGAGCAATTGCCGATTGCGCAGAAATTCGACAAGGAAGGGCGCGAGACGCTGCTCGACGTGTTCCGCGACGCGGCCGAGTTCTGGGCCGAACGGCGCGTGGCGTTCCGCGTGTTCTATTCGTTCGTGTGACGCGCTGAAGCGAGCGCTGCTCGCGCGACGTTTGAAATGAATCAGCCCGATGGGTCTTGCTCATCGGGCTGATTTTGTTTGCGGTGTGTCGTCCCGTTCACCAGCCGCCCCAACGCGCGGCGAGCGCGGCCAGCACCGCGATTCCCGCCGTCTCAGTGCGCAACACGCGCGGTCCGAGACCGAGCGCGGAGAAACCCGCCGCCACGATCTCACTTTCTTCCGATGGCGAAAATCCCGCCTCCGGTCCAATCAGCAAAGTCACCGGTTCGCGCGGCGCTTTCGCGGGCAGCGTCGCGAACGTGAGTTCCGCGCGCGGCGAAAGCAGCAAGCGCAGCTCACCATCGGAGGCGGGCGGCAAGTCGGCGAGCCAGGCGTCGAGATCGCGCGGCGGCGCGACGTGCGGTACGCGATTGCGTCCGCATTGCTCGCAGGCGGCGCGCACGAGCGCTTGCCAGTGCGCCTGACGCTTGAGCGCACGCTCGCCCGCAAGCCGCACGACGCCGCGCTCGGTGGTCAGCGGCACGATATCCGCGACGCCCAGCTCCACCGTTTTCTCGATCAGCCAGTCCATCTTGTCGCCGCCCGCGACGCCTTGCGCGAGTATTACGCGATACGGCGGCTCCGCGTCACGTTCGTCGTGTTCGTCGATCCGCGCGCTGGCCGCACGTTTCGCGATCTCGGTCAGCTCCGCGCGATACTCGCCGCCTTCGCCATCGAAGAGCGTGATGACATCGCCGGTCTGGAGGCGCAGGACGTGCACGTGGCGCACGACATCGTCGGGGAGGGGCAAGGTTTGGCCCACCGCGAGCGGGCCGTCAACGTAAAAGCGTGGCATAGGTAACGATCGCGGATGCAGAACCCGCGGATAGTGAAGTTGCCTTGAGGGAATGAAACAGCGCTTAGTTCAGATGCCGCGCAATCGCCCAGCGATAGCCATCCGGATCTTCGATCTGCGCAAAGCGGTCGCCCCAGAACTGATCCTGTGGCTCGATGAGCGCTTTCGCGCCCACGGCGATGGCCTGCGCGAAGGTGGCATCCACGTCGTCCACATAAAGATAGAACGACTGCGGCGCCATGATGCCGGAGCTCTTCGGCGTGCGCGCCTGCGAGCCGTAAGCGCCCTCCGGCGCGAACATCACGATCAACTGGCCGCGATACGTCATCTCGACGTGGATGATGCTGCCATCGTCGTTCACGCTGTCGCGCACCGCGAAGCCGAGCGCTTTCTCGTAGAACCCGATGCTCACGCGCGCATCGCGCACGGTGAGATAGGGCGTCAACCAGGGCACGTCGGCCGGGCGTGGGTCTGTCATCGAAAGCACTCCTTCAAGCCTTGCTGCACGAATACGGTGAGGGACATTCTGCCACGAAGCCCGGCATGCCATCCGGAGGCGCCGGCGCTCGAAGCGAAGCAGCCGCTGCACGGAACGTGCCCGCCGCGATGGTCAGCGATGCGCGTCGAACGGCGATGCTTTGGCGCTTGCTCGCGGCCTGTCAATCGGACCGGTCTGTTAGAATGACGGCCTCCCGATCCTCGTCGTTTCTCGTCGTTCCGGTCCTGAAAACGTTGTGTGCCGCGGGTCCGGCGCGTAGCAGAATCACTGCGGATTATTTCAGGACCAGCCGGAAGCTCCCGAGCTTTCCAAGCACTCGACACGACATGACGACCCAGCCCTCCAGTCAGACCGCCCTCATGGCCAACGCGATCCGCGCGCTTGCCATGGATGCCGTTCAACAAGCCAACTCCGGTCACCCCGGCATGCCCATGGGCATGGCCGAAATCGGCGTCGCGCTGTGGTCGCGCCATCTGAAGCACAACCCCACGAATCCGCACTGGTTCGACCGCGACCGTTTCGTTTTGTCGAATGGTCACGGCTCCATGCTGCTGTATTCGCTGCTGCACCTGACCGGCTATGATCTGCCGATCGGTGAACTGAAGAACTTCCGCCAACTGCATTCGAAGACGCCGGGCCATCCGGAAGTGGGCATGACGCCGGGCGTCGAGACCACCACCGGGCCGCTCGGTCAGGGCGTCGGCAACGCGGTCGGCATGGCGCTCGCCGAAGCGTTGCTGGCGGCCGAGTTCAACAAGGCTGACGCGAAGATCGTCGATCACCATACGTATGTTTTCCTCGGCGACGGTTGCCTGATGGAAGGCATCTCGCACGAAGCCGCATCGCTCGCCGGCACGCTCAAGCTGAACAAGCTGATCGCGCTGTACGACGACAACGGCATCTCCATCGACGGTCACGTCGAACACTGGTTCCACGACGACACCCCGAAGCGTTTCGAAGCCTACGGCTGGAACGTGATCCGCGCGGTAGACGGCCATGACGTCGAAGCGGTCGATGCCGCCATCGCCACTGCGAAGAACTCGGACAAGCCCACGCTGATCTGCTGCCGCACGGTCATCGGCAAGGGTGCGCCGACGAAGGCAGGCGGTCACGACGCGCACGGCGCGCCGCTCGGCGACAAGGAAATCGCCGCGACGCGCGCGGGCCTCGGCTGGAATTACGAGCCGTTCGTGATTCCGCAGGAAGTCTATGCGGCGTGGGACGCGAAGGAACAAGGCACGCACGCCGAAGCCGAGTGGAACAAGGCGTTCGAGGCCTACCGCGCGAAGTACGGCAGCGAAGCGGTCGAATTCACGCGCCGCATGAAGGGCGAATTGCCGGCTGACTGGAAGGCGAGCGCGGCGAAGATCATCGAAGATGCGAACCAGCGCGCCGAAACGGTCGCTTCGCGCAAGGCATCGCAACAGACCATCGAAGGTCTGGCCGCTGCGTTGCCGGAACTGCTGGGCGGTTCCGCGGATCTCACGGGATCGAACCTCACGAACTGGAAGGCGTCGAAGCCCGTACGCGCCGCCGGCGACGCAGAAAACGCGAACCCCGGTCACGCGGGCATCCAGTGGGGCAACCACATCAATTACGGTGTGCGCGAATTCGGCATGAGCACGGCCATCAACGGTCTCGCGCTGCATGGCGGCTTCCGCCCGTTCGGCGGCACGTTTCTGACGTTTTCGGATTACAGCCGCAACGCGCTGCGCGTCGCGGCGCTGATGAAGTCGCGCTCCATCTTCGTGTTCACGCACGACTCCATCGGTCTCGGCGAAGATGGCCCGACGCATCAGTCGATCGAACACGTGTCGAGCCTGCGTCTGATTCCGCAACTGCAGACGTGGCGCCCGGCCGACACCGTGGAAACGGCGGTGGCCTGGACGCATGCAATCGAACATCAAGGTCCGTCCACGTTGATCTTCAGCCGGCAGAATCTGCAATTCTCGCCGCGCAACGACGTGCAGATCGCGAACATCGCGAAGGGCGGCTACGTGCTGCGCGACTGGAACGACGACATTCCGGCGCGCAAGATCATCCTCATCGCGACCGGCTCGGAAGTGCAGCTCGCGATGCAGGCGGTCGAGGCGCTGGCGAAGGACGGCATCGGCGCGCGCGTCGTCTCGATGCCCTGCACCAACGTGTTCGACAAGCAAGACGCCGAATACCGCGAGCGCGTGCTGCCCAAGGGCGTGGCGCGCGTGGCGATCGAGGCGGGCGTGACGGATTTCTGGCGCAAGTACGTGGGCCTCGAAGGCGGCGTGGTCGGCATCGACACGTTCGGCGAATCCGCACCGGCGGGCGAGCTGTTCAAGCATTTCGGCTTCACGGTGGAACATGTCGTCGAGACGGCGAAGTCCGTGCTCGCGGCCTGAACCCGGCAGTCAACGGTTTTTTTAGCCATCAGGAGATTGACCATGACGATTCGCGTTGCAATCAACGGCTACGGCCGGATCGGCCGCAATACGCTGCGAGCTTTCTACGAAAACGGCAAGAAACACGACATCGAGATCGTCGCCATCAACGATCTCGGCGATGCCAAGACGAACGCGCATTTGACGCAGTACGACACGGCGCACGGCAAGTTCCCGGGCGAAGTGTCGGTGGACGGCGATTACCTCGTCGTCAACGGCGACAAGATTCGCGTGCTGGCCAACCGCAACCCGGCCGAGCTGCCGTGGGGCGAGTTGAACGTCGACGTCGTGCTGGAATGCACGGGCTTTTTCACGACGAAGGAAAAAGCGAGCGCGCACATCAAGGGTGGCGCGAAGAAGGTCATCATCTCGGCGCCGGGCGGCAAGGACGTGGACGCGACCATCGTGTATGGCGTGAACCACCACGTGCTAAAGGCATCCGACACGGTCATCTCGAACGCGTCGTGCACGACGAACTGTCTCGCACCGCTCGTCAAGCCGCTGAACGACAAGATCGGTCTCGTGAACGGTCTGATGACCACCATCCACGCCTACACGAACGATCAGGTTTTGACCGACGTGTATCACGAAGACCTGCGTCGCGCGCGCTCGGCCACGCATAGCCAGATCCCGACGAAGACGGGCGCGGCTTCGGCAGTCGGTCTCGTGCTGCCCGAACTGAACGGCAAGCTGGACGGCTATGCCATTCGCGTGCCGACCATCAACGTGTCGGTGGTCGATCTGTCGTTCATCGCCGCACGCGATACGACGGTCGAGGAAGTCAACAAGATCATGAAGGAAGCAGCGGAAGGTTCGCTCAAGGGCATTCTCGGCTACAACGAGGCGCCGCTCGTGTCGATCGACTTCAATCACAACCCGGCTTCGTCGACGTTCGATGCAACGCTCACCAAGGTGTCGGGCCGTCTCGTGAAGGTGTCGAGCTGGTACGACAACGAGTGGGGCTTCTCAAACCGCATGCTGGACACGGCTGTAGCGCTCGCGAACGCGAAGTAAGCTTGCTGCACTGACCGACGTAAAAAAAGCCGCTCTTCGGAGCGGCTTTTCTTTTCCCGCGCGTGTTCCGGCTTACGCGAAATTGCTGCCGGCAATGCGACACGACGTAAGCCGCAGCCGCCGCAGCCGCGTTCGCCGATGCCGTGCCCCGGAGAACGATTCGACAGCGCATCGCTGGAAAGGCCGAACCTACGCTCGGTGTGGCACCGGAAAATGCACGCCCGCGCGTTGCGCCGCGTTGACGATGTGCCGCTCTATTGCAATGCCGGCTTTCTCGCCGTCACGCGCCTTGAGTGCTTCGACGATCACCATGTGTTCGTTATAAGTCGAAAGCACGAGCTCGCGCCGATAGAACGGCAAGCGCTGGCTCTCTTTCATGATGTCGGCGCTGCCACGCAAGATGGACTCGATGGCCGCATTGCCCGCGAGACTCACGATACGCATATGGAATGCGAAGTCGAGTTGCGCGGCCTCCTCGAGTTCCGCCGCCATGAGCGCGCCTTGCAGCGCGTTCAGATTGTCATCGAGCCAGTCGATGTCGGCGTCGCCGATGGAATGCGCCGCCAGCCGCGCGACGAATCCTTCGAGCGCGAAGCGCATCTGATACGTATCGGGCAACGACGCCTGATCGGCAAACCGCCAGCCATGCGCGCTCGACGCCTGCGCGCTGCTCACATACACACCCTTGCCGGGACGGATGTGCAGCATGCCGAGCGCTTCGAGCGTGGTCAGCGCCTCGCGCAACGAAGCACGGCTGATCGCCAGTTCCTCCGATAGTTGCCGCTGCGCGGGAAGCAAACTGCCCACGGGATACATGCTCGACTCGATACGCTCGCGAATGGTCGCGATGGCGGCATCGGTCACGGTATGCGGAACGTTTTTCATAGGAAGAATTGGGGAATGGCCGGTCTGACCGCCATTGTATGCGCGCCTTTCGTACGCGTGTGCTCCGGTTCGAATCAAGCGATTCCATGCCAGAAGGCAACAGGGTAAACCGTTAGCACGCGTTGCTTGACGCGGTTATATCGGCTTTCTAATATGCCTCATCACATCACTGGTCCGACCAGTCGGAACAGTTGCCTGGAAATGAAACCCTTCAACGACAAGGAGAAGGTCGTGTCGAGATTCCTGAATTCGCTGTTCGGCAGGGTGATGATTGCGCTGGTCATCGGTATCGTGGTCGGCGCGCTTTTCCCGCACTTCGGCCAGTCGCTGCGGCCGCTGGGCGATGGCTTTCTCAAGCTCATCAAGATGGTGATCGGGCCAATCGTGTTTTGCGTCGTCGTCAGCGGCATGGCGAGCGCGGGCGATCTGAAGAAGGTCGGGCGCGTCGGTCTGAAAGCGGTGGTCTACTTCGAGATCATGACTACGCTGGCGCTCGTGATCGGCGCGATCCTCGCGTGGGTGACGCGTCCGGGCGTCGGCATGAATATCGACCTGCATACGCTCGACGCGTCGTCGCTCACGACCTATACGGAACACGCGAAGAGCCTCAAGGACACGGCGGGTTTTCTGCTGAAGATCATTCCCGATACCGCCATCGACGCCTTCGCCAAGGGCGACATCCTGCAAGTGCTGGTGTTTTCCGTGCTATTTGGCTCGGCGCTCTCGTTGCTCGGCGACAAGGCGAAACGCGTGACCGGTCTGATCGACGAACTCTCGCACGTGTTCTTTCGCATCATGGCGTTCATCATCAAGCTGGCGCCGCTCGGCGTGCTCGGCGCGATTGCGTTCACGACCGGGCAGTACGGCGTCGAATCGTTGAAGCAACTCGGCCTGCTCGTGGCCGTGTTCTATGCAAGCTGCTTCCTCTTCGTGTTCGTCGTGCTCGCAGTGGTGATGCGCCTCGCGGGCTTCTCCATCTTCAAGCTCGTGCGCTATCTGCGCGAAGAATTGTCGATCGTGCTCGGCACTGCATCGTCCGATGCCGTGCTGCCGCAGATCATGCGCAAGCTCGAATGGATGGGCATCAAGGACTCGACCGTCGGCCTCGTGATTCCGACCGGCTATTCGTTCAATCTCGACGGCTTCTCGATCTACCTCACGCTCGCGGTGATCTTCATCGCGCAGGCGACCAACACGCCGCTTTCGCCGCATGACCTGATCGTCGTGGTGCTCGTGTCGCTCGTGACTTCGAAGGGCGCGCACGGCATTCCCGGCTCGGCCATCGTGATCCTTGCGGCCACGCTGTCGGCCATTCCCGCGATTCCCGTGCTCGGTCTCGTGCTGATTCTGCCGGTCGACTGGTTCGTCGGCATTGCGCGGGCGGTGACGAATCTCATCGGCAATTGCGTGGCGACCGTGGTCGTGGCCGTGTGGGAGAACGACATCGACCGGGCGCGCGCCAGGCGTGTGCTCGACCAGGACGCGGATTATCGCTTCGTGCCGGCTGCGCCCGAAACCTCGCATGGGCATGAGAACGCGCACGCGATCTGATGCCGAAGCTGCGCTCGATCTTCAAATAAAAGGACATACGAATGGCAAACCCGATTCTCGATCCCGATGCGCCCGCCTTTACGCGCCGCTATATGAACCTCGCGGACCCGCGTCTCGGCGCGCAGGCGCTCTTCGCCACGGACGAATTCTTCGCGCCGAAGGAACGCATGCTGGAGCCGCAGCCGGCGGTGTTCATTCCCGGCAAATACGACCAACACGGCAAGTGGATGGACGGCTGGGAAACGCGCCGCAAGCGCACGACGGGCTATGACTTCTGCGTCGTCAAGCTCGCGCGCGCGGGCACGATTCACGGCATCGATATCGATACGAGTCATTTCACGGGCAACTTTCCGCCGGCCGCGTCGGTCGAGGCGTGCTACAGCCCGAACGCCGATCCGGCGAGCGCGCCCGAAGACGGCGACTGGCGCGAGATCGTGCCGGCGACGACCTTGCAGGGCAATCGTCATCACTATGTCGAGATCGCCGATACGCGCGCTTACACGCACTTGCGCGTGAACATTTACCCCGATGGCGGGATCGCGCGGCTACGTGTGTATGGTCAGCCGAAGACGGATTTTTCGCGCATCGAGCGCGGCACGCTGCTGGACCTCGCGGCTGTCGAGAACGGCGCGTATCTGGTCGCGGCGAACAATCAGCACTTCGGGCCAGCATCGCAAATGCTGATGCCGGGACGCGGCGTGAATATGGGCGATGGCTGGGAAACGCGTCGCCGTCGCGAGCCGGGCAACGACTGGGCGATCGTGGCGCTGGCCGCGCCCGGCGTGATCCGCGCGATCGAAGTCGATACCGCGCATTTCAAAGGCAATTTTCCGGATCGCTGCTCGCTGCAGGCGGCGCGTGTCGAGGGCGGCACGGATGAATCGCTCGTGACGCAAGCCATGTTCTGGCCTGTGCTGCTCGACGAGCAAAAACTCGCTATGGACAAGGTGCATCGCTTCGAGAAGGAGCTCACGAAGCTCGGGCTCGTGACGCACGTGCGCTTCAATATATTTCCGGATGGCGGCGTGTCCCGGCTGCGCGTCTTCGGCGAAATTCAATGAAGACGCCGATGCTTGTCTTGCTCGCGCGCCAAGCGTTCGCGTTCATCGATCAAGGTACGTGAACGTAATTGCGAATCGTGCGCATACGCATCTCGCAAATCGTACAGGCGAAATGAAACCGCCGTCCATCGTTGCCGATGGGCGGCGGTTTGCCTATCGCGCGCCGGACACCCGGCGCATCCGCTCAATGCTTACGGTGCGGGCAGTTTTCTTTCGTGCAGGCGCCGTACAAAGCCAGCGCATGCTCGTGGAGCTTGAAGCCGCGCTCTTTCGCGATGGACTGCTGACGGCGTTCGATCTCGGCGTCGAAGAACTCTTCCACGCGGCCGCAGTCGATGCACACGAGGTGATCGTGATGCGAACCTTCGTTGAGTTCGAAGACGGCCTTGCCCGATTCGAAATTGCTCCGCGACAAAAGTCCGGCTTGCTCGAACTGCGTGAGCACGCGATAAACCGTGGCGAGACCGATATCCAGCTCTTCGGTGAGCAGGTTTCGATACACGTCTTCAGCGGTCAGATGGCGCACCGGACTGTGCTGGAAGATTTCGAGAATCTTGAGGCGGGGCAGGGTCGCCTTGAGCCCGATATTTTTGAGATCGGCGGGATTGGTCATGGCTAGGCATCCCTAGAGTACAATTTGAGGTTCTCATAGTAATGCGTTTTGACCGTTCCTGACATCATGAACAGAAATGACACGGATCGGTCCGCATGAGCACGTGACTGTCGCGTATTGGCTCACGTATTGGCTTGGATTGGCTTGGATTGGCGCGGCCTTCGAAAACGCCTCGCGCGAAAGGTTGAAATGTTCTCAAAAATTTTATCGAATTGCAGGGAGAGCCGTCGCATGCGGGGAACCATGATCGCTGCAACCGTGGCCGCATTGCTGGCCGGTTGCTCGACTTACGACAGCATCACGCAGAAGATCGCGCAGAGCATCACGCCGTATCGGATCACGGTCGTGCAAGGCAATTTCGTTTCGCAGGAAGCAGCAAGCCAGATGCAGGTCGGCATGTCGCGCGATCAGGTCAAGCAAATTCTCGGCACGCCGCTTCTCACCGACATGTTCCACGCGGATCGCTGGGACTACGTCTTCTACTTCAAGCGCGGTTCCACGTCGGTCGTGCAGCAGCGCGACTTCGTCGTGAACTTCGCGAGCGAGCGCGTGGTGAGCTGGTCGGGCGGCGAGAATCTGCCTTCGAACCTCGAACTGCTCGCGGAAATCGACGGCGACAAGGGCGTGAAGGTCGCGAAGGCCGCGGTGCCTCCCGCTTCCGCGCCGGTCGCGGCATCCACCGTGGCCGTGACCGCTCCGGCGGGCGAGCCTTCCACGCAGCCAAACGCAGCGGCGGCTTTTTCGGGCGACGCGAACCAGCAAGCGGCGCAGGCCGCGAATCGCGCGACCGCTCAGGTGGATACGCCAACGGGCCGTCAGCGCTCTTCGGCCTACAGCAGCGCGCCGCAAAGCGCGGGCGGTGCGCCGGGTTCGGCGGGCGCGGGCGGCAGCAACTCGCAGATCCAGTTACAGCGCAAGCCGCAGCAAATCAACATTCCGGATAGCAGCGCGGTAGGCCCGGCGAGCACGTCGCCCACGCCTTCCAACGCCGGTAGTCAGACGCAGTTCTCCATGCCGCAGTAACGCGGCGCCGACGGGAACCGGCGCGCTCCTCGCGCGGTTCCCGTTGCTTCCAATCTGCATCATCCAGCGCGTGACCGTTGCGCGCTTCGACACGAGACAGCCATGAAGATCGCCATCGCCGGGGCATCGGGCCGCATGGGCCGGATGTTGATCGAAACCGTTCTCAACGATCCCGACGCGGAACTCGTCGGCGCCCTCGACCGGCCCGGCGTGCCGCAGCTCGGCCAGGACGCGGGCGCGTTTCTCGGCAAGACCACGGGCGTCCTGCTCACCGACGACATCGAACGCGTGTTCGCCGCCGCCGATTATCTGATCGACTTCACGCGCCCCGAGGGCACGCTCGCGCATCTCGAAGCCGCGCTGCGTCACAACGTGAAGATGGTGATCGGCACGACCGGTTTCTCCGATGAACAGAAGGCGCAATTGCGAGCCGCAGGCGCGAAGATCGGCGTCGTGTTCGCGCCGAACATGAGCGTTGGCGTGAACGTCACGCTCAAGCTGCTCGAATTCGCGGCGAAGCACTTCGCGGAAGGCTACGACATCGAAGTGATCGAGGCGCATCACCGGCACAAGGTGGATGCGCCTTCTGGCACCGCGCTCGCCATGGGCGAGGCAGTGGCCAAGGCGCTCGGCCGCGACCTCAAGGACTGCGCCGTCTACGCGCGCGAAGGCGTGACCGGCGAACGCGACCCATCGACCATCGGTTTCGCGAGCATTCGCGGCGGCGATATCGTCGGGGATCACACGGTCATGTTCGCGGGCATCGGCGAGCGCGTCGAGATCACGCATAAATCGGCGAGCCGTCTGTCTTACGCGCAGGGCGCGCTGCGCGCGGTGAGGTTTCTCGCGAGCCACGACAAAGGCTTCTTCGACATGCAGGACGTCCTCGGGCTGCGCTGAGATTCATGGCGGCCACAGGCGTCATTCATTATCTTCAAAGCGGCGATGCGGTCACGCATGCGATTGCGGGCGTGCTCCTCGCCATGTCGTTCGCGAGCTGGTGTTTTCTGCTGGTAAAGGCGTGGGTGCTCACGCGCGCGAAGCGTCAGGGGCCGCGCGGGGTGCAGCGGTTCTGGCAGGCGGCGACGTTCAAGGACGGCATCGGCGCCTTGCGTGCAGTCGATCGCGAGCGCGTATATCTGCCGCTCGCCGAGGCTGCGTGGCGTGCGTCGGAAGCCGAGATGCCGGGCGCGTTGCTCGCGCGCGTGGAACGCAGCGAACGCGTGCTGCGCGCGTTGCGCCAAGCGTTGCTGAATTCACAGCGGCGGCTGGAGTTCGGGCAGGTTCTGCTGGCGTCGGTGGGCAGCACGGCGCCGTTCGTCGGGCTGCTCGGGACCGTGTGGGGCATTTATCACGCGCTGACCAGCATTGCGGCGAGCGGACAGGCAATGATCGAAACCGTCGCCGGTCCGGTTGGCGAGGCGCTCATCATGACGGCTTTCGGGCTCGTCGTGGCCATTCCGGCGGTGCTCGCCTACAACGTGCTCGGGCGCTACGTGCGGCAGATTTCCGAGGAACTCGACGGCTTCGCGCACGATCTGCACGCGTTCGTGTGCGGTGAAGGCAAGTAGGGGAGCGCGACGCGATGGCGTTCGGCGGACTCGACAAAAAGCCCAATAACGCGCCAATGGCGGACATCAACATGACGCCGCTCATCGACGTCATGCTCGTTCTGCTCGTCATCTTTATCATCACCGCGCCACTTTTCACGCATGCGATCCGGCTCGATCTGCCGAAAGTCGCGTCGCAACCGGCGCGCGAGACGCCGCAGACCATCACGCTTTCCATCGACGATGCGGGCAAGCTCTACTGGAACGACGCGCCCATCAGCATGAACGACATGCGCGCGCGTTTCGCGGATGCCGCCAAGGCCGCGCAAAAGCCCGAAGTGCATTTGCGGGCGTCGAGCGCGACGCGCTACGAGGTCATCGCGCAGGTGATGGGCGCGGCGCAGCAGGCGGGGTTGGAGCGGATCGGGTTCGTTACGCAACCGGTCGGGCAACCGGCGCGGTAGGCGCGTCTTTTTAGTTTTGCGGCGGGTGGGGGCGCCGGGCGGGATGCAACTTCAGCGTGCCGGTCAAATGTATTTTCCCGCTTCGTACACTTGAGCCTTGCAGCGACGGGAGACGCGAAGCGCGGCACAATCCCAATGCGCTCCTCGATCAAGCTTGCATTGCGCGTATGTCGCTCGATCGGCTTACTTGGCGGCGTTTGACTTCTCACCGGCGGGCGCTCGAAGCTTTGCATCGGCGCCAAGCACCTCGCCGCCTCCGCCAGAAAGCCCTGTACACGCATCTCGAAGCCTGCCGCCATCGCCTGAGCAAGTTGACACGACGGTATAATCGCCCTTTGCCCGTGCTTTGCGTTGCTCGTCAGCAGCAGGACGAAACACCGGGCGCAGCGCCAATCCAGACCGACACGCCGCAAAGCGCGTCCGAGGTCCGTTCCCAGCATTTGCGTAAAGCCACCACACCATGCACGATAAATACGTACCCGCCGACGTCGAATCCGCCGCGCAGAGCAACTGGCGCGCGAACGACGTCTACCGGACGACCGAGACGTCGGCCAAGCCCAAGTTCTATTGCGTCTCGATGCTGCCGTATCCGTCGGGCAAGCTGCACATGGGGCACGTGCGCAACTACACCATCAACGACGTGATGTACCGTTATCTGCGCATGAACGGTCACAACACGCTCATGCCGATGGGCTGGGACGCGTTCGGCATGCCCGCCGAGAACGCGGCCATGGCGAACAACGTGCCGCCGGCAAAGTGGACCTACGACAACATCGCGTACATGAAGAAGCAGATGCAGTCGATGGGTCTCGCCATCGACTGGTCGCGCGAAGTCGCCACCTGCTCGCCCGAGTACTACAAGTGGAACCAGTGGCTGTTTCTCAAGATGCTGGAAAAGGGCATCGCGTACAAGAAAACCGGCACGGTGAACTGGGACCCGGTCGATCAGACCGTGCTCGCGAACGAGCAAGTCATCGACGGGCGCGGCTGGCGCTCGGGCGCGCTGGTGGAAAAGCGCGAAATTCCGATGTACTACCTGCGCATCACCGACTATGCGGACCAGTTGCTCGACGATCTCGAAGGCCTCGGCTGGCCCGAGCGCGTCAAGATCATGCAGCAGAACTGGATCGGCAAGAGCTTCGGCGTGAACTTCGGTTTCCCGTATGAGATCGATGGCGAGGCGAAGCTGCTGCGCGTGTTCACCACGCGCGCCGACACCATCATGGGCGTCACCTTCGCGGCGATTGCTGCGGAGCATCCGCTCGCCACGCGCCTTGCCCGCGACAACGCGGACTTGCAGGCGTTCATCGAGGAATGCAAGCGCGGTGGCGTGGCGGAAGCCGATGTCGCCACCATGGAAAAGAAGGGCATGCCCACCGGTTTCTTCGTCACGCATCCGCTGACGGGCGAACAGGTCGAAGTGTGGATCGGCAACTACGTGCTGATGTCCTACGGCGAAGGCGCGGTCATGGGGGTGCCCTCGCACGACGAGCGCGATTTCGCGTTCGCGAAGAAATACGGCTTGCCGATCAAGCAGGTCATCGCCGTCGAAGGCAAGACATATTCGACCGATGCCTGGCAGGAATGGTACGGCGACAAAACCGCCGGGCGTCTCGTCGACAGCGGCAAGTACGACGGCATGACGACCGAGGAAGCCATCAACGCGATCGCCGCCGACTTGAAAGCGAAAGACTTCGGCGACAAGCAGATCACCTGGCGTCTGCGCGACTGGGGCATTTCGCGTCAGCGCTACTGGGGCACGCCGATTCCGATCATCCATTGCCCGAGTTGCGGCGACGTGCCGGTGCCGGAAAAAGACTTGCCGGTCGTGCTGCCGGAAGACCTCGTGCCGGACGGCACGGGCAATCCGCTCGCGAAGTCCGAAGCGTTCCTGAACTGCGCGTGCCCGAAATGCGGCGCGGCGGCGAAGCGCGAGACCGACACGATGGACACCTTCGTCGATTCTTCCTGGTACTTCTCGCGCTACAGCGCGCCGGACGCCAAGACCATGGTCGACGAACGCACCGATTACTGGATGCCGATGGACCAGTACATCGGCGGTATCGAGCACGCCATTCTGCACTTGCTGTACTCGCGCTTCTGGACCAAGGTCATGCGCGACATGGGCCTCGTGAAGTTCGGCGAGCCCGCGAAGAATCTGCTCACGCAGGGCATGGTGCTCAACGAGACGTTCTATCGCGAAGACGCGGCGGGCAAGAAGACCTGGTACAACCCGCTGGATGTCACCGTCACGCACGACGACAAGGGCCGCCCCACCGGCGCGACCTCGAACGCGGACGGTCAGCCGGTCGTGCTGGGTGGCGTCGAGAAGATGTCGAAGTCGAAGAACAACGGCGTGGACCCGCAGACGCTCATCGACCAATACGGTGCGGATACGGCGCGTCTCTTCGTTATGTTCGCCGCGCCGCCGGAGCAATCGCTCGAATGGTCGGGCGCGGGCGTGGAAGGCGCGAGCCGGTTCCTGCGCCGCGTGTGGCATTTCGGACACGACAACGCTGAAGCGCTGCGTCAGCACGCGAAGCTCGATGCATCGAAACTCAACGATGCCGATCGCGCGCTGCGCCGCGAAATCCATACGGTGCTCAAGCAAGCCGACTTCGACTACGGCCGCCTGCAGTACAACACGGTCGTTTCGGCCGCGATGAAGATGCTTAACGCGCTCGAAGGCGCGAAGCAGTCGAGCGAAGGCGTGCTCAACGAAACCTTCAGCGTGCTGTTGCGCGTGCTGTATCCGGTCGTGCCGCACGTCACGTTTCAGTTGTGGTCGGAACTCGGTTACGCCGATAGCTTCGGTCCGCTGCTCGATGCGCCGTGGCCGAAGGTCGACGAAGCCGCGCTCGAACAATCGGAGATTGAACTCGTGTTGCAAGTCAACGGCAAGGTGCGTGGCGCGCTGACGGTCGCGAAGGACGCATCGCGCGAAGACATCGAAAAGGCCGCGATCGCGCACGAGATGTTCGAGAAGTTTGCCGAAGGGCGTGCGCCGAAGAAGGTCGTCGTGGTGCCGGGACGCCTCGTCAACGTGGTCGTCTGATGATGAGCGCCAAGGGAGTGGATGTGACCGGAAAACGAGTCGAGGCAACCGGCATGGGCAGGCGTTCGTTTCTGGCGCTGCTTGGCGGCGCGCTCGCCGTATCCGCGTGCGGCTTCCAATTGCGCGGACAGCAGGACTACGCGTTCAAGCGGCTCTCCATTTCGGGCGGCACGCCGCAAATGGTCGCGCGGCTCGAACGCATGGTGCAGGGCGGCAGCGATACGGTCATCGTCAAGGCGGGCGAGAAGCCGGACGCCACTTTGTCGCTGTCCGAGGGCACGGGCATGGGCACGCTGAGTCTGAATTCGCAGGGCGTGGTGCAAGAATACGAGCTCGATTTCCGGCTGACGTATTCGCTGCTCGGCGCCGACGGCACGTTGCTGATTCCGCCTAGCGTCATCGCGCTGAATCGCGCAATGACCTACAGCGACCAGTACACGCTCGCGAAATCGCAGGAAGCGACGCTGCTCTACAACGACATGCGTAACGACGCCGTCGATCAGTTGACGCGCCGGCTTGCCGTCGTGCGTTCGCTGCATCCGGCGCCGAGCGAGCAGACGCCGGGCATCGCGCCACGCGCGCCGTTGCCGACGCCGCCGCTTTGATCGCGCGCGCTCATCGACCATCATGCAGTTGAAGCTCGACGCGCTCGAAGCGCACCTCGCGAAAGGTCCGAAGGGTCTGTACGTCGTTTATGGCGACGAGCACCTGCTCGCGCAGGAAGCGTGCGACCGCATCCGAGCCGCGGCGCGCGCGGCGGGTTTCACGGACCGTACGGTGTTTACCGTCGAGCGCGGTTTCGACTGGAGCGGGTTGATCGGCGCGACGCAGTCGATGTCGCTCTTCGGCGACCGGCAATTGATCGAATTGCGCATCCCCACGGGCAAGCCGGGCAAGGAAGGCGCGGAAGCCTTGAAGACGCTCGCCGCCGCCAATAACCCCGACATCCTCGCGCTCGTCACCTTGCCGCGTCTCGATGGCGCGACGCAGAAGTCCGCGTGGTTCACGGCGCTGATCGGCGCGGGCGTCGCGCTGAAAATCGATCCAGTGGAACGCGCGCAATTGCCCATGTGGGTCGGTCAGCGGCTTTCGTTGCAAGGCCAGCGTGTGGCGCCAGGCGAAGAAGGGCGGCGAGCGCTTCTGTTCATCGCCGAACGCGTGGAGGGCAATCTGCTCGCGGCGCATCAGGAAATCCAGAAGCTCGGGCTGTTGTATCCGCAAGGCGTATTGAGTTTCGAGCAGATTCACGATGCCGTGCTGAACGTCGCGCGCTACGACGTCTTCAAGCTCAACGAGGCCATGTTGACCGGCGATATCGGCCGGCTCGCGCGCATGCTCGACGGTCTGAAGGGCGAAGGCGAAGCCGCCGTGCTCGTGCTGTGGGCGCTGGTCGAAGAGGTGCGTACGCTGCTGCGTATCAAGCGCGGCGTGGCATCGGGCAAACCGCTCGCCACGCTCATGCGCGAGAACCGCGTCTGGGGTCCGCGCGAACGGTTGATCGGTCCGGCGCTCTCGCGCGTGACCGAGGAAGCGCTGGAGAAGGCGCTTTCGCTGGCGGCGCGGCTAGATCGGCAGGTGAAGGGGCTGTCCGGGAGCACGGGCAAGCGCGGCAGCGAACCGCCGCCCGATCCCTGGGCCGGCATGTTCGAGCTAGCCATGGCTGTCGCGCAGTCCAGCAAGGCCGCGCATGCCGTCGCCGTTGCGCCACCGGCGCGAGTTCGTCGCTAGACGCTTGAGCGGGCGCTGTTGCAATACGCTTAACCGCTTAGAATGATTTTTTCAGCGCTCGCCGTTGTTTTGGGCGGAGCGCGATATCCAGACATTGCGGACGCCTGCGGCCCGCAAAGAGACACATGATGAACATCGATCACTACATGGCCGACCTTGGTCGGCGCGCGCGCAAGGCGTCGCGTGCCATGGCGCGGGCATCGACGGCGGCCAGGAACGCGGCGCTGCATGCGGTGGCGCTCGCTATTGCCGAGGAACGCGAAGCACTCAAAGCGGCGAATGCCCGCGATCTCGCCCGCGCGCGCGAGAAGGGTCACGACGCAGCGTTCATCGACCGTCTGACGCTGTCGGACAAGGCGCTCGACACGATGGTCGAAGGCTTGCAACAGGTCGCGGCGCTGGCCGATCCCATCGGTGAAATCAGCGGGCTCAAGTATCGGCCGAGCGGCATTCAGGTCGGGCAGATGCGCGTGCCGCTTGGCGTGATCGGCATCATTTATGAATCGCGGCCGAACGTGACGATCGACGCGGCCGCTCTGTGCCTCAAGTCGGGCAACGCCACCATTTTGCGCGGCGGTTCCGAGGCGCTGGAATGCAACACGGCGCTTGCAAAGCTCATCGCCAAGGGCCTCGAAACGGCCGGCTTGCCGCAAGATGCGGTGCAGGTCGTCGAGACGGCGGATCGCGCGGCGGTCGGCAAGCTCATCACCATGACGGAGTTCGTCGACGTGATCGTGCCGCGCGGCGGCAAGAGCCTGATCGCGCGGCTCATGGAAGAAGCGCGCGTGCCCATGATCAAGCATCTCGACGGCATCTGCCACGTTTATGTCGACGACCGCGCGGATCTCGCCAAGGCCGCGGTGATCTGCGACAACGCGAAGACGCACCGCTACGGCACCTGCAACACGATGGAAACGCTGCTCGTTGCGCGGGGCATCGCGCATGAGGCACTGCCGGCGCTCGCGCGCGCGTTTCAGGCAAAGGATGTCGAACTGCGTGTGGACGGACTTGCGCGCGCCGTGCTCGAAGCGGCGAATGTGGGTTCGCTCGTCGATGCCACCGAGGTCGACTGGACCACGGAATATCTCGCGCCGGTTCTGGCGATCAAGGTCGTCGAGGACCTCGATGAAGCGATCGAGCACATCAACATCTACGGCTCGCATCATACGGATGCCATCGTCACCGAAGACCACGACCGCGCCATGCGCTTTTTGCGCGAGGTCGATTCGGCGAGCGTGATGGTCAACGCATCGACCCGTTTCGCCGATGGCTTCGAATTCGGGCTCGGCGCGGAAATCGGCATCTCGAACGACAAGCTGCACGCGCGCGGACCTGTCGGGCTGGAAGGGCTGACCTCACTAAAATACGTCGTGCTCGGGCGCGGCGAAGTGCGTCAGTAAGGTCACGCGATGCTCTGGATCAAATCACTGCATATCGTGCTGGTCGCGTCGTGGTTCGCCGGGCTTTTCTATCTGCCGCGCATTTTCGTGAATCTCGCGATGGAAAAGGACGCGGCTGCAACCGCTCGCTTGCTGCTCATGGCGCGCAAGCTGTTTCGCTTCATGACGTTCATCGCGGTGCCCGCCCTGGCGTGCGGGCTTTGGTTGTGGCTCGTGGTAGGCATTGGCGCGGGGCAGGGCTGGCTGCATGCGAAGCTCACCGTCGTTGCGCTGATCATCGTTTATCACGCTTATTGCGGGCGCTTGCTGCACACGTTTCAACGTGGCGAGAATAAGCGGTCGGATAAGTGGTATCGGATGTTCAATGAATTGCCGGTGCTGGGTCTTTTAGGCGCGACGTTGCTTGTCGTGGTCAAGCCTTTTTAGCTGCTTGCCATTTTCACGCGTCGCGCTGTTCAAGTAGCGCTAGCGCCATTTCGCCGAATACTTCCGGCCGTCCCTCGAAGAAGCGTTGCACGACTTTCGTTTCAAGCATCCACGCGCGTAGCGCTTCTCTCTCATCCCGGTTATTCGCCAACCGGACAGCAGCCTCAACGTAGTCGTCCACAGTCGTTGCGACCATCCATTCCGGCATCGACGCGCGTGCGAACATCGCGCCATCGATATGCTCGAACACTTCCGGTCCCGTTTTGCAGATACCGGGCAAGCCGACGGTGAAGGCATCTACGATTCCGTTTGTGTTGCCGAAGGGAAAGGGGCTCAGAAACATGTCCATGTTGGCGAGCTGTTCGGCGTATTCGTCGTAGGGCAAGAATCCGTGAATCGTGAATGAGCCGGAAGGAAGATACTCGCTCAGCACGCGATTCAGGTGCATCAAGGTGAACACGTTGCTGCCGCTCGCAATGAAATGCAGATGCACTTGCGGCTCTGCCCGCTGCACGATTGCCCTGCAGGCAGTGAAGAAGGACGGATTGAGCTTCATCGGCGTCGCGGCGATGGCAATGTCAGTGTGGTTCTTGCCAACCGGCGTGCGGGCCGGAACCGCGCTCAATAAACTCGATGCGATATAAGGCTGTCCGTCCTTCGGCAGCCGCATGAGTTTTTCGCTGAAGCAAGCCGGGTCGCCGACATAATCATCTTCGACACTGACGTAGTCGATGCGGTCCGAATGCGTCGTCGCCGGGTGCCCGAGCGCCGCAATTTGCAGCGGCGCGACGCGGATGTTCGACAAGAATATGGTCAGAACCGACATGCCCACGCTCGGCATGTACAGCACGCTTGGGTGCTCCGTTTGCGCGAAGTCGCGAATGAGGCGGACTTGGTCGAGCACGTTGGCGCCTTCCGGGAGATCGATAGTTCGATCGAATACCCGACGACCCGCATCGTCGATAGAGCGAGGTGCGCAGAACGCGACGGTTTCGAAGCAACGTCTTGCCGCAGCGAGCGTTGCGGAATGCGTTCGCACGATCGAATGCCCGCTGTTGAAACTTTCCGCGACGACCAGCATGAGCGGACGTGCGTTCCGTTCGCGCTCGGGTGGTGGCTTGGTCGTATCGAGATCGGTCAGCCCGAAATTCGCAAGACCCAGGCGCACGAGACCGTTGATGCCTTGTCTCACGGCATGGCGGTTTCCCTCGGTGTAAGTGCAATGCATATACAGCGCCCAGAGACTCGTCAGATCGAGCGGCGGCGACTCATTCAGTTTGTCGATGGAGGCGGTCAGCCATTCGAGCAAGCGGATGCGTCGTGCACACGCAACCGCGCTGCCGCCGAATTGTTCTCCTCCGATACCGATGGCAAGACTCAACGCCGAAGCGCGGTCGGCGTTCCAAAGTTGCGCGATATCGAGGTCGATGCGTGATTCCGGGCTATACAGAATGCTCAGACGTCGAGCGGTGTCGGCAGAAAGAGTGGATGCGTCGGCATTGCCTTGGCGGCGAGCAAGCAACTCACGCACGAAATGGTCGGTATGACCGGGCGACGTGGCGGCCGCGATGCTCCAGATGAGCGAACGCTGCGCTTGCAACGATTGCAAACGAACGTCGGTCCAGGTGAATCGCGGATTCACGAGCATGCTTCCTAAAGCATGACAAACGCGGCTGGCGAAATGCTCGTCCGACTCGGATCTATTGGCGAACGCTCGGGCGTCGCCGTGGGACATGAGGTCGGCCAGATTCATATACGGAAATCTTGCCAACCGTTCCGAGAACTTGCCGAACAGGGTGAGAGCTTCATCGAAGTCTTCGCCATTGATACAGGACTCGAAACGTTCAAGTGAAAATACGCCGCTGGTTTCCATTTGCTCTACTGATCACTTAATCGCTGAAGCTCATACTAAATGATCATACTGGCAAAGTAAGCCGATTGAACCAACTGTCACATTCGCGGCCGATGTGCTGCGTCGATCAAAGGTCGACGCGTCTTCGTTCCAGCACATCCTTGGCCTCGGCAAGACGCGCAGCCAACTCAGGGCCACGTGCCAACGCCATGCCGACCGCGAGAATATCGCCGATGGCCAAGTGCGATACGCGGGAAGTCATCGGCGAGAAAATATCCGTGTCTTCGTCGACATTCGCGAAAAGCCCGATATTCGCCATGCGCGCGAGCGGCGAATTGCCATGCGTGATAGCGATCACGCTCGCGCCGCGATCCATTGCCGATTTGCACGCGTCGAGAATGTCTTTTGTGCGGCCAGTATTGGAAATGGCGACGACGACATCGCCGGGTCCGAGCAGCGCCGCCGAAGTCGTATAGGTATGCGGGTCCGAATACGCAACCGACGGCACGCCGAGGCGGAAGAACTTGTGCTGCATATCCAGCGCCGCGATGCCCGATCCGCCCGCGCCATAGAACTCGATGCGACGCGCGTTGGCCAGCACGCCAATCGCGGCGGCGACGCTGTCCGACGACAAGCTGTTGCGCACCTGGATCAGCGCGCCGATGGTGCGGTCCAGAACCTTCGCGGCAACGCCCGCAGGCGGCTCGTCGCTGCGGACATCGCGATAAACCGTGGGAACGTCCCCTGCCACGCTTTGAGCAAGACGAATCTTGAACTCGCGAAAGCCGGAAAAGCCCAACGCCTGACAGAAGCGCGCGATCGTCGGCTGACTGACGCCGGCCCGCGCCGCAAAATCGGTCATCGACAAGTCGAGTACCTCGCGCGGCGCTTCGAGCACGTAGTCGGCCAGCTTGCGCTCCGAAGGGCGCAATTGTTCTCGCATCGCCTCGACTTGGGACAGCAACATCGGGAATCTCGCCTATGCTGGAAAATTGCCTGCGACTATAGCTGATCGCTGCTTTGTACATTTACTACACGATCTGATGTGTAGATTTAGGGGATTTCCCTGAGTTCGCTGCCAGTAAAAGCGCCAGATACGCGAACGCTTAACAAATAAAGGCGGATCGCAAGTTGTCTGCTTGTAGTTTTTCTACTAACATTTCGTTTCACGGCACGACGCAAAATAATCAGATAGCTGCCAGTCCTCGCGACGTCCAACCCAATACCTCGACGGCAAGCACGCCGGGAGTGAGACAAAGGAGCTCCGATGGTTTCCCCGCATTCGCAACTCAAGAAGGTCACCGACCGCGTGATCGAACGCAGCAAGTCCACCCGTTCGGCTTATCTGGCGCGCATCGACGCCGCGCGCGGCAAGTTTCCGGCGCGCGGCGCGTTGTCGTGCGCCAATCTCGCGCACGGCTTCGCGGGTCTCGAAGGGCAGGAAAAGTTCGCGATCAAGGCGGTGCGCGAGCCGAACATCGGCATTGTGTCTTCTTATAACGAAATGCTGTCGGCGCATGCGCCGTACAAGAGCTTCCCCGACATCATCAAGCAGGCGGCTCAGCAGCACGGCGGTATTGCGCAATTCGCGGGCGGCGTGCCGGCCATGTGCGACGGCATCACGCAGGGCAACGCTGGCATGGAGTTGTCGCTGTTCTCGCGCGAAGTCATCGCCATGAGCACGGCCGTGGCGCTCACGCACAACATGTTCGATGCCGCCTTGTGCCTCGGCGTATGCGACAAGATCGTGCCGGGTCTCGCCATCGGCGCGCTGCAGTTCGGACATCTGCCGACCATCTTCGTGCCCGCCGGTCCGATGACGAGCGGCCTCACCAACGACGACAAAGCGAAGGTTCGTCAGGAGTTCGCGACGGGCAAATGCAACCGCGACGCATTGCTCGAAGCGGAAGCGGCGGCTTATCACGGTCACGGCACATGCACGTTTTACGGCACGGCGAACAGCAATCAGATGCTGATGGAAGTGATGGGCCTGCATCTGCCGAGCGCTGCGTTCGTGCATCCGCATACGCCGTTGCGCGATGCACTTACCGCCGAGGCCGCGCGTCGCGTACTGGATATCACGCTCGAACGCGGCCACTACACGCCGATTGGCCACGTCGTCGATGAGAAAGCGATTATCAACGGCATCGTCGCGTTGTTGGCGACGGGCGGCTCCACGAATCACACGCTGCATCTGGTGGCGATAGCGCGCGCGGCGGGAATCATCATCGACTGGAACGACTTCGATCAACTGTCGCAGGTCGTGCCGTTACTCGCGAAGATCTATCCGAACGGCAAGGCCGACGTGAACCATTTTCACGCGGCGGGCGGCGTTGCGTTCCTCGTGCGCAATCTGCTCGAAGGCGGCTTGCTGCATGAGGACGTGCAGACGGTCGTCGGTCATGGGCTGTCGCATTACACGAAGGAGCCGAAGCTCATCGACGGCAAGCTCCAATGGGTCGACGGCGCTAAAGAAAGTCATGACAGCAAGGTGCTGCGTAGCATTGGCGAGCCGTTTCAGCCGGATGGCGGTTTGCGGCTCATGCAAGGCAAACTCGGGCGGGGCGTGATCAAGATCTCGGCGGTTGCGCCTGAACATCGCGTGGTGAAGGCGCCGGCTATCGTGTTCAATTCGCAGGAAGAAGTGCAGGAGGCGTTCGACAGGGGCGAGCTCAAGCGCGATTTCGTGGCGGTCGTGCGCTTTCAGGGCGCGCGCGCGAATGGCATGCCGGAGTTGCATCGATTGACGCCGTTGCTCGGCGTGTTGCAGGATCAGGGCTTCCATGTGGCGCTCGTGACCGATGGGCGCATGTCGGGCGCATCGGGCAAGGTGCCCGCGGTAATCCACATATCGCCTGAAGCGTTGTTGCATGGTCCGATCGGCAAGGTGCGCACGGGCGATATGATCGTGATCGATGCGCCGTCGGGTGTGCTAGACGTCGATATCGATGCCGATGAATGGGCGGCGCGCGAAGTGGAGGCGCCGCTGCATCAGGCGCAAAACGAGGCGGGCTTCGGGCGTGAGCTGTTCGGCGTGTTCCGTCACGCGGCGTTGCCGGCGGAAGAGGGCGCGTCGGTGTTTGGCGCGCTGCTTGACGCCGCGTCTGCTCCGTCGCACCGCTCGCCCGATGTCGTGAAGGCGCATGCGACACATTGAGTCATAGGCCGTTGCTGCCTGAAACAAACCTCGCGGCTTGGCCGTTAGACAACGGCGCCGCATCAAACACCAGGAGTCGTATCACATGAAAACGGTAAGCGAAATCGTCCGTCTGGGTCCTGTCATTCCTGTTCTTGCCTTCGATTCGGTCGAGCAGGGCGAGCACGTCTCGCGCGCGCTGCACGCTGGCGGCGTGAAGGTGTTGGAGATTACGTTGCGCACGGCCGCGGGTATCGCGGCAATCGAACGGGCGAGTCAGCTTGCGGACGATATCGTCGTGGGCGTCGGCACGATCACGAAACCCGAGCATTGTGCACAGGCAAAGAAGGCGGGTGCGCAATTCGGTGTGTCACCCGGCTTGACGCGAGACATGCATAAGGCTGCGCAAGATGCGGGCTTGCCATTGCTGCCTGGCGTGATGACACCGAGCGACATCATTACGGCGATGGAACTTGGATATGAAATCGTGAAGTTTTTCCCGGCGCAGCAGGCGGGTGGAATTCCGATGCTGCAGGCTTTCCATGGGCCGTTTCCCAACTTGAAGTTCTGTCCGACGGGCGGGATTACTGCCGAGACGGCGACGAGCTTCTTGGCGCAGCCGAATGTGGTTTGCGTGGGCGGGTCTTGGTTGACGCCGAAGGCTGCGCTGGCTGCGCAGAATTGGGAGGAGGTTACGAGGCTGGCGCGGGCGGCTACAGAGTTGGCGGCGTAGGGGTGAGTTGCTGGGCTAAAGAGGTGTGATTTCTCTCGCGCATGAGCTTGTCCTTGGAGGCGCGTCTTTTGTACGAAGGTGACGTGCCCTGAGCCGAGCTCGCGTTTCGTGGTGGAACTCGCTTATCGAGCCCTCTTCCGATCTAGCCGGTTCTTGTTGGCCCGCATCTTCGACGTGACGCTTGAAATATCGACTTCTGCTTTTTGTGCCTCACGCCCGTTCTGCAGACACCCTTGATGGCGGTGACGTAGGACCCAAGAGCTCATCCTTCAAAATGCTTAAGGGTTCTCAACAAATTTCGGCTGACACTGGCGAGTTAAGCGTTGTGTCGTGTTGAGTAAGAGTTCAGCACTTGGTCGTCGACGTTTTTAGTCTTATCCGTCAGAACCAACGGCTCGAGCAAGCCATCGTTGAGTGACTCCGCACCACTGGCTGCATCACGGCAAGATGCAGACGATGTGTGAATTAACATTTCAATCGATGCTTCTAAGTTAGATTGAGCATCTTAAAAATTGAAATCTACTCAACGTGCGAAACGGCCTGATGGTTTTGTTTGTTGAGCGATTTGGTTCGAACCAATACTGTTCGCCAATTTATTAAAACAGGCTGAGACAGGTGTGGATTTTGAATAAACAGATTCTGCGAATTTTCTCCGCTATACGCCGTCGGATAATTGAATTCGTGATCCACGGACACGAACGATTTCAGTAGTATAAAAAGAGCGAGCTGAGACAAAGAGAATCATTGATATCCGCACTGGTGATGGCTGAAAGCAGGTGACAGAGAAACGAACTTGACCGCAGGATGCTGAACCTGAAGTAACTGCTTCTGCAAGACTCGACATTTGCTGACGCTTGCGAGCGAGCAACGATCAGCAAGCAACAAGCGACGTGCGACGCGAAGCGAAATAGGCCCGATTCGACACTTAGTGCGCCTTCGCTTCTTCCTAAGTGGAACAAGTACACATGGCTCGATGTATTGGTTCGAACCGCACCTCGACGCTATAGCAGAGTAACAGAGGCCACCGTATTGCACTGTGCTGGCGTCGGTGCGCGCATTCGTGCATTTTCATTCGTCGCAACCAAAACGCTGCTAATGCAATGCTTGCGACGCGTATCTTGTTCATGAGCGAGTCGGCGAATCTTGCCGACATGGTGGGCGCGGACATCGAGGCAGTGCGGCGTGGCATAGGATCGTGCCGTCAAGACGAGCCTCAGTGATACAAAGTGAGACATCGTTACGAACTGTGGCGACGCTTTCTTGCGCCGATCTTCCGCACGCTCTTTTGAGCAAAATGCCCCGAAACTTCTTGGCTCTTCCACCGAAAGCGGTCGGACGTTTTAGCCTGCCGGACTGCCTTTCAGCGTTGGCAGACTAGAACCCTGGCACCGTCATAGGACGACTCTCATAAACCGTCAGGTTCACTGGGAATTTCGGGTGTTCTTCTATATATTTGACCAAGGAATCCGCTTTTTGCCCCCCGGCGAAAACGCTTGATTACGGTCTCTCCTGCTTCCCATCAGCGTTTGGCAAATGGCAACGCGTGCGTCTTTGGGCACGGCAGTCTCTCAAACGCAAAGCCAACAGCGCAGCGTTGCAATTTCTGAAAATGCGCTTCGTCATTTCTGGGATAACAACTAATGACAATCCGAATCGGAATTTCTGTCGTAACGCATCAAGGACAGAACATCTGGCAGAACGGGCTTGGGCAAAATGTCATCTTCTTGGCGGAAGCTCTCCAACGGTTACCGTTCGTAGAAAGCGTTTCGTTGATTGATGTTGGCGATCAAAACGCGATGCCGCCGCAAGTCGATCTGTCGTCTAGAAAGGTGCGCATCATGCGCGCAGCGGACGCAACCAATCATGTCGATGTGATTTTCGAGATGGGTGGTGCGCTGGATACCCAGTGGCTTGATCTAATGCGCGCACGCGGCAAGAAGGTGGTTTATTACTGCTGCGGGCAGCCCTACGTTGGTCTGATCGAGGCGCCTGTTTTTGATAAACCGGTTCACGTCATGCGGCCGGACCGCTATGACGAAATCTGGTTGATGCCGAAAGATCGGTTGTCAATCCCCATGATGCGTACGCTCCACCGTTGCGACGTTCATCTCGTGCCATTCATCTGGCATCCGCAGTTTCTCGAACAACGCATTGCCGAAGTAAGCGAACACGGACTCCATTTCGGATATCAGCGTCGGAGCGGAACTTCATTGGAAGATCCACCACATGCGCAGGGCTTTCGTGTCGCAATGTTCGAGCCGAACATTTCAGTTGTGAAGACGTCGAGCATTCCGATGTTGGTATGCGAAGAAGCTTATCGAGCCGTACCTTCGAGCGTGTCGCACATGCATGTGCTCAACTCGCTGCACATGAAGGATCATCCGACGCTCGTGCAAATGGCGAATTCGCTCAACATCGTGAAAGACAGCAAGGCAACATTTCACGGTCGAAATGACATTGCAGGCTTCATGGCGCAGTACGCAGATGCCGTCGTCTCTCATCAATGGGGAAACAACCAGAATTATCTTTATCTTGACGTCTTGTATGGCGGCTATCCGTTGGTGCACAACTCGCCTTGGCTCGACGCGGGCTACTACTACCCGGACTTCAACGCGCAAGAGGGTGGGCGGCAACTCCTGCTGGCTGCGCGCGAACACGACGCATCGCTAGCTGACTATCGCGCACGAGCACAGCGTGTAATCGACTCGGTCGATCCGTTTCAACAAGCAAATCTCGATAGTTTTGCCAATCGGTTGCTGCACCTCTGCAACCACAGCACTGTGAAGCTCGGCGTATGAACAAGCAAACAAAACCCCGCATGCCGGAGCGGTTGAATGTCGGCGTTTCCATTTTTATCCGAAAAGGCGAGCAATCGCTCTGGGAAAACGGCATTTTCCAGAACTGCCTGTATCTCGTCATGCTGCTTAAGCGTTCTCCGCGCGTAAAAGCCACTTATTTGGTGACGGGCGGCGGCGATGGTGGCCCGGAGGACGCCAAGCGTTTCTTGGTCGATTCGCCGGCACCGCTCATCGACATGGAAACAGCCATGACGAAGCTCGACGTAATGATCGAGATGAGCGCGCAGCTCAATAAGGAATGGTCGATCAAGTTTCGAGACGGCGGCGGAAAGATCATTACGATGCGCGTGGGTAATGACTACGTCATTGACATCGAGCGAATGGTCTTTAACCTGCAACACGCGCTGCTTATCTCGGGTGCGCCGTATGACGAGGTTTGGACGCTCCCGGAATACGAGCGCAGTTGTGCGCCATACTTCGAGACGCTCTTCCGTGCGCCCGTGAAGCTGATGCCGCACCTTTGGAGTCCTGTGGTTCTCGACCGCGAGGTTGCGAAATTGCCAGAGGGCCAGACGTTTGGATATCAGCGTGGCCGTGGCCGCTGGCGTATCGGAATCTTTGAGCCGAATGTCTGCATGGTGAAAACGAGTTATATCCCCATGCTCTGCTGTGAAATGGCGCATCGGGAGAATCCGGACATGATTGAACGTATGTACGCATACAACACGTTCAAACTCAAAGATCATCCGGGATTTGCAGGGTTTGCGCAGAGCCTGAACATTGTCAAACATGGGCTCGGCTTCTTTGAGGGGCGTTATCCGTTCGCGCAGATCGTACCAGTGTCGGTTGATGCAGTTGTCAGCCACCAGTGGGAGAACCCACAGAACTATGTCTATTACGAAGCCTTGTACGGTGGGTATCCGCTAATTCATAACTCGCATTTGATCGGTGATTGCGGCTATCGCTATCAAGATTTCGACTGCGAAGAAGGCGGCAGGGCATTGCGTCGCGCGTTCGCCGTACATGACGAAAACCTCGCCAGCTACCAGGCTAGCGCGAAAACGTTTCTGAAGACGCTGGATCCAGAAAACGAAGAAAACGTACGGCTTTATACCCAAGCTATCGAAGCAGTTTATGCAAGAACCTGACAACTACGGGCAGCAAGCCTGTGACTGTGATGCGGAGTAGTGAGCGATGAAGAAGTTGCGTATTGGAATCACGATCGGACTGCATCATGAGGCCGAGACGCTGTGGAATAACGGTATAAAGCAGAATGCCGTGTTCCTCGCGGAAGCGCTGAAAAATTGTCCGAACGTTGAAAGCGTCGTGCTGGTCAATACGACGCATGTGGCGATCACGGACAGATTGCCTTGGGATTTAAAACGCTGGCCTACTGTCACCTTCAACGATGCGAAAGACAACGTCGACGTATTGATAGAACTCGGCGGCCAGATCGATCCGGCCGCGACAGACTACCTCAAGCGGCGCGGTGCACGGCTGATTTCTTATTGTTGCGGCTTCGAGTATGTGCACGCAATGGAGTCCGTCATATTTGGCAAGCCGAGCTTTGGTGAAAATCTGTTCGTCAATCAGCGCTACGACGATATCTGGATGATTCCGCAGGTTGCCAATATCAGTCAGGCGTATTTCGAAGTTTTGCGAAGACAAAGCGCTCAGGTCGTGCCGTTTATATGGAGCCCAATTTTTCTCAACGCTCGAACGGCGGAAATGCCTAACAACGGCGAATATCAGGCGAAAAAGGGACCGCGACGCCTCAGCATAATGGAGCCGAATATAAACGTTGTGAAGTTTTGCCTTTATCCAACTCTGATTGCTGAACTCGCTTTTCGCGACCGGCCCGAGGCGATCGAACTTGTTCAAGTGACCAATTCACAACATTTGGCAATTGGTTGCAAAGAGTTCGTTTCTTTGATGAATCAACTGGATGTTGTTCGCCAACATAAGGCTGTCTTTCTTGGGCGCTGGATTTGCCCCCGTAGTTCCGGACACCATCTCACACCAAGGTTGATGAATCGGCTTTACGTCGGAACTCGCGCGG
>NZ_JALQDA010000018.1:0-74565 GCF_023631485.1 Caballeronia sp. GAFFF2 | reverse complement strand
CTGGCGACTGAATCCAACCATAGCCTGACGTATGTCGCATGGCAATGCGCAAGGGACGCCGTCTAATGCGCGCTTACACAGTATCTCCACGGGCTTGAGCACCACCGGCAGCCGCGTCGATAGCCTTTCGACCGGTGTCAGCACCGTCAGCAGCAACGTGGACAGCCTTTCCACGGGCCTGAGCACGGCTAACAGCTCGGTCACGAGCATGTCGACCACGGTCAACTCATTCTCGACTGGCCTGAGTACCACGAATAGCGCGGTGAGCAGTTTGTCGACCGGCTTGAGCACGACGACTAGCGCGGTAACCAGTCTGTCGACGGGTTTGAGCTCAACGAACACCACAGTTAGCTCGCTGTCGACAAACCTGAATTCGCTTTCTGCTTCCGCATCCACGGGCATCACGTCGCTGTCGACGGGCCTGAGCAGCACCAATAGCGCGGTCAGCAGCCTTTCCACGGGCCTGAGCACGACGAACATCGCGGTCGGCAGCCTGTCCACCGGCTTGAGCACGACGAGCAGCAAGGTCGACAGTCTCTCGACCGGGCTCAGCACAGCGACGAGCGCGGTGAGCTCGCTTTCGACGAGCGTGAGTTCGATGTCGACGGGCTTGAGCACGACCAACAGCACGGTCAGCAGCCTATCGACGGGTTTGAGCACGACGAATAGCGCCGTGAACAGCATGTCGACCGGTCTGAGCACGACCAACAGTTCAGTCGACAGCTTGTCGACGGGCATGAGCACGCTGTCGGCCTCGGCTTCGACGAGCGTGAGTTCACTGTCGACGGGTTTGAGCACGACCAACAGCACGGTGAACACGCTGTCGACGGGTCTGAGCACAGCCGGCAGCAAGGTCGATAGTCTTTCGACGGGCCTGAGCACGACGAGCAGCAAGGTAGATAGCCTGTCCACATCGGTGACTTCGCTGTCGACGGGTTTGAGCACCACCAACACTGCGGTGAGCAGCCTCTCCACTGGTCTGAGCACCACCAACAGCACCGTTGGTTCTCTCTCCACGAATTTGAGTTCGCTCTCGGCGTCGACTTCGACGGGCGTGAGCTCGCTGTCGACCGGCCTGAGCACGGCCAATAGCTCGATCAACAGTCTGTCGACGGGGTTGAGTACCACCAATAGCTCCGTTACCTCGTTGTCGAGCACGGTTGGCACACTCTCGACCGGTCTGAGCACGACCAACAGCACCGTCAACGTTCTTTCGACGGGCTTGAGCACCACGAACAGCAACGTCACGAGCCTGTCGACCGTCGTCGGCAATGCCGTGATGTACGACGATTCGACGCATTCCCTGGTGACGTTGAATGCAGGCGGCTCGGCCGTCAAGCTCACCAACGTGGCAGCTGGCACGAGCGCCCTCGACGCGGTGAACTTCGGACAGTTGACTTCGCTTTCAGCTTCGGCGTCGACGGGTATCACCTCGTTGTCCACCGCGTTGTCGACTTCGGGCATCGACATCATTACGTCGCTTTCGACGATGGTCTCGACGGGCGTGAGTTCTCTCTCCACCGGTCTGAGTACAACGACTAGCACGCTAAGCAGCTTGTCCGCGTCAACTTCGACGGTTGTGAATTCTGTCTCGACAAGTCTCGATTCGCTGTCCACCTCGGTTTCGACAGGCGTCAGTTCGTTGTCGACGGGGATGAACTCGCTGTCGGCTTCGACGTCCACAGGCATTAGCTCGTTGTCCACCGGCATGAACTCGCTGTCGGCTTCGACCTCCACGGGCATCAGTTCGCTGTCCACGGGCGTGAGCTCGCTCTCTACGGGCGTCAGCTCGCTGTCCACGGCGCTGAACTCGCTGTCATCATCGACCTCGACGGGCATCACTTCGCTGTCCACGGGCGTGAACTCGCTGTCGAGCTCGACCTCCACGGCCATCAACTCGCTGTCGGCCTCGAGCTCCACGGGCATCAGCTCGCTCTCCACGGGCATGAGCTCGCTGTCGGCTTCGACCTCCACGGGCATCAGCTCGCTCTCCACGGGCATGAGCTCGCTGTCGGCGTCGACCTCCACGAGCATCAGTTCATTGTCCACGGGCATGAGCTCGCTGTCGGCTTCGACCTCGACGGGCATCAGCTCATTGTCCACGGGCATGAGCTCGCTGTCGGCCTCGACCTCCACGGCCATCAGTTCGCTCTCGACAGGCGTCAGTTCGCTCTCCAGCGGCGTAAGTTCGCTCTCGACGGGCCTGAACTCGCTGTCGTCCTCGACCTCCACGGGCATCAGCTCGCTCTCGACGGGTCTGAATTCACTGTCGACGTCGGCCTCCACAGCCATCAACTCGTTGTCGGCGTCGAGCTCGACCGGCATCAGCTCGCTCTCCACGGGCCTGAGCTCGCTGTCGGCTTCGACCTCCACGGGCATCAGCTCGCTGTCCACGGGCGTCAACTCGCTCTCCACCGGCGTGAATTCGCTCTCGACGGGTCTGAGCGCGCTGTCCGGTTCCACCTCGACGGCGATTAACTCGCTGTCCACGGGTGTGGCCAACTCGGTGCAGTACGATGACTCGACGCACGCCAAGGTCACGCTGAACAAGGGCGGCTCGGCAGCGACGCTGACCAACGTGGCAAACGGCACGAGCGCGCTGGATGCGGTGAACTTCGGCCAGCTGAGCTCGCTGTCGTCCTCGACCTCTTCGGGCTTGAATTCGCTGTCGACCGCGGTGTCGACCTCGGCAGGCAACTTCGATTCGCTCTCCACGGGCATGGCGTCGATGTCCACGGGCATCAACTCGCTGTCCACGAGCATCAGCTCGATCTCGAGCTCGACCTCGACGGCGATCAACTCGCTGTCCACGGGCGTGAGCTCGTTGTCCACCGGCGTGAGCTCGCTCTCGACAGGCATGAACTCGCTGTCGTCGTCGACCTCGACTGCGATCAACTCGCTGTCCACCGGCGTGAGCTCGCTCTCGACGGGGATGAACTCGCTGTCGTCGTCGACCTCGACTGCAATCAACTCGCTGTCCACCGGCGTGAGTTCGCTCTCGACGGGCATGAACTCGCTGTCGTCGTCGACCTCGACTGCGATCAACTCACTGTCCACCGGCGTAAGCTCGCTCTCCACGGGCATGAGCTCGCTGTCGGCCTCGACTTCGACCGCGATCAACTCGCTGTCCACCGGCGTGAGCTCGCTCTCGACGGGTATCAGCTCGCTCTCCACGGGCATGAGCTCACTGTCCACGGGCATGAGTTCGCTGTCGTCCTCGACCTCGAGCTCCATTAATTCGCTGTCTACCGGCGTGAGTTCGCTGTCCACGGGCGTGAGTTCGCTGTCCACGGGTGTCAGCTCGCTGTCCACGGGCGTGAGTTCGCTGTCCGCCGGCGTGAGCTCGCTGTCCACAGGCGTGAGCTCGCTGTCCACAGGCATCAACTCGCTGTCCACGGGTATCAGTTCGCTGTCGACGGGTGTCAGTTCCTTGTCCTCGGGCGTGAGTTCGCTGTCCTCGGGCGTGAGCTCGTTGTCCACTGGCGTGAGTTCGCTGTCCACGGGCATGAATTCGCTGTCGTCGTCGACCTCCACGGGCATCAACTCGTTGTCCACGGGCGTGAGCTCGCTGTCCACGGGTATCAGCTCGCTGTCTTCTGGCGTGAGTTCGCTGTCCACGGGTATCAGCTCGCTGTCCACAGGTATCAGCTCGCTGTCCTCGGGTGTCAGTTCGCTGTCCAGCGGCGTGAGCTCGCTGTCCACCGGCGTCAGTTCGCTGTCCACGAGCGTGAGTTCGCTGTCCACGGGCGTGAGCTCGCTGTCCGCAGGCGTCAGTTCGCTCTCGAGCGGTGTGAGCTCGCTCTCCACGGGCATGAACTCGCTGTCGGCTTCGACTTCGACGGGCATCAGTTCGCTCTCCACGGGCATGAGCTCGCTGTCGAGCGGCGTGAGTTCGCTGTCCACGGGCATGAGCTCGTTGTCGGCGTCCACCTCGACGGGCATCAGCTCGCTGTCCACCGGTGTCAGTTCGCTGTCCACGGGTGTGAGTTCGTTGTCGACTGGTGTGAGCTCGCTGTCCACGGGCATGAGCTCGTTGTCGGCTTCGACCTCCACGGCCATCAGCTCGCTGTCCACCGGCGTGAGCTCACTGTCCACAGGCATCAGCTCGCTGTCCACGGGTATCAGTTCGCTGTCCACGGGCATGAGCTCGCTGTCGGCGTCCACTTCGACAGGCATCAGCTCGCTGTCCACGGGTGTCAGTTCGCTGTCCTCGGGTGTTAGCTCGCTGTCCACCGGCGTAAGCTCGCTCTCCACGGGTCTGAACTCGCTGTCGGCTTCGACCTCCACCGGCATCGACTCGTTGTCTACCGGTGTGAACTCGCTGTCGACGTCCACCTCCACGGGCATCAATTCGCTGTCCACGGGTGTGAACTCGCTGTCGGCATCCACCTCCACGGGCATCAGTTCGCTGTCCACGGGTGTGAACTCGCTGTCGACGTCCACCTCCACGGGCCTCAGCTCGCTCTCCACGGGCATGAGCTCGTTGTCGGCTTCGACCTCCACGGGCATCAGCTCGTTGTCCACGGGCATGAACTCGCTGTCGGCGTCGACTTCGACGGGCATCAACTCGCTGTCCACGGGCATGAGCTCGCTGTCGAGCTCGACCTCGACGGCGATCAACTCGCTGTCCTCGTCGACCTCGACGGGCATCAACTCGCTGTCTACCGGTATCAGCTCGTTGTCCACGGGCATGAGCACGCTGTCGAGCTCGACCTCCACGGCAGTCAACTCGCTGTCGACCGGTGTGAGCTCGCTGTCCACGTCGACCTCGACGGCGATCAACTCGTTGTCCACGGGTGTGGCCAACTCGGTGCAGTACGATGACTCGACGCACACGAAGGTCACGCTGAACAAGGGTGGCACGGCGGCGACGCTCACGAACGTGGCTGACGGCACGAACCAGTCCGACGCGGTGAACTTCGGTCAGTTGAGCTCGCTGTCGAGCTCGAACTCGGCCGCGATCAACTCGCTGTCCACGGGTATCAGCTCGCTGTCCACCTCGAGCTCCACGGCGGTGAACTCCCTGTCCACGGGCGTGAGTTCCCTGTCCACGTCGACCTCGACGGCGATCAGCTCGCTGTCCACAGGCGTGAGTTCGCTGTCCACGGGTATCAGCTCGCTGTCCACCTCGACCTCGACGGCGATCAGCTCGCTGTCCACAGGTGTGGATTCGCTCTCGACGGGCATCAGTTCGCTGTCCACGGGTGTGAGTTCGCTCTCGACGGGTGTCAGTTCGCTGTCCACCTCGACCTCGACGGCGATCAGTTCGCTGTCCACGGGTGTGGATTCGCTCTCGACGGGCATCGATTCGCTGTCCACGGGTGTGAGTTCGCTGTCGACGGGCGTCAGTTCGCTGTCCACTTCGACTTCGACCGCGATCAGTTCGCTGTCCACGGGTGTTGATTCGCTCTCGACGGGTGTGAGTTCGCTCTCGACCGGCGTCAGCTCGCTGTCCACATCGACCTCGACGGCCATCAGTTCGCTGTCCACGGGTGTCGATTCGCTGTCCACGGGTGTCAGCTCGCTGTCCACGTCGACCTCGACAGGTATCAGTTCGCTGTCCACGGGTGTGAGCTCGCTGTCCACGTCGACCTCGACGGCGATCAGCTCGCTGTCGACCGGTGTTGATTCGTTGTCGACCGGTGTCAGTTCGCTGTCCACGTCGTCCTCGACGGCGATCAGCTCGCTGTCCACCGGTGTGGATTCGCTGTCCACGGGTGTGAGCTCGCTGTCCACGTCGTCTTCGACGGCCGTCAGCTCGCTGTCGACGGGTGTAAGTTCGCTGTCCACTGGCATCAGCTCGCTGTCCACGGGTATCAGCTCGCTGTCGACGTCGTCTTCGACGGCGATCAGTTCGCTCTCGACCGGTGTTAGCTCGCTGTCCACAGGCATCAGCTCGTTGTCCACGTCGTCTTCGACGGCGGTCAGCTCGCTGTCCACGGGTGTTGATTCGCTCTCAACAGGCGTCAGCTCGTTGTCCACGTCGTCTTCGACGGCGATGAGTTCGTTGTCCACGGGTATCGACTCCATTTCGACGTCTTCGTCAACGGCCATCACCTCGCTGTCGACCGGTGTCGACTCGCTCTCGACGGGTGTCAATTCGCTGTCGACGTCGTCTTCAACGACGATCAATTCGATGTCCACGGGCGTGGATTCCTTGTCGACGGGCATGTCCTCGCTCTCGACAGGTGTGTCCTCGCTCTCGACGGGCTTCAGTTCGCTCTCCACGTCGATCTCGACGACCGTCAACTCGATGTCGACCACTGTGAACTCACTGTCGACGGGCATCGACTCGATGTCGACGACCGTGAGCACTGCGATGACCGACGTCACGAGCATCTCGACGGCCATGAGCACTGCCGCGAACGGGGGTGGCATCAAGTACTTCCATGCCAACTCCGTCCTGATCGACTCGTCGGCAACGGGCAAGAACTCGATCGCAATCGGCGGCAACGCCGTGGCGACGGCCGACAACGCGGTGGCTTTGGCTACCAACGCTGTCGCCGACCAGGCGAACACAGTGTCGTTCGGCAACAGCACGGACAAGCTGCGTATTACCAACATCGCGAACGGTATTGCTGACAGTGACGTTGCAACGGTTGGTCAGTTGAAGGATTCTGGCCTCTACGGCAATCAAACCGCGAAGACGGCCGCAACGTTCGACACGGATGCCAACGGCCACACCGACTACAGCAACATCACGCTGAGCGGCGCCCAAGGCACGCAGATCCACGGCGTTCAAGCAGGTGTCGCTCCGACCGACTTGGCCAATAAGGCGCAGCTCGACGCGCTGGCCAGTTCCATCCAGAACGTCACCGCGAGTGCGAATCCGCTCTTTGCGGCTGATGGCGACCGCACGACCGAAGCGGCGGTGGCTAGCGGTCCGCACGCTGTAGCAAGCGGCGCGAACGCACAAGCCACGGGCATGAGCACCACCGCAATGGGCACGAATGCCCTTGCGAGCGGGAACTACGCAACGGCGATCGGCGCAGGCAGCCAGGCTACGGCGGACAACTCCGTTGCCTTGGGTGCAAGTTCCGTGGCGGATCGTGCTCAGACGGTGTCGGTTGGTGCGGTAGGAAGTGAGCGTCAGATCACCAACGTCGCGGCTGGTACGCAAGACACGGATATGGTCAACGTGAACCAGTTGAACGACGCGGTCGCGCAATCCAACGGCTACACGGACGGTGCGGTTGCCGGGATGCAAAGCCAGGTCACTAACATCGGTCGCACTGCCTACTCGGGTATTGCAGCGGCTACGGCTCTGGCCATGGTCCCGCACATCGATCAGGACAAGGATATGTCCGTCGGTGTGGGCGGCGCCGCGTATCAGGGTTATGCGGCGGCTGCCGTCGCGATGAACCTGCGCGTCACGCAGAACCTCGTGTTGCAGGCGGGTGCGGGTACGAGCCGCAATGGCACCGTGTACAGCGCCAACGCTTCGTACCGGTGGTAAAGCAAGCTTCCTGACGTGACAGTCAGGAAGCAAAGCCTGGGCATTCGCGTAGTCGCGCGTTTGCCCAGGCGCTCGATTCAAGCAACCATCAATTACCCGGCAGTCACAAGATGTTCAAGTATCTTATTTCCATCATCTCCGCAGCGGCAATGTTGTCTGCATGCACCACCGACACAGGCATGGCCTATACGGCTCGAAAGGTGAACATCGCAAATCAGGGCGAAGCCTATCGTGTCACATGCTCCGGTCTGTTCGAGTCGCAGAAGTCGTGCATGAGCGCGGCGACAAAGATTTGCCAGGATCGCCAAGTGGTTTTGGTGCAGGCAGTCGACGGTCTGCAAGGCAATCAAGGCCGTAACAATCCGCGCGAGATCACCTTCACCTGCGGTTCTGCCGCATCGACCGCGAATCCGGCGTCTTGATTCAAGCTGTTCGAATCAGCGCGAAGCAATTTGCACGAAAGAGCCGACTCTCAACAAGAGTCGGCTTTTTTCATATTCAAGCGACGGCGCGCGCATCCAAATTCAGCTTTATGTTGTCCTTCGACCGCTTTACGGACGACTTTCCCGCTTACCAGTAAAATCCCGATTCTTCGGCGCGGTGCACGCGCTTGCCCGTTGCTTCTTTGCAGCGACGGCAAACGCACGCATAGCGCCAAAAACCTCAACAAAATCAAAGGAGGCGTCATGCCGGCCGTCCACGGGAGCATGCTCCTGCTCTATGCGGTGATCGCGATCGCGGTTCTGATCCTGATGATCGCGCGTTTTAAGGTTTACCCGTTTCTCGTTCTGATCATCGTGTCCGTGCTGCTCGCGCTTGCGGTCGGCATGCCGATGGACAAGATCGTCAAGGCGTTCGAGACCGGCAACGGCAATACGCTCGGGCATATTGCCATCGTCGTGGGTCTCGGTACGATGCTCGGCAAAATGATGGCGGAATCCGGCGGCGCCGAGCGCGTCGCCAATACGCTGATCAATGTCTTCGGCGAAAAGAACATTCACTGGGCGATGATGGTCGTGGCGATCATCGTGGGCTTGCCGGTGTTCTTCGAGGTGGGTTTCGTGCTGCTGATTCCGATCGCGTTCAATGTCGCCAAACGCACGGGCAAGTCCTTGCTGCTGATCGGTCTGCCGATGGTCGCCGGCCTTTCGGTCGTGCACGGTCTGATTCCGCCGCACCCGGCCGCGTTGCTCGCGGTGCAGGCGTATCACGCCGATATCGGCAGGACGATTGCATATGGTCTGATCGTCGGGATTCCGACCGCCATTGTCGCCGGGCCGCTTTTCGCGCTCATGATCCACAAGTACATCAAGCTGCCGGATGCCAATGCGCTGGCCGACCAGTTCATCAGCAAGCATGGCGATACGGAAAAAAAGCGCGATCTGCCGAGCTTCGGCATTACGCTCTTCACCATTCTGTTGCCGGTGATTCTCATGCTCGTCGGCAGTTGGGCCGACTTGGTCTTCACGCCGAAGACGCTGCCCAACGACCTGCTACGCTTCGTCGGTCAGTCCGACATGGCGCTTCTGATTGCCGTGCTGGTCAGTTTCTGGACTTTCGGTGCGGCGCGCGGCTTCAATCGCGATCAGATCCAGAAGTTCTGCGGCGAATGTCTTGCGCCGATCGCGGGCATCACGCTGATCGTGGGCGCGGGCGGCGGTTTCGGCAATATCCTGCGTGAGAGCGGCATTTCTCAGCAGATCGTCGCCACGGCTTCGCAAGCGAATCTTTCGCCCTTGCTGCTCGGCTGGTTCGTCGCCGCGCTGATTCGCCTGGCCACCGGCTCGGCGACTGTCGCCATGACGACCGCTTGCGGTATCGTGGCGCCGATTGCAGCGGCGGCAGGCGGTCACGTCAGTCCCGAGTTGCTGGTACTTGCTACCGGCTCTGGCTCGCTGATCTTCTCGCACGTGAACGATGGCGGCTTCTGGCTGATCAAAGAGTATTTCGGGATGACGGTCGGACAGACGTTCAAGACCTGGTCGTTGCTCGAAACGCTGATTTCCCTGATGGGTTTAGGTTTGACCTTCGCGCTCGCGGCGGTCGTGTAAGGAGATTTTGATGATTCTCATCGCGATGGGCGTCTCGGGCGCCGGCAAAACCCGCATCGGCGAAATGCTGGCGGAACGCCTGCAGTGCCCGTTCACTGACGGCGACGCGTTCCACAGCGCCGCCAACAAGGAAAAGATGCACAAGGGCATCCCGCTGACGGACGACGACCGCTGGCCGTGGCTCAAGACGATCCGCGCGGCGATCGAAGAGAAAAAGCGCGCGGGCGAAACGGCGGTGTTCACGTGCTCGTCGTTGAAGCGCTCGTATCGCGACATCTTGCGCGATGGCGACAAGGACGTCGTTTTCGTCTATCTGCAAGGCACGTTCGACGTGTTGAAGGAGCGCCTGCAGACGCGTACAGGCCACTTCTTCGAGCCGTCGCTGTTGCAAAGCCAGCTCGATACGCTCGAAGAGCCGGGCGAAGACGAGGCGATCATCGAGAGTATTGAACTCACGCCTGAGCAGATCGTGGATAACGTGATCGAGAAGCTCAAGACGCGCTGAGTCTGGAGCGATAGGCATCAAAAAGGCCCCGCGTGTTCAAGCGCGGGGCCTTCTTTTATGAAGCGAGCAAGTGCGGAAGGGCCGGCTCAAGCGGCCCGATCGAACGTCAAGCGATTCGCTTCGCCAGCTCGACCGCCTTGCCGATATACGAACCCGGCGTCATGTCGAGCAGCAACTGCTTCGCATTCGCGGGAATCGCGAGACCATTGATGAACGTCTGCAAGCCTTCGCGCGTGATGCCTTTGCCGCGCGTCAGTTCCTTCAGTTGCTCATACGGATTCTCGATGCCGAAACGGCGCATCACCGTTTGCACGGGCTCGGCGAGCACTTCCCAGCAATTGTCGAGATCTTCGTTCAGGCGCGCCGCGTTCACCTCGAGCTTGTCCAGACCGCGGATCAGCGCGTCGTAGGAGAGCAGCGAGTAGCCGAATGCCACGCCGATATTGCGCAGCACCGTCGAATCGGTGAGGTCGCGCTGCCAGCGCGAAATCGGCAGCTTGTCGGAAAGATGGCGCAGCGTCGCGTTCGCTAGGCCGAGATTGCCTTCCGAGTTTTCGAAGTCGATTGGGTTGACCTTGTGCGGCATCGTCGATGAACCAATCTCGCCCGCTTTCGTGCGCTGCTTGAAGTAGCCAAGCGAGATGTATCCCCACACGTCGCGATCGAGGTCGAGCAGAATCGTGTTCGCGCGCGCGACGGCATCGAACAGTTCCGCCATGTAGTCGTGCGGCTCGATCTGGATCGTGTACGGATTGAACGTGAGCTTCAAACGGTTTTCGACGACATCCTTCGAAAACGCTTCCCAGTCGAACTCCGGATACGCCGACAGATGCGCGTTGTAATTGCCGACCGCGCCGTTCATCTTGCCAAGCAACGGCACCTCGACGATACGTTCGATGGCGCGCGACAGACGCGCCGCCACGTTGGCGATTTCCTTGCCGAGCGTCGTCGGGCTCGCGGGCTGGCCGTGCGTGCGCGAGAGCATTGGCTGTTCGGCATGTGCGTGCGCGAGCTTCACCAGGCGCTCGTGCACCGAGCGCAGCGCGGGCACGATCACATGTTCGCGCGCGCCGGCGAGCATGAGCCCGTGCGACGTGTTGTTGATATCTTCCGACGTACACGCGAAGTGAATGAACTCGCTCGCGCGTTCCAGTTCCGGCTGACCCTTGACCGATTCCTTCAGCCAGTATTCGACTGCCTTCACATCATGATTCGTGACGCGCTCGATGTCCTTGATGCGCGCCGCGTCGTGCGCCGTGAAGCGCTCGGCCAAGCTCAGCAGAAATTGCTCGGATGCCTCGGAAAAGCGCGGCACTTCGGCGAAGCCCGCACGCGACAGCGCGATCAGCCAATGAATTTCGACCGTCACGCGGTGACGCATGAATGCGGCCTCGGAGAGCCATTCGCGCAGGGCTTCGGTCTTGGAGGCGTAGCGACCGTCGAGCGGCGAAAGCGCGGTGAGCGCGAAGAGGGTATCGGGACGGATATCGGACATGATGGCTTGGCGTGTCAGCTTCTGCTTGCGGCTGGAAGGAAAAGACGGCAGAACTGCGCATTTTACCATCGGATGCGTCCCAATCCCGGCGCGCCTCAGCCTTGGGCGCGCAATTCCCGGTCTAGCGCGTCGAGTTGCGCGGGCGTGCCGACGTTCTCCCAGCGGCCTACGTACAACTCGCCGGTGGCGCGTTTCCCCACGATGGTCTCGCGGTAATACGGCGTCAGCGCGCGGCGCGTACCCGGAGTCAGGTCATGGAACATGCGCGTGTCGTAGAGACCGATGTTGCCGAACGTATGGCGCGGCGCGCCGTCGATGGCGAGCAGTCCGTCTTCGCGCAACGCAAAGTCGCCGTTTGGATGGAAGGGCGGATTGGGCACCATCACGAGATGCATGCCGGGCGTATCGCGCGATGCGAGCTTGTCGGCGCGCTCGCCGAGCGACGCGTAGTCGAACTCGCAGAACACATCGCCGCTCACCGCGATAAACACGCCGCGCCCGATCAGATGCAGCGCCTGCGCGATTCCACCCGCCGTTTCCAGCGCGTCGGTCTCGGCGGAGTAGCGCAACTCGACGCCCCAGCGCGAACCGTCGCCGAGCGCGTCTTCGATCTGCTCGCCGAGCCACGCGTGATTGATGACGATGGTTTGGATGCCCGCCGCCGCGAGCCGCTCGATCTGCCAGACGATCAACGGCTTGCCGCCGACTTCAAGCAGCGGCTTCGGGCAGGAATCGGTGAGCGGGCGCATGCGTTCGCCGCGGCCGGCGGCGAAGATCATCGCCGTGTTGAGGACTTGACTCATGGCCGCTCAGAACGTATAGCCGACTTCGATCGCGCGGCCTTCCCACTGATCGAGCAGACGCGCGAAGGGGAAGAGCGGCGCGTAGCGTTCGGCCACCTTGCGCGCGTAGCCGATGAAGCGCGGCAAGTCCGCCAGATAGTGCGACTTGCCATCGCGATAATGAATGCGCGCGAACAGCCCGAGCACCTTGATGTGCCGCTGCAGGCCCATCCACTCGACCTGACGATAGAACTCGCCGAAGTCCGCATCGACCGGAAGGCCGGCCTTTCGCGCGCGTTCCCAGTAGTACACGATACAGTCGAGCTGAAACTCCTCGTCCCAGCTGATGAACGCGTCGCGCATGAGCGATGCGATGTCGTACGCAATCGGCCCGTACACCGCGTCCTGAAAATCCAGCACGCCGGGGTTCGGCTCCGCGACCATCAGATTGCGCGGCATGAAGTCGCGCAGCATGAAAGTGCGCGGTTGCGCGAGCGCGCTTTTGACGAGCAGATCGAAGGTCTTGTCGAGCGTCTTGCGCTCGGCTTGTGTGACCTCGCGGCCAAGGTGACGGCCGATGAACCACTCGGGCATCAACTCCATCTCGCGACGCAGGAACGCTTCGTCGAACGGCGGGAGCACGCCTTCGCGCGAAGTCTGCTGAAAGCGGATCAGCGCGTCGATGGCGTCGCGCATGAGCCCGCGCGCGTTCTTTTCATCGAGGACGGAGATGTAGGTGGTCGTGCCGAGATCGGTCACGAGCATGAAGCCGGCCTCGAAGTCGGCTTCGAGAATCTTCGGTACATGCACGTTGGCGGTTTCGAGCAAGCCTGCCACTTGCACGAACTCGCGGCATTTCTCGGGCGGCGGGGCATCGACGGCGATGAGCGTGCTGCCATGCTCCGATGCGCTCTCCAGCCGGAAGTAGCGGCGAAAGCTGGCGTCGGCCGAAGCGGGCGCGAGCGTCGCGACATCGAGCCGGTAACGATCGGTGAGGGTTTGCAGCCACGAACGAAGTTGTTCGAAGCGGGAATCGGGGGGAATGTGCGTCATAAATTCGAGAGGCAAAACATCTTGCCATATAATACCCCACGACTTTTTTAAGCGATCCGTTTCAAGCCTGGCGCCAGGCCCGACGACTGTCCGCGTCACCGTTCGATCGAGTGTCGTCCCTGCCTGGCAACGGACCGTCCAGTTTCGACCTCGACGCATGTGCGGTCACAGCGCGGCCAAAAGCGCGGCCGCAGACTTGTCGGCATCGCGCTCAGGACGCGAACGGGATCGAACCGCCACCCATACATGCCGCCACGACAGTTTCCCGCATCGAAGATTCCAGGCGACGCTCAGCCACGCCGGCGGCGGCTCGTCGCCGCGCTTTTATCCGTTCCGGGCCTGATGCCCGCTTTCGCGCACGCTCAGCTTGCAGGACCCGCAGCCGAACCGCAGCCAATCGACGGTCCCGGCAGCCTGCGTCTCGCGCCCCAACTGGAAGAGCGCCCGCTGAAGAGCGGCCAGCAGCCAACGAGTTTTCTTCTCGGCGACAAGACCACTGGCACGTCCGACGAGGACATGGCGGCGAAAGGTTCGGCGGAAATCCGGCGCACGGTGACGGTCATAAAGGGCGATGCGCTCCATTACGACCAGGACACCGACATGGCCGATGCTTTCGGCAATGTCAGGCTCATCAACAACGGCGTGTCGTTCGTGGGTCCCGAAGCGCATTTGAAGGTGGAGGCGAACGAAGGGTTCATGACGAACCCGAAGTACCACTTCCTGCTGACGGGCGGCTCGGGCAGCGCGGAGCGCATCGATATCATCGATAACGAGCGGGCGCGTGTCGATCACGGCACCTACACGGCCTGCGCGTGCGAAACCAATCCGGCCTGGTACATCAAGGGCAGTTCGTTCGATTTCGATACCGGCGCCGAAGACGGCGTCGCGCATAACGGCGTGCTGTTCTTCCAGGGCGTGCCGGTATTCGCAAGCCCGTGGCTGTCGTTTCCGTTGACGGGCGACCGCCGCAGTGGCTTTCTGCCGCCGACTTTTTCGGTGAGTTCGAACACGGGCTTCGAACTGACGGCGCCGTACTATTTCAACATCGCGCCTAATCGCGATCTGACGGTGACGCCGCGCGTCATGACGCAGCGCGGTGTGCTGATGGAAGCGACGTACCGCTATCTGTCGCCTACTTACTCCGGCTCGTTCACTGGCGACTATTTGCCGAACGATCGCGAAACGCACACGAACCGCTATGCCATCTTCTGGAAGCATTTTCAGAACTTCGGCGGCGGCTTTGCGGGTTACGTCAATTACAACAAGGTTTCGGACAGTCAGTATCCGGAAGACCTGGGCAACGCGTCGAACCAGTTCCTGAACGGCACGCAGTTGCTCTACCAGCAGGAAGCGGGTCTGACATACAGCAACGGACCGTGGTCCGTGCTTGCGCGCGAACAGCGCTGGCAGACGTTGCAGCCGTCGGTCCCGCCGTATGCGCGCGAACCGCAGTTGAACGTGCAGTACAGCAAGTTCAACGTCGGCGGTTTCGACTACGGCGCCGAAGCGGATTTCACGCGCTTCACGATCACCGAGGAAGGCGCGACCGACGGTCAGCGCATGTACTTCAACCCGTACGTGAGTTACGGGGTCAACGCGCCGGGCTACTTTGTCACGCCGAAGATTCAGTGGCACTTCGCCTCTTACGACCTGAGCCATATCGCGACCGGGCCGATTGCGGGTCAACCGCTGACGCCGGCAGGTCAGCCGAAGAACTTCACCGAATCGATCCCGACGCTCAGTTTCGACTCGGGTCTCGTGTTCGACCGCTCGGTGCGGCTCTTCGGCCAGGACTACATCCAGACGCTGGAACCGCGGCTTTACTACGTCTACACGCCGTATCACAACCAGAATTTCGCGCCGATCTTCGATACCGCCGAAGCCGACTTCGGTCTCGCCGAGATCTACACGCCGAACACGTTCGTCGGCAACGACCGGATCGCGGACGCAAACCGCATCACGGCGGGCCTCACGACGCGCTTCATCAACCCGGCGACGGGCGATGAACGTGCGCGTTTCGTCATCGCGCAGCAGTACTATTTCACGAGCCAGCGCGTCACGATCTCCGAGGATCAGCCGATCAACGAGGCCAAGCACTCGGACCTCATCGCGGGCGCGGCGATCAAGCTGGGAGCTGGTTTCGCCTCGGAAACCGCGTTCCAATATAATGTCGACAATAATCAGCTCGTGCGCTCGAGCATCGGCTTCGCGTTCAGCCCGGCCGACCGCAAGGTGATCAACGTCGGCTACCGCTACACGCGTTCCAACCAGACCACGCTCGTGAACGAGCCGATCAACCAGATCCTGGTGTCCGGCGAGTGGCCGCTCACGAATCGCCTCTATGCGGTCGCTCGTGTCAATTATGATCTTGCGAGTCATCGGCTCGTCGACGGCCTCGTGGGCTTCCAGTACGATGCCGACTGCTGGGCGCTTGGTTTCGGCGCGCAACGTTACGCTAATGGCGTCAACACCAGCGGTCAGCCCTCGTCCGGCACGCGCGTGCTCGCGCAGCTTACGTTCAAGGGCCTGTCGAACGTCGACAACGGCCTCGTCAGCGCGTTCCGCGCGAGCGTCCAGGGCTACCAGCCTCCGCCGCCAGCAGCGCCGCCGCTCGCCCGCTACAGCAACTACGAGTGAGCCTCGGGGAACGCAGGCGGACAAGGCATCCTCTAACACGCAGCTAAGAAGCAGTAAGGCGGCTCGCCAGAACCGCACGAGAAGCAGCATACGAACGGGCACGACCCGTATTTGATGGAGTATCTGTGGCAAACGTGAATATGTTTCGATCGACGGTAGTTGCAACAAGCGTGATCGCTGCCGCTCTGATCCTGAGTTCGCCGGCCGGTGCGCAGGCGTTGTCGAATGGCAGCAGTGCCCAAGTCACCGATTCGGTCGTCGCGATCGTCAACGACGGCGTCATTACGCGGCGCGAACTCGAAGATCGCTCGCGCCTCATCGCGCAGCGTCTGCAACAACAGAACGCGCCGGTGCCGCCCGCTGAACAATTGCAGCAGCAGGTGCTCGATCAGATGGTGCTCGAGCGCATTCAGTTGCAGCGCGCGAAGGAAGACAACATCGTCGTCGACGACGCCACCGTGAACCGCACGCTCGAGCGTCTCGCGCAGCAAAACCAGATGACGCTCGACGTCTACCGCTCGCGCATCGAGGCGCAAGGCGTGCCTTGGGCCACCTTCACGCGCGACGCCCGCACCGAACTCACGCTTTCCAAGCTGCGCGAAAAGGAAGTGGACAGCAAGATCACCGTGTCCGACGGCGAAGTGGCGAACTACATCGCCAGCCAGCGCGGTCCCGGCGCGCGCAACTCGAGCGATCTGCACCTGCAGCACATCATGTTCAAGCTGTCTTCCGACGCATCTTCCGCCGATGTCGCGAAGGTGCAGGCGCAAGCCGACGCCGTGCTTAAGCAAGCGCAAAACGGCGACGACTTCGCGAAACTTGCCAAGCAGAATTCGCAGGACACGGACGCAGGCAAGGGCGGCGACCTCGGCTTTCGCACGCCGGGCACGTTGCCGGCGGGCATCGTGTCGGCGGTGGCCACGTTGCGTCCCGGTCAGGTCGTGCCGACGCTTCTGCGCACCGACGGCGGCTTCGAGATCGTCAAGCTGGTCGAACGCCGCGCGAGCCAGGGCACCGCGGCCGATGCGCCGAAGCTCGTGCAGACGCACGTGCGTCACATTCTGCTGCGCGTGTCGGATGGCATGTCGGAACAATCCGCGCGCCAGAAGCTGCTCGACATCAAGCAGCAAGTGCTCTCGGGCGGCGATTTCGCGAACTTCGCGCGCACGTATTCGCAAGACGGTTCGGCCTCGCAAGGCGGCGATCTCGGCTGGATCAGCCCGGGCGAAACCGTGCCCGAGTTCGAACGCGCGATGAACAGCCTGCAGGACGACGCCGTGAGCGACCCGGTGCGCAGCGAATACGGCTATCACCTGATCCAGGTGCTGGGCCGGCGCGACGCGGAAGGGTCGGCCACGCAGCAGCTCGATATCGCGCGTCAGGCCATTGGTCAGCGCAAGGCGGAACAGGCGTACTCCGACTGGCTGCGCGAACTGCGTGACACCGCCTACGTGCAGTACAAGGGCATTGCGGCGCAAGCCCAGCAGTAAGACAGCATGAACGCCGACACCCATCCGCTCGCCCCGGCGATCACCATCGCGATCACCACGGGCGAACCGGCGGGCGTCGGTCCGGAATTGACGGCGGCCGCCCTGCAGGAAGCGCACGCGCGCTGGCCGTTAGCGCGCTTCGTCGTGCTGGGCGACCGCGAGTTGCTCAAGGCACGCGCCGCGTCCTGGCCTGCCGCGCATGGTGGAATCGAGATCGAGCATCATGCGCTTGCCGCGCCCGCCGAGGCCGGCAAGCTGAACGCGGCCAACGGCCGTTACGTGCTGAATCTGCTCGATGCAGCCATCGACGGCGCGCTCGCAGGCCGGTTCGACGCCATCGTTACCGCACCGCTGCAAAAGAGCACGATCAACGACGCCGGCGTGCCTTTCACCGGCCACACCGAATATCTCGCCGAGCGCACGCATACGCCGCAAGTCGTGATGATGCTGGCGGGCACGGGCGAGCGGCCATTGCGCGTTGCGCTTGCCACCACGCATCTGCCGCTGAAGGACGTGTCCGCGGCACTGACCATCGACGGATTGGTCGAGACGCTGCGCATCATCGATCACGATCTGCGCGCGCATTTCGGCCTCGCCGCGCCGCGTATTCTCGTGACCGGGCTGAACCCGCATGCGGGCGAGAACGGTTATCTCGGCCGCGAGGAAATCGATGTCATCGCGCCCGCGCTCGAATGTGCTCGCGCGCTCGGTATCGACGCGCCGGGTCCGTATCCGGCGGATACTCTGTTTCAGCCGCGCTATCTGAAAGACGCCGATTGCGTGCTCGCGATGTTCCACGACCAGGGCTTGCCGGTACTGAAATTCGCAACCTTTGGCGAAGGCATCAATGTCACGCTGGGTTTGCCGATCATCCGCACTTCCGTCGATCACGGCACGGCGCTCGATCTCGCGGGCACGGGCCGCGCCGATGCGGGCAGCATGATCGCGGCCATCGACGCCGCCGTCACGATGGCGCGCCACAAGCACCGAGACAAGCGCGGCGTCTGAGCGTCGCGCGGTTCTTCATCCACATCAGTTTCAAAGGCGTCAGACCGATGTCCACCAGACACCAGGGCCATTTCGCGCGCAAGCGCTTCGGGCAGAACTTTCTCGTCGATCAGGGCGTGATCGATTCGATCGTCGATACGATCGCGCCGAAACGCGGCGAACGCATGGTCGAAATTGGACCGGGTCTTGCCGCGCTGACCGAGCCGCTGATCGAACGGGTGGCCACGCCCGAGTCGCCGCTGCACGCAGTGGAACTCGACCGCGATCTGATCGGCCGGTTGGAAAAGCGCTTTGGCGAGCGTCTCGTCGTGCATTCCGCCGATGCGCTCGAATTCGACTTCGGCTCGCTCGCGCTGGAAGGCGACAAGCCGACGCTGCGTATCGTCGGGAATCTGCCGTACAACATTTCGAGTCCGCTCTTGTTTCACCTGACGAGCTTCGCGCCCAAGGTGATCGACCAGCACTTCATGCTGCAGGACGAAGTGGTCGATCGCATGATTGCCGAGCCCGCCAGCAAGGACTACGGCCGCCTGTCCGTGATGCTGCAATACCGCTATGTGATGGACAAGCTGATCGACGTGCCGCCCGAATCTTTCCAGCCGCCGCCGAAAGTGAATTCCGCGATCGTGCGGATGATTCCGTTCGCGCCGCACGAACTGCCCGTGGTGGATGAGGCGACCTTGAGTGAAGTCGTCAAGGCTGCTTTCGCGCAGCGTCGCAAGGTCCTGCGCAACAATCTCGGCGCGTATCGCGACAGAATCGACTTCGACGCGCTCGGCTTCGATCTCGCGCGTCGCGCCGAAGAAGTGCCGGTGGCGGAGTTCGTTGCGCTGGCACAAGCGCTCGTGCGGGCTTGAGTGTCATAGACATAGCGCGGCGCTCGAAACGTCCGAAAGCAGCCGCATGAGACGTTCGAGCCGCATGCGCTGGTCGCGATGCAGGCCGCGCGTCGCGCTGACCTGCTGCACGCGACTGCGCCAGTACGTCTGGCCGAACAGCGAATTCGCGCCTTCCTTCGACAGGACGCGTTCCAGATGCACGATGGCGGCATCGACTGTCTGCGTGGTGTAAGGGCTCGTTGCGCTCACTTGTTCTCCTCGTTCTGTTCGTTCTTCGGCGGATGCGAGTGAGTCATTGTGCAAGCCCGCAGGGACACATCGCGTCCCGAAGAAACACGTTCCAACGCGACGCGATTCGTTCATTGCGGCTGCTATCATCGTCGCTCCGCGCGGTCATCGAGTACATCAAAAAGGAGGCAACGCCATGCGGTTCGTTCACGCGGCGGATATCCATCTGGACAGCCCGTTGCACGGTCTCGCCGCTTATGCCGACGCGCCCGCCGATCTCTTGCGCAACGCCACGCGCGACGCATTCACGAAACTCGTCGATGTCGCGCTCGAAGAGGCGGTGGACTTCATGGTCATCGCGGGCGATCTCTACGACGGCACCTGGCGCGACTACAACACGGGCATCTTCTTTTGCCGCGAGATGGGGCGCTTGCGACGCGCGGGCATTCCGGTTTATGTACTCTTCGGCAATCACGACGCCGAGAGCGAGATGACGAGCCAGTTGCAGCTGCCCGACAACGTGCACACGTTTTCGAGCAGAAAACCGCAGACCTTTCGACTCGACGCCCTGAAGGTGGCGCTGCACGGCCACAGCTTCAAGGAAAAAGCGGTCACGACGAATCTCGTCACCGCGTATCCGCAGCCGGTCGAGGGCTACTTCAACATCGGCGTGTTGCATACCGCGCTCGAAGGCAGCGCGGCGCACGCGAGTTACGCGCCGTGCTCGATCGCCGAGTTGCACGCGCGGCAATATCACTACTGGGCGCTTGGCCACGTGCACGATTTCGCCATCTGGCAAGAGGCCTCCACGATCGTGTTTCCTGGCAACCTTCAGGGCCGCAACATCCGCGAAACGGGCCGGCGCGGCGCGGTGATCGTCCACGGTTTCGGAGACGGAAGAGGTGAGCGTCGCGCGGCTTTTCATCGATGTCTTGCGCTGGGAGTCCGTTATCGTCGATGCCAGCGAAGCCGTCACGCTCGATGACGTCGCGCTCGCGGTCGGACGCGCGCTCGATGCGCTCGTCGAATCCGCCGCGCAACCCGTGCCGCTCGCGGTGCGGGTGACCATCACCGGCGCGACCGAAGCGCATGGCGCGCTATTCGGTCTCGAAGCGCAACTGCGCGCCGAAGTGTTGGCGCAGATCGCGGCGATCAGCCACGACCGTCTGTGGCTGGAAAAAGTGAAGATCGCGACGCAGCCGATCGTGCATTCGAGCGCGGCGGGCGAACCGTTCGCCGGCGGCGCCGATGCGCTCGCCGACCTGCACGCCTTGTTGGTCGAAGCCGAGTCCGACCCGGAATTTCTAAGCATGTTGAAAGAGCGTTTGATCGGTCTGGCGTCGCAGGCGCCGAGCGAATTACAAAAGTCGGTGCCCGAACTCGAATACGTGCGAAACGACGATCTCGCGCGGATCGTCGCCGAAGTGCGCTCTGGTCTGATCGCCCAACTCGCGGATGCGGAATAGGCTCATGCGCATCGGCAAGCTAGAACTGATTCGCTTCGGCAAGTTCACGGATCGCGTCATCGAATTTCCGGCGGCGCCGCAGGATTTTCACTTCATCGTCGGACCGAACGAGGCGGGCAAGTCGACCATCAAGACGGCGATTGCCGAATTGCTGTTCGGCATTCCGCAGCGCTCGCCGCTCGCGTTCGTGCATCCGCAGAGCGATCTGCAACTCGGCGCAACGCTGCAACTGAACGACGAGACGCTCGCGTTTCATCGCACCAAGAGCCGCAAGGCGTCGCTTGCCAAACCCAATGGCGACGCGCTCGCCGCCGATGCGCTCGCGCCCTTCATCGGCACGGCGGACAAGAGCTTCTTCGAGCAGATGTACTGTCTCGGCCACGAAGGATTGATTGCGGGCGGACGAAGCATTCTCGATGCATCGAGCGATGTCGGGCAGGTGCTGTTTCAATCGGCTGCGGGCATTGCGAGTCTTGGCGCCGTGCGGCAACGCCTGGCCGAGGAAGCGGACGCGCTCTGGGCCAAGCGCAAGTCAGGCGACCGCGCGTATTACATCGGCCTCAAGCAATTCGAGGAAGCCACGAGCGAACTAAAGATGGCAAGCGTGCGCACGACGCAATGGCGCAAGACATATACGGCGGTCGATGAAGCCGAGGAGCGCGGCCGCGCGCTCGAAACGCGTCGCGCGGAACTCGAAGCGAAACGCGGCAAGCTGGAGCGGATTCGCCGCGTCGCGCCGTATTTGAACGTGTGGCGCGAGAAGGCGGCCGAGCTCGCGGAACTCGGCGAAGTCACCGATCTTCCCGCCGACGCCGAAGCTGTCTTGCAAAGCGCGCTGACACGGCTTGCATCGGCGCAAACCGCGCACGAGCTGCACGCGAAGGCGACGGCGCAACGTCAGGCGGAGCTGAACGAAATCCGTATCGACCACGCGTTGCTCGCGCTGGAAACCCGGATACGCGCGCTCGACACCACGCGTCATCGGTGCGCGCATCACGCGACCGACATCGCGCGACTCGAACACGATGTCGCCGCGCGCTTGCGCCAAGTCGCGCAGGATTGCGCGGAACTCGGCTGGCCGCAAAACGAAGCGGGCGCGCGTCAGGCGCTGCCCGGACAGCTTGCGTTGCAGACGGTCACGAGCCTGATGCGCGAACGCGGCACGTTGGAGACGGCGGCGCGCAATGCGGCGCGCTCGGTCGATGAGACGCTCGGCCAGATCGGGACATTGAAGGCGCGACTTGGCGGCATCGCCGAGGGCGAGGTCTCGCAGGAGTTGCGTCGCGCGCTGCGGCAAGCGCAGAAGTATCGCGAAACGGGCGCGGCGCAAGACCGTCTCGGCGACGCGCGCCGCGAAGCCGCGCAAGCGCTCGAAGCGGGCCTTGCATCGCTTGGCCAATGGTCGCGGCCAATTGCCGAACTGCAAGCGATGAACTTGCCGTCGATCGAGCGTATCGCCATCTTGCGCAACGAGCGGCAGGAGTTCGCGCTTCGGCTGACGCGCGCCGCCGATCGCATGAACGAAGCGCACGACGCGCTGCACGCCACGCAAGCCGAACTCGCCGATTTCACGCAGACGCATGATGTCGTCACGGGCGATCAGGTTCGCGGTGCTCGCAAGACGCGCGATACCGCGTGGCACGCGCTCAAGAGTGGCGCGACGCCGCTCGATTCGGGCGCGCCGCTTTTCGAGACGGCGATGCACACCGCCGATGACCTTGCCGACCGCAGACTCGATTCCATCGGACAAGCCACGCAGTTCAGCGCGTTGCAGCGGCGCGTGGCGGTCGATCAGGAAACGCTCGCACGAAGGCAACGCAGCGCGGACGAAGCCGCAAAAGCGCTCGCGGACGTCGATGCGGCGTGGCACGCGCTCGCATCGCACAGTCAAATTGCGGAGATGGCGCTCGACGACGTCCCTTCATGGCTCACGCGTCGCGAGCACGTAATCGAGGCGGCGCGCACGCTTGCCCGGCGCGCGGAAGAGTTCGAGCGCGAAAGCGCCGAAGCGGCCACGCGCCATGAAGACCTCGCGCGGCATTTGCCGTTGGCGGAAGCCACCGCCGACTTTGACGCGCTCTGCGATGCCGCCGAAGCGCATATCGGCGCTATCGACGAAGCGGTGATCGAGCGGCGTCATATCGTCGGGCAACTCGACGAAGCGCAAGCGGAACTGGTCACGCGGCAGAACACGGCCAAGGCCGCTGCGCTTGCCTTCGAGCGATGGCAAGCCGAATGGTCGCAAGCCGCGGCGAAAGCGGGCGTGGCGGCTGCGGCGGACTCGCAGGCGGCGGCCGAATTGGCCATTGGTATCGTCCACAAGATCGGCGAACAGCTCGTGCAGATCGACGCCATTCGCCACGGACAGATCGACGCCATGCGCGCGGCGCTCGCCTCGTTCGAGTCCGATGCAAGGCAGCTCGCGCTTGAACTCGATGGCACGAACCATGTGCGTGAGCCCGGCGCAATCGCGGCCGAACTCTCGGCGCGGCTCGATACCGCGTGCGCGGCGCGTGCCGATGCCGAGCGTCTGAAGAAGGAACTGGCATCGGCGAGCGAGCAGGTGAGCCGCGCCGAGGCGGGCGTCGAGGAAGCGAAGTCGGCGCTGCGTCCGCTTTACGAGCGGGCCCGCGTGGACAGCGCGGAGTTGCTCGCGCCGCTCATCGGCAAATCGCAGAAGAAGCGCGCGTTGCTCACCGCGATCGATGCCGCGCGCGATGCGCTGATCAAAGGTGGCGACGGCCTCGCGCTCGACGTTCTGATCGCGGAAGTGGAGGGCGCGGACCTGTCCGGTCTGCACGGCGAACTGTCGCTGATCGGCGCGGCGCTCGGCGATTCCGTGAAGGCATCGAGCGAACTGGCGACGGAGCTCGATGCCGCGCGCCGCGAACTCAACGCGATCTCCGGCGAAGGCAACGCCGCGCGCGCCGAAGCGAAGCGGCAGGAAGCGCTATCCGTCATGGCCGATGCCGCCGAGCGCTTCGTCAAGGTGGAGACGGCATCGACGCTCCTGAAGTGGGCGATCGACCGATACCGCGAACGCCGTCAAGGCCCGATGCTCACGCGCGCAAGCACGATTTTCTCGGAGCTCACGCTCGGCGCGTTCTCGCGGCTCGCCGTGGATTACGACCGCCAGCCGATGGCGCTCGCCGCCATTCGCGAGAGCGGCGAACACGTCGAGATCACCGGCATGAGCGAAGGCACGCGCGATCAGCTTTATCTCGCGCTGCGTCTGGCTGCGTTGGAGGAGCATGCCGAGAAGGCGTCGCCGCTACCGTTCGTGGCCGACGATCTCTTCATCAATTTCGACGACGGCCGCGCGCGCGCCGGCCTGCGCGTCTTGAGCGCAATCGCGATGCACACGCAGGTGATTTTTTTGAGCCATCACGATCATCTCGTGGACATGGTGCGCGAAGTGTTCGGACCGAAGGTCAACGTGCACTTCATGCGCTAGGCGGTTTCACTCGCACGCGCGTACCGAGCCGCGAGCTTGCGGAAGTCGTCCGCGAATTCGTCGCGCAGCGTTTGCGGCGCGAGAATCTCGACGCCCGCGCCGAGCGCGCGCAGCCACCAGCGCAGCTTAAGGCTCGGCGTCACCGTGCCGGTCACCTTCATGCGGCCGTCGGGCAGCATGTCGATGTGCTGATCTTTCGACATCGGCGACTCGCGTAGCTGGTTGCCCGAACTGCCTTCGAACGCGAGTTCGAGGCGCACGGGCGGCTCGGGCAGAAAGTCGAAGACCTGCTGCGTCTCGATGTACTTGCGCAGCTTGAAGTCTTCGGGATACGTGAAGGACTCGCCCGACTCGGACACCGAACGAATGCGGTCCAGCCTGTACAGCGCGCGCACCCATTCCTTTTCGCCTTTTTCCGGGCGCGGCGCACGGCCCGGGTCCTGCGCGACCATGTACATCACGCCAGCGGATTCGACGAGCGCGAGCGGCCAGAGCGTCCTGGTTTTTGGCGCGTCGCCTTGCTCGCCTTTGTACGCGGCGCGGTACTGCACGAGCAGTTCGCGCTCGAAGAAAGTCGCTGTCGCCACGGCCTGAAAGATGTCCGGACGCAGCTTTGGACGAATCAGCGTGAAGGCGCCATCGACGGAATCGATCTTGTCCGCCCACGCGCGGTAGATGCGGCTGTCCGCCTTTTCCTGCGAGAGCCGCGCTTCGGCTGCCTTGAAGAGCGGGTCGATGTCGCGCGTGACCGCGTTCGGCAGCTTGTTGCCGGCAAAGCGCTGCAGGATGTGAAACGCCACGGCTTCCGATGCGCTCATCAAGCCGACGCCTTCCTGCAGACCATGCAGCCACGGTTTGCGTTGCCAGAGCAGTTCGCGGCCGTTTTGCATCGACATGACGCGCGATTCGGCTTCGAGCGCGGTGAGATGCCGCTGCACTTTTTTCGTGTATCCAACGCGATGCCCGCGCTCTTCGAGACGACGGCGAATTTCGGGTGTGGAGAGCCACGCGAGCGCGTCGCGTTCGGTTGGCAGCACGCGGAGAATGGCTTCGTCGAGGCTCGAGGTCATGACGGTGCGTTGGGTTGGAAGCGGAGAGGTTTGATTATAGGCAGCATTGGGACAGAGGATGTCTCGAACGGTCGAGCGCTGTTTAGGATTGTTCTAGTGACGTTTCGCGCGGCGAGCGGAAAGAATGCCCACGGTTAAACGAGCGTCGAGGAGCATTCAGAAGCATGAGCAAACGAGAGCAAGCCAACGAGGAGCTTTTACAGAAGCTCAAGGGCCGGACAACACATGCCATCCAGCGGTATTTCTTCTCGCACGGCGTGTGCGTGAGCCGGTTGGACATTCATCGCGCGATGCGGCTGCCGGAACACGAACCGACTTTCCTCGCGCTGAGACCTTCGTTTGCGCAGGTTAACGAAGCGATCGGTTTGCTGGGCGATATCGGATCATTGTCGCTTCCGTCGAAGGAAAAGTCGATGCGCGCGGTGTACGAGATCGAAGCGCGGTTGCAAGAGCGGCACGGCGCCGTCGACGGATTGGATGCGGCGCTCGCGCGACTCGATGTGGCCATGCGTTCGGTGCCAGCCCAGCCAAAGCTCTGGCCTCATGCGGCGTGGGGCCTGTTATTGCTGATGATGGCTTACATCGAGTGGCCATTCGCGCTCGCCGGACTGATCGTGTTCGGCGCCGGACTTGGCAAGCACTTGAAGTACAAGCGGCGCCGTGCAGACGCGGATCGCGCTGTGAGCGAGGCCAACGCGAATTTTGAATCAGTAGCGGCGCTTGAGTTGACGCCAAGGGTCGAATTGCTCGAACGATGAAGACTGGTGCTGGTGCGAAGCCAGCGAAGAAAAAGGAAAGGGCCGCGCTAAGCGCGGCCCTTCGATTTCTTTGGTAGGCCGTACGGGATTCGAACCTGTGACCAACGGATTAAAAGTCCGCTGCTCTACCAGCTGAGCTAACGACCCAAAGAGGCGAAATTATAATCGGCCGTTTCGGATTCTGTCAAGGCAGCGCGGGCTGTGCGCGCATCGACGAAACAAAGAAAAACGCCCGCGGCGCAACGGCCCGCGGGCATTCGTCTCGAGAGGCGCGAAACCCGAAAGCTTCGCTCGATGCTTCGATGCTTCTTGTCACTTCACCTGCGACATCTTGCTCTGCGCCGACTGTGCGACTTCAGTGCCGGAATACTGCGAGATGATCTGCTGCAGCGTCTGTTTAGCAGCCGCTTTCTGACCCTGTTCGATCTGGTTATTCGCGATTGCGAGCAACGCCTCAGGCGCTCGCGGATGCGTTGGGTACGTCTTCACCAGATTCTGCCAGACCCCAGTCGATCCCTTGTAGTCGCGCTGCGCATACAGCGCGTTGCCGAGCCAATACTGCGCGGTCGGCTGATACGGGCTCTGCGGATACTTCGAGACGAATGCCTTGAACGAAGTCGCGGCATTCTTGTAGTCACCGTTGCGGAACTCGGTCGATGCCGCGTTGAACGCTTCCGTCTCGCCAGGTTGCACGGCGCCCGATACGCCGTCGATAGTCTGCTGCTGCGGCTCGAACTTCTTCAAGCGCGTATCGAGGTCGGCGTAATAGTCTTTCTGCTGCTTCTGCAGCGTGGCAACCTGATTGCCCAGATCCTCGTTCTGCCCTCGAAGCGTCGCGACCTGCTGATTAAGCTGATCGATACGATTCGACTGATCGAGGATCGTGCGCTGCGCGGCGGACAACTGGTTGCCCAGACTGTCCGTCTTCGTGCGCAGATCGAGTACGGCCTTGCGCGCTTCGTTGTCGTCGAAGACGCCAGCGTGCGCGGGCACGGCAAGCATCGTCGAACCTGCGACGCACGCGGCTGCGGCAAGGCGCAGCAAGGAAAAGCGATACAACATAGGGCAACTCACCCGTGACTAAGTTACGTTACGTGGACTACTGCTATTGCTGCTGTTATTGCTGGTAGGCAAGATCCGCACGACGGTTCTGTGCGTACGACGAATCGTCGTGACCCGTCGCCATCGGCTTTTCCTTGCCAAGGCTTACCGCTTCCATTTGCGAATCGGCAACGCCCATCAACGACATGGCGCGACGCACGGCTTCCGCACGCTTCTGACCAAGCGCCAGGTTGTACTCGCTCGTGCCGCGCTCGTCGGTGTTGCCTTGAATCAGGACGTGACGTTCCGGGTGGCTCTTCAGGTACGTCGAGTGTTGTTGCAGCAGCGGCTGATAGTCGTCCTTCACGGCGTAGCTGTCGAAGTCGAAGAAGATGCTGCGCTTGGCGAGCGGGCTGTTCGGGTCGTTCAGCGGGTCGATGTTGACCTGCTTGACGTCCGTCGGGTTCGGCTGCGTGCCGACCGAGCCCTTGTTCGCGCCTTCATCGAGCTTCACGCCCGAGTGACAAGCTGCCAATGCGCCGACCATCGCAACTGCCAGGCCGATACGAAGTTTCGACATCATGGTACCTCTCCTTGTGTTGTAGCTGAACGTTGTATTTGAACGTGTTTGCTGAACTTACTGCATGAACGGACCCCAGGACGGCTCGCGCACCACACCGCCCTGTACGGACAAGACTTGCCGCGTACGACCATCGGTCGATACGGCTGCCAACACGCCACGTCCGTTCACTTGGGTGGCGTAGAGGATGTACTGACCATTCGCCGCGAAGCTCGGCGATTCGTCATGCGTCGTGTCGGTCAGCCCCGTCGCCGTGCCGGACCCGAGGTCCTGCAAATACAGCTTGAAGCCGCCACCGGTGCGCGAAATGTACGCGAGTTGCTTGCCGTCCGGACTCACGCGCGGGCTTGTGTTGTAGCTGCCCGTAAACGTGACCCGCTGGGCCGCGCCGGCGTTTTCACCCGCCGCCGGCATCTTGTAGATCTGCGGTTGGCCGCCGCGATCGCTCGTAAAGTAAATGGAGTTGCCATCGGGCGAGAAGGCCGGCTCGGTATCGATGGAACTGCCTTGTGTCAGACGACGCAGGCCAGAGCCGTCCGCGTTGACTTCGAAAACCTGCGTATTGCCGGTGCGCGACAAGGCCACGGCCAGCTTGCTGCCGTCAGGCGACCACGCCGGCGCACTGTTGTTGCCCTTCTGATTCGATACGACCACGCGCCGCCCGGTCGGCAGATCGTGGATGTAGACCACCGGCTTCTTCTTTTCGAACGACACGTAGGCGACCTTCGTGCCGTCCGGCGACCATGCCGGCGAAATGATTGGCTCCGGGCTGGAAAGGGCGATCTTCGCGTCCTGACCGTCCGAGTCCGAAATCTGCAATTGGTAGCGTCCGCCCGTCTGAATGACGTACGACAGACGGGTTGCGAACACGCCGCGGCCACCGAGCAACTTGGCGTAGATGTAGTCCGCGATCTTGTGTGCGCTCATGCGCAGGCCGCTTTCGGCGGAAACGAGCGACAAACCGCCGAGATTCTGCTGCTTGACCGTGTCGTAGAGACGGAAGCGCACTTCGTACTGGCCGTTCGGCAGCTTGTTCACGCTACCCGATACGAACGCGTCCGCGCCCTTGGCTTTCCATGCGCCGAGATCGACCGAATCGGTCTCGGAAACCGGCGTGCCGCCCGCGTCGATATTCGTGAATTTGCCGCTTCTCTGCAGGTCCTGACGAATGATCGCGCTGACCTGTTGCGGTGAGCTGCCCTCATTGGCGAAGTTGGCCGTGGCGATCGGAAACTGGGTAGAACCGACGCCAGTCACGAGCACGTTCAACTGGGCATGTGCGGCGGTACCGGCGGCGATCAGACAGGATGCGACCAGCGTTTTCAAGCCAAGCTTCTTCATCAAACTCATGCTGTATTCGTTCCAGAAAAATGCGTTTTCAAGTGACCCGAGACTGCACAAACAGACCCCCGATTGCACGATTCGTTCCCGTGCGGCAACGGTCTTGCGCTTTGCAGTGATCCCGCGCAATCAACTGCCAGCCGGGCGCAGCGTGATCGTAAATGACCCTGGCGCCTGGTCGTTAATGTCCTTCGGCATGGGATCGGAGCGCTGCACCGCGCGCAACGCGGCAGCGTCCCACTGCTCGTTGCCGCTCGACCGCGTAATGGTCGCCGAAAGCAGCGTGCCCGAAGGCGCGCAGCGCACCGACACGACCGTTTCCAGCCCGGACGTTTCGCCCGACCAGATGATATTCGGCCGCACGCGACGCTGCACCTTCTCGGCATAACCCGCCGACGCCGCGTTGCCGCCCGCGCCCTTGCCGGTGCCGCCCTTGGCCAGCCCTTCGCCGCTCGAATTCGTGCCGCCGCCGAGCTGCCCTTGCAACTGCGCGAGGCGCGACTTGCGTTCGGCATCGACCTTCGCCTTCGCTTCCGCATCCGCCTTGGCTTTTGCCTGCGCCGCGGCCTTGGCCTTGGCTTGCGCATCGGCTTTTGCCTTGGCTTCGGCATCGGTTTTCGCCTTGGCTTCCTTCTGTTCCTGAAGCTGCTCGGCCTTTTGCGCTTCGGCTTGTTGCTGCTGACGCGCCTTGTCCTGTTGCAGCTTCGCCTGCTGTTGCTTTTGCAGGTCGGCCTGACGTTGCTGTTCGATCTGCTTTTGCTTGTCCTGCATGGCCTTCTGCGCGGCGGCCGCCGCGGCGGCCTGAGCGGCGACTTGCTGCTGGCGCTTCGCTTCGGCTTCCTGCTGCGCCAATTCCTGCTGGCGGCGCTGCTCGGCCAATTGTGCATCGCGTGCGGCGGCTTCCTGCTTACGCTTCTTTTCCTGCAGCGCGATGTCGGCGTCCTCGTCCTTCGCGGGCGGCGGCGCAGGCTGCGGCTTCACGGCCACGGGCGGCGGGGGCGCGACGCGCGGCGTGGGAGCAGGCGTGTCGGGAATCTCGGTCCACAGTTCCGCCTCGGCTCCGGCGGGGGTGTTGTTCTGCCAGTTGATGCCGTGATATAGCAACCAGCCAAGCAGCAAGTGCATGACGGCGGCGAGCGCGAAAGCGCGGCCCGTACCGCGTTCGCGCGGCGGGCGGATGGGTCGCGCTGATGAGCCGCGCGTCTGCCGGTTCTGCAAAAGGGTCATTGCGATTTGACGAGCAATCCGACGCGCTTCACGCCGCGCGCCTTCATATCGGACATCACGTTCATGACGACTTCATACTTCACGGTCTTGTCCGCCGCGATGACGACGGGTTGATCCGGATGCGACTCCTGACGATTGAGCACGAACGTGTTCAGGTCGTCCTTGGTCATTCTCTGCTCTTGCGTCGCGCCGCCTTCTTCCTTGTAGCGCACGTTCATGCTGCCGTCGGCCTTGATGTTGATGACGAGCGGCGGCTGCTGTTCCTGCGGCTGCGCGTTGCCGACGGTCGGCAAGTTGATGATCGAAGGCGACACGAGCGGCGCCGTCACCATGAAGATGACGAGCAACACGAGCATCACGTCGATATACGGCACGACATTGATGTCGGCCATGGCGCGGCGCGAACTGCCGCGCATGCTGGAACGGGACGAGCCTGCCATTGTGACTCCTTAGTGCGCCTGACGCTGCAAGATGTTCGAGAACTCTTCGATGAAGGTCTCGAAGCGGATCGCCAGACGGTCGATATCGTGAGCGTAGCGGTTGTAAGCGACCACGGCGGGAATCGCGGCGAAGAGGCCGATCGCGGTCGCGACGAGCGCTTCGGCAATGCCGGGCGCCACGTTGGCGAGCGTTGCCTGCTGTACGTTTGCGAGGCCGCGGAACGAATTCATGATGCCCCAGACCGTGCCGAACAAACCGATATACGGACTGACCGAGCCGACCGATGCGAGAAACGCGAGATTCGCTTCGAGCACGTCCATTTCACGCTGAAAGGCAGCCCGCATGGCGCGGCGCGAACCGTCGAGAATCGCGCCCGGATCGGTGATGCGGCGCTCCTTGCCCTTCAAGAACTCGCGCATGCCCGATTCGAAGATACGCTCGAGCGCGCCGATGGTGTGACGGTTGTTCGCCGCGCTTTGATACAGCGCCTGCAGGTCGCCGCCGGACCAGAAATCGCGTTCGAAACGCTCGGTTTGCGCGCGCGCGCGCCGAATGGCGAACCACTTGCGGAAGATGAAAGTCCACGACAGCAGCGAGAGCAGAAGCAGCAGGGCCATGACGGCCTGCGCGAGCAGGCTCGCATGAATGACGAGAGATACGATCGACAAGTCTTGTGTGTTGTTCATAAAAGTCCGCTGCTTCCACCTGCTATTAGCTGCTATTTACGTCCGGAAAAGGGGCTTCCGGTCAAAGGCGCGTCAGGCTTTCGTGACCGCGACATCAATAAAACGAAAGCCGCCTCGTGGCCGGCTCTTGCTCGTGAAGCGTTCAAACCGGGTGCGCGCGACGCTCGTCCGCGGCAAGCACGACCTGCCCGGCATGAGGACCGCGCCTCAATCCTTCGAGAACTCGTTCGGGAATACCGGCAGGGCGAATCGTTGCGCGATCCACCGAAGCGACGCGAATATCGCCGCTTGCAAGAAGAACCGCGTCACGCCACGCTTCCTGATGAAAATCCACCGATGCGCGCCCGAGCCGCGCGATACGGCTCACGATGCGAATGGAGTCGTCCAGGCGCGCGGGAGCCGAATAATCGACGGATGTTCTTCTCACGACGAACACGATGCCGGCCGATTCGGCCAGCCGCTGCTGGTCGATACCGCACGCGCGCAGCCATTCGGTGCGCGCACGCTCGAAGAACTTCAGGTAGTTCGCGTAGAAGACAATGCCGCCCGCGTCGGTGTCCTCGTAGTACACCCGAATCGGCCATTCGAAATTCAACGAATCACTCACCTTTGCGCCGCCCCGCTCGCGCGGAGGCTTTTGGACCCGCTCCGGCTCGCTTTTTGACAAATAAACATCCGCGGCATTTTACCGGAAGCGGAAGTTGGGCCACCAAATACAGTCGATTCCTCTTACGAGCCGCGGTGTATTTGCAACGGTCCGAAGGTTTGGGCCACGGGCATGAGTTCGATCGCGTTGATATTCACGTGCGCGGGGCGCGTCGCAATCCAGTAGATGGCGTCGGCGATATCCTCGGCGGTGAGCGGCTGCACGTCCTTGTAGACGGCGCTGGCCTTGTCGTCGTCGCCCTTGAAGCGCACGTTGGAGAACTCGGTGCCGCCGCACAGGCCCGGCTCGATATCCGTCACGCGCAACGCGGTTCCGGCAAGGTCGGCGCGCAGGTTCAGGCTGAATTGCCGCACGAACGCCTTGGTCGCGCCGTACACGTTGCCGCCCGGATACGGGTAGGACGCCGCGACCGAACCCAGGTTGAACACGTGACCGCGATTGCGCGCAACCATGCCGGGGAGGACGGCATGCGTGACATCGACGAGTCCCATGCAGTTGGTGTCGATCATGTTCTTCCAGTCGTCGAGATTCGCGCGTTGTGCCGGTTCGAGGCCGAGCGCGAGGCCCGCGTTGTTGACCAGCACGTCGATCTGGGCGAACGATTCGGGCAGCGAGGCGATGGCGCTCTTGATGGCATTGCTGTCGCGCACGTCGAGTTCGACTGGCAAGAGCGAGTCGCCGAGTTCCTTCGATAGCGCGGCGAGCCGGTCTTTACGGCGCGCGGCCGCGACGACGCGATGGCCGCCCTTGACGAAAGTGCGGGCAATGGCTGCGCCGAAGCCGGCAGAGGCGCCGGTGACGAATACGATCATGAGCGGGCTCCGGAAAGTGGGGGTTGGGGCTGTACCGGAGCGCGCGCGGACACACGACCGGCAACGGCGCACAGAGTACTTCCAATGATGCGATGCGGCAAGCAACTGCAAACCCGAACGATCGTGCGTTTCAAGCGTTTCGCAGACGCTCGCCAAGTTGCCTAAACCCGGCCGCACCATTACACTACAACGCTCAAACCCCGCGTGACTGGCGATAGAATCTTCGGATTCAAGGTGGAACGACCCACTAGGAAGCGCGGAGTGTCGTTTTGCCGTTCGCCTGGGCAGCTGAGATCCGCGCGCCGTCGCTGCGTTGCCGGTGGCTGTCCGTTCCGCGAACCCGGATTCTTCCCTCATCCGTCGCGTGTGGACCCGTCTGGCGTCCTGCGTCTTCCTTGCGTTTTGCGTTCGTGCTTCGAACGCATCGTCACGCGCGATCCGGTCAACCTGTTTTGATCTCACGGAAAACGTATGTTTGACAGAGCCGAAAGTACCCTCGCCAAGGTCGATCCCGAACTGCTCAAAGCGATCGAGCAGGAAAATCGCCGTCAGGAAGATCACATCGAGCTGATCGCCTCGGAAAACTACACGAGCCCGGCCGTCATGGCCGCGCAAGGCTCGCAACTCACCAACAAATACGCCGAAGGCTATCCCGGCAAGCGCTACTACGGCGGTTGCGAATACGTGGATATCGTCGAGCAACTGGCAATCGACCGCGTCAAGCAACTGTTCGGCGCCGAAGCCGCGAACGTGCAGCCGAACTCCGGTTCGCAGGCCAACCAGGGCGTGTTCTTCGCCGTACTGAAGCCGGGCGACACGATCATGGGCATGAGCCTCGCCGAAGGCGGCCACCTGACGCACGGTTCGCCCGTCAACATGTCGGGCAAGTGGTTCAACGTCGTGAGCTACGGCCTGAACGAAGCCGAAGACATCGACTACGAAAAGACCGAAGCGCTCGCCAAGGAGCACAAGCCGAAGCTGATCGTCGCGGGCGCGTCGGCGTTCGCGCTGCGTATCGACTTCGAGCGCCTGTCGCAAATCGCGAAGAGTGTCGGCGCTTACTTCATGGTCGACATGGCGCATTACGCAGGTCTCGTCGCGGCAGGCGTCTATCCGAATCCCGTTCCGCACGCGGACTTCGTGACCACGACCACGCACAAGAGCCTGCGCGGGCCGCGCGGCGGCGTGATCCTCATGAAGGCCGAATTCGAGAAGCAGATCAACTCGGCCATTTTCCCGGGCATTCAGGGCGGTCCGCTCATGCACGTGATCGCGGCGAAGGCCGTCGCGTTCAAGGAAGCGCTGACGCCGGAGTTCAAGACGTACCAGCAGCAAGTGGTCGATAACGCGCGCGTGCTGGCCGAAACGCTCGTCAAGCGCGGTCTGCGTATCGTCTCGGGCCGCACGGAAAGCCACGTCATGCTGGTCGATCTGCGCGCGAAGAAGATCACCGGCAAGGCGGCCGAAGCCGCGCTCGGCGCCGCGCACATCACGGTCAACAAGAACGCCATTCCGAACGATCCGGAAAAGCCGTTCGTCACGAGCGGCGTGCGTCTCGGTTCGCCCGCCATGACCACGCGCGGTTTCGGCGTGAAGGAAGCGGAGCAGGTCGGCAATTTGATTGCGGACGTGCTCGACGCACCGGAAGACCAGGCGAACCTCGAGCGCGTGCGCGCTCAAGTGACCGAGCTGACCAAGCGTTTCCCGGTCTATCGCTGATATTCGAACCGAGCCAGGAACCAAGCCCCGATGCGCTGCCCCTTCTGCCGACACGAAGACACCCAGGTCGTGGATTCTCGCGTGTCGGAGGACGGCGCAGCCATCCGGCGGCGGCGACGCTGTCCATCCTGCGACAAGCGTTTCACCACGTATGAGCGCGTCGAACTGGCGCTGCCGTCGGTCGTGAAGAAAGACGGCAGCCGCACCGAGTTCGATCGCCGCAAGATCGTCGCGAGCATGAAGCTGGCGCTGCGCAAGCGGCCGGTTGCGGCGGACGCCATCGAGGCAGCCGTCGCGCGCATCGAATATCAATTGCTTGGCAGCGGCGAGCGAGAAGTGCAGAGCGAACGTCTCGGCGAACTCGTGATGAACGAGTTGCGGCAGCTCGACACCATCGCTTATGTACGGTTTGCGTCGGTCTACAAGCGTTTCGAAGACGTGTCCGAGTTCGAGGACGTGCTCGAGGAATTCCGCCGCGCCGCGCCCAAAAAGACCACTTCCCGCAAGCGCTGATCGCGCGTCTGTACCGAGCATCTTTCCCCCAGTCGATCTTTTGCCCTCGGGCAGTGTGCCCCGTGCGAACGCGCGTGAACACTCGTCCATTCGGCTAATGGCGGCGCGCGTTCCTTATCGCTAGATTGAGCATTCGTTCAACTCGTCGATAAGGCATGCAGATGAGCCGCTTCTCGAATTCCGGTTTCACACTCGTCGAACTTTGCGTGGTGCTTGCCGTGATGGCGATCCTCGCGACTTTCGCCACGCCTTCGTTTCTCTCCTGGCAGGCACGCGATCAGATCGATGCCCGCGCGCGCTCGCTTTTCTCGACGCTTTCGCTCGCGCGGGCCGAATCGCTCAAACGCGGCGCGCGCGTCACGCTATGCCGCGTCGATGCGAGCCGGCATTGCCTCGCGGCGGGCAAGGCTTGCGACGCGGGTATCGCGGACTGGTCGTGCGGCTGGGGCCTCTTCGTCGATAAAGACGGCGCGCTGACGCTCTTGCGCTTGCAGCCGGCGATGACATCGGTCGCCATTGCGGGCGCATCGACGGATCTTTCGTTCACGCCGCCGATGGGCCAAGTGATCGGCGGCTTCCGTAGCTTCGATTTCGGCCCGCGCAGCGCGGATGCCAACGCGAATGCGTCGTCGCGGCGCTGCATTCGATTGGCTGCGGGCGGGCGTGCGCGCATGACTCAAGGCGCTTGCGGAGCATCGGCATGAACGCGCGATCGGTCATGGCGAGCGTCAGGCGCGGCGGGCGCACTCGATCCGTTCGCCCGCGCGGCGATTCGCTGATCGAGGTGATGATCGCCCTGTCGATCGCGGCGGTCACGGCGCTCGGACTCGTCGCCATGCAAAGCGCGCTGGCAAAAGCCGAACGAACGGCGCTGTTGAGCGAACGCGCGGCACTGATTGCCGACTCCATCGGCGAGGCAACGCGTGGCAGCGCGGATAGCTCGGCCATGTTGTCGAGGTGGCGGGCGAGGGCGGCTGCTTTGCTGCCCGATGGAGACATCGCCATCTCGGATCGCGGCAACGGCGTGCAGGTCGCAACCGTCAGCTGGCATGTCGCGGAAGGCGCGGAGCCTTGTCCCGAACCGCAGGCGCGACCGCACACGTCATGCATCGCGATGGCCTTTGCACGATGAACACGCGGCTCATTCATTCACGCGGCCACACGCTGCTCGAACTTTCGATTGCGCTTGCGCTCGGGCTGTTGATCCTGGCCGCGTCGCTGTCGGTTTATCGCGCTCAGCGTGCGGGCTTCGAACGTGCCGCCGATGCCGCGCACATTCACGATGCCGGCGCCGGCGCGCTCGATCTCGTCGCTCAACAAGTGCAGATGGCCGGATTTTCGACCGCGGGCGCGACCGACGCGCCGCTCTTCGGCTGTTCGCAGGGGCGCGTGATTGGCGCGGAGACGTCGGCGTCGTGCGAGTCGCTCGCGAGTCACTCGGACGGTCTGCAGGTCCGCTACGCGGCCGACACGGTTTCGACGTGGCCATCGACGAGCGGCACGCCTACCGACTGCATCGGCCAGACGGTTTCGGATGCGTTCGTCTTCAACCGCTATTACGCAAAGCCCAGCACGTCGAGCGGCGAGCCGGAGCTTTATTGCGAGGGCGGGGGTCGTCAGGCGCAACCGCTGGTGGAGGGCGTCGAACGGATGCGCGTCGTCTACTGGATCGCGGGTGCGCCGGCCGCGCTCGACGCGTCGGCCATCGCGCGCGAACGCTGGCCGGATGTCTACGCCGCCGAGGTTTGCGTGCTCGTGCGTGGCGCGGCGATTCAGGCGAAACGTCGGGCGAACTATGTCGATTGCGATGGCGCACCAGCCGTCAGCGATGACGGACGCACGCGCATGGCCTTCTGGCGCACGGTTGGCATACGCAACGCGCGAGGCGCGTCGTGAGGCGGCGCGCGCATTCGCGCGGCACGGTGCTGCCTATCGTCCTCTTGCTCGCCGCGATGATGCTCGTGACCGCCAGCGCCTGGCTGCAAGCCTCGCTCGTCGCGACCCGCACGGCCGTGTCGGCGCGCGAGCGGATGCAGGCGTTCCATGCGGCCGACAGCGCGTTGGTCCGCTGCGTTCGCATGATTGCCGATGCGCCCGTCGTGACGAGTTCGGGCGCGCAGGAGCCCGTGGGCTGGCGCAGCAAGGCGTCGTTCGAAGGAGCGTCGGCCGTCGCCATCGAGCCGTTTGGCGACTGGCCGATGCGCGCCGCGCGCCGCAATGTCTGATCGAGGCTTGGTCGCATACGGACCAGGCGGTGGCGGTGACGTCGTATCTCGTGACGGCGCGTGGTTTCGGCGCATCGCCCGAGACCGAGGCGTGGCTGCAATCAAGAATCGATGGCGCGACCCGACATTGGCGGCGCGTCGTAGCGAAGCCGTTTTGAGGACGAACCATGAAGGACAAGGGCTTTACGCTGCTGGAATTGATCATCGCGCTCTGCATCGTGGCGATCATCGCGACGTTCGCGGTGCCTGCGTATCGGCAGCACGTGGCGAAGGCGCATCGGCTCGATGCGGCGGCGGCGTCGATGCGCGCCGTGCAATACATCGAAAGTACGCGGCTCGCGCAGTCGGCGACGGATGCAGTGACGCTTTCCGCCGGCATGGATCAGGCGCCATCGAGCGGTGCGCCGGTTTATCGGCTTGCGGTGCTGCCGGAATCGGCGACGAATGGCGGATACAGCATCGAGGCGACGCCAGTCGCATATGGTCCGATGCAGGACGATTCTTGCGGCGTATTCATCGTCGACGCGACGGGCGTGCGGTCGAACCGCACGACGGGATCAGCGGCGACTGCACTGGACACCGCGCAGTCCACCGCTTGCTGGGGAGGGAAAAATTAAACGTTCAGAAGACCGTCGGATCGACGGCTTCGGTGGTGGCTTCGGCATGCGGGGCTTTCATCTGTTGCCAGATGCGCCAGCCTTCCCAGGCGACCAAACCCAGACCGCCCCACTTGAGCGCGGGCTTGGCACCACGCACCACGGCGGTCCGCACTGGCTTGGTCAGCACGAGCGACGCCACCGAGCCGATGATCGGATACTGCTTGAAGAGCAGGCCGAGATTGCTGCCCTTGCCGCCAAGCATCGAGCTGACCGAAGCCAGAATGCCGCCGATGCCGCCACCCGATGCGCCGCGCTTCGGCGTGCGCCGGTTGCCGCCGCCAGGCATCAGAAAACGCAGGAAACTGAAGTGCGTGATCGACGTGCGCAGATCGTGCGTGGCCTGTTGAAGCTCCATGCGTTCGACATCGGCGCGCGCAATCAGCAGTTCCTTGCGCAGCGCGCGCATGTGCGGCGTGCGCAGCGCCTTGGCGTTGTCACGCTTGGGCGGCTTGAAGGTATCGTCTTTTTTGCTCATGGTCGGACTGCCCGTGTGAGTTCAGTGGAACGTGTCGCGGTCCTTGCGGAATTCGGCGAGCGTGTCGTCAAACATGTTCGGCGCGTCGAGCAGCGTGCTGCGCGCGCGCAGTCCGCAGGCGATTGCAATCAGCGCATAAACGAGCGTGATGCCGCCAAGCGCCTGCCAGCGATACGTGTCCCAGAAGAATATGGCGATGAGCACGGTGAGGGAGATCAGCGCCATCATTGCCAGCATCATGGCGGCGAGACCAAGAAACAGTACGCCGATAAGCCGCTCCTTCTCTTCCTGAAGCTCGATACCGATGAGTTCAAGGCGCGTCTCGAAGATGGCGAAGGCAGAACTGATGATTCGTCGCAACGGTCCGGGGGACGATTGCTGCGGTGGCCGTTCGGTCGTCATGGCTTGGGTGCGAGAAGCGCGTTGGGTGCCGCTTTGATATTGTCCCGGTCGCCGCACGAGGCGGCGTTCCGGCGCGAGAGTCGATCCGCGCGCCCCGAGCGGGCGTTGGCGGCTCGGTCCTTTCTTGATGATGGACCGTGACTGTTACGAACGTAGCAATCACCGGGCCATTGTCGAGGAGCGTGAGGAAGTGCTGCTTATTTGCGGTTGATGAGAAGCCCGATCACCGTGCCGAGGCCAGCCGCAATACCAATGGATGCCCACGGGTGCTCGTGGACGTAATCGTCCGTGGCGCGCGCGGCTTTTCTGCCTCGTTCGATCACGACGACTTGTGCATCGGCGGCTTTCTCCTTCGCTTGTTTCAGTCGAGCGAGCGCGCTCTCGCGCAGTTCGGAAGCGCGTTCGCCCGTGGCGCTGGCGGCTTGCTTGAGAAGATCTTCGGCGTCAGCGAGAACGGTTTTGATGTCCGACATGAATCGCTCCTTATTGATTTCTGACATTAAAGGCTCCAATCGGTGAGGCTACCTGATTCGCAGCCAGAGATGCGATTGCTGACGAGCAGGCTGGAACCTGCAACACAGACTCCTTGCAGGTTTCATTCCACTTGATGCTAATCAAAGGAAATCGCCGCAGCCTTGTCAAACTCTCGACATCACTGACGGTGGGAGCCGATCTGACCCGTAAAAGTTTCAGCAAACTGATCGAAAGTTACAAAGAGGATCGATCAGTTCGAGTCGCACCATACGCCTTTCAGAAAAAAGCCTGAATTCCGGTTTGCGCGCGTCCGAGAATAAGCGCGTGGATATCGTGGGTGCCTTCGTAGGTATTCACCACTTCGAGATTGACGAGGTGACGCGCCACGCCGAATTCGTCCGAAATGCCGTTGCCGCCCAGCATGTCGCGCGCGAGCCGGGCGATGTCGAGCGCCTTGCCGCACGAATTGCGCTTCATGATCGAGGTGATCTCGACCGCTGCCGTGCCTTCGTCCTTCATGCGCCCGAGTCGCAGCACGCCTTGCAGGCCTAGCGTGATTTCCGTCTGCATATCGGCAAGTTTCTTTTGGATCAACTGGTTTGCCGCAAGCGGACGACCGAACTGCTTGCGATCCAGCGTGTATTGCCGCGCCATATGCCAGCAGGCTTCGGCGGCGCCGAGCGCGCCCCACGAGATGCCGTAGCGCGCCGAGTTCAGACAGGTGAACGGCCCTTTGAGACCGCGAACTTCCGGAAACAGGTTTTCTTCCGGCACGAACACTTCGTCCATCACGATCTCGCCGGTGATCGACGCGCGCAATCCAACCTTGCCGTGAATGGCTGGCGCGGACAGTCCTTTCCAGCCCTTTTCGAGGACGAAGCCGCGAATCTCATCGCGTCCGTTTTCATCCAGCTTCGCCCAGACGACGAACACATCCGCGATAGGCGAGTTCGAGATCCACATCTTCGAGCCCGAAAGCGAGTAGCCGTCCTGCACTTTCTTCGCGCGCGTCGTCATGCTGGCGGGATCGGAACCGGCGTTCGGCTCGGTGAGCCCGAAGCAGCCGATCCACTCGCCGCGCGCGAGCTTCGGCAGATACTTTTCCTTTTGCGCGTCGCTGCCGAAAGCGTGAATCGGCACCATTACGAGCGACGATTGCACCGACATCATCGAGCGATAGCCGGAATCCACGCGTTCCACTTCGCGCGCGATCAGGCCGTAGCTCACGTACTTGAGGCCCGGTCCGCCGTATTGTTCGGGGATGGTCGGGCCGAGCAGACCGAGCTCGCCCATTTCGCGGAAGATCGACGGATCGGTCGTTTCCTCGCGAAACGCCTGCGTCACGCGCGGCAGCAGCTTGTCCTGCGCGTAGGCGCGCGCGGCGTCGCGGACCATGCGTTCTTCTTCGTTGAGTTGCTGATCCAGCAAGAGCGGGTCTTCCCAGTTGAAGCGAGCGGCGTCGGCCATATGCGTCTCCTCCCATGCAGTGTCGATTGAAAAGCGCCTCGCTTCGGCGCTTGACTTGCGTTCCGCTTAGCGGAACAATGTTTTGCAATTAGATTCGAGTTTAGCACCCGATGTCTGCTGCTTTCAAACGTGGTTCTGGGCGTGAAACCGACGGCGAATCTCGCCGAAAAGCCGAACGTGCATCTGATGGCAGAACCGAAGACGCATTAGCCGGCGACTCCAAAGGCGCTTCTAGCCGCGAATCTGTCCGCGCTTCAGGCCGCGAATCGAGCTGCGAGTCCGGCCGTGAATCCATCCACGAATTCGTGCGTGTGGATGAGCGTAATCCCGGACACGCGTCCAAACGCGCTTCAAACCACGAGTCCGACCGCCACTCCCACCTGTCGCCCAACGCATCCGACGATCGCAAGTTCGTCGTCGCCCTCGCACGCGGTCTCGATATGTTGCGCGCATTTCGCCCTGGCGAGACGCTTCTTGGCAATCGCGATTTCGTCGCGCGCACGGGATTGCCCAAGGCGACGGTCAACCGTCTGGCCTACACGCTGACCACGCTCGGTTACCTGCGTTTCGACGATGCCGCCGGCAAGTACGCGCTCGACACGGGCGTGCTCTCGCTCGGCTTCTCGCTATTGGCGGGCGCGGACACACTGGAACTCGCCCGGCCACATATGCGGGCGCTGGCGCGTGAGATCGGCGCGGCGGTATCGCTCGGCTGTCGCGATGGCCTCGACATGATCTATCTGGAAACCATTCGTAGCGAAACCGCGCTCACGCTCGGCCTCGCGCCCGGATCGCGTCTGTCGATGCTCACGAGTTCCATGGGACGCGCCTATCTCGCCGTGCTCGACGCCGATGAGCGCGCGGCCTTGCTGGAAGAATTGCGGGAACGGGAAGGCGCCGAACGAGTGGCTTCGGCACAGCGCGCGATCGAAGATTTCGCGCGCGACGGCTGCTGCTATTCATTCCGTGAATGGCACGACGACGTCAACGCGATTGCCGCGCCGTTTCGCGACGTGCGCAATGGGCGCTGGCTGGTGTTGAGCAGCAGCGGGCCGGCGTCGTCGATGGATGAGGGTTATTTCCGCGAGTCGATTGCGCCGAAGCTAAGGGCGTTGGCGGGACGGCTCGCCTGAAGGACCGCTCGATTGGGCTGCTCGCGGCATCGTGAAGCAGCCGTGCTCGAAGCGTCGCCGGGCGGCGAGGGTCGCGCGCGATTGCGCAGTCGCCGCAGCTTGAGCTCATCGACCGCACGCAACCTCAAAGCATCGTGCGCACATGCCAAAGCTCCGGAAACAGCACCACGTCCAGCATCTTGCGCAGATACGAAGCGCCCGCCGTGCCGCCCGTTCCTTGCTTGAAGCCGATGATGCGCTCCACCGTCGTCACATGCCGAAAGCGCCATTGCCGGAAGGCGTCTTCCAGATCGACGAGTTCCTCCGCCATCTCATAGAGCTCCCAGTAGCGTGACGGATCGCGATACACCGCGAGCCACGCCGCTTCGACCGACGCGTCGTGCGTCGTGGGCTGGGTCCAGTCGCGCTGCAGTCTTTCGGGCGCGATCTGGAAGCCACGTCGCGCGAGCAGTCGGATCACTTCGTCGTAGAACGAAGGCGCTTCGAGCGTCTGTCGCACCTGCGCGAGAATCTCCGGCCGATGCGCATGCGGCTTCAGCATCTGCTCATTCTTGTTGCCGAGCATGAACTCGATCTGCCGATACTGATGCGACTGAAACCCGGATGACGCACCGAGATACGGCCGCATCGCGGTGTATTCGGAAGGCGTCATGGTCGCGAGGACGCTCCACGCCTGCACCAGTTGCTCGAAGATGCGCGACACGCGCGCGAGCATCTTGAAGGCGGATGGCAGGGCGTCGGTATGAACCGCTTCGAGGGCAGCATGCAGTTCGTAGAGCGCGAGCTTCATCCAGAGTTCGCTCGTCTGGTGCTGCACGATGAACAGCATCTCGTTGTGGTCCGGCGAGCGTGGATGCTGCGCGGTCAGAATCGAATCGAGGCCGAGATAGTCGCCGTAGCTCATCGAATCGGAGAAATCGAGCTTGGCTTCGTGCCAGCCTGATTCTGCCGGATGCACCGCCCGTGCGGCATCGGCCGCACCGTGGCCGAACGGACATCCGCCGCCTTTGACCTCATTCATGGCCGTCACCTCTCAAGTCACCGAAGCGCGTTCGCCAAACTCCGGCGCACGCCAGCTTTCGGTCGCGAGCACATCGCGCAAGGTTTCAACCGCGTCCCAGACATCGACGAAACGCGCGTAAAGCGGCGTGAAGCCGAAGCGCAAAATACGCGGCTCGCGATAATCGCCGATCACGCCACGCGCGATCAGCGCCTGCATCACCTCATAGCCGTTCGGATGCTCGAAGCTCACTTGCGAGCCGCGTCGCGCATGTTCGCGCGGCGTCGCGAGCGTCAGCGGAAACTCGCCGCAACGCGCTTCCACCAGCTCGATGAACAGATCGCCAAGCGCAAGCGACTTGCGCCGCAAGGTCTGCATATCCGTTTGCAGGAATACATCGAGCCCGCACTCGACGAGCGACATCGAGACAATAGGCTGCGTGCCGCACAGATATCGACCGATACCATCGTCCGGGCGATACACCGGGTCCATCGCGAACGGTTTCTTGTGCCCCCACCAGCCCGAGAGCGGCTGCGAGAATGTGTCCTGATGACGCTTGGGCACCCACACGAACGCAGGCGAACCCGGTCCGCCGTTCAGATACTTATACGTGCAGCCGACGGCGTAGTCCGCGCCGACGCCGTTCAGATCGACCGGCACCGCGCCTGCCGAATGCGCCAGGTCCCAGACCGCGATTGCGCCCGAGCGATGAATCGTCTCGGTGAGCGCGGCCATGTCGTGCATGTAGCCGGTGCGGTAGTTCACGTGCGTGATCATCGCGATGGCGGTGTGTTCGTCGATGGCGGCAGGCAGTTCGGACGCGTCATCGACGAGACGCAGTTCATAGCCGCGATCGAGCTGCTCGATCAAACCCTGCGCGATATACAGGTCGCTCGGAAAGTTCGAACGTTCGGAGACGATCACGCGACGTTTCGGATCGCGCTCGTTCGCGAGTTTGAGCGCCGCGGAGAGGATCTTGAAGAGATTGGCCGAGATCGTGTCGTTCACGACGACTTCATCCTCGCCCGCGCCGATGAGCGGAGCCAGCTTGTTGCCGAGCCGTCGCGGCAGCGCGTACCAGCCGGCGGTGTTCCAACTGCGGATCAGCCCTTCGCCCCATTCTTCGGCGATCACGCCGGCCGCGCGCGCGGCAGCCGCTTTGGGCGGCACGCCGAGCGAGTTGCCATCCAGATAGATCACGTCGTTCGCAAGCACGAATTGATCGCGCAGGGCATTCAGCGGGTCGTCGCGGTCGAGTGCGGCGGCGTCGTCACGGTTTTTCATCGAAAAGTCCAATTGTTCAGGGAAGATCGGGCGATCAGGAAAGCGGGCGCAGGACGGCGCGCACCGGGCTCGCATCGAGCGTCGAAAATTTGAGCGGCAGCGCGATGAGTTCGTAGTCGCCGGGCGCGACGGCATCGAGCACGAGGCCTTCGAGAATCGCCATGCCGTGCGCGCGAATCCGGCGATGCGCGTCCATCGTCTTCGATTCCTGCGGATCGAGCGATGGCGTGTCGATACCGATGAGCTTCACGCCACGCGCCGCCAATAGATCAATGGTCGCGGGCGCGACGGCACAAAATGCGCTGTCCCAAGTGTCGAGCGGCGCACTCGCGTAGGTACGCAGGAGGATGCGCGGCGGGGCGTTGTCATCGTCGAGAAAATCGGCGATATGTTCTGGCAAAACGAGCGGCGCCGCGCCAATGCAATGCACGACCCGGCAAGCGCCGAGATACGTGTCGAGCGGCACCTCGCCAATAGCCGCGCCGTGTTCGTCGTAATGCAGCGGGGCATCGGCATGAGCGCCGGTGTGCGGCGAAAGCGTGAAACGCGCCACGTTCACGGGCGAGCCCGCTTCCATGCGCCAGACGCGTTCGATACCAACGGGCGTATCGCCCGGCCAGACCGGCGTGTCGGTGGAAATCGGCGGAGAAACATCGAGAAGCGTCATGTCGGCTAACAGAAAGCGCTGGGATGCGTCAAATCATAGCCGTGCTATCTCGAAATGTGATTGCAAAAAAACTACCCAAAAACGTTGTGGCTAGAACATAATTCGATGAAACGGGCTAGGGGACTAAAAAATGACCGGATTCACGCTCGATGCAACAGATTGCCGAATTCTGGCGGTACTGCAGGAAGATGGACGGATCAGTAACCTGGACCTTGCGGAGCGCATCGCGCTCTCGCCTTCGGCGTGTTTGCGCCGCATGCGCCTGCTCGAAGAAGAGGGCGTGATTGCGAGCTATCGCGCGTGTCTGGACCGTGAGCGGCTGGGCATCGAGCTCGAAGCCTTCGTGCACGTCTCCATGCGCAACGACCAGGAAAACTGGCACGAGAAGTTCGCGGCGGCCGTGCGCGAATGGCCGGAAGTGGTGGGCGCGTTCGTCGTCACGGGCGACACGCATTACGTGTTGCGCGTGCTCGCGCACAACCTCAAGCACTACTCGGATTTCATTCTGAGCAAGCTGTATAAGGCGCCGGGCGTTATCGACATTCGCTCGAATATCGTCTTGCAAACCATGAAGGACGATGCGGGTGTGCCCGTCGCGCTGATCGAACAACCGGCGCGGCCAAGCAGCCCGCCTTGAGCCTGAGGCGTTGATACTCAAGCGTCGAGGCGCTTATTCGATCGATCCCAACGTGTGGAATCCGCCGGCGTGAAACACGAGCGGAGGCGCGCTGTCGTCTTTCGCGCGCACGCCACAGCGCTCCACTTCGCCGACAAAGATCACGTGGTCGCCTTCGTCGTAGCGGCTGCGATTGTGGCATTCGAACCAGGCAATCGCGCCGTCGAGCACTGGCATGCCGGTGTCGCCCGCCGCGTGCGAGACGCCCGCAAAGCGGTCGCCCTTGACCGTGGCGAAGCGCCGGCAAAGCTCCAGTTGCGATGCCGCGAGCACGTTCACCACGTAGTGACTATTGGCGCGAAACACCGGCATCGAAGCCGACTTGGTGGCGAGACTCCACAGCACGAGCGGCGGGTCGAGCGATACCGAATTAAACGAACTGGCCGTGATGCCGATCAACTGCCCGGATTCGGTGCGCGTGGTGATGACGGTCACGCCCGTCGCAAACTGGCCGAGCGCGGCGCGGAATTCTTTCGGATCGAAGTTCGGGGTTTTAGCGCTTGTCATCGGGCAAAGTCGTCTTGTTTTTTCGCCGACCTGACGAGTTTCGCTTGGAGCGAGAGGACTTGTCATCGGTTAGAAGTGTCTTGTTTTATGCCGATCCGGACGCGCGTTTCCTCGGGGCGAAAGGGCTTGTCATCAGGTGGTGGAATCTCGTCTTGCCGAACCGGATACGTGTTGCATTCGAATCGGAAGGGCCTGTTCTCGTGTTGTCTAAAAGCTGGAGATTGGCTCGATTCTAGCGGAATCAGCCGTCCGGAACCGCCATAAGCCAGCGTCGGCAGTGTGGCCAACGCCGCTTTGTAAAAGCCGGTAAGCTCGGAGCAAGCCCTTTGCGCGCATCGAAACATCGAAGAAACCGTGGGGAATGTTGAAGAAGCGGCGAGGCGCATCCATATGGGTGATCCGCGGCATGGCCGCATGCACTTGACGAGGAGTTGCGCATGACCCAGCAGAATGAGCAGGCGAGAACCGAAACCGCGACGCTCGGCGGCGGTTGCTTCTGGTGCACGGAAGCGGTGTTTCTGGCGGTCGAAGGCGTGGTGTCGGTCGAATCCGGCTATGCGGGCGGCAAGGTGGTCGATCCGTCGTACGAACAGGTCTGCGACGGCGAAACCGGGCACGCGGAAGTGGTGAAGGTCGTGTTCGATCCGGCGATCATCAGCTACCGCGAAGTGCTCGAGATTTTCTTCGCGACGCACGATCCGACGCAACTCAATCGCCAGGGTAATGACGTGGGCACGCAGTATCGCTCGGCGGTGTTCACGCATTCGGACGAGCAACGAAAGGTCGCGCTCGAAGTGATCGATGAACTGCAGCGCGAGGATGTCTTCGGCGGCAAGATCGTCACGCAGGTCACCGCGCTCGATAACGACTACTATCCGGCCGAAGCGTATCACCAGAACTACTTCGAGCAGCATCCGAACCAGGGGTATTGCGCGGCGGTTGTCGGCCCGAAGGTCGCAAAGTTCCGCAAGAAGTTCGCGCATCGGTTGAAGAAGTGAAAGGCGGGGCGGAGGCCGCGCTTGAGGGCGGTCTGCATACCGTGTCGGAGCCGGGAAGTCGCCGCGTTCAGTCCATGCCATAAGGCAAGGCATCTTAGCGTGCAAGTCACGCTTGAAGAAAAGACGTGACGGCATGCGAGCCGTGCCTGAAGTGCGGCTCGATAGCGGTGGATAGAGCGTTCAGCCAGTACGCCGGGGAGCCCGGTCGATTTCAGCCGTCGCACGTTATAGCTTTACCGCTAGCCGCGTTGTACGCGCTCGCATTCCCGCGCAATCCCACGCGCAAGCTCGAAGCACGTAAGCGGCGCGGAACCCTCCGCCTTGTTGTTCGCCGCGATGACCACCGGTTGGCCCGCGATCGCATATCGCGCGGCCAGTTCGGCCAGCGCCTCGCGCGTGTCGCGGTCTTCATCGACTATTTGGTCGAACGGCTCGTACTTCGCCTTTGCCTGTTCGTAGCGAAAGCCGCTGTGCAAACTCCAGCGCACGACGAGCGGCCCTAGCGTTTCTTCGTCCAGCAACGCGAGCGCCTTCGCCTGGCGACGCACGTCCGGCATGCGCGCGTGCACGCCGATGCAATAGCGCACGTTCGCGTCCCGCAGCGCGCGTATGAAGCGCGGTGTCAGCATGACGGCGTCGCGCAATTCGACGGCGTAACGCGTCTCGCCTTCGAGCGGCGGAAGCGCGCCGAGAAACGCCGCCAACCGGTCGATGAAGCGCGATGGCTCGACGATCATCACATCCGGCAGCGGCGAGAACTGGAACACGAGCGCGCCGGCTTTCGTCCCAAGCCCGCCGATGCACGGCGTCACGAATTCGTCGATGGCAATCCGCGCGTTCAGAAACGCGGGGTTCTCCGCATCGGGCGCGCCGCGCTGGCCGCGGATGAAGGCGTCGGTGACGGCGGCAGGCGCCTTCACGATGAAGCGAAAGTGCTCCGGCACCTGGCTCGCATACCGCGCGTAGTCGGCGAGCGAAAGCGGTGCGTAGAACGAGCGGTCGATGGACACGCAGCGCAACAACGGATGTGCGCTGTAGGCGGTAAGGCCGTCGCGCGAGAGCTTCGTGTTCGAATACGCGTCGCCGTAGACGATGCCGCGCCAGCCCGGAAACGACCATGTCGATGTGCCGAGATGAATGGCTTCGGGCAGTTTTTTCGCGAGCGCGTAGAGATCGGCGTTCAATGGCGCGGGCAGGACGCCGCGTGCCTTCGGCTGGCTCGCGGGCTTGCGCGGCGCGGGTTCTTCGAACAGGTCGGGTTCTGTGGCTTGCCCGTGTTCCGCCGACGCCGGCAGGCACTCTGGCTCACCGGCTGGCGCAATCTCACTCGGCGCCGCGTCATCGAGCAGGGAGCCCTGCGCGTCGCCGTCACGCGCAGCGTCCTCTCCCGAAAACTTCGATCCCTGCTTCAGAGCGCCTTCTCGTAAATGTATTTCCGCGACCACGGCAAGGTCGTCGCGCTGCGGCCCGCCTTGCGGCACACCACCTGATAGATCGACACGTCGTCGTTCTCGAACGCGTACGCGCAACCCGCGAGATACACGCGCCAGATGCGGAATTTCTCGTCATCGACGAGCTTCTTGGCTTGCTCGGCATTTGCCTCGAAGCTCTCGGCCCAGATGTCGAGCGTGCGCGCGTAATGCCGGCGCAAGCTTTCGATGTCGATCGCTTCCAGCCCGCCGCGCTGCATGCTTTCGAGCGCGAGACCGATATGCGGCAACTCGCCATCCGGAAACACGTAGCGGTCGATAAACTCGCCGCCGCCGAGCGCGGTCTCGCCGCTGTCGGCGTCGGATGACGTGATGCCGTGATTCATCGCGACGCCGTCATCGACCAGCAGATCGCGAATCTTTGCAAAGTAGCCCGGCAGATTTTTGCGTCCGACGTGCTCGAACATGCCCACGCTCGTGATGCGGTCGAATTGCCCCGGCACGTCGCGATAATCTTGCAGACGGATTTCGATCTGATCTTCGAGGCCGGCATCTTTCACGCGCTGCGTCGCGAGCTTGAACTGGTTTTCCGAGAGCGTCACGCCCACGCACTTCGCGCCGAACTTCTGCGCGGCGCGGATCACGAGCGCGCCCCAGCCGCAGCCAATGTCGAGCAAACGATGGCCCGGCTGCACTTGAATCTTGGTCAGGATGTGATCGATTTTCTTGATCTGCGCGGTGGCCAAATCTTCGTCGCCGTTTTCGAAGTACGCGCACGAGTACACCATGTTCTTGTCGAGCCAGAGCTGATAGAACTCGTTCGACACATCGTAGTGGTACTGAATGGCCTTCTTGTCCGACGCCTTCGAGTGATTGAAGTAGCGCCGCACGCGAGCCAGCTTGCCCGCGCTCGTGACGGTGTTCTTCGCGAGCGAATAACCGACGTTGATGATGTCCGAGAGCTTGCCCTCGATATCGATCTTGCCTTTCACGTACGCTTCACCGAGATTGTCGAGACTCGGTTCCAGCAGATAAGGCAGCGCCGTCGCGCTCTTTACATGCAACGTGACTTGCGGCGCGGCGAACTGCCCGAAGTCGTGCTGCTGTCCATCCCAAAGCACGAGGCGCGCAGGCAGGTTGGCCCTGGCCCGCACTTCCTCGACCCATTGCGTCAGCTTCTTCTCCCAGAACATGCTTGCTTCTCCGCGCTAAAGAAAATCAAGGGGAAGGCCCGCCGTGCCGGTTCTGGATGCCCGTGCATCGACGCGCCTTCATGTTCGTTGCCGTGGTGCTGCGTTTTATGACGACGTACTGCCTGCTACCGGACCCGTCTTAGGGTGCGAGCCTCTTGATATCCCACGGGCCGTCCGCGCGCTCGCGCTCATAGACGATGCGGTCATGCAGCCGCGACGGACGTCCTTGCCAGAATTCGATTGTGTCCGGCACGAGCCGGTAGCCGCCCCAATGTGGCGGGCGCGGCGGTGCGTCGCCGAATTTTTCGATCATTTCGCGCTCGCGCGCTTCGAGCGCCTCGCGGCTTTCGAGCGGCTGACTCTGTTCCGACGCCCACGCGCCAATGCGCGATCCGAGCGGCCGGGACTGAAAATAGGCATCGCTTTCCTCGGCGCTCGTCTTGACGATCACGCCTTCGACACGAACCTGACGTTCGAGCTCGATCCAGTGGAACAGCAGACTTGCCGCGGGATTGGCGGCGATTTCGCGGCCTTTGCGGCTATCGTAATTGGTAAAAAAAACGAAGCCACGTTCGTCGAACCCCTTGATCAGCACGATGCGCGCGGAGGGCCGGCCGTTCTCGTCGACGGTGGCCAAGGTCATGGCGTTGGGTTCGGGCAGTTTCGCGTCGAGCGCCTGGGCGAACCAGGTGTCGAACTGGCGCACCGGGTCCGGCGCGACGTCGGCGGCGTCGAGTGAGCCGCGAGAATAATTTTTGCGAAGGTCTGCGAGGGTGGTCATTTTTATGCAAACGCTACAGTCGGCGTCAGTATAGCCAAGGTGGTTCTTTCTTGCCCTTGCCGTGGTGAATCCGGTCCGGCTATCACCCCTTGGGTTTCGATAAGGCAGAATACGCAATTCGCGCGCTTTCTGCATGAATGGTCTACCAACTTTGTCAATTAGACAGGCGCTTGTAAGCTATGCCTGACGGGCCGCAGCGGCGTTTGGCTTGTTTTTGCCCATGCTCCGCGAAGCCCTTCCGCGCTTTTTCGGTTTCTGCTTCCACCTATGACTGCCACCATCGCTCCCAACGAGTCACCTTCCGCCGACGAGATCGCCGACCGCGACCGACGCTTCGGCGGCATCGCGCGTCTGTATGGCGCGCCTGCGCTCGCGGCGTTCGAAGGCGCGCATGTCGCGGTGATCGGCATAGGCGGCGTGGGATCGTGGGTGGCTGAAGCGCTGGCGCGCAGCGCAATCGGCAAGCTCACGGTGATCGATCTCGACAACGTCGCCGAAAGCAACACCAACCGGCAGATCCACGCGCTCGACGGCAACTACGGCAAGGCCAAGGTCACGGCGATGGCCGAGCGCATCCGTTTGATCGATCCCGCCTGCGACGTGCGGCAGATCGAGGACTTCGTGGAGCCGGGTAACTTCGATGCAATGCTCGGCGGCGGTTTCGACTTCATCGTCGATGCCATCGACAGCGTGCGCACGAAAACCGCGCTCATTGCGTGGTGTGTCGCGAACAAGCAGCCGCTGATCACGGTGGGCGGCGCGGGCGGGCAGCTCGATCCGACGCGTATTCGCATCGACGACCTGGCGTTGACCATTCAGGACCCGCTGCTTTCGAAAGTGCGCGGCCAGTTGCGCAAATTGCACGGCTTTCCGCGCGGACCGAAGGCGCGTTTCAAGGTCAGCGCGGTGTATTCGGACGAGCCGCTCATTTACCCGGAAGCGGCGGCTTGCGATATCAGCGAGGGCGCGGAGCATCTAGAAACCGGCGCGGGATACGCGGGCCCGGTCGGGCTGAATTGCGCGGGTTTCGGGTCCAGCGTGTGTGTGACGGCGAGCTTTGGGTTCGCGGCGGCGGCGTTCGTGCTTCGGGCGTTGGCGAAGAAGGCGGCTTAGGGCGGCAGGTTCTTGCGGGGACGTAAAAACGGCGCGCGGATAAAGTCACAGAAGCGTGAATGGTGGTGGCTTGCGTCGATGGCAGGTCGGTTTTCGCACGAATATGACGAGCTGGCGTCGCGGCAAATCCGCCAGTTTCATGCATGCACGCGAGTCGACGTGGCCACACGGCGAACATGCGCTGCTTGACATCACGCGACCAACCGCAGCCAACAAAAAACGGCCAGCTTCCACGAGCTGGCCGTTTTTGCATCCACGAGCCGATCATGCATGCTCAATTCATCGCGGCACTCAGCCTGCGCCGCCAGTACGCCACGACATCCGGCTGATTCGCCGCGAGTTCGAACACCGATAGCATCGTCTTGCGGCCGACGTCGTCCATGAACGCGCGATCGCGCACGACGATTTCCAGCAGATGTTCCAGCGCACCACCATAATCGCGGCCGGCAATCAAACGGTTCGCAAGCGCAAAGCGCGCTTCGAGATCGTCCGGTTTCGCGTGCACCGCCGCGATGAGATCGTCGGCGGGCGGCAGTCCGGCGGCTGCATCGGCGGCGTCGAGTTCGGTCTTGAGCGCGTTGTAGCGCGCGTCGATGCCCTGCGTCGTCTTAGGCGAAAGCAGCTTGTCTTCTTCCTTCGCTTCGTCGATCCGCCGTTCCGCGATCAGCCATTCGATCAAATCGAGGCGCGCATCTTCGTAACTCGGATCGAGCGCGATCGTGGCCTTGATGCGATCGATCGCGTCCTTGCGGTTACCGCTCGCCCACGCGTCGTGCGCGGCGCGGCGCTCGGCCTCGGCGCCAGCAGGCACGAGCCGGTCGAGAAACTCGCGCAATTGGCCCTCCGGCAACACGCCGATGAACTGGTCCACTGGCCGGCCTTCCGCGAACGCGATCACGTGCGGAATGCTGCGCACCTGGAAGTGCTGCGCGAGTTCCTGATTCTCGTCGACATTCACCTTGACGAGCTTCCAGTTACCGGCGGCTTCGGCTTCGAGCCGTTCCAACATCGGACCGAGCGTCTTGCACGGGCCGCACCACGGAGCCCAGAAATCGACGAGAACGGGCGCGAGCATCGACGCGTTAATGACGTCGTTTTCAAACGTAGCGAGGGTCGTTTCCATGCGTTCTCTCCTAATGCCTGCAATGTGTCTTGAAATTAGATGGGGACGCTTGCATAACTCTCAACGGCCACGGCGTTGATTCACGCCGATGCACGTCTCATGCCTCGGGCGCGCGATTCTCGCGGCGCGCGGGCGGCAGCGGAATGAACTCCGTCTCGCCGGGAACGTGCCCCATGCGCTGCTCGCTCCATGCCTGTTTCGCGGCCTCGATCTTGTCGCGCGAACTGGCGACGAAATTCCATTCGATGATGCGTGCGCCGTCGAGCGGCGCGCCACCGAGAATCATCACGCGCGCGCCGTTCGTGCTCTCGAAACGCACCGGCGCGCCCGGTTCGAGCACGGCCATTTGCTGTTCGGGCAGCGCTTGGCCGTCGATGGACAGATCGCCTTCGACGAGATACACGCCGCGTTCCTCGTGTTCGGTATCGAGCGTGAGCGCGCTGCCGCGAGCGAAATCGGCGGCGACGTAAAGCGTTGGCGAGAACGTGCGCGTGGGCGCTTGGGCGCCGAACGCGGTGCCCGCGATTACGCGCAAAGTCACGCCGTCGCGCTCGATTTGCGGCAAGGCGGACGCCGCATGATGCTCGAACGAAGGCTCGACTTCCTCGCTTGCCACCGGCAGCGCGACCCAGGTCTGGATGCCATGCATCGTCTGGCCTCGCTCGCGTTCCTCGTCGGGTGTACGTTCCGAATGGACGATGCCGCGCCCGGCGGTCATCCAGTTGACGTCGCCGGGCACGATCTTCTGCACGGAGTCGACGCTGTCGCGATGCATGATCGCGCCTTCAAAGAGATACGTGACGGTTGCGAGCCCGATATGCGGATGCGGCCGTACATCCAGTCCCTGTCCGGGCACGAGGGTTGCGGGACCGATGTGGTCGAAGAAGATGAAGGGTCCGACAGTGCGTGCTGCCAGTGCGGGGAGCACGCGCCTCACCGTGAGGCCGCCGACATCGTGTTGATGTGGTTTGAGTAGGACGCGGATCGACGTGGACATTGGCGGTTCCGGGAGCTGACGCGCCGGTTGCGCGCCTGGAACCGCCGATTCTACCGGCCGCTACGGCGATGCGCTCTCATCGGGGATGTGGAAAACGCTTCATCGACTTCGTGCGGAGTTACGCGTGCTTCACGTGTTTTTTACGAAGGGACCGCGCTTTTTGCAGCATGCGTGCAGAATGTGCGCAAACGTCAATTGATAGGAGAGGAAACCATGAGCAAGAATAAACTGTTGATCGCCATCACCGCGGGTCTTTTGAGCGCCACGGCTGCAACCGGCGCAATGGCCCAGACCTCGTCGGGCAACTCGTCGGCGGCCATGGGCCAGACCGACACTGGCGCGTCGACCGATGGCACGTCGTCGTCGGGCACGACCAAGCACAAGATGCGCAAGCACAGCGCGCATCCGTCGGCAGGCAAGAAGACGCCTGACGTCGAAACCGGCAACAATGCGGCAGCGGAATCCGGCCAAAGCAAGTAAGCGGTCCGGATTGCTGTGAAGCGCCCGCGCTTCCCTTGGGAGGCGCGGGCATTTTTTTGTCTGCATGCGCCAAGACGCCAAGGCGTTGTGAGCGCAGTTTTTCACAAGCCACCGCAGAGTGCGCCCCGCTAAACTCGTGTGACTTTCAATCGAAGTGCACGAAGGAGCGGCGATGTCGCCAAGGGATTTGTTGATTGCGTTGGTGGTGATTCTCGCGTGGGGCGTGAATTTCGTTGTCATCAAACTGGGTTTGCACGGCGTGCCGCCGTTCTTGCTGGGCGCCTTGCGATTCGCGCTGGCCGCGGTGCCGGTCTTCTTCGTCAAGCGCCCGCGAATTCCGCTGCGCTGGCTTTTCGCTTATGGCCTTTCCATTTCGTTCGGCCAGTTTGCGTTGTTGTTCTATGGCATGTCGGTCGGCATGCCGGCGGGACTTGCTTCGCTCGTCTTGCAGGCGCAGGCGTTCTTCACCTTGATCTTCGCCGCCTTCATGCTTGGCGAGCGCATCCGCGCGATGAACATAGCTGGACTCTTGATCGCGGCGGCCGGGCTAGCGCTGATCGGCATGCAGGGCGGCCACGCGATGACCCTCACAGGGTTCTTGTTCACGCTTGGCGCGGCGTCGATGTGGGCGCTTGGCAATGTCGTCACGAAGCGCATGGGCAAGGTCGACTTGCTGTCGCTCGTAGTGTGGGCGAGCCTGATACCGCCGCTGCCGTTTCTTGCGTTGTCGTTGATTTTCGAGGGCCCGGCGCGCATTGAAGCGAGCCTTGCGGCGATCCCGTCGATATCGATCTTCGCGATCGTTTACCTCTCGTTCATCGCGACCATCATTGGCTACAGCTTGTGGGGCAAATTGCTTGCGCGCTACCCGGCGGCGCAGGTCGCACCGTTCTCGTTATTGGTGCCGGTGATAGGTATTGCATCGGCGGCGGTGTTTCTGGGCGAGGCGCTGACACCGGCGGAAGTAGCGGGCGCGGCGCTGGTAATGGCGGGATTGGCGGTCAATGTATTCGGCGCACGCTTGAAACAGAGACTATTCCCCGTCCCGCGATAAAAAAACCGCGAAAAATGAACCCTTAAAGTGAAGGCGGCTAAAGAAAAAAGCAATACAACGGCCGACTTCCTTGGAAGTGCCAGAGAAGAAACTCGAACAGCGACTCCGAAAAAAGCTTTGGTCTTATGAGTTTTACCGAGAGCGTGAGTGGAGGGGGAGTGCACAAAGGGTTTGTGGTAAATAGCGGGGAACCAGTTGTGCTTCAGAAGCCGGTTCCTGAGCTGCTTTCTTTGGTTCCTTTCTTTGCAGCAGCAAAGAAAGGGACCCCACCGCCGGGGAGGCGGCTACTGAACGGAAACGCAAGGCAACGGCTCAACTCATCAGAAGCGCGAAAAAACATCAGACCGCAAAAAAGGTCCCAGCGCAGTCAAAAAAATCCGCATGCCTAGTAATTGATTACCACGAGCGCGAGCAATGGGAAGTGCCCAAAGGGTTTGTGAGAAACAGCGGGGAACCAGTTGTGCTTCAGGAGCCGGTTCCTGAGCTGCTTTCTTTGGTTCCTTTCTTTGCAGCAGCAAAGAAAGGGACCCCCCCGCCGGGGAGGCGGCTACTGAACGAGACTGCGCGAGAACCGCAAAAGAACCGCAAAAGAACCGCAAAAGAGCCGCAAACCAACGTCTTCAAGTCATGCGACTCTTAGCCAAAGGCGGATTAGCAGCAAAATACCGCCTGATGCCTTTCATAATGGCGCTAGCCATCTTGTCCCGATAGGCATCATCGTTGAGGCGAGTCTCCTCATCCGGGTTACTGATAAACGCGGTTTCGACGAGAATCGAAGGAATATCCGGTGCCTTGAGCACGGCAAACCCTGCTTGTTCGACCGATCCCTTGTGCAGTTTGTTAATGCCCCCGATTTCATTCAGCACGAAACTCCCATACCGCATGGAATCGCGAATCTGCGCCGTAGTGGACATGTCGAAAAGCGCGCGATTCACGCTAGCGTCTTGCGATTTCACGTTGATGCCACCGACCTGATCCGACGAATTTTCCTTGGCGGCCATCCACCGCGCTGCCGCGCTCGACGCACCATGTTCCGACAACGCGAAAACGGAAGAACCACGCGCCGAAGACTCGGTAAACGCGTCCGCATGAATCGACACGAATAGATCGGCGCCGACACGCTGCGCCTTCTGCACACGCACATTGAGTGGCACGAAGAAATCGGCATCACGCGTCATCATGGCGCGCATGTTGGGTTGCGCGTCGATCTTCGCGCGCAGCTTCTTCGCGATATCGAGCGCAATGTGCTTCTCATACGTCCCCGCGCCGCCGATGGCGCCGGGATCTTCGCCACCGTGACCCGGATCGATGGCCACAGTCAGAAGGCGCGTCGTCCCCGAGCGATCCTGCTTGGGCTGCGAGAACGTGTATTGGTCGCTGTCGTCGTCATCCTTCTTCGCGATCACGGGCGGCACGACGCGCGACGGCTTCGGCACGGATGGCGCAGGCATAGGCGCAGGCTTCGGCGCCACCGACGCGGCGTTGTCCGGGGCATCGCCCTGAGCGTACTTCTGGAAAAACTCGTCGGTCGAATCCTGCGAGAGCGATTTCTGCGGCGTGGCCGGCCCCGAAAGCGTGGCGGGCGGCGGCGCGGAAGGATTCGGATTGGCGCGGTCGAAGGCCTCCTGCTTGTGCTCGGACTGCGCGAGCAGTTCCATCAGCGGATCGGGCGCGACGGCCGGGTAAAGATCGAACACGAGCCGATACTTGTAGCTTCCAATTGGCCCTAGCGTGAAGACCTGCGGCTTCACCGAACCCTTGAGGTCGAACACCATGCGCACGACATGCGGCTGGTACTGACCGACGCGCACCGATTGAATCTGCGGATCGTTCGGCGTGATCTTCGAGACGAGATCGCGCAGCGACTGATCCAGATCGATGCCGTTCAGATCCACGACGAGTCTGTCCGGGCCTTGCAGCGTCTGATTGCTGTTCGTGAGCGGCTGGTCGGATTCGATGGTCACGCGCGTGTAATCGCGCGCGGGCCAAACGCGCACGCCGAGCACGGAACTCGCGTGCGCGAGCTTCGGTGCGACGAGCGCAAGCGCAAGCGTCGATGCGCCCGCGCGCAGCACCTGACGCCGCCGCCAGTTGTGCGGCGCGCTCGCACCCGATTCGATCGAATGAAACGGCTTGATCAGCATCTTTCGAGACATGTCTTTCCTGTTTCGCTAAACGCCCGCGCATTCAGCACGCGGCCTTCTTCGACTTCACGGCTCTCGTCGGGCAAGGCAAGTTCGAACACGAGGTCCGGCACGCCGAGCAGTCCGCCTGCTTGCTGCGGCCATTCGATGAGGCACACCGCGCCGCGATCGAAATACTCGCGAAAGCCTGCATCGGCCCATTCGGCGGGATCGGCGAAGCGGTAGAGATCGAAGTGATAGACATCGAGCGGCCCGCCTGGCGTGTCGAGCGAATAGGGCTCGACGAGCGTGTAAGTCGGACTCTTCACGCGGCCCGCATGACCGAGCGCGCGCAAGGTCGCGCGCACGAGCGTGGTCTTGCCCGCGCCCAAGTCACCGATCAACTGGACCTGCAAGCCCGAAAAACGTTCGGCCGAGGTTTGCTTGCGCGTCTCGTCGATGGCGCGTGCGAAGCGTTCCCCGAAGGCGAGCGTTGCCGCTTCGTCGCGCAGATCGAAGCGGCGTTCGAGGAGCGCGGAAGGAAAATCAGGCGTCGTTCGTACAGGGCTTTCGGGCATTGCTCGTAAAATGTCGTGATGAACCGATTGCCGGAACATTCCGTTGAAATCACGACCGCGTCCAGCGACGCCGCCGATGAGCCGCGCGCCTTGCATCACGTCGAACTACGCGATGAGGCCGCGCTGGCGGAACTCGCGCTACGCATCAAGACGTGGGGGCGCGAGTTGGGATTCGGTGCGGTTGGTATCGGCGATACCGACCTGACGGATGCCGAGGAAGGCCTTGCCAGTTGGCTTGAAGCAGGCTATCACGGCGAGATGGATTATATGGCCAAACATGGGATGAAACGCGCAAGGCCCGCCGAGCTTGTGGCCGGCACGCGACGGGTCATCACGGCGCGCATGGCTTATCTGCCTGGCGCGACGCTCGAGCACAAGGGCGCTGAAAGTGTCGCGACAGCCGATGGTCAGAAGAACGACTGGCGCGCCGTCGAATGGTCGCGCTTGAGCGATCCATCGCAGGCGATGGTCTCGATCTACGCGCGCGGCCGCGATTATCACAAGGTCATGCGCAACCGGCTGCAGCAACTGGCCGAGCGCATCGAAGCTGCCATCGGGCCGTTCGGGCATCGCGCGTTCACGGACTCCGCGCCGGTTCTCGAAGTCGCGCTGGCGCAAAAAGCAAGCGTCGGCTGGCGTGGCAAGCATACGTTGCTGCTCGATCGCGATGCCGGTTCACTCTTTTTCATCGGCGAGATTTACGTCGATATTGCATTGCCCGTCGACCCGCATCCCGAGACGGACGGCGCGCATTGCGGGCAGTGCACGCGCTGTATCGGCGCATGTCCGACTGGCGCGATCGTGGCGCCGTATCGCGTGGATGCGCGGCGCTGCATCTCGTATCTGACGATAGAACTTCAAGGCAGTATTCCCGAGGAGATGCGGCCTTTGATCGGCAACCGCGTGTACGGGTGCGACGATTGTCAGCTCGTGTGTCCTTGGAACAAGTTCGCGCAGGCCACGCCGGTCGTGGACTTCGATGTGCGGCATGGGCTCGATCGTTCCACGCTCGTCGAGTTGTTTGCGTGGAGCGCCGAGGACTTCGACACGCGCATGCAGGGCAGCGCGATCCGGCGTATCGGACACGAGCGATGGCTACGCAATATCGCGGTGGCGATGGGCAATGCACTGCGCGCGTCGCTCGAAAGCGTGGAGCGCGAGCGTATCGTGCAAGCGTTGCAGGCGCGCATGGACGATCCTTCCGCGCTGGTTCGCGAGCATGTGCAATGGGCGCTCGCGCAGCGCGCGGCGCCAGACGAAATAGCGAGGCCGGCATGAAGCATTTCGATGCAGTGATCGACGCGCCCTTCGGCAAAGTCGGCATTCGCGCCGACGAGCGCGCCGTGCGCGAGATCGTCTATCTTTCGGCCGAGGTCGAAAGCATCGAGTCGGACAAGCCGCTCGTGCAACAAGCCATCGCACAGATTCGCCAATATTTCGAGCAACCCGCCATGCGTTTCGATCTGCCGCTCGGCACCGGCGGCACGGCGTTTCAAGAGCGCGTGTGGAAGGGCATTTCTGGCATCGCGGCGGGACAAGTGTGGACCTACGGCCAGCTCGCGCGCGAAGTCGGCAGCGTGCCGCGCGCGGTCGGGCAAGCGTGCGGCTCCAATCCGCTGCCGATCGTGATACCGTGCCACCGGGTGGTTTCATCGAGCGGGATAGGCGGCTTCGCGCATACGCCCGGTGATGGCTTTTTTCGTGACGTGAAGCGCTGGTTGCTGGCGCATGAGGGTGTATCGATCGCATGAGCGCAATCGCCGAGGAACTGCCGACGCCGGAACTGATCGCGAGTTCGGACTCGATCGATCTCTTTTGCGACGCGCTCTGGCTCGAACACGGGCTCGCCAAGAATTCGCTCGAAGCGTATCGCCGCGACCTGAAGCTCTTCGCCGAATGGCTCGCGAAGACGCGCGGCGGGTCCATCGACACGGCGAGTGAAAGCGACCTGAACGGCTACATGGCTGCGCGCCGTGGCGACAAGGCGACCTCCGCGAACCGGCGTCTGTCCGTGTTCCGCCGATATTACGGCTGGGCGTTGCGCGAGCATCGCGCGACGATCGATCCAACCTTGAAGCTGCGCTCGGCGAAGCAGCCGCCGCGCTTTCCATCGACGCTCAACGAAGCGCAAGTCGAAGCGCTGCTCGGCGCGCCGGACATCGAAACGCCGCTCGGTCTGCGCGACCGCACCATGCTCGAACTGATGTATGCGAGCGGCCTGCGCGTCACCGAACTCGTCACCTTGAAGACGGTGGCCGTCGGCCTGAACGAAGGCGTGGTGCGCGTGATGGGCAAGGGCTCTAAGGAACGCCTCGTGCCCTTCGGCGAACAAGCGCATGAGTGGCTGATGCGTTATCTGCGTGAATCGCGTCCCGCGTTGCTAGGCGCGCGCGCCGCGGATGCGCTCTTCGTCACCTCGCGCGGCGAGGGCATGACGCGGCAGCAGTTCTGGAACATCATCAAGCGTCATGCGCTGAACGGCGGCGTGCAGGCGCCGCTTTCGCCGCACACGCTGCGTCACGCGTTCGCGACGCATCTGCTCAATCACGGCGCGGATTTGCGCGTCGTGCAGCTTCTGCTAGGTCACTCCGATATCTCGACCACGCAGATTTATACGCACGTCGCGCGCGAGCGCTTGCAAAAGCTGCATCGGGAGCATCACCCGCGCGGTTGACTTGTTCGCCAGAACGATCGTGCCGCTGCATTGGCCGTTCAGCCGATGGTGAGCGTGAAGCCGCGCCGCTACAATGCCTCCATGTCGAAAACCAAACATGTCTCCGAAACCCCGGCGACGCAGTTTCTGCGCCGTAACAAGGTCGAGTTCGGCGAGCATCCCTACGATTACGTCGAGCACGGCGGCACGGAGGAGTCCGCGCGGCAACTCGGCGTGGACGAGCATCGCGTCGTCAAGACACTCGTGATGGAAGACGAGAACGCGAAGCCGCTCATCGTGCTCATGCATGGCGACCGCACGGTGTCGACCAAGAACCTCGCGCGGCAGACGAGCGCGAAGCGCATCGAGCCATGCAAGCCCGAAGTGGCGAACCGGCATTCGGGCTATCTCGTGGGCGGCACGTCGCCGTTCGGCACGAAGAAGGCAATGCCCGTGTTTGTCGAATCGAGCATTCTCGAACTCGACATCATCTATCTGAACGGCGGCCGGCGCGGCTATCTCGTCAGTCTCGATCCGGCGGTGCTCACCGGCTTGCTCAACGCGAAGCCCGTGCAGTGCGCGAGCGTCGATTAGAATGCTGACCGCATTCGCCACGTCAAAGAAAGAGCCAACATGATTCCTCTGATCGTCGCCGTCGTGTCCTATTTGATCGGCTCGATTTCATTCGCCGTCGTCGTCAGCAAGTCGATGGGACTCGCCGATCCCCGTTCGTACGGCTCGGGCAATCCCGGCGCGACCAACGTGCTGCGCACCGGCAACAAGAAAGCGGCCATCCTCACGCTGATCGGCGATGCGTTCAAAGGCTGGCTGCCCGTGTGGGTCGTCGTGCACTTCGGCGCGGGCTGGGGGCTCGATCCGGCCGGGCTCGCGAGCGCGATCGCGCTGTCGGCCATCGCGGTTTTTCTCGGGCATTTGTACCCGATCTTCTTCAAGTTTCAGGGCGGCAAGGGCGTCGCGACGGCGGCGGGCGTGCTGCTCGCCATTCATCCGGCGCTCGGGGCGGCTACCTTGCTGACCTGGCTGATCATCGCGTTCTTCTTTCGCTATTCGTCGCTCGCGGCGCTCGTCGCGGCGGTCTTCGCACCGTTTTTTCAGGTGTTCCTGTTCGGGCCGAGCCGCATCTCGCTCGCCGTGCTGGCAATGAGCGCGCTGCTCATCTGGCGGCATCGGGCCAATATTTCGAAGTTGCTGGCGGGGCAGGAGAGCCGTATCGGCGACAAGAAAAAAGCGGCGCAGGCGGCGAGCGAGGCGGACTGAGCGCGGACCGGCGCAACGCTCGTCCTACCAAACAAAACGCCGTTCCACAGGCATGCGGAACGGCGTTTTTGCGTGCGCTGCATGGCGCTGCGGGAAAGTCCTGCAGTGCGCCGTTGGCCCGCTTGCTAAAGGTGAAAACCTCAGTCGCGGAAGTTGTTGAAGTCGAGCGGCGTGTCCGTGACTTCCTTTTTGAGCAGCGCGATGGTGCTTTGCAGGTCGTCGCGCTTCGTGCCTTGTATGCGCACCGCGTCGCCCTGAATGCTCGCCTGCACCTTGATCTTGCTGTCCTTCACGATCTTCACGACCTTCTTCGCCAGATCGCCCGACACGCCTTTCTTGATGGTCACGACCTGCTTGAGCTTGTCGCCGCCGATCTTTTCCTGCTTGCCGTAGTCGAGAAAACGCACGTCGACGCCGCGCTTGGCCAGCTTGCCGACCAGCACGTCCTTGACCTGGCCGAGCTTGAAATCGTCGTCGGCGTAGAGCGTGAGGTCGCGCTCCTTCTGTTCGACGCGAGAATCCGAACCCTTGAAGTCGAAACGCGTCGAGATTTCCTTGTTCGATTGTTCGATCGCGTTCTTCACTTCGATCATGTTTGCTTCGCTGACGACGTCAAACGATGGCATCTTGTTTTCCCCTTCAATGAGGCGAGCGCGCAGCGGGCGCGGCTCGCGCAATCGCTATAATCACAGACCTGACGTCATTCTACCGACGCGCCTGCGGTTCCCCAAGGTTGCGCCGATTCTCCCGGTTCGCCACGCGGTTTTTCCCTGTCATGTCCCACGCTTCCTTCACGCCGCCACCGTTGCTCGACGACTATTCGCTGCGAGCGCACAACACGTTCGGCTTCGACGTGCGAGCGCGTCACGCCATGCACGTCGATAGCGTCGATGCCGCGATCTCGCTCGCCGCCGATGCGCGCATCGCCAACATGCAGCAGTTCGTGCTCGGCGGCGGCAGCAATGTCGTGCTGACGCGCGAATTCGATGGCGTCGCGCTGATCGTCGGCATTCGTGGCAAGCGCGTGATCCACGAAGACGACGACGCCTGGCTCGTCGAAGCGGGCGCGGGCGAGAGCTGGCACGAGTTCGTCGCGTGGACGCTTGCGCAAGGCATGCCGGGCCTTGAAAACCTCGCGCTCATTCCCGGAACGGTCGGCGCGGCGCCTATCCAGAACATCGGCGCGTATGGCCTGGAAATGGGCGAGCGCTTCGAACGGCTGCACGCGGTGGAACTCGCGACTGGCGCGCACGCCCGTTTCGACCGGGCTGAATGCGCGTTCGGCTATCGCGACAGTTTCTTCAAGCGGGCAGGGCGCGGGCGCTTTCTGATCACGTCGGTGGTGTTCCGGCTGCCGAAGGCGTGGCAGCCGCGCGCAGACTACGCGGATGTCGCGCGGGCGCTGGAAGGCGCATCCAGCCACGATGCACGAGCCATCTTCGATGCCGTCGTCGCCGTGCGCCGCGCCAAATTGCCGGACTGGACCGTGCTCGGCAACGCGGGCAGCTTTTTCAAAAATCCGGTGGTGAGCGCGGAAGCGTTCGATGCATTGCGCGTGCGCGAACTCGGCGTCGTGTCGTATCGTCAGCCGGACGGAGCGGTGAAGCTGGCCGCGGGTTGGCTGATCGACCAGTGCGGGTGGAAGGGGCGTGGCGTCGGTGGCGCGGCGGTGCATGACCGGCAGGCGCTCGTGCTCGTGAATCGTGGCGATGCGACCGGCGCGCAAGTGCTCGAACTCGCCGAAGCGATCAAGCGCGACGTGCTCGCGCGCTTCGACGTCGAACTGGAGATGGAGCCGGTTTGCTTGTGAAACCGATGAGCGCGGGTTCGTGCGTCGAGGGCCGACGTTGGCGGCATGCGGTCGCGTTGACCGCGATGAGGTCAGCCACGCGCGCGTGACCAGACCCTGACAAACGCCGCAAAGAAGGGCGGCACTTCGATTCGAACCCCGCCCTTCCGGACAGCAACTCAGTGATTGAGCTTGCCCAGCAGCAAAAACTCCATCAACGCTTTCTGCACATGCAGACGGTTTTCCGCTTCGTCCCACACGACGCTTTGCGGGCCGTCGATCACTTCGGCGCTCACTTCCTCACCGCGATGCGCCGGCAAGCAGTGCATGAAGAGCGCATCCGGATTGGCGCGCGACATCATCTCGCTATCGACGCACCAGTCCGCGAAGGCCGCCTTGCGCGCTTCGTTTTCCGCCTCGAAGCCCATGCTGGTCCAGACATCGGTGGTGACGAGATCGGCGCCCGCGCACGCTTCGTTCGGGTCTTCGAATGCTTCGTAGAACGGCTTGCTGTCTTCAGAAACCAGCGCGTGATCGAGCGTGTAGCCGGGCGGCGTCGAGAGGCGCAATTTGAAGCCCAGAATCTGCGCGGCTTCTATCCACGTGTAGAGCATGTTGTTCGCGTCGCCGACCCACGCGACCGTCTTGCCGTGAATCGGCCCGCGTTGTTCGTAGTACGTGAAAATGTCCGCGAGCACCTGACACGGGTGATACTCGTTGGTCAGCCCGTTGATGACCGGCACGCGCGAATTTTCCGCGAAGCGCTCGATGATCTCTTGCCCGAACGTGCGGATCATGATGATGTCCACCATGCGCGAGATGACCTGCGCCGCGTCCTCTACCGGCTCGCCGCGCCCGAGCTGCGTGTCGCGCGTATTGAGGAACACCGCGTGGCCGCCTAGCTGGAAGATGCCCGCCTCGAAGGAAAGGCGCGTGCGCGTCGAATTCTTCTCGAAGATCATCGCGAGCGTGCGGTCGTGCAGCGGATGATAAGTCTCGTAGTTCTTGAATTTGCGCTTCAGAATGCGCGCGCGTTCGAGCACGTACTCGTAGTCGTCGAGTGAAAAATCCTTGAACTGAAGATAATGGCGAATTTTTTTGGCGGTCATGAAACGCAAGCGGCGGCTTCGACCCGGTGCCCGCCGATGCGCGAAGCGGCATCGAAAAGACCGGACGGCGCCGCCGTCGGGAGTGGTATCGCGTTCGAGCATAAAGGATTTTGCGATGTTTGACGAGGCTACCGAGGAGCCGATCGCTTTCTCCAGAAGGCTTCTGGACGGCCTTGCAGGGCGCTTGCAAGCATTGGTGCGCTGCGGAAGAAGGGTCGCTGCTGTATAATTGCGCTCGCTCGTTTCAACCGCTCTGCAACATTCAGCACCGTTTCACGCGTATGTGTACGAAGGCTCGCAAGAGCCGCTCGTGTTACCCCTTGCGTGTCTGGATTCAACAGTGCAGTCGAGTCCGTCTTCAGGGTGCGGGCGTGGCCAAGTCGGGAATTTTCTGTGACTGCCGCGTTCAGAGCCGCTAGTGCCTGCCAATGCAGGGCTCGTGGTTTCCGCGTCCGGTCGGCGCGTTCGCCGGTGTGCATCACCGGCTGTCAAAAGGTAATGCTACATGGCTGAATCATCCCCTACCGAGTACTTCATACAAGGCATCACCAAGAGCGGGCGCACGTTTCGGCCAAGCGACTGGTCCGAGCGCCTGTGCGGAGTGATGTCGGCTTTTGGGCCGGGGAAGAAAGGGCCGAACGCGCGCCTGCAATATTCCATCTATGTGCGGCCGACCATCATCGGGGACATCAAGGTCGTCATTCTCGACTCGCGCCTGCGCGACATCGAGCCAATGGCTTTCGACTTCGTGCTGAACTTCGCGAAGGACAACGATCTGGTCGTGACCGAAGCATGCGAACTGCCGCCGCATCACGGCACGCAGACGCAGCAGAAGCGTTAATCAGCGCTTGTGGACAGACGAAAAAAAGCCCGCGTTTGCGGGCTTTTTCTTTACTGCGCAGCGGAAACAGGAAGCTGCTTCCAGTCAACTGCGGCAAAGCATTGCATGCGCGCGTTTTCCGGAAGCAAGCCGGAATTACTGGGCAGCGGGGGCCTGCAAGCCCTTGATGGCTGCGGCCAGGCGGCTCTTATGACGAGCAGCCTTGTTCTTGTGGACGATCTTCTTGTCCGCGATGATGTCGATCGTCTTGACCGACGACTTGAACAATTCGGCTGCCTTGGCTTGGTCGCCGGCGTCGATCGCCTTGCGAACTGCCTTGATGGCCGTGCGGAACTTCGAGCGCAGCGCCGAGTTGTGCGAGTTGGCTTTGGCACCCTGACGGGCGCGCTTGCGAGCTTGTGCGGTATTTGCCATGACGGTTCCTTATCCTGTTTCTGCTGTTACTTGTCTGGAGCGCGTTACCCTTGTCTCGATGACTCCGGCGCCTTGCCGGGAGCGCTCGACATGAGCACGAGAGGGCGATTCTTAACGCACTGCCTATGATCGGAATTCCCGGGAACGATTGCCCGGGAGCCTTGAAACTTGGCCTGACAGCGTGAATCTTGCTGTCGACTCTATGCCATTTCCACGTGTCTCCCTTGCCTCCCTTGCCTGTTAGGCAAGAAATGACATGAAGCGTCGAACTGTGCGAACTGTAAGTGCGTGACGACTGCGTGGATTGTAGCAGTGCGCGAAAGCCGAGCTTCGAAACCCGTGATTATAGCAAGCAAATACGAGATGTGACAAGAAAAGCCTCGCTCTGACGCCATTGCGCCGCAAATTCGATCCAATGGGTCAAAGTGACGTGCGCGAACGCCGATGCGGCCGCCGCGATCCGAAGCGCATCGCGCACGCCCCGTATAATAAGCGCCCCATGAATCTATTCCGAGCTCTCCTGACGGTCAGCGGCTTCACGCTTTTGTCGCGCGTGACCGGCCTGATCCGCGAAACGCTGATCGCCCGTGCCTTCGGCGCCAGTCTATACACCGACGCGTTCTATGTCGCGTTCCGCATACCGAACCTGCTGCGGCGTCTGTCCGCGGAAGGCGCGTTCGCGCAGGCGTTCGTTCCTATCCTCGCCGAGTTCAAGAACAGCCAGGGTCACGATCCGACCAAGGCGCTCGTCGATGCCATGTCCACCGTGCTCACCTGGGGCCTCGTCGTGCTTTCGCTCGTCGGCATGGCCGGCGCGAGCTGGGTCGTCTTCGCGGTCGCGTCCGGCCTGAAGCACGATGGTCAGGCGTACGTCCTTGCCGTTGAGATGACGCGGATCATGTTCCCGTACATCATCTTTATCTCGCTGACGACGCTCGCCTCGGGCGTGCTCAATACGTACAAGCAGTTTTCGTTGCCCGCGTTCGCGCCGGTGCTCCTGAACGTGTCGTTCATTCTCGCGGCGGTGTTCGTCGCGCCGCATCTGAAATTGCCGGTGTACGCGCTGGCCTACGCGGTGATCGCGGGTGGCGCGTTGCAGTTCCTCGTGCAGTTTCCGGGGCTGCGGAAGATCGACATGGCGCCGCGCATCGGGCTCAACTTCTTGCAGGCGCTGCGGCATCCGGGCGTGAAGCGCGTGCTGCTGAAGATGGTGCCCGCCACGTTCGCGGTGTCGGTCGGACAACTGAGCCTCATCATCAACACGAATATCGCGTCGAATATCGGGCAGGGCGCGGTGTCATGGATCAACTACGCCGACCGGCTGATGGAGTTTCCCACCGCGCTCCTCGGCGCGGCGCTCGGCACGATCCTGCTGCCGAGTCTCTCGAAAGCCCACGTCGATGCCAACAACGACGAGTATTCCGCGCTGCTCGACTGGGGTTTGCGCATCACCTTTCTGCTCGCGGCGCCGAGCGCGGTCGCATTGTTCTTCTTCGCCGAACCGCTCACCGCGACGCTCTTTCACTACGGCAAGTTCGACAGCCATTCCGTCGTGATGGTCGGCCGCGCGCTGTCGGCGTACGGCATCGGGCTGATCGGGCTGATCCTCATCAAGATCCTGGCGCCGGGCTTCTACGCGAAGCAGGACATCAAGACGCCGGTGAAGATCGCCATTGGCGTGCTCATCATGACGCAGGTGAGCAACTACGTCTTCGTGCCGATCTTCTCGCACGCGGGTCTTACGCTCTCTATCGGCCTCGGCGCGCTCGCGAACGCACTGCTGTTGTTCATCGGCTTGCGTCGCCGGCAGATCTATAAGCCGTCGCCGGGCTGGCTGCTATTCTTCGTGCAGATGATCGGGGCATGCCTCGTGCTGGCTGGAACCATGCACTGGGTCGCTGGCAACTTCGACTGGATCGCCATGCGCGCAACGCCGTTCACGCGGATCGCGTTGCTGGGTGCGAGCCTTGTCGTGTTCGCCGCGTTATATTTCGGTATTCTGGCGGCGATGGGCTTCAAATACGCCTATTTCAAGAGACGAACGCTTTGATGACGACAACGCGTATCCTCGATTACTTCACTTCGCTCGTGGCGGACGACGAGAGTCTTCCGCTCACGGAAGCGGCTTTGTCGCTTGCGCAGGACGCGTATCCCGATCTCGACATGCAAGCGGTGCTCGCGGAGATCGACGAACTCGTCGTGCGGGCGCGCCGCCGCATGCCCGACGACGCGGACATGAAGCAAAAGGTCGAGGCGCTCAATCGTTATTTCTTCCGCGAATTGGGTTTCTCGAGCAACCTCAACGATTACTACGACCCGGACAACAGCCATCTGAACGTGGTGTTGCGACGGCGTCGCGGCATTCCGATTTCGCTTGCGGTGATCTATCTGGAAATGGCCGATCAGCTCGGTCTGCCCGTGCGCGGCGTGTCGTTTCCCGGGCATTTCCTGCTGCGTGTCTCGACGCCCGATCACGATCTCATGCTCGATCCGACCACCGGCCAGACGCTTTCCGAAGCGCAGATGGTCGAAATGCTGGAGCCGTACGTGCAGCGCGTGGGCGAATCCATTGGCAGCGCGTTGCGCGTGTTGTTGCAGCCTGCGACGCGCCGCGAGATCGTCGCGCGCATGCTGCGCAATCTGAAAAGCATCTACTTGCAGACGGAGCGCTGGCAGCGCTTGCTCGCCGTGCAGCAGCGGCTCGTCATCGTGTTGCCGGGAAGTATCGAGGAAGTGCGCGACCGTGGTTTTGCCTACGCGCGGCTCGATTATCTGCGTCCGGCGCTCGAAGATCTGCAGCGTTATCTGGAAGATCGTCCCGATGCGGAAGATGCAACCGTCGTCGAAACCGAGCTGCATGAACTGAGGCAGCGCACGCAGCACGACGGCGACTAAGAACGGCGGAGCGATCCGCCGTTTTTTTGCTTACTTCGGCTGCATGCGAATTGCGCCGTCGAGACGGATGACTTCGCCGTTGAGCATCGGGTTATCGAAGATCTGTTTGACGAGCAGCGCGTATTCGTTCGGCTTGCCAAGACGCGGCGGGAACGGAACCATGGCGCCGAGCGCGTCCTGTACGTCTTGCGGCATGCCGAGCAGCATCGGCGTTTCGAAGAGACCAGGCGCGATGGTCATCACGCGGATACCGTTTCTCGACAAATCGCGTGCGATGGGCAACGTCATGCCGGCCACGCCGCTCTTGGACGCCGCATAGGCCGCCTGACCCATTTGCCCGTCGAACGCCGCGACCGACGCCGTATTCACGATCACCCCGCGTTCGCCCGTTTCGTTGGGCGCGTTCTTCGACATGACCTCGGCCGCGAGCCGGATCATGTTGAACGTGCCGATGAGATTAACCGCGATGACCTTGCTGAACAGATCGAGCGGATGCGGCCCGTCGCGGCCCACCGTCTTCGATGCCGGCGCGATGCCCGCGCAGTTCACCAGTCCACGCAGAGTGCCGCGTTGCGTGACGGCTTCGATGGCGCGCTGGCCGTCGCTCTCCTGACTGACATCGCATTTGACGAACTCGCCGGACAACTCCTTCGCCAGCGCGGCGCCCGCCGCTTCGTTCATGTCCGCGATGACGACCGTTCCGCCTAACCCGGCGACGAGCCGCGCGGTGGCCTCACCCAGGCCGGACGCGCCGCCAGTGATCAGAAAAACGTTGCCTTGTATCTCCATGTCTCTTCTCCTTGATATGAGGAAGTGCTGCATTCGCGGCCCTCGTGAGGCCGTTCGATTTTATGGCTCGCCGTTTTAGCTTGGCGAGCAAGTCTGAAGGCGTAAAAAAACCCGCTCGGCGAAGAGCGGGTTTTCCGTGACGCGGGCAAGTTACTTCAAAGCATCGAACACGCGCGTGCGAATTTCATCGACCGCGCCGAGCCCGGAAATCTTGCGATACTCCGGCGCCTTCAGCCCGTTCGTTTCACCGCGCTTCGCCCAGTCGTTGTAGTACGCGATGAGCGGCTTGGTCTGCGCTTCATACACGTCGAGCCGCTTCTTCACGGTTTCTTCCTTGTCGTCGTCGCGCTGGATCAGCGGCTCGCCGGTGAAGTCGTCCGTCATGTCGTTCTTCGGCGGATTGAACTTGACGTGATACGTGCGGCCCGACGCCGCGTGAACGCGACGCCCGCTCATACGCGTGATGATCTCGTCGAACGGCACGTCGATTTCCAGCACGTAGTCGATTACGACAGCCGCGTTCTTCATGGCTTCCGCTTGCGGAATGGTGCGCGGGAAACCGTCGAACAGATAGCCGTTCTTGCAGTCGTCCGCGAGCAGCCGCTCCTTCACGAGATTGATGATGAGCGTGTCCGGCACGAGCTCGCCCGCGTCCATATAGCCCTTGGCCTCGACGCCGAGCGGCGAGCCCGCCTTCACGGCCGCGCGCAACATGTCGCCGGTCGAGATCTGCGGAATGCCGAACTTTTCCTTGATGAAGTTTGCCTGGGTGCCCTTGCCCGCGCCGGGTGCGCCCAACAGGATCAAACGCATGGTGATATCTCCGAATCGTCTAGAAACCGCGCGGCGAGTCTGAATCTGCATCCGGTGGCCAGGCTCGCGCGGCGTCGACGACAGAGCGCGCAGCCGATTCGAAAGTCGGCGCGGCACCCGCGGACAGCGGCGCAACGTTGAGCGTGGCGCTGACCGGAAGGCTCGCGCAATCGCTTGATTATGCCACGGCTCATTACGAACGCGGCCGTAATAACGGCGATAGAAATCGCTGTGATTCCCGCCGCGCAAGCGTTTGGCGGGGGTATACACGGGTTGTGCGAGCTTTCAGCCGGCGCTGGAAAAGAGCGCCTGGACGCGCGCGAGATCGGCGGGTGTATCGACGCCCGGTGCAGGTGTTTCATGCGTGACGCGCACCGCGATGCGCTCGCCATGCCACAACGCGCGCAGTTGTTCGAGCGCCTCGGCGGCTTCGATGGGCGCTTGCGCGAGGTTTGGAAACTCGCGCAGAAACTTCGCGCGATACGCGTACAGGCCAATATGCCGCAGCACGTTTTCGGGCACCGCGGGCAGCGCCGAAAGCGCGGCGACGTCCGGCCAGTGCGATTGCCACGCGTCGCGCGTCCAGGGAATGGGCGCACGCGAGAAGTAGAGCGCGACGCTCTTCGCATCGAGCACGACTTTCACGACATTCGGATTGAACACGTCGGCGGGATCGTGAATGGGATGCGCGGCCGTGGCGATTGCGCATTCGGGATGCGCCGCGAGATGCGCGGCGACATCGCGCACGAGTTGCGGGTCGATGAGCGGCTCGTCGCCCTGAACGTTCACGACGATGGCGTCGTCGGGCCAGTTCAGACGCGTCGCCACTTCGGCGAGACGGTCGGTGCCGGTGGGGTGATCCAAGCGCGTGAGCATCACTTCGATGCCGTGATCGCGCGAAGCCTCGACCACGCGATCGGAGTCGGTTGCGACGATCACCTGGCTCGCGCCGGACTCGCGCGCGCGTTCGGCGACGCGCACGACCATCGGCTTGCCGCCGATATCGGCGAGTGGTTTGTTCGGCAGCCGTGTGGAAGCAAGACGCGCCGGAACGACGGCGATGAACGGCACGGACATGATCGGACCTTACGCGCCGCCAACCGGCTTCAACGGTTCGACCGGCGTGCCTTCCACCGTTTGACGCGCTTCGTCGACGAGCATCACGGGAATGCCGTCGCGAATGGGATAAGCAAGCTTGTCCGCGCTGCAGACGAGTTCCTGCGCCGCGCGGTCATAGGTGAGCGGACCCTTGCAGATCGGGCAGACGAGGATTTCAAGCAGACGTGCGTCCACGGAGTTTCTCCACAACTAGAGCGATGAGGCGAGGCCTGAGCACGGCTTGCACGGGAACGACCCAGATGCGCGCATCACGCCAGGCCCCAAATTTTACTGCATCCTTCTCGGTGATCAGGATGGCGTCGGCTTTCACGTCCTCGAAAGGATTCTCGCGATACGAATAGTGATCGGGGAACGCGCGCGTGCCAGGCGTGATGCCGGCGGCGCGCAAGGTCGCGAAGAAACGCTCGGGCGAACCGATGCCCGCGGCGGCGACCACTTTCTCGCCTGCGAACTGCGCGAGCGGACGGCGCACCGATGGATCGTCGAGCAGCCAGGCATCGCCCGATTCGAGTTCGAGCGCAAAGGTGTTGGGCCACGGCGGCAAGGTGCGGTCGTAGGGGCTGTTGATGAGCGTCGCGTCGCGATGGCGCGACATCGGTTCGCGCAACGGGCCGGCGGGCAGCAGGAAGCCGTTGCCGCCGAGGCGATCGTCGAATACGACGAGCTCGAACACGCGCGCGAGCCGATAGTGCTGCAGGCCGTCGTCGGACACGATGACATCGACTTCGGGATGCGCCTCGACCAGCGCACGCGCCGCCGCCACGCGATCCGGGCACACGAAGACCGGCGCGTGAGTGCGGCGCGCGATCAGCAGGGGCTCGTCGCCGACTTGCGCGGCGGCCGAGGTCGGCGCGACGCTCGTCGGCTTCGCGATCTTCGCGCCGTATCCGCGCGAAACGACGCCCGGCTGATGCCCTGCCGCGCGCAGAGCCTCGACGAGCGCGATGACTGTCGGCGTCTTGCCCGTGCCACCGACCGTCACGTTGCCGACGACGACCACCGGCACGCCGACATCGACGCGCTTGATCCAGCCGAGTTCGAAGAACGCTCGGCGCGTCGCGGCAATCGCGCCGAAGATGCAGGCGAAGGGCGTGAGCGCCCACGCAACGGGACCGCGCTTGCGCCATTCGCGTGCGAAAAAGTTTTCGATGGGCGGTTTGAAGTCAGACATGGTCCGCCTTCGCGACGATGGCGTTTGAGCCGGTCAACGGGTGAAGCTTGGCGCGCAACGGCAACTCCTTCTATACGGTCAGCGTTGAACGGAATGCATGGCCGGCGACGATTGCTACGCAGGGTCAGGCCGGTGCTCGAACCCCGGACTCTATCGCGCGGACGGCCTCGACGCCAGCCGGTTAGCCAAACGGCCGAGGGCGAGCGCCTGTGGATAACTCTGTGAAAAACTCGCGGCCGAAGAGCAGCGATTCCGCGTCAGGAAAGAGTTGCTTCGGATAATGCAGACATAAGACGAATATAAGCGAGTTAAATCAACGAGTTGCAACGTACTCAAAGGCTCGCCGGGGTGCTTGCGATCAGCAAGCGGTAAGTCTTTCTGTGTGGACACTTGCTACACTGGCGTACCTTATCCGGCGGATCTTGTCCATCAGTCAGATGGTTCTTCCGGCCCGATCTTTCGCTTTCTCGCCCATGACTCCCGATTCTTTGATGCCGCAAGGCAGCGATGCCGTCATCCCCGTTTCCGTGCTCAATCGTGCGATCAACACGATGCTCGAACGGTCGTTTCCGCTCGTGTGGGTATCGGGCGAAGTCTCGAACTTCACGCGCGCCGCGAGCGGACACTGGTACTTCTCGATCAAGGATGCGGGCGCGCAGATGCGCTGCGTGATGTTTCGCGGCCGCGCGCAATACGCCGAATTCACGCCGCGCGAAGGCGACAAGATCGAGGTGCGCGCGCTCGTCACCATGTACGAGCCGCGCGGCGAACTGCAACTCAACGTGGAAGCGGTGCGGCGCACGGGGCAGGGGCGGCTTTTCGAGGCATTTCTGCGGCTGAAGGCGCAGCTCGAAAGCGAAGGCTTGTTCGCGGCGGAACGCAAGCGCGCGCTGCCGACGCATCCGCGTGGCATAGGCATCGTGACGTCGCTGCAGGCGGCGGCGTTGCGCGACGTGTTGACGACGCTCGCGCGCCGCGCGCCACATGTGCCGGTCGTCGTTTATCCCGCGCCGGTGCAAGGAACGGGCGTCGGCGCGAAGCTCGCGGCGATGGTCGAAGCGGCGAGCGCGCGGCGCGAAGTCGATGTGCTGATCGTGTGCCGGGGCGGCGGGTCCATCGAAGATTTATGGGCGTTCAACGAGGAAGTGCTCGCGCGGGCGATCGCGGCGAGCAGCGTGCCGGTGGTGAGCGGCGTCGGCCATGAGACCGACTTCACGATCGCCGATTTCGCCGCCGACATGCGCGCGCCGACGCCGACCGCCGCTGCCGAACTCGTCAGTCCGCAGCGCGTGGTGTTGCTGCAGGAATTGGATCAGCGTCACGCGGCGCTCGCACGAAGTTTTGGCCGGACGATGGAGCGTCGCGCCCAAGAACTCGACTGGCTCGCGCGCCGCCTCGTGAGTCCCGCCGAGCGTCTGGCAAGGCAACACGTGCATCTGCGGCAACTGGCGAGGCGGCGGGGCGGGGGGGGGGGGGGGGCGGGGGGGGGGGGGGGGGGGGGGTGGGGGGGGGGGGGGGGGGGGGGGCGGGCGCGGG
>NZ_JALQDA010000017.1:0-4694 GCF_023631485.1 Caballeronia sp. GAFFF2 | reverse complement strand
ATCGCCAGCTTGCCAGTGGGTACAAAACCCGACATTTGTATATTGCTAGAACACGACATTCTCATATTGCTTCTACAAAGCTTCGGCTGATAGACGGCGTTATGTCAACCGGCCGGTAATGGCGGAAATTCTAACGCAGGCCGCTTTATATGGGTTCATCCCATAACAGGTTTACGGCGTGTTTTCTCGAAGCTTTAAGTTCAGGCGCACTGCTGCTCCACCGCGCGCTCCGAGACCCTTCGAGCTGCGTCGCGCGCCGCCCTTTTCCACACTCTTAAGCGTAAAAACCCTAAAGAATTTGTGGGTACATGCCGTTACCGATGGGTAACGTAAATGGATGAAAAGCGCGCCCGCCACCTAACGGTGCGTCGCGTTCCAGAAGAGAAAAAGGACACATCAAATGCGCAACAACCAGCCTGTCACACAGCACGAATACGATTTCCCATCGACGGAAATGCTTGTCTCGGCGACCGATCTTTCTGGAAATATCAAGTATTGCAATCCGGCTTTCATCGACGTATCCGGCTATTCGCGCGACGAACTCATTGGCCAGCCGCACAACCTGATCCGCCACCCCGACATGCCGCGCGAGGCCTTCGCCGACATGTGGACGACCATCTGCGGCGGCCGGCCCTGGACGGCGCTGGTCAAGAACCGCCGCAAAAATGGCGATTTCTACTGGGTTCGCGCGAACGTGACGCCGGTTATCGAACACGGCAAGGCGGTGGGTTTCCTGAGCGTGCGCGTCAAGCCCGGCCGCGACGAAGTAGCGAGCGCCGACGCGTGGTACGCACGTATGCGAGCCGGCGCGATGGGGTCGCTGCGTCTTCAGCAAGGCGTGCTTGTGCGCCGCGGGATCCTGGGCAAGCTCGGGGCATTGATGCACATGCCCGTGGCCAAACGCGTCGCGCTCGGTTATGCAAGCGCGCCGCTTGCAGTACTGGCGAGCGGACTGGTTGCGTATAACGGCGCGCCGCCGCTGCCGTTGTGGTTCGCCTTTGGCGTGAGCGCATTGGTGAGCGCGTTCGGCTGGGCCAGCGTGTCGCGCCAGATCGGCGCGCGCGTGGGCGCAATGTCCGGTTACGCGTCACGCATGGCGGCAGGCGACCTGACGGTATCGATGGAAGCCGGCAAGCGCGACGACCTCGGCGAAGTTCAGCACGCGCTCAACCAGCTCAAGGCGAATCTGTCGGCCATCGTGCTGGACGTGCGTGGACAGATTGGCGGAATGATGGACGCGGCGCGCGAAATCTCCAGCGGGAATATGGATTTGTCGCGACGCACCGAGTTACAGGCGGCTTCGCTCGAGCAAACGGCCGCGACCATGGACCAGTTGACCAGCACCGTGACGGGCAACGCGGATGCAAGTGTACGGGCGCTCGAACTCGTGAAGGAAGCGCAGACGGCAGCGAGCGATGGTGGCAAGATCGCCATTCGCGTTGAGGAAACCATGGCGGGGATCAACACGGCGTCGCAGCGGATCGCGGACATCACCGGCGTGATCGATGGCATTGCCTTCCAGACCAATATCCTCGCGTTGAACGCGGCGGTTGAAGCGGCGCGCGCGGGCGAAGCCGGCCGCTCGTTCGCAGTGGTCGCAACCGAAGTGCGCAACCTGGCCCAGCGCTGCGCGGCATCGGCGAGAGAGATCAAGGTCGTGGTCGAGACGAGCGTTGCGCAGATCGCGGAAGGCACGGATCTCGTGTCGCGCACGACCAGCCAGATGCGCGCGATCGATGCCGCCGTGCATCGTGTATCGGCGATCATTTCGGAAGTGGCGAACGCGAGCAGCGAGCAGGCCGAAGGCATCCGGCAGGTCAACCAGGCGGTCGCGCATCTGGATGGATCGACCCAGCAGAACGCCGCATTGGTCGAGCAGGCGGCTGCGACGGCGCTGCGGCTCGCCGAACGCGCGGACGTGCTCGATGAAGCGGTAAGGCTTTTTACCATGAAGGAAGCGGCGGCGGTTTGATGCAGGCTCACGGCGCGCGGAAGCCTGCAAGCGGCCCGCGCCGATAGAGCGTAGCCTTGACGGCCCGGCACAACACGGCATGAAAAGGACAGACGCATGACACAGCTTTTCGATCTGAGCGGCCGCACGGCGCTTGTCACCGGTTCCGCGCGCGGATCGGCTTCGCGCTCGCCGAAGGATTGGCGAATGCGGGCGCGCGCGTAATCGTCAACGGAACGCGGGCCGACGCCGTGAACGAAGCAGTCTCGCGTCTGGCGAACAAAGGACTGAATGCGCAAGGCCAAGCATTCGATGTCACGAACGAACAGGCCGTGCACGACGCCTTTGCGGATTGGGACAGGCAAGGCGTGCAGGTCGACATTGTCGTCAACAATGCCGGCATCCAGTTTCGAAAGCCGCTTGTCGAGCTTGAACTAAGCGACTGGCAACGCGTGATCGATACCAATCTCACGATCTCGGCCGCAATGTCGAACAGCAGCCCGTAGATGACGCGCTTGTTGTACCAGGCGATCGCACTGATCGGTGCGGGAAGCGTGAAGACGACGTGATAGTACTCCACCGTCAGCAGGTCGGCCTCGCGCGCTTCGAGCCAGCGGCGTGCGGCATTGCCCTGACACTTCGGGCAATGGCGATTCCGACATGTAATGGAGTGAACTCCATGACGTGTCTTATGCGGAGTCCTGTCTAACTGGGAGTTGCAGATCAGGCTCGGCGCTAAACCCACCGGCTGTATCTGATTTTGTATCTGGCTGTTCGCCATTTAACACCCCATAAAATCGCGGTCCTCTTTTGCTATGGTGGCTTGGCCTTCCCTGGCAACCCTCATAGGAGGATGTGATGCTGGACACCTACCTGGTAGCACCGAAACCTTGAAACGTCTGCGCTCGGGACCGAGCGGAGTCTTCATCGACAACTTTGCTGATGCACTCGAGCGAGACGGATACTCTGAAGCCAGTGCCATACGTTACCTGCGAGCTGCCAATCATCTTGGTCGCTTCATGCTGGCACACAGCGGTACCCTGGCCGATACGAGCCCACAGACCCCGGAAATCTTCTTTCGTCATCTGCCAACCTGCACTTGCCCGGAAGCAAACGGAGGCAAGACCAACCACCACGTCTATTTCGGCGTCAAACGCTTTCGCGAATACTTGATCGAGATTGGCGTCTGCCAGGACAACAAACCTTCGATTGCAGAGATTCGGGAGGCAGCAATCGTGGGTGGTTTCCGGCAATGGTTGCAAAAGCACCGAGGTGCGAAAGAGCCGACCATTCGGCTCTACGGTCGTGATGCCGCAGTGATGCTGAAGGTGCTTGGTGACGTCAACGAGTGGGAGCCGAAGCAAATACGCACGTTCCTGCTGAACAGTGCTTGCAGTTGCGGCGCTGGTACCGCTGAGAAGCGGATCACCAGCGCGCGAGCCTTCTTACGTTACCTCGGTGTTCACGACCTGTGTCGGCCCGGTCTCGACCAGGCGGTTCCGTCGTTGGCACATTGGCGCTTGGCGTCGCTGCCAAGGTGCCTGACTGGTGACGAAGTTGACCGCCTGACCGCCGCATGCGACGGCGATTCATCCGGGCGCCTTCGCGATCGCGCGATTGTCCTGTTGTTGGTGCGACTCGGGGTTCGCGCGGGTGACCTAGCGAACCTTCGCATCAACGACATCGAGTGGGAGACCGGGACGCTAGTGTCTTAGGAAAGGGACGCTATGAAGTTCGCCTTCCGCTGCCACAGGATGCTGGCGAGGCAGTTCTGCGGTATCTCGAGTCGCGATCTCGAATTGCCGGCGGCGACTGAGATTTTGCGCCACGGGCTGCCCCTCGCGCAGATCGGCCTAATCCTGAGGCATCGCGGCATCGATACCACCGCCTATTACGCCAAGGTTGACGTCGCGCTGCTCAAACAGATCGCCCAACCATGGCCTGAGGTGACGAATCGAATCGATCCGGATAAGTGGTCGCCGTTGATTATGAATTTCCAAAAGTTTTATGGTCTTAGCAAACAGAAGTATACGTCCCGATTGCGGAAATACCGGAACGGGCGTACGAGGCACTTTCCAAAGTGTGATGCGAACACTTGCTATGTCGTGTCATCTTGCTTAAAACCAATTCCACAAGCAAGTTAAGCTGCGCATTGGCGAGATCTAAGCGGCAAGTCGATGCTCATAGTATGGCCGGTCCCGATCATCAAGAATGGCGTACAACGCCTCCAGATTTGATCCATCGGGCTTCAGCCACGCTTCGACGTTCTCCGGCTTGATCGGAGTGATGCAACGATCGTGACCCGCAGCCTCGATCTCGGGCGGCGGCTCATCGATGATTGCGGCGAATGAAAGCAAGCTGATTGACCGGGCGCTCTCCAGTGCGACCATAAACACGCGACGAACATTAATTGGCCGTTGCTGGGACGAAATTCCAAGACGAGGTTCTCGTCTTGCTCGTGCGTCTCAAGCAGCGTGTTCTCGTACCGCGCACGCTTGACATTTTCGTAGCTGAAGCGCACCGGGAACTTCGGAGACGGTTTTGCTGGAGTTACGCTGCCATCGGCATTCCAGCAATTTGCTCATAGTAGCAGGCTTCCGCTTCGGCCGGCGGGATGTTGCCGATCGGCTCAAGTAGGCGTCGATGATTAAACCAGTCCACCCATCCAAGCGTGGCGAGTTCAACCGCCTGCACGTTACGCCATGGTCCGCGACGATGAATAACTTCTGCCTTGTAAAGGCCG
>NZ_JALQDA010000016.1:0-21626 GCF_023631485.1 Caballeronia sp. GAFFF2 | reverse complement strand
TGGTCTTTCGGAACATGATCATCAAGGTTGAACGCGTAAAACAGCTGCTCCTGATTGCCACTTCGCTGACCCATCATGACGATGCACTCCGTCGTTTGATGAATCCAGGATAACGAACAATCCGACTTTCAGGCGAGTTTTTCAACGAAATAGGTCGATTAGCGACGTTCGGAATGCCATCAAAAATCCGTTATTGAGGGCACCCCCTGTTGATGTCAAGGATGTGCCAGTCTAAAAGCAGCGAATCTGCTATGCAGAGATCTAACCATCCATTTGCAGGCATTCCCACCAGTGCGAAACACTGTTGCTAACCGGGAGAAGCGCTGTGTCTGTCCGGCGCACGAGCGCACAATCGCTGCGTTCGACCGCTACACCGAATGGCGCTTCCAGCGCGGTGACGGCGCGGCTCTCGATCAACGCGAGTACCGTGGACTCATGCCCGAAACCCGATTGATCCTCACGCAGAAAGGCAAGGCAGTGCGTTCAAGTCGAGCGTTAAGCGGAGGATCAACTCCGACGGTGAGACGGTCGAATTTCTTGCGGCCGACAGCCTCCAAAGCTAAGTGACCGGTCGGTACCGTTTAGCAGGCCTTGCCGCCGGTCATAGCAGCCACAGTGGCCGCCGAACCTTTGCCAGTCGCCTTGTGGCGCAAGGGCACTCACTCGAAACCGTCCGGTTGTTGTTGGGACATTCTTTGATCACATCTCGCCGTTCTTGGACGTGACGCCGCGAGAGCACCGTGAGGCATTAGCGGAATTTGACAGCCTCGATTGGGAGTGAAGATTTGGTGTCATTGGCCGATACGCCGATGGTCACTGTTGCGTGCCGGCGTCGCCGTGATATATGATACTCATTGAGTATATTCAACGTGAGGCGCCCGCGCATGCACACCCTTACCGAACACCCTATCGACGCCGATACCAAGCAGACAGCATTCGCCTTTCTTGACAGGGCCTCCAAGGCCTTTCCGGTCAAAGGCGCCATCCTCTTTGGTAGCCGTGCGAAAGGCGGATTCCGCCCGGACAGTGACGCCGATATCGCAGTTGTCCTGCCTGGGTCACGCGGCCAATTCATGGAGGCCAAATTAACGATGGCCGACATGGCGTTCGATGTGTTGCTGGAAACGGGTATCCGGGTGCAGCCCCTTCCCGTCTGGGAAGAAGAATGGGCGCATCCGGAGTCGTATTCCAACCCCGCGCTATTACGCAATATCGAAAGTGACGGAGTTCGGCTGTGGTAAGCGTCCACGACCTTCTGACGAAGGCCCTTAGGGCATCGACCTCGGCGGCTTTGCTGCTCGATGATGGTGACATTAACGGGGCGTGCAATCGCGCCTATTACGCCATGTTTGACGCGGCGCGCGCCGCGTTGCTCGCCTCCGGTGCGCCGGTCGATCCGAACGTCGTGCGAACCCACAACGGTGTGATTGCCGCCTTCGGCCTGCACCTGGTCAAGACCGGTCAGGTTCGGCCCGATTGGGGCCGCACTCTGAACCGGGCTCAGGAAATCCGCCAGGTGGCCGACTATACCGGCAACAGCGTGGACACGGAGCTGGCAACGTGGGTCGTTGAGCAGTCAGGCTTGTTCATTCAGGCGATACAGGCCGTGTACCGGATTGATGCACCGAGACCGGCTGATAAAGGTCCGCGACGGCCCCGCCCGTGAGCCGCATGGACAAGGTGATATGTCGAAAATTTGGTGAGAGGATGGTGCGGTGAGAAAGAGCACACCGATGACGCAGCAGGATTTTCTACGGCACGCAATGGACACGATGGGCATGACGCGCGAGCAGTTTGCGGAACGCATAGGTGCAAAGAAGCGCGGGTTGGATAACTGGCTTCTACCCAGCGATTCCAAGGAGTTTCGCGCCATGCCTGAGATGGCGTGGAAGTTCATTCGCGAGATTTTGGAGAATCATTACGAGAAGGCTTGACGATACTCAACGAGTATATAAAATCACCAAGTACTCAGCGAGTTAAATGGAGGAGCGACGACGCGTATCGACTGTCTCTCATGCGTCGCGCACTTGCGCGTGGCGATGAGGAACTGTTTGGAAATTCGCATCACTATCTTGAAGTCGCGCAACGCGTCGCCGCGCGACTGATCGTCGACGACGCGCAGTATCCCTTGGCAACGGTTGAGACGCCACACGTTCAAGCTGACCCGGCATCCTCTTATGTGACTGTCGTTACACCGACTGATGAGCCAACGATTGATGAGGCCGTAAAGCAATGCCTCAACAGCCTAGACCTATTCGGCGAGAAGACTGACGCGATTTTAGACGAGAAAACATGAGCAGCCGCTACCTAGCCTTGGCCGACGCATTACGTCTGGCGATTAATGTGCTGCGTGATGCAGCCGAAAGCCGGTCGATGCCCTCTGGCTTCGAGATGGATGCGGGCTTGGCGCAGCTCCATGCCGACGCGGCCGAGGTTCTCGAAGTTTCGCTGCAAGACTTGAAGGATAACGGGTAGTGGTTGGCGCACACGCTAATAGGAAAACACTTTTTTGATTCGATATGACCGACAGCAAATCGAAAAAAAGCCTTGCTTTACGACTTGGGCTGTGGATTTTTTTCATCGCACTCGTCTTAGCGCTGATCGTCTGGCTTGTACAGATCGGTTGGATCGGTCGGATCCTTTGACCTAGGATCACGTGCGCGACCCGAACCGACTTCACGGCATGGGCCGAAATTGAAATCGGCCCTGAACGCGTGAAGATCTTCTCCGATATTCTGGAACTTGTCGGAAGTTGTCATCCGCGCCCCAAGTGAATCTTCCGCAGAAAGCGACTCACGCTTGCAGCGATTGTTCGGCAATGAGGCGGTGCATCAAGGTTTGTCGGACGTGCTGGCGCGTATGGGTCTTGCGGAAGAATCTCCTGTGGCGGTTCCCGCCGCGTCCGGCCAACGCGGCCTCGACTAAACGCTAATGCAAAGAAAGTAGGTCCTGCGCAAGCGCGACCCACCAGGCTACGCCCGTTTTCAGCGCGGCATCGTCGAAGTCGTAGCTGGTACTGTGTAGTGGAATCGCGCAACCGGAGTCGCCGTATTCCGAACCGTCGCCATTGCCGATGAACACATAACATCCCGGCCGATGCTGCGTATAAAACGCGAAGTCTTCGGATGGCATCTGCGGCGACACATCCACGTTCACGCGATTTTTGCCCACGAGCGATGCCAGCGCGCGCGCCGCACGCGCTGCCTCCTCGCGATGTTTTTCGAGCGCCGGATACACACGCTCGAAGCGAAAGTCTGCTCGCACGCCGTGCGCATCCGCCATGCCCTGCGCGATCTCGTTCATGCGGCGCTCGATCAGATCGAGCACGTCGTCACTGAACGCGCACATTGTGCCCGAAAGCGTGGCGTGCCCTGGAATCACGTTGCCCGCGCTGCCTGCGTGCATTTCCGTGACGGACAATACAGCTGTTGAGGTGCTTCAATTCTGCTACTCTGCTACTGGGTGCTCTTGTTCCGCTAATACACCCAGGTAAGGCGATTTGGAGCTTCTGCCCGTATTTGCTTACCAGGATAAGCAGCTGATCCATGTTTCGTGCTCGCCGCGCGATTGCTGCTGGAGACCGATCGAGTGTTGTTCCGTGTACCTCGCAAGGGGTCGACATGCCGGCCTCCCGGTGTACCGTTAATCTGCCGGGCGACCGTGTTGCGTCCCGCAGCAAATAGCCCATCCGGTTTGCTTGGAAAGCTAGGTCATGAACACCTCGTCGATGATCATCTCGTCAAGGGGTCAGGGTACGAGCCGCAATGCATTTTCAAGTTGATCGAGAGTGTACGGCTTGGGCAAGTCGCGCCATGTGAAATCAGAGGCCTGTTCCGGCAAGACCATGTGACCGGACGAGAAGATGACGTGCATTTTGGGGCAACGCGCCAAGATGCTGCGGGCCAAGTCGATGCCTGACATGCCGGGAAGGTTGAGGTCAGTTATCAGGATATCGAAGTTTCGGCGGATCACCACCTCTAGTGCTTGCCTGGGTGAACTGATGGCTTCGCAGCGGTGACCGAGCATTTTCAGAAGCTCAGTGACCGCCTCGCGAGTCGCACCGTCATCGTCCACAACGAGAATGCGCTTAGTGGTTACTTGGCCTCGAGAACTCTGCGCCTGTTCCTCTTCGCTCTTACAAGGCGGTGCTGCTTGAGCGGGGTCGAGCATCTGGCGTAGCTTAAACGCTATATCGTCGCGGCTATATGGCTTACTCAATAGCTCGACACCCGGGTCCAGACGCCCCCCATGCACGATAGCGTTCTGAGTGTAGCCGGAAGTGAATAAAACCTGCAGATTCGGCTGCAACTGTATGGCGCGCCGCGCCATTTCCGGACTTTTGAGCGTGCCTGGCATGACGACGTCTGTGAAAAGGAGATCGACATGCACGCCGCTGCTCAACACGGCCAGCGCCTGATCCGCATTGTCCGCTTTGAGCACGCTGTAGCCGAGTTGGCTCAACATCTCGATAGCTGTTTCCTGAACTTTTTTGTCGTCCTCTACGACCAGCACCGTTTCGTTGCCGCCGACCGGTGTAGCGGTTCGCCGCGTGACGGGTTCGAGTGCGGCGACAGTCGATCTCGGCAGGTAGACGCGTATCGTCGTGCCGTGTCCGACCTCGCTGTAAATGCGAATGTGACCGCCGCTTTGCTTGACAAAGCCGTAAGCCATGCTCAGGCCCAATCCCGTGCCTTCGCCTTCAGGTTTGGTTGTAAAGAATGGATCGAACGCGCGCTCGATCACGTCCTGAGCCATACCGGTCCCCGAATCGGTAACACCGAGCATCACGTATTGCCCCGCTGGCACGTCCGATAAGGACAGCGAACGCACATACCGGTCATCTAACATTGCGTTAGACAATTCAAGCGTGAGTTTGCCGCCATCAGGCATCGCATCGCGTGCCCCCTGCCCAACCACAAGGCGTGGAACGGAGCTTGCGCGGGTCGGACAATACGTAACTCAGCGATCGCAAGCAGAGGCCGAGCTTACCAAAACACGGTTATACGGTTGACGGAAGCAAAATAGAGGCGCGCGGGCGTTGAACTATGCAACGGGTTCTATTGGTTGACGACGAGCCAGGTATCGTCGAGGTGCTAGAGGTGATTTTGACCGATGCGGGTTACGACGTCCGCTCAGCAAAGAACGGGCTCCAAGCCATGCAACTGGCAAATGACTGGCGACCCGATGCCGTTTGTCCGACTGGATGATGCCGGTGATGGGGGGCGAAGAATTGCTGCATCGACTGAAGTCATCGCCCGCCTTTTGCGCTATTCCTGTGATCGCAATGAGCGCATTGCCGCCCGTCGCGCCGCTTCCCCTCGCAGAAATCCTGCAAAAACCTTTTCCTGTGACCGGGATGCTTAACGCAATAAAACGAGTACTTGCGAGCGCGCCATTGCGCGTTGACCGCTGCATTGACGGTTCGGCCATGTGATTTCTTCGCGAATCAACCTGTAAAGCTTTGCGCGGATCATGCCGATAATACGGCATGGACTTGGCCCAAAATCGTGTTTTAGGATCATTCGAACTGCGAATGATTGACAGCGACCTCGCTCATCTCCGATTTGCGGTTGAAGCGGTACTGCGCGAGCCTATTCCTGCGCTTCCTATCGTCTACTGGTGCAAGCGCCTCAATGACTTGATGCGAAGGCAACATCTGTTGCATCACCAGTTTTCAGCCGTAACTGCGCTGCTTGAAAGGCTGAGTGCAGCTGAGCGGGGCGACGCCGTCGAAGTCGAGCGTTTCGCTCATGTTAGAACGCAAGCGTAGGTCGGACCAGGCATACCTTGCACTGGGAAGGCGCCGGATCTCCGACTGGCATTAACGTGTCGCGATTGTCGTTCAATCCGTGGAAAGAAGTAAGGAGTTACGCGCGCCGCGCTTATTGCCCGGAGCAGGCGGCGCGCGGGATCGAGTCGCGTACGTCATCGTGAAAGCGAGCGACAAGAGCATGAGCGAAATGAGTTTCGCCATTGTCGCGGCACATTACGTCGTACGCGATTCCAAACAGAGGCTCGTTTGTCAATACGCGCCGTCCAACTGCTTTACGCAGACGGAAACAGGTGTAAAGCGGCGAAAGGATTGCTCTGTAAGGCAAAAAGCCTTGCGCATCCTTCTGCCGCACGACTTATTCAGTCTCACGGGTTATTGAGCCAAATGTTTGCTCATATGCAAAACAGAACCTGACACATCGATAGAGGTGCCTTCGTTTTGAGCTAAGACCGTTAGCAAAGTAACTCCGGGCGCAACAACGCTTTGCGTAATAGGCGCGTTGGTACTCTGTCCACGTTTTTGCAGCACTCGAAGCTCAATCAGGCTTGCGCGAAGACCTTACTTACCGACTTCTCTCTCTTCCTGCTCGCGTTCAGTGTAGAGCGCGTCAGGAAACACTTCGAGCCGCGCCTGCGGTATTGGCTCGCCGCTCTCGTCAGACAGTCCGTACGTTCCATCGTCGATCTTCTGCAATGCTCTGTCGATGTCGCCAATACGGAGCCGGTTAAAATTGAGCATGCCCGGATTCGAGCCTGCTGGATTCGTTACGGAAGCAACATCGTCATGGTTAGCAAAATCTTTCCGCATTCGTAACAGGCGTTCTCGCTGCTCCGTCACAAATTCAGTCGTCAATTCACGGTTCTGCATTGTCACTTTTCGCCTCCATACGGATGGGTTCGCGCACATCAGACCTCCGTACCTTAAGGACTGGAGATAGCTTTGGCAATATCCGGCTTAACATAACCAATATGCGGCTGTGCGCGAGATCGCAACTCAACCACAATACACGTGTCATGGCACTACACGCCTGCACCCGTCGGCCTGTATGTAAAAGCCCAGACCTTCTCCCGTGAAAGCATGCAAATGGCAAAAGTTCGTAAGACCAAAACCTCAATGGGCTTGGCGAAGCGCGCCCACCATAAGAAAGCTTTGTTTCTGCCGCTCGATACGGCAGCAGCCAACCGGATTTCGTTGCGATCTTGGACCGCGCTGGAACGGGCGCGCGCAGGTGATGCGGGTTCCGAGGTTGCCTTAGCGCTCGCGCATGCCGCGATGGCGGTGCACCGTCTTGTCATGCTGGGATATGGGGTGGTCGATGAGCACGCGATGTCGAACTCCAAGGCCGGTCTAGCGCGGGTTATCGAACTAGGCTGTGAGACCGGCACTTGGAGATTCGACGAAAATTTGATCGCTTCCCTCGCGCCTGTGCTCGATGAACATCACCGTCAATTGCGACAGGTGAGGATGGTAGCACTCGTCGAGGCAAATGAGTGGTTAGAGGCGAAGCCGGGCAAAGGCGCGCTTATGCAGCATTTATTGCAGGCGAGCGCGGGGGTAAAAGGACAAGACGCCGTTAGAAAGGCCGGTTCTCGCGGCAAATCGGAAGAGATCTCTTGTGGCCGGGTGACAACGACTAAAGTACAGCACAATACGGACGAAAAAGAGCCTCTTTTGAGTTTTGAGTGGGTGGGTTGGCGGGTCAAGGACGGGCGTAAGCCCGGCGAAGCGAATCCTTGAGGCGCCCTGAAGCGCACCGGGTTTTCCGGAGACCTTTACTCCGGCTAGCCAACCACGTCAGTACGGACTTGTGCATGGTTGTGTCCAAACGATAACCTCATGTAGGAGATGACGAACGTTTTGATATGCACGGTGCTGAAAATTGGATGCTTAGACTCGTCTCACAGTCTTCCAATAATTGTCAGGACACCAGCACCATGAAAAAGGCGTTCCTCACCGCGCTCATGACGAGCGCAGGTGTATCTCTTGCCCATGCGGAAAGCAGCGTCACGCTTTACGGTATCGTCGACGACGGCATTCAATACTTCAATCACGTAGGCGTGGCGCAATCGACAGGCGCTAAAGGCAAGCCTGTTCAATATACGAACAAATCCAGCCTGAGCATACGTAGCGGCGCGCTTTACGCGGATCGCTGGGGTTTGCAAGGCAAGGAAGATCTCGGCGGCGGATTAAAGGCTATTTTCCAGCTTGAAAATGGCTTCAATATCAATACCGGTGCATTTGCCAGCAGCGGTAATGAGTTCAATCGCCAGGCTTTTGTGGGCGTCACGTCCGATCGCTTCGGTACTCTGACGATGGGCCGCCAATACGAGCCGATGACCGATTTGCTGCTGCTTTACGGTAACGACTTCGGCAGCGGCTCGGGCACGTATCCGGGCGATATCTCGAATCTCGACGATAGTATTCGCGTCAATAACTCCATCAAATACCAAAGCCCGAACTACCGCGGCATGACCGCCGACGTGCTTTACGGCTTTGGCAATAACGCAGGCTCCTTGAATTCGGGTAGTACGGTCAGTGCGGGCATGAATTACGTGCAAGGCCCGCTTGCCTTGGGCGCCGCTTATCTGCGCATGGTGAATACCTATGGCGTGGGCAATGCATGGTCCGCGTCGTCCGACGGCAATTACGGCTCGTCGCCGACGGCGGGTTTCATCGGCTCGCGCATGGTGCAGATCGTGGGCGCGGTGGCGCAATACACCATCGGCAAGCTCACGGTGGGCACCAATTATGGCTACACACAATATCGTCCGCCGGCGCAGTCGTCGTTTGCGCAGAGCGTGGCTTATAACTCGGTCGGCGCGGGCGCCAAATACTTCATCACGCCTGCCTTGCGCGTGGGTGGTTCCGTGGCCTATACGCGCGGCCAGCCCGTCACGTCGACCGCCGAGCGCGCGCAATACGAAAACATCGCGGGCAATGCGCTTTATCTCCTTAGCAAGCGCACCGGCCTTTATCTGATCGTCGCATATCAGCACGCCAAGGGACAGATGATGGATGCCTACGGCAATGTGATCGGCGCGACTTCCTCCATTGGCGACAGCGCGAACGGAAATTCTTCGGGGTCGGGCAATCAGTTCATGGTCCGCGCCGGCTTCGAAACGCACTTCTAAAGCGTCAAGGGTATAAGCCAGACGACATCGACTGCCTCAAAAAGGCATAGGGTCGTGCTTTTTTTAAAAATTACCATGGTTCGACGAAATATCGAACCGCTTAGGTTCAAGGTGATCAGGCGTGAACAAGAAAATGCATCTCGGAGCGTTCCTGCATGGATTCGGCCATCATCAGGCGGGCTGGCGGCACGAGTCGACTAATCTCGAATCGGAGTTTTCGTTTCAGCACTACCTGCATCTGACGCGCACGGCGGAACGCGGCTCGTTCGATCTCGTGTTCCTCGCGGATAGCGCGGGCTTTCGCGACTGGGATATCTCGGCGCTCAAGCGCATGCCGCGCGTCGCGGTCATGGAGCCGCTCACCTTGCTCTCGGCGCTGGCGGTATCGACGGAGCATATCGGGCTGGTCGCGACCACCTCGACGACTTATAACGAGCCGTACACGGTCGCCCGCATGTTCGCCTCGCTCGATGTGCTGAGCGGCGGGCGAATCGGCTGGAATCTGGTGACCTCGACCTCCGAGTCCGAAGCGATGAACTATCACCTCGCGAGCCAGATTGAGCATTCGAAGCGCTATATGCGGGCCGAAGAGTTTCATCGCGTGGTGGAAGGCCTGTGGCGTTCCTGGGATGCGGATGCCTTCGTGCGCGACAAGCAGGCCGGCCTCTACTTCGATCCCGAACGTCTGCACACGCTCAATCACAAGGGCGATTTCTTCTCGGTGCGCGGGCCGCTGAACACGCCGCCTTCGCCGCAGGGACGCCCGGTGGTCGTGCAGGCGGGATCGTCGGAAGAGGGCAAGGAACTGGCCGCGCGCACGGCGGATGCCGTCTTCACCGCGCAGCCCACGCTGGAAAACGCGCAGAAGTTCTATGCCGATCTCAAAGGCCGCATGAGCCGGTACGGCCGCGCGCAGGACGAACTCAAGATCCTGCCCGGCATGTTGCCGATCGTGGGCGAAACGCAAGCAGACGCACATCGCAAGTTCGAAGAGTTGCAGACGCTGGTGCACGAGGACATCGGCCTGAACCAGCTGAAGGACTTGTTCGGCGGATTTGATCTGTCCGGCTACGACCTCGACGGCCCGCTGCCCGATATCCCCGACACCGAAGGCGGCAAGAGCCGCCGCCAGGTGCTGATCGACATGGCGCGTCGCGAAAGCCTCAGCATCCGCCAGCTTTATCAGCGTACGACGGCGGCGCGCGGTTTCCTGCCGCTGATCGGAACGCCGTCCTTTATCGCCGATGAAATGGAGCGCTGGCTCACGCAGTCCGGCTGCGACGGCTTCAACGTGATGGCGCCGGTGATGCCGCGCGATCTTACCGACTTCGTCGATCACGTCGTGCCGGAACTTCAGAAGCGCGGCCTAATGAACACCGGCTATCCGGAAAAGACCTTGCGCGCGCGTCTGGGCGCACGCATGCCCGCCTGACGCCTGAGCGAAAAAGACCACGCACACCGGACCCTCCATGAAAGCGATCACCATCAGGAACACCCGTCTCGCCGCCGGGCTCGTCTTTGCCGCCATCGGCCTGATGGGCGGCATCTATGCCTGCCAGTACCGTCTCGGCACCGCGACCGACATGGGACCAGGCTACTTCCCGCTCGGCGTGTCCGGCATGCTGGCGCTGCTCGGTCTTACCAACATGCTGATCGGCTGGCGCAAGGGCGCGGACGACGAAGCCGTGAAGCTCAGTCCCACGGCGCTGATCATCGTGGTCGGCATCGTGTTGTTCGGCATCGTGCTCAAGGCGTTCGGCTTCGCGCCGGCGGTCGCGGTGCTGAGCGCCATCGTCTGTTATCAGCGTTGGCGCGAGCGGCCAATCGAAGTGCTGATTCTCACGGTGCTGCTCACCGCCGTGTGCTGCGTGCTGTTCGTGTATCTCCTCGGCATGCCCTTCGCGCTACTCAAGTAACGAAGACGTCAATCTCTTAACACGCTTCACCCCCTGTTTCTTACCCGAGAGGAAAGCCTCATGTCGTCCCAATGGAATGATCTCGTCGCCAACAATCGCAAGCTGTCGGCGGTTTTTCAGCAAAACCATCCGCGCATGCTGAGCGCCTTTAGCGAACTCAACGAAGCGCAAACCGGCACCGGCAAGCTCGATGCCAAAACCCGCGAACTGATCTCGCTCGCGGTGGCCGTCACGACGCGCTGCGATGGCTGTATCGGCTCGCACGCGATGGCGGCGGTGAAAGCCGGCGCGAGCATGGAAGAAGTGAGCGAAGCACTCGGTGTAGCCATTGCGCTGAATGCGGGCGCGGCCTATGTGCATTCGCTGAAGGCGCTCGATGCCGTGGGCGAATTCGGCGCCGGCGCTTCCTGACACCGTTCACACGCTCCGTGCGCCTTGCGCCGGACACCTTCTGTCGATATCAGCCGCGGTGATCATCTTGCAAGAACTCTTCCAGAATCTGGGCTCCGGTTTCCTCACGGCGCTGTCGCCCTACAACTTCTACTACTGCGTGATCGGCGCGGCGCTTGGCACCTTCGTCGGCATTCTTCCAGGCCTCGGCCCGATCACGACCATCGCCATGCTGTTGCCGCTGACGTTCAAGCTGCCGGCGGTGACCTCGCTCATCATGCTCTCGGGCATCTACTACGGCGCGCATCATTCAGGCTCGACCACGGCGGTCATGCTCAACATGCCGGGCGAGCCGACCTCGGTGGTGATCTGCATCGACGGGCATCCGATGGCGCGCAAGGGCCGCGCGGGCGCCGCGCTCAGCACGGCGGCGATCTCGTCGTTCATCGCGGGCTGCTTCGGCGTGCTGGTGATTGCGGTGATGTCGCCGTGGCTCTCGCGTGTGGCGCTGCTGTTCGGCCCGGCGGAATATGCGTCGATGGTCGTCATGGCCCTCATCACGGTCGCGGCGCTCTCTTCCGAAGGTCCGGTGCTCTCGACCATCTGCATGGGCGTGCTGGGCCTTCTCGTGGGCGCGGTGGGCACGGATGTGGCCTCGGGCGTGCAGCGCTTCACCTTCGGCAATCAGGATCTTGCGGACGGCGTGAACTTCGTCGCCGTCGCAGTGGGCCTGTATGCGATTGCGGAAGTCATTCACTTCGCCTCGGGCGGCACGCGCAAGACCGCCTCCGATATCAAGGTGACGGGTCTCATGCCGACGTGGAGTGACTTCAAGATGTCCGCCGCGGCAATTTGTCGCGGCACGCTGATCGGCTCGGCCTTCGGCATTCTACCGGGCACGGGTCCGTTGATCTCGTCCTTCACCAGCTACGCGACGGAACGGCGTCTGTCGAAGACGCCGGAGCGCTTCGGTCACGGCGCGATCGAAGGGGTGGCGGGTCCGGAAGCGGCCAACAACGCCGCCGCCATCACCCACTTCATTCCGATGCTCACGCTTGGCATTCCGGCCGGCGCCGCCATGGCGCTGACGCTGGGCGCGATGATGATCCAGGGCATCACGCCGGGACCGCAGTTCATCACCGAACACTCGATGGTCTTCTGGGGCGTGGTCGCCAGCATGTGGATCGGCAATCTGATGCTGCTGGTGCTGAACCTGCCGATGATCGGCATCTGGATCCGCATGCTCGCGATTCCCTACCGCCTGCTGTTCCCGATGATCGTCGTGTTCTGCTGCATCGGCGTCTACAGCGTGTCGAACTCGGTCACGGACGTGTATCTCACCGCGGTCTTCGCCGTGTTCGGCATCGTGTTCCGGCAATTGAAGTGCTCGGCCGCGCCGCTGGTGCTGGGCCTCGTGCTCGGACCGACGCTGGAGGAAAACGTGCAGCGCGCGCTCACCATCTCGCGCGGCGACTATTTCACTTTCTTCGCGCGGCCGCTAAGCCTTGCGCTGTTGCTGCTCGGCGCGGTACTCGCCATCGCGTTCTCGTCGCGCAAGATGCGCGCGCCTTCGGTCGGACTCGCGGCCGAATGATCGCAATACTCAAACATCAAGACATCGAACGGAAACTGACATGCGCATGAATCGACGTTCCTTTCTCGGCGCCGCCGGGGGTCTGACCGCCGCCGCCATGACTGGGCAGGCCTTTGCCGAAGACGCAGCCTATCCGTCGCGTCCGGTCAGCCTGATCGTGGGCGCGCCGCCGGGAGGCGGCAACGACATCGTGGCGCGCCTGCTCGCGGAACGCCTCACGGCGGACCTCAAGTCGCCGTTCCTGGTGGACAACCGTCCGGGCGCATCCGGCGCGCGCGCGGCCGAATACGTCACGCGGCTGCCACGCGACGGCTACGCGCTGCTGATGGCCAATGTGGCCACGCATGCGATCAACCCGATCCTGCTGCCCGATTCGAGTTTCGATCCGAAGCGCGACAGCGTGCCGATCTCCATGCTCGGCAAGATCACCAATATCCTCGTGATCAATCCCAAGCTGCCGGTGAATTCGGTCGCCGAACTGATCGCCTATGCGAAGGCGCATCCGGGCAAGCTCAACTTCGGCTCGGCGGGCACCGGCGGCTCCGTGCATCTGGCGGGCGAACTCTTCAAGCTGCGCACGGGCGTGGATATCGTGCATGTGCCGTATCGCGGTTCCGGACCGATGGTCACGGACCTCATGTCCGGCGTCTGCCAGTTGGCCTTCGACAACTATCCGTCGTCCATCGGCGGGGTGCGCGCGGGCAGCATGCGTGCGCTCGCGGTGACGGCGGCCGATCGCTGGCCGCTCGTGCCCGACCTGCCGACCATGCAGGAAGCCGGCGTGCCGAATTTCGACATCACCACGTGGTTCGGCATCACCGCGCGCTCCGGCACGCCCGATCCGGTCGTCTCCAAGCTGCATGGCGCCATCGAACAGATTCTTAAGTCGCCGGATTTCATCAAGCATCTCGCGGCTATCGGCGCGGTGCCGTTCGAATTGAGCCGCAGTCATTTCGCGAACTTCCTGACCGAGGAACACAACCGCTGGAAGGAAATCGTCGACGGCGCGCACGTGAAGATCGCCTGACGTGAATTGTCCGCGTAACTCGTTAGCAAGTAACCGTACTCCATGAACTCCGAACAATTTCTCAAAGATGTCGAAGAGGCGCTCGTAGGCGTCACCGTTCCGACCTTGATCCAGATCCTCAACAAGAAGGGCCTGCGCACCCGATTCTTCGAAAACCTGCGTCCCATTTCGAGCGAGAACAGCCGCTTTGTGGGCGAAGCCTTCACCATCCGCACGATTCCCGTTCGCGAAGATCTGCGCGATGCCATCGGCGCGGGCAAGGTGCGCAATCCGCATCGTCAGGCGCTGGGCGAAATCGGCCGAGGCCACGTCGTGGTCTTCGATGCGCGCGGCGAAAACTCGGTCTCGCTGCTGGGCGACATCATCGCGCGCTATCTGTTGCGTGTCGGCGTGCGCGCGGTCGTCACCGACGGCGGCGTGGGCGATGCGCCGCTGATCGACGAACTCGGTTTGCCGGTGTTCCATGGCGGTTCCGCGCCGGTGCCGGGCGGCAACAAGCTGCAGGTGATGGACTGGCAGTTGCCGGTGGGATGCGCGGGTATTGCGGTGTTCCCTGGCGACATCGTGGTGGGCGATGCCAATGGCGTGGTCTGCATTCCGCGCGACAAGGCGCTGGAAGTCGCGCGTCTGGCGAACGAACAGGAAAAGCTCGAAGCGTTTCTAATGAGCGAACTCGATGCCGGCGAACCGCTCGAAGGCACCTATCCGCCCAACGAAGCGACGCTTGCGCGCTATGCGGCGTTCAAGGCCGCGCAATCTCCGGCCAGCGCGTAATCGCCCGCCGCTACGCAAGAGGGTACAACCCATGCAATTGACAGAACAAGCGTTGCGCGCCCGCGACGATTCCGCGCGGCTGGCCGATGCCTTCCGCCTCGCGCTGCGCGGCTTCGGCAACACGGTCACGGTGATCTCGACCGCCGACGGCGGCACGCGCCACGCCATGGTCGCGACCGCCACCATGTCCGTCTCGCTCGAACCGCCGGTGCTGATGATCGCGGTCAATCAGTCCGCCTCGTGTCATCTGCCGCTGGTGAGTCGCGGCGCGTTCTGCGTGAACGTGCTGGGCGCGGGCAATGTCGCGCTCGGCGAGAAGATCGCGCGCGCCGCGAGCCTGGACCGCTTCGGGGTCGGCAACTGGGCGCATTGCGAGGACAAGGAACTGAAGGACATTCCCTTTCTCGAAGAGAGCCAGAGCGCGGTGTTCTGCACCGTGCGCGAACGCTGGGAGCGCGGCACGCACAGCCTGATTGCGGGCGACGTGCGCAGCGTGATCGCTTCGCCGGGGACCGATCCCTTGCTCTATTGCGACGGCGCATACGGCCACTTTTCGATTTTCTAGTAAGCCTGCTTCAAGCGGCGGCTTTCGAACATTCTGAGGAAGGAAACGGATGGAACTGGGTCTGGTTGGAAAACGCGCCGTGGTGCTGGGCGCGAGCAGCGGGCTGGGCGCGTCGTGCGCGCGCACGCTGCTGGCCGAAGGCGCGGACGTGACCGCCTGCGGACGGCGCACGGCTTTGATCGACGCATGGATTGCAGAAAACGATCCGCACGTGCAGACGCGCGCGTCGAGTCTCGCGCTCGATCTGAAGTCGCGCGAATCGGTGGCGGCGGCCATCGAAGACATTCATGCGCGCGGCGGCGCGGATATTCTCGTGCTCAATTCGGGCGGCCCGCCCACCACCACCGCGCTCGATGCGCGCCCCGAAGACTGGCCCGCGCAATTCCAGGCGATGGCATGCAGCCTGTTCGAACTGACGCAGGCCATGCTGCCGGGCATGATCGGGCGGCAGTGGGGGCGCATCGTCATCATCTCGTCGTCGGGCGTGGAGCAGCCGATTGCGCGGCTCGCGCTGTCGAACGCCATTCGCGCGTCCATCGCGGGCTGGGCAAAGACCTTGTCGGCGGAAGTGGCGCCACACGGCATCACCGTGAACCTGGTACTGCCGGGGCGCATTCTGACTGACCGCGTGCGGCAGATAGACGGCGAAACCGCGAACCGCACCGGCCAGTCGATCGGCGATGTCGCCGCCGCCTCGTCCGCCGCGATTCCCATGGCCCGCTACGGCACCGCCGACGAGTTCGCCTCCGTGGTCACCTTCCTCGCCAGCGAACGCGCGTCGTACATGACGGGCGGGAAAGTGCGCGTGGACGGCGGCATGATCCGCGCGGTGTGATGTGCCGACGAGCGGCCACGTGCGTGGCCGCTCGTACCAAAACAGTCCAAACACGGCGCGGCAAAGCGTCCGGGAATATTGGTGCGCTATTTTGGCGGAGCATACTCGGACTGCCTCCACGCGTCCCGAGTCGCTTTTGCCATGTCCCTGAATGCCCGTCAGATCGAGGTGTTCCGCGCGATCATGATCACCGGATCGATCAGCGCCGCCTCACGCCTGCTGCACGTTTCTCAACCCGCCATCAGCCGCGTGCTGGCGTATATGGAGCAGCGTCTCGGCTATCCGCTGTTCCAGCGCATCAAGTCGCGGCTGCATCCGACGATGGAAGGGAAGGAACTCTTTCGCGAGATCGAACAGGTCTATCGCGGCATCGCGAGGGTCAACGAACGCGCGCGCGAACTCGGTGAGCGTCGCTCGGGCGTGTTGCATCTGGTGGGTGGACCGAGTCTCGGTTACCAACTGATCCCCGCCGCCATCGCCCGGTTTCGCAGCAAGCACGATCAGGTGAAGGTCACGTTCCAGGCGCTGACCTTGCCGTCCTTGCTCGATGCGCTCATCCAGCAGCGCGCGGAACTCGGCTTGTCGATGACGCCGGTCGAACATCCCAACATCGATTCCACGCCGCTGTGCCACGGCACGGTTGTATGCGTATTCCCCAGCGGCCATGCGCTTGCGAAGCTCGAGACCGTCACGGTGGCCGATCTTGTCGCGCATCCGCTGGTCTCGTATCCCCACGGCACGCCGTTCGGCAACGTGGTCGAGAACATCTTCGCGGCGGCGGAGATCGCCAAGCCCGTGGCGGTGGAAGTGGCTTCACCGCAGGAGGCCTGTTCGGTGGTGACGGCGGGCGGCGGTGTGGCCTTCGTCGATACCTTCTCGATGAACAGCCGTCTGGGCCACGGTCTCGATTCGCGTCCCATCCACGACAGCCCGCAACTCACGGCCAATCTGCTGCGCCTGAAGCAGGAGCCGCTGTCGCGTCTTGCCGGCGCGTTTTGCGAGACGTTGCGCGACATCACCGCCGAGTTCGGCTATCGCCCTGCCGAGGAGTTCGCAAGCGCTTCCGTCGATGCGATCACGATGTAGCGTTCCGATAAAAAGGTATGGGGTAAGGCCAAATTGACACAGTTAAGCTGAATGCTCCTGTCGTTGCATTTCAAAGCAATTGCAACGAATTCATTTGCGGAGCTAAACATGTCTGATCGGCTTTCCATGCAGGTGGCGGCAGCGGTAAATGGCGCGTCGTCCTTCGGCGTGCAGCACGGTGTTTACACGATTTGTCCCACCCCCTTTACTGAAGACCTGCGTGTCGATGTGGAAAGCATCGAGACGCTGGTCGAGTTTCAGATCGCCGCGCGGGTCACGGGCCTGGCGATCCTCGGTTTTCTCGGCGAGTCGCACAAGCTCTCGAACGCCGAACGCAGGACGGTAATCGAGACGTTCATCCGTCAGGCCGGCGGCCGCGTGCCGGTGTGGGTTGGGGTACGCGCGCTGGGCATCACGGGCGCTATCGAACAGGCGCTGGAAGCGCAGGCGCTGGGCGCGGCCGCCGTGTTCGCCGCGCCGCTCGACGGCGCATCGGCGGAACTGTTGTTCAACTACTACCGCCAGCTTGCGGATGCGCTGGAGATTCCCGTCATCATCCACGACTTCCCGGATTCGTTCGGCACGGTGGTGTCGCCCGAAGTCGTCGCGCGTCTCGGACGCGAGGGCGGCGTACATGTGATCAAGATGGAAGAGCCGCCCGTCGCACCGAAGATCTCGAAGATTCTCGCGCTCGCGGACGGCACGGTGAGCGTGTTCGGCGGATTGGGCGGCGTGTACTTTCTGGAAGAGTTGCAGCGCGGCGCGGTTGGCACCATGACCGGCTTTGCATTTCCGGAGATTCTCGTCGAAATCTACGAACGTTATGCGCAAGGCGATTACGCGTGGGCGGCGGCCACCTTCGACCGTTACTGTCCGCTGCTGCGCTACGAGTTCCAGCCGAAGATCGGCATCACCTTGCGCAAGTACATCTATCAGCAGCGTGGTGCAATCCGTTGCGCGGCCGTGCGCCAGCCCGGCGTGCAGATCGATGCGCAAACCGCGCGCGAACTCGAACAGGTCGTGGAGCGCGTGGGACTGTCCGTTTGCGCTGCATCGCCCATCGACGTACTGTGATTCGACTCGCCGGAACCCGCTCATGACTTTCGATTTCACGATACGTCACGGCACCGTCGTGAACGCGGATGGTGCCGCAAGCGTCGATATCGGCGTACGCGACGGCGTGATCGCCGCGATGGAGCCCGGCCTGCCCGTCGGCCTGCGCGATATCGACGCGCGCGGCCGCTTCGTGCTGCCCGGCGGCGTGGACAGCCATTGCCACGTCGAGCAGTTGTCGGGCATGGGCCTGATGTGCGCCGACGACTTCTACAGCGCGACGGTCTCGGCAGCGTTCGGCGGCAACACCACGATCATTCCGTTCGGCGCGCAGCATCGCGGCAACGCGCTGCCCGAGGTGATCGCCGACTACTCGAGGCGCGCGGCGGAGAAGGCCGTGATCGACTACGGCTTTCATCTGATTCTCGCCAATCCCGACGAGCAGACCTTGCGGGTGGACCTGCCGCAGGCGATCCGCGACGGCATCACGTCGTTCAAGGTGTTCATGACCTACGACGCGCTGAAGCTCGACGATTTTCAGATGCTCGACGTGCTCGATGTCGCGCGCACCGAAGGCGCGCTCGTAATGGTGCATGCGGAGAATCACGACATGATCCGCTGGCTCGCTCAGCGTCTGGTGGAACGCGGGCACAAGGCGCCGAAGTATCACGCCGTCGCCCATACGCCGCTTGCGGAAGCGGAGGCGACGTATCGCGCGATTGCGCTCTCGCAACTGGCGGGCACGCCGCTGATGATCGTGCATGTGTCCACGCCCGAGGCCATTCGCACGATTGCGGCGGCACAGGCGCTGGGCGTGCCGATCTACGGGGAGACCTGTCCGCAGTATCTGTTTCTGACGGCGGAAGATATCGATCAGCCCGGTATGGAAGGCGCGAAGTTCTGCTGCAGTCCGCCGCCGCGCGACGGCGTGGCGCAGGATGCATTGTGGGAGGCGCTCAAGACCGGCGTGCTGCGCATGTATTCGTCGGATCACGCGCCCTATCGTTTCGATGAAACCGGCAAACTGCCGCACGGCAACAAGACCTCGTTCAAGCAGATGGCGAACGGCGTGCCGGGACTCGAAGCGCGCCTGCCGCTTTTGTTCTCGGCGGGCGTCAACACGGGCCGCATGACGATGGAACAGTTCGTCGATGTGAGCGCCACGCAGCACGCGCGCACTTACGGCCTCTATCCTCGCAAAGGCGTGCTCGCGGTCGGCAGCGATGCCGATATCGCCGTGTGGAACGCGACGCGCGAAGTCACGCTGTCGGCGTCCATGCTGCACGACCGCGTGGGTTATACGCCATATGAAGGGCGCACCGTGACGGGATGGCCGGAAATCGTGGTGAGTCGCGGTCGCGTCGTGGTCGAAGACAACGCGCTGCATGTCGAAGCCGGTTCCGGCGCCTATCTGCGGCGCGGTACGCCGGAGCCGGTGCTGGCGGCGAGTTCGGGTTCGGGGTGGATGATGGGTGCGTCGGCGCATGCGTTCGGGACCTATCGCGATGAAGCGTGACGGTATCGCAATGAACGCGGCGGCGGCCCGCGAAGCGCCATCGCGCAGCCGACCGGCGACCTTGCTGGCGGGCTTCTGCACCTTGCTCGTCTATCAGCTCGCGGGCGATCTGATCGCATGGCGCTTGCCCGTGCCGTTTCCCGGCGCGTTGATCGGCCTCTTGTTGCTGACGCTGCGTTGCGTGTGGAAGAAAGAAGTGCCGCCGGATATCGAAGCCGCGAGCGCGTTGCTGCTCGGCTGCCTCGCGTTGTTCTATGTGCCCGCTGCAACGGGGCTGATTACGCATCTCGGCTTGCTCGAAGCGGACTGGTGGCGCATTGCGCTTGCCATTGTCGTTTCGACCGTGGCCGGCATGACGGCGACGGCGTTCGTCATGCGCTGGCTGAATCGGGGCGATGCATGAACGGCGCGTTGTCCGAAGGCATCTCGTCGCTGATGATGGAGCCGTTGTTCTGGCTTGCCGCGACCTTGCTCGTGTATCGCTTCTCCCTTTGCGTTGGACGTGCGACGAAGCAGCATCCGCTGTTCAATCCGGTGCTGGTGTCGGTGGTGTGTCTGTTGTTGCTGCTGACGGTGACGCGCACGTCCTACGACACTTTCATGCAGGGCGCGCAGTACGTGAACGTGTTGCTCGGACCCGCGACGGTGGCGCTTGCGGTGCCGCTATACCGAAGTTTGAGCGCGATACGCAGCTGCCTTCGCGCGGTCGTGCCTGCGGTGATCGCGGGCGCGGTGACCTCGTCGCTGATGGCGGCGCTCATCGCGCATCTATGCGGCGCGTCGCCGTTGGTCGAAGTGTCGCTGCTCACGCATTCGGTGACGACGCCCATCGCCATCGGCGTATCGACCCGCGTGGGCGGGGATGCATCGCTGGCGGCGACCTTCACCGTGCTGACGGCGGTCGTCACCGTGCTCTGCGCGCGCTTCGCCGCACGGTTGGCGGGCGTGCGCGACTTGAAGATTCAAGGCCTGGCCGCCGGCACGACCGGACACGGCCTCGCCGTTGCGACCATGATCGCGATCGACGGCACGGCCGGTGCGTTCGCGGGATTTGCGCTGGGGCTCAATGGCGTGGTGACATCGGCACTGGTGCCGTTGGCCGCACATGTGTTGCGACTGATCGGAGCCTGAGCGTCAGGCTGGCGCTTTCGCGGAAGCATCCGGCGCACCCGTCGCATGCCCGCGCTGCTGCGCCACGCGCTTTTGCGCGTGCTGAATGTCGAGCGGATAGTGCGCCGTCTGCGCGCCGGGATCGTAGCCGGCCTGTTCGAGCGCGGACAAGTCGCGATTGAGCGTCTGGCGCGAAGAACCGTCCGGGCCTTGCGCGAAGCTAGAAGCAGAGGCGGCGAGCAGGGCGCCGACAGATACACAGCGAACGAGCTTATTCATAGCAGTCTCCTTTTGCAATTTCTTCCGTGTAACTGAGAATGAGTTGCGCCCAATGGCGCGCGATCCATGATAGCGCCCTTGTACGGGAGGCGCCGGATCGCGCTTGGCTCAGCCTCAGCATGAAATGTCTCGCTTTTGGCGCATGAAACGCCGTACGTCATACTTTTAGCAGTTCGCGCAAAGCGAGCGATAGCGCTTGGTCGGTGAAGCACGTACTCGTCGGCGGACAAGTTGAACGGAACACACGAACAGCAAGGCTTACTCTTCGAGGAGTATCTATCGTTTTATCGCGAGGTTTGCTGGCATCAACATAGCATCGAGGCTACGCGACGATGCCTGATGCTCATGAAGCGTTTCTGCACTATGCGATCAAGGGCTGCGCGCGTTTAAACGCGCTTCACGTAGGTCCGCAGGCAAAGCACGTCGCCTCATCAATTTGCAATGTCTCAAACTACATTTTGAACAGATTTTACATACCTAACATTATCGAACGATCGTTTTGTAGCGGCTAGATTGTAATGTCCGTATATGGACTCCTCCTCGTTTGCAAACACTCTGCGTGTCAGCCCTAGTATCG